>NZ_CP150269.1:5717500-6377500 GCF_037976825.1 Paenibacillus sp. FSL K6-1330
GACCCCCGACAGAGCGGCAGGCAGCACAATTTTCAGTGCAACCTCAAATCGGGTAGCACCGAGCGCGTAGGCACCGTGACGAAGACTCTTGGGTACTGCACGCATCGCGTCTTCACTTAAAGATGAAATCATCGGCAGGACCATGATCCCTACCACGATACCCGCGCTAAGCGCATTGAATATACCCATGTTGGGAAAAATCTTTTGAAGGAATGGCGTTACCGTTTCAAGCGCAAAATATCCATAAACAATCGTTGGTACACCAGCCAATACTTCAAGCACTGGCTTTACAACCCCCCGAACCCGGGCAGGAGCGTATTCATTGAGATAAATAGCGCATGCCAAGCCGATAGGCACTGCGAATAGAATCGCAATGCCTGTAATCAGCAATGTGCCGCCCAGCAGGGGCAGCACGCCGAATTCTTTTGGAGGGAGAATCGGACTCCATGTCGTTCCAGTCAGAAAGGACCATACCGGTACTTCCTTGAAGAAGATCACGGATTCCTGCAGAAGCGTATATACAATACCGATGGTAGTAAACACCGAAAGCAGGGCACACAAGCCGAGTAAGATTGGAATGATTTTGTCTGAGATGCGTGTTTTGCTTCGACGGAATGTCATGCTTTTTGTGTTTACCGCCACGGGTGAAGTTTTGTTCATTCTCCTCTTCCCTTTCTATGGGTCACCCGGAGGATTCCCTCCGGGCATCTAGTCTTTAATTATTTTGCCAACTTGTCTTTTTCTGCTTTGTACTGATCATCTTGAAGCGGTACGAATCCGACTTCGCCAGCAAGACTAGCGGCATTCTCAAGGTAGAAGTTCATGAATGCACTCACTTCTGGACGCTCAAGCTCTTTATCGTTAACATAGAGCAGCAGCGGACGGGACAATGGAGCGTAGCTGTTATCCTTGATCGTTTCCATGCTTGGAGCTACTGTAGCCGTACCGTTATCAATCGGAACCAGCTTCAACTTGTCTTGGTTCTCTTCATAGAAGGAGAATCCGAAGTATCCGATGGAGTTCTTGTCACCAGCTACCCCTTGTACGACTGCGTTTGTATCGGCACTGAACGTAATTTGGCTATCGTTTCTGCTTGCTTGCGCTTCACCGTTAATTGCTTCTGTGAAGTAATCAAATGTACCGTGGTCAGTACCTGGCGAGTAAATCTTGATTTCCTCTGCCGGCCATCCTTCACGAACGTCAGCCCATGTTTTTACGGTGCTGTTTGGCTCGTAAATTTTCTTGAGCTCATCCACGGTCAATTTATCTACGAATTCATTGCTTGGATTAACAACGACGGACAGTCCGTCATAAGCTACCAGAACCTCATGATAGGTAATGCCATTGGCTTTTGCTTCCTCAGCTTCGCTGTCTTTAATTGGACGGGAAGCATTGGACACTGCGATCTCGCTGTTGTTAAAACGTTTGAAGCCAGCGCCTGTTCCGCCTGTTCCGATTGGAATACGGACATCAGGGTTAGCTGCACCGAACTCTTCAGCAACCGCTTCGGTTAATGGATGCAGTGTACTTGAACCATCAATTTCAATTGTTCCTGTCAAAGCTGTTGAGGTATTTTCCTCTGTTTGCTGTGCTGAACCATTCTCTTTATTTTCTCCTGAAGCACCGCCGGAAGTTCCTCCTCCGCATGCTGCCAAAAGTGTGCTCAGCATTAACACCAATACGAGAATACCTGCTGGTTTACGACCCCTTCTTCTAAACAAACGAATCCACTCCTTCAAAATGGTTGTTGTCTCTACTTCCTGCTTACAATATTGATAATAATCCCGGAATGTAATAGCAGTTTCTTAGAAATGTAAACGCAGTGTAAAATATTTTAATAAAAGTAGAGTTATAGATTCGATCTTTCTTCCTTGATCGAAGATTCGCCGGTGTTCATTCCAGCAAGCTCATCCTTAACCCGCTCCACACGCCTAACGGTTTCCTCGGCCAGTTGATAAACCTGGCTCCCGGATTTCTCCACCTCTTGAACGGCGTTGTCCATTTCATTAAACATCTGGGCACCTTCCGTTACATACCCCTCGCAGGATTGAATTTCCTTCAGCGATGATACGGCCCCCTTGGCTGTATCTGCTGCCAGCCGCTGGATTTGCTCCAGCAGCTGCGATATATCCCCTGAGAGCTTGCGTGTTTGTTTAGCCAGCGATTGTACCTCTGCCGCAACCACTTGAAATCCCCGCCCATGCTCGCCGGCATGTGCGGCTTCAATCGAGGCATTCATTGCCAGCAGACTGCTTTGGTTCGCAAGCTCGGTAATCATGCCGGTTATGGAAAAAATGCGGCTGGCATCCGCCGCGAGCTCGGAGGCCTGGCCTTCACGCTTCGTCATATCCTCCACAAGGCCAAGGTACGAGGTTCGGACAAGATCCAGTTTCTCCTTCCCGGTTTGAGACCACTCCCTCATCCGTATACATTCCGAGTTCGTTCTCGCTGCTGCCGTTCGGACGTCGGTTAATGAGGATTGAATGTTCCGGGTATGCCGGTAGCTTTCCTGCAGGATCAGTTCCCGCTTCTCTTCCGCCTCCGCTTGGAGCCCGCTGGACAGACTCATCAGATCCCGGACGGTAAGCACACCTTGCAGTTGGTTTGAATCCGTGATCAGGACACAATCATAGAATTTTGAATCCGGGCGCTGTAGGGACAATTCCAGCAGCGTTCCGACCTTCTCGGATATATCGACACGCATCGGTTGATGGTCCGCAAACTGGAAGGCGGGCTTGGAATAATACAGGTCAACGGCAAACCTGCCCATCATTCGCTGGTAAAACACATCCCGCATGATCAGTCCTGCTGGTGTGTCTGCCTCATCGCAATAATTAACACACGGAATACGCGGGTCCTTCGCAAAAACATTCAACACATCAAGGCAGGATTCAGTCTTTCCTATAACAGGGACCCTTCTTATGTATTGCCGATATAAATCACCTGCTTCAGGCTCGTTTGCTACTTGTCCATCAAGTTCCGGCTCTACCTCCATCTTCATTCTCTCTGTCTGATTTGGTTTGGTTTGAAGCAGTGTCATGCGCCTTCACCCCTTCTTCATCTGGTCCTTTAGACGCATCTTACCGAACAAGTATTATGGGAATATACTCGAATGATTAAGGGAGCGTAAACTACGGAAGGATAATCGCGGGGATATGAGACATTAGACACATCAGGATCTGACCAAAGACCCAAAAAAAAGACTCCTCATCATTTCAAACGGAATGATGGGAGCCTTTTTTCGGATTTACTACAAGTTTATAACCAACCCCGCGAATGGAGTCAATGTGTACAGATTCAGGATCAAGCTCAAGCTTCTTGCGCAGGGAACTCACATGAACGTCCACGGTTCGCTGTCCGCCGATATAATCGAAGCCCCAGACCACGTTCATCAGATCATCCCTTGTTAACACAACGCCCGGTTTTTTGGCCAGGTAGAGCAGCACTTCAAATTCTTTCGGCCTAAGATTAATGCTCTGGCCGCCAAGACGAACCTCGTATTTCTCAGGATAGATTTCCAGTTGTCCAAGTGAGATGACATTTCCTTGATTATCTGTCGTCTTCACTTCATCGGCGTGACCGGAAACCCGGCGCATAACGGCCGATACGCGGGCCAGCAGCTCAGATACGCCAAATGGCTTGGTAATATAGTCATCCGCCCCCATCTTCAAACCTTGAACAACTTCTTCCTCGGCGTTCTTCGCGGTCAGAATGATGATCGGCGTGGTAATTCCGTTACTGCGAAGCTTCTCTAAAATCTGAAAGCCGTTCATGCCAGGCAGCATGACATCCAGCAGGATCAGATCATATTCATGATGCGACGCTTTCTCGTAACCTGCGGTACCGTGTTCCTCTACCTCGACTTGAAAACCTTCCTGCGTCAGATTGTAAGACAACAGCCGCGAAAGTGTCGGCTCATCTTCGATAACCAGCATGCGTTGCGTCAATGTTACCCCCGCCCTTACCTTGATAATTGGACTGCTTATGCAAGTATATCAACAGAATGTTAACGGAGTGTTAACTCCCTGTCTCCTGGGTTTCCTGCAATATCGGAAGCTCAATAATGAAGGAGCTGCCGATTCCGAGCTCGCTCTCCACCTTGATGGTTCCGTGATGAAGATCCACCAGATGCTTCACGATTGATAGTCCAAGCCCCGTTCCGCCTGATCCGCGCGAACGCGCTTTATCCACCCGATAGAATCGTTCAAATATACGGGGAAGATCTTTCTTCGGAATGCCAATCCCCGAATCCTTAACGATGAATTCCACAATATCCTCGGCGTTCCCATGACTATGCTTTTCAAGAGCCGTTAATTTTACTCGTCCGCCTTCTTGCGTGTAACTGATCGCGTTCGAGAGCAGATTCATAAATATCTGGCGGAGCTTGTCCTCGTCTCCCTCCATAAACAGCTCTTCCGGAATGTCGAGCTCCAGGCTGATCCGCTTCTTCTCTGCGACCGTGCGCATCATTTCGGATATCGTATCAAAGAACGCCGACAGATGAATCGGCGAATAATCCATCTGAATCCGCTTGGATTCGATCTTGGACAGCTCTAGAATGTCACCGATCAGCCGGTTCAGCCGCTCGGACTCGTCATAAATAATCTGGAGGAAGGAACGCGATGTCTTCTCATCGGTAACCCCGCCACCAAGCAGCGTTTCGGCAAACCCTTTAACCGCAGCGAGCGGAGTCTTCAGCTCGTGAGACACGTTGGCTACAAATTCGCTCCGCATGCGTTCAAGTCTGCGGATATCACTTACATCCTGCAGGAGGAACAGCATGCCTCTATATGACTCCTGCTCTTCCTCCTGCATCATCGCAACCCCATCCAGGCGGATGATCGATTCCACCGGATAATAAATGTTGCGCTCTTCATGGAAGCCTTCCTTGCTCTCCAAGCCTTGCTCCATCAGTTTGGTCAATTCATAATGCTGCTTGAGCTCACGGTACGATTTGCCTGTTATCACTTCGGCATTAATGCCGAGCATTCGCTCGGCAGCCCGGTTCACAAGAATAATCTGACCTGCTCCGTTCACCATGACGATACCGCCTGTCATATTGTTTAGAACGCTTTGCAGCAAATCCTCATTATCCCGTATCGTCCGCAGTTGGGTCTGCAGGCTGTCGGCCATTCCGTTAATCGCTTGCGCCAATTGACCGATCTCGTCCTTACGGTGAATCTTCACCCTCGCATCATATTCAAGGCTCGATATCCGTCTGGCAACGCGCGTGATTTTCTCTAGCGGTGACGTCAATCCTTTAGCGACACGATAACTCACCAGGGCAGCAATCAGGAACAACACCAGCAGGCCAATCCCCATGACGGTCCAGCCTTGCCTGACTCCCTGGTCCACTGCTTTCAGGCTAACCGACAATCTGACGAATCCGTCAAAATTCTCTCCGGACTTGACCGGAAGAGCAACGTAGAGCATGTCCTGCTCAAGCGTATCGCTCCGGCGAATGGTACTCCCGCGGCCTTCTTTAACCGCCTGAAGCATCTCTTCGCGATAAGCGTGGTTATCCATAGTTAACGGATCACTTTCCGAATCCCCGATGACCTTGCCATCCTTCAATATAAATGTCACTCTCGACTCGGACAGCTCCTCAAGCTGTATGGATCTGTTGGTATAATACGTGATAGCATCCGCGCTGTCCGCATCCGGAAACTCCATCATCGTCTGCAGAAGCCGAATCTCCCGGACCATATTGTCCTCCAGCAGCTGAACATGGGACTGCTTGAATACCGTCACCATAGCCAGTCCTGCCGCGAGCATAGATAACCCAATTAAAGTAAGCATAATCAGAGTCAAACGATTGCGATACTGCCTCATGGTCTCTCCTCTTTCTGCCGCGTGATCATTTTGGATAACTTACCGCCCGTGTGCGTCTTCGGTGAAATAACGCATGAATGATGGTCGCCGCTGGCTGCTGGAACATAATGCCAAGCACCACCGGGATGGAAGCCTGGGGTGAGAAATACGTTGTAGCCAGCACCATCCCGAGTGATATATTACGCATTCCGGACGCGTATGTAAATGTAATTTGCATTTCCCGTGTCGGTCCCGGCATCGCATACGAGCCAAAATAACCAAGCAAATAACAGATCACAATCAACGTGAAAACAACCGGGATAACCACCAGCATCTCATCCTTCATGCCTGCTGCATGGGGAGCGATGGCAGCTGCATTCAGCATAACCACGAGCATAAAAAACACCTTCGAGATCGGCTGGGCTACGGGAGCCGACCAGTCTTTAATCCGTCCTTTGGAGCCTTCATACAGCATCACCCCGATCACAGTGGGCAATACCACCATGGTCAGCAAATCGAGAATCAGCTCAGACGCATTCCAGGTAACCAAAGCATCCCCGATAAACATATCCATCAAAGCCGGTACGACTAGTGGACTGAGTATGGTATCCAGCACGACCACCGCTAAGATGAATGGAACGCTGCCGCCGGAGCTCCCGACCCACATCACCGAGGATATCCCCAGCGGAATGATCGCGAACAGCAGCAAGCCGATCGTATAATCCGAGTGCGCACCAAACACAGCCGAGCCCAGTGCATAAGCAAGCACCGGTGCGGCCGCATGGGCAAGAAACAGCGTCAACATAACGGCAAAGGGGCGTTTTAGAACTCCTTGCAGATGACGGATCCCACAGCCAAGCGCCATAACCAGTGTAATATAACCGAATAAATAAGGAATCCAGTGAACAAAGCCCAGCAAGACATCCGAGAGCAGCCAGCCTAGCACCAGCGAGCCGGGAATCAAGAGAAAGGTGTACTTTTCAAACCAAGATGCAAAGGCTAGTCCAAAACTTCTCACCTGTTTCCTCCCATGTCTGAATTGACGTATTTGACTTTCATCATAAACCGGAGTGTGCGAAAACCGCAACGAAAATTCGAAATAAGGGCCTACCTCCCCTGCTCAACAAAAAACATCGACCGGCACATAATGGCCAATCGATGCTTCTTCAGATGCTCTGGATTAGGAGAACACCGGCTCTTTAAACATGGCCAGCTTCTCTGCCGAATCCTTGCTCACATCGGCATGCAGGCTATTTCCGTGTGAATCCATCGTGACGATAGCGGCAAAGCCATCAACCTCCAAATGCCACATCGCTTCCGGAATGCCAAACTCCATGAAATCCACGCCGTTTACTTTTTTAATGCATCTTGCGTAATACTGAGCGGCCCCGCCGATTGCATTCAAATACACGCCGCCATGCTCCTGCAGGGCTTGCAGCGTCTTCGAACCCATGCCGCCTTTTCCGATGACCGCGCGAATGCCGAATTTTTTCAAAATATCGCGCTGGTACGGCTCCTCGCGAATGCTGGTTGTTGGGCCTGCAGCCTTGACATGCCATCCCTCTTCATCCTGCATCATAACCGGACCGCAGTGATAAATCACGGATCCGTTCAGATCGATAGGAGCATCGTGATCCATCAGGTATTTATGAAGCGCATCCCGTCCGGTATGCATCTCGCCTCGGATAACCACCACGTCCCCAACGCGCAAAGAACGAATTTGCTCCTCGCTGATCGGGGTCTGCAGCACCACTTCGCGGCCCTTGGAATCACTTGGACCGGCGTCTTCGGCTTGGGACACAGCCGTTTCGGAATTTGCGTTCATCTGCACCTCGCTGCCCGCTTCATACAGCCAGTCCGTGATCTCCCCGGTTTCCGGCTCAATCAATACGCCCTGACGGCGGAATGCCCAGCAGTTATAAGCAACCGATACAAAAAAACTTGCCGGCAAACGGTTCATCGCACCGATCTTGCAGCCGAGCAGCGTGACTTCTCCGCCAAAACCCATTGTCCCGATCCCCAGCTTATTTGCATTTTCCAATATGTAATCTTCGAGCTTCGCCAAATCTTCATTCGGGTTCACATCTTCCACATGACGGAACAGCTGATGCTTCGCAAGCTCATAACCGGTCGTCCGGTCGCCTCCGATGCCTACGCCGATAAATCCAGCGCTGCAGCCCTGACCTTGTGCTTGATACACGGCATGCATGATGCATTTGCGGATCCCGTCCAGATCACGACCCGCTTTCCCCAATCCTTCAAGGTCTGCAGGAAGACTGTACTGGATATTTTTGTTCTCGCAGCCGCCCCCTTTCAGGATGAGACGGACGTCCACCTTATCCTGCTCCCATTGCTCGAAATGGATGACGGGCGTGCCAGGACCGAGATTATCCCCGCTGTTAGCGCCAGTCAACGAATCCACCGAGTTTGGACGCAGCTTGCCATCCTTCGTCGCGCGAATCACTGCGGAGTAAATCGCCTTCTTCATCTCGATTTGGTTCGCACCCACCGGTGTATGCACGATGAATGTTGGCATGCCGGTATCCTGGCAGATCGGCGATACTTCCTGCTCGGCCATCTCAATATTTTGAGCGATTGTTGCCAGCGCCAGCCCCGCTCGCGTTGCCGCATCCTCAGACGCTCGCCCGCGGTTGACTGCTCTTCGCACATCTCCGGGCAAATTCGTGGAGGTTTCTACAATCAATCGATACATGCTTTCTTCAAATAATTTCATAACGTTGGTAAACTCCTCTCTTTCATAACCCAGTCATGATAGCAAAAAAAGAATCATTATAAACTGCCAATATTGTTATCATATCATATCATTTCGCACATGAAAGGGTTTACTTCAAAAAATGAAAGAGTAGAGAAAATGTGTTGATACACCCGTTTGATCGACCATACCAATCTATGAATTTCACATATATTGGTTAAGGAAAGGAGGTGATAGTTATGACGAAAGCCTCAATCTCCCAAGTTGTCTTTCCAAGACTTGCCCTGTTTAGAAACGAGTTTTACAGAGGACGCCGATTTGTGGTACGTGGAAATGTAGGTATCCGCAATCTCGAGAGAACTTTCGGTGACATTGAAAGCTTGAGATTCTTCTCCACCAACCCCAATGCAACCCTGGTCCTGTTCTCGGAAACGAATTTCAGGGGCAGATTCAGAGTATTCCGCGGCAACACCAACATCGCCGATCTTGATGATATTATTCGTGGCGAAGAGCCGGAATCCATTATCAGCTCCAACCGTCGTTTGACGCTGGCTCAAATCCGGGCGATCCGCGATACCGGTACACTTCCAAACGGTTTTAGAACCATCTGATTCTCCGTAATCTCTCCTAATTCACCTATGATAAAATAGCGGACATCCGGGCTGGAGCCCCGGATGTCCGCTCTATTTTATTCATTGAGTATGTCTTCACAACGTAAGTGAAACAAACACCTTAACCGTTAATCACTTCGCCGCCATTCACGTGAATGACTTGACCGCTCACGTAGGAGGAGTCCGTCGAGGCCAGATATACATAGGCAGGAGCTAGCTCTTCCGGTTGACCCGGACGTTTCATCGGCTGGGTCGCCCCAAACTCGGCTACCTGATCCGGTGGGAACGTCGAAGGAATCAGCGGCGTCCAGATCGGTCCCGGCGCAACGGCGTTCACCCGGATCCCTTGCCCGACTACGTTCATCGATAACGAGCGCGTAAAGGCAACGATGGCCCCCTTGGTTGATGCGTAATCCAGCAGCTGCGGACTTCCCCGGTAAGCCGTAATGGAGGTTGTATTAATAATCGAGCTTCCTTTCGACAGATGCGGCATTGCCGCCTGCGTCAGATAGAACATACCGAAAATATTCGTACGGAACGTCCGCTCCAATTGTTCTTTGGTAATATCCTCAATCTTCTTCTGCGGATGCTGTTCGGCTGCATTGTTAACGAGAATATCGAGCTTTCCGAGCTTCTCCACGGTTTCGGTAACCGCATTTCGGCAAAACGCATCGTCGCCGACGTCACCGGCGATCAGCAAGCATTTACGGCCTTCCTGCTCCACCTGACGCTTGG
Source organism: Paenibacillus sp. FSL K6-1330 (assembly GCF_037976825.1). Lineage (NCBI taxonomy): Bacteria > Bacillati > Bacillota > Bacilli > Caryophanales > Paenibacillaceae > Paenibacillus > Paenibacillus sp. FSL K6-1330. The sequence continues at coordinate 5,727,371 of NZ_CP150269.1, forward strand.
TCTCTTCCGCATCCTTATGCTCATTCAGGTACACAATAGATACGTCCGCGCCTTCCTTGGCATAGTGGACCGCTACCGCACGGCCAATACCGCTGTCACCTCCGGTAATCAGCGCAACCTTTCCCTTCAACTTACCGGCTGCTTTGTAAGCACTGCTCTCAAACTCCGGCTTCGGACTCATCTCCGATTCCGTTCCGGGTCTGTGATCCTGATGCTGGGGCGGCAAGGTTTGTTTCTGTTGATCTTGTGGCATATGAACATTTCTCCTTTCGGGTCAGTATCTCAAACTACCACTCATAGGATGCGTACGACACGCCTCTTTATACTCATAAAAAGCCCTTCGCTATAGTTTTTACCCAGATTGAACGGGATCAAACGTAAGTAAAGCCCTTCTCTCCCCATAAATTCCTCCCACAAAGTGGGGCATTGCTCCGAAGTCTATTCAGATCCTTTGCGGGGGACGCCGGTAATTTATATGAATGCAATAATATCAAAAAAAGCCGCCCGATAAACGGACGGCTTCTCTTTCGTATGTAGCTGTTCTTAGATGATATGGTTGAATACCATGAAGAAGATCATAACCAGGAGCAGCAAGGAGAGGAGTGCGCTAAGCGTACCCAACTTGCTTGTTTCTTCCTTCACTTCACGCTTCTCGCGGATTCCTGCAAGCGCATTCTTCAATGGCTTGCTCATGATGCCTCCAATAGCAAACATCGCCAGCAGCAATACCGTTACAATGATCATCCAAGGAACCGAATACTCGCCTTGGGACATCATGTATCCGCCAGTCAACAACTGAATAACCAAGCCATACTGAGCAAACCGGTTCGCTACACGAATCGTATTAACGGCTCCTTCTTGTGCGCCGAGGGACAGCTTCTGAATACCGCCAACAACAAACGGCAGAATCAAGTAAAATCCTAGCGCCGCCGTACCGACCATATGCAGAAAAAATGTTACGTTCCACATAAACAATTCCTCCAAAGTCGTTAGTGTGATTTTTGTTACATCAAGTTCATCGTCTCTTATTATACTGGAGAGATCCTTCAAAGAAAAGCAATCCCGCCCCGAATCACGGGACGGGATTGCATTATTAGACGATTTTGTGAATCCTGATTCAATTACAGGGTCACGACCGCGGTTACATTACGTACGGATTCCGCAGACTTATCGAGAGCAGCTTTCTCTTCGGCCGTCAGCTCAAGCTCGAAAATTCGCTCGATGCCGTCTCCGCCGAGAATTGCCGGTACGCCCATGAACAGATTGTCATAGCCATACTCGCCTTCCAGCAGAGCAATAATCGGAATGATCCGTTTCTTGTCCTTCAGAATCGCTTCCGTCATTTGTACCAGGGACGCAGCCGGCGCATAGTATGCACTACCGTTACCCAGCAGGTTCACAATTTCGCCGCCGCCAACCCGGGTACGCTGCACAATGGCTTCAATGCGCTCAGCCGGAATCAGCGTGTCGATCGGAATGCCGCCAACACTGGAGTAGCGAACGAGCGGAACCATGTCATCACCATGGCCGCCAAGTACGAATCCGCGGACATCCTCAACCGATACGTTCAACTCTTGCGCGATGAAAGTGCAATAGCGAGCCGTATCCAGTACGCCAGATTGGCCGATGACGCGGTTCTTGGGAAATCCGAGCGTGTTATATGCCACGTAAGTCATGGCATCGACCGGGTTGCTCAAGATGATCACCGTGGCGTTCGGTGCGTGACTCTTCACGTTCTCACATACGGATTTCACGATCCCTGCATTGGTATTAACGAGATCATCGCGGCTCATGCCCGGCTTGCGGGCTACACCTGCTGTAATGATTACGATATCGGAATTAGCTGCATCCTCATAGTTGGATGTACCAACTATGTTGCTGTCAAATCCTTGAACGGGACTTGCTTCGAGCATATCCAGCGCTTTACCTTTCGTTGGGTTCTCGAGCTGCGGGATATCCAGCAGCACCACGTCACCCAATTCTTTTTGAGCAAGCATCAGGGCGGTAGTCGCACCTGTAAAGCCAGCACCTACTACCGTAATCTTTTTACGAGTAATTGCCACGATGAATCTCCTCCTTACAGGTTTTTAATGATTTCGTCTGCGAACTGGGAGCATTTCACTTCGGTAGCGCCTTCCATCAGACGGGCAAAGTCATACGTCACAGTTTTGTTGTTGATCGATGTTTCCATCCCTTTGTAGATCAGGTCAGCGGCTTCCTGCCATCCGAGGTGCTCAAGCAGCATTACGCCGGAGAGGATAACGGAACCAGGATTTACTACGTCTTTGTCTGCATATTTCGGAGCTGTACCATGAGTCGCTTCGAAAATCGCATGTCCAGTTACATAGTTGATGTTAGCCCCTGGAGCGATACCGATACCGCCAACTTGTGCAGCCAGCGCGTCAGACAGATAGTCACCGTTCAGGTTCAATGTCGCAATGACATCAAAGTCGGTTGGACGAGTCAGAACTTGCTGCAGCGCGATGTCAGCAATCGCATCTTTAACGATGATTTTGCCAGCATCTTCAGCTGCTTTTTGAGCAGCATTAGCTGCATCTACGCCGTCTTTATCCTTGATGATATCGTATTGAGCCCAAGTGAACACTTTATCGCCGAATTCAGCTTCAGCCACTTCGTAACCCCAGTTTTTGAAGGCGCCTTCTGTAAATTTCATGATGTTGCCTTTGTGAACCAATGTCACCGATTTGCGGCCATGCTTGATTGCGTATTCAACCGCTGCACGTACAAGACGCTTGGAACCTTCGGAGGATACAGGCTTGATGCCGATACCGGACGTTTCCGGGAAGCGGATTTTGTTGGCTCCCATCTCGTCTTGAAGGAACTTGATCACTTTCTTCACTTCTTCGGAGCCTTCTTTATACTCAATACCTGCGTAGATGTCTTCCGTGTTCTCACGGAAAATAACCATGTCAACCAGCTCAGGGCGTTTTACCGGAGATGGTACGCCGTCGAAGTAACGAACAGGACGCAGGCAAGTGTACAGGTCCAGCTCTTGACGAAGGGCAACGTTCAGGGAACGGATACCGCCGCCGATAGGCGTTGTAAGAGGCCCTTTAATCGCAACGATATACTCGCGAATCGCTTCAAGCGTATCGTTCGGGAGCCATTCACCGTATGTATTGTATGCCTTCTCACCGGCAAATACTTCATACCAGGCAATTTTCTTGGAACCGTTGTATGCTTTTTCTACTGCTGCATCAAGGACGCGTTTGGAAGCTTTCCAAATGTCACGGCCAGTACCGTCACCTTCAATAAAAGGAATGACAGGGTTGTTAGGCACCTGCAGAGTTCCGTTATCAATCGTAATTTTCTCGCCTTCAGTTGGTAGTGCGAATTTTTCCAATTTCATGAGTATGAGTTCCTCCTTTGAATATGGTTCTTGTCTCTAACTATTCCAAAAATTCCACCAGAATAGGCACAGAGAAACCCGCCACCCGCGATTCACTCACGTTTGAGCGGTTCTCTAGCCTATTGTACATGATTGCCAGCCACTTAGCGAAGTTCTATCGGCACATATTTTTGGTCGGTCATACCTGTATACTCTGCACGCGGGCGGATAATACGGTTGCCTTCATACTGCTCAAGGATGTGCGCAGTCCATCCGGATACACGGCTGATGGCAAAAATCGGCGTGAACAATTCCTGCTCGATGCCGAGCTGCGTGTAGACCGATGCGGAATAGAAATCAACGTTCGGCTTCAGCCCTTTTTGGTTGGTAACCGTTTCGTCGATCAGTACCGACATGTCGTACAGCGTAGTGTCGCCTTTCATTTCACCAAGCTCACGCGACATTTTTTGCAGATGCTTCGCGCGCGGGTCGCCGTTTTTGTAAACGCGGTGTCCAAAGCCCATAATTTTTTCACGGTTGTCCAGCTTCTCCTGAATGTAAGCCTGAGCCCGATCAATCGAACCGACTTCGTTCAGCATCTTCATGACGGCTTCATTCGCACCGCCGTGCAGAGGACCTTTCAGCGCACCAATGGCGGAAGTTACGCCGGAATATATGTCGGACAGCGTGGCTACGGTTACACGGGCAGCAAACGTGGATGCGTTAAGCTCGTGATCCGCATGCAATACCAGTGCCTGGTCCAGAGCCTTGATCGAAGTCTGATCAGGATCTTCGCCTCTGAGCATATACAAGAAATTCTCCGAGATGGAGACGCCGGCTTTCGGAGCGACCGGCTCTTTACCCTGACGAACACGGGCGATGGCAGCGATGATCGTCGGAAGCTGAGCTTGAAGTTTAACCGCTTTCTTTTCGTTCGCTTCACGGCTCATATCGTCGCCTTCGGCGTCATACAGAGCAAGCGCGGATACAGCCGAGCGAAGCGCAGCCATCGTATTGGTATCCTTCGGATACAATTTGATCTGCTGGATAAGCTCATCCGGAATGGCAGCATAGTCGCTCAAATCTTGTTGAAGGGCCTTAAGCTCTTCGGCATTCGGAAGTTTTCCGAACCAGAGCAGATAGGCTACCTCTTCAAAACTTGCATGTTCTGCGAGATCGTCAATATCATATCCACGATAAGTCAGAACGCCATCGACGATCGAACTAATCGCGGAGGTGGTAGCTACAATGCCTTCCAAACCCTTGGTAGCTGTCATGCAACATCTCTCCTTTATGATCGGGATAAACTGAACTATTTTGACATTCATGAAAACATTTTCATGAAGTCGGATAAAAAAGAAAAACGCGAAAAAATTGCTATGGTCCTAGTCATAAACCTTCTCATATCATACTGGATTTTGTCTGATATGTGAACATGAGCAGCGACATTCGCCGCATCAAATTGTTTTATCGACACCATAAACATTTTTTTGAAATCACTTACAATTCCATTATACCTGTGATAATTCTCATTGTCGAATCATGAAGACAAGCGTTTTCCAACTCTTTATCCTTATATTGAAACTCCTTGCATAGGTATAGAGAATGAGCGACTCTGCTCGTCCTTGAAGTGCTGCAAAGGAGTGTGATTGTTTGGAACGATTGATGCTCAAGCGTTTTGGCCGGGGAGTGTGGGTGCTGTCTTCCATCTTCGTGATTGCCTATTTAATATATGTACTGCTGCCGCTGCTTTATCCCTTCCTTCTGGCCTGGATCATCGCCTATGCCATGAATCCTTGCGTCCACCTGCTTCAGCGGAGTTTGAAGCTGCCGCGGTGGCTCGCCGTCACGTTGTCCCTGCTGCTGTATTTCGGAGCGGCTCTACTGATTCTTACTGCGGCTGTTACCAGACTGGTCAAGGAACTGATTATTCTGTCACAGTCCTTCAATCTCCATATTGATACCTGGATGGAATGGCTGACGGCCTGGATGCAGAATGATAGCTTCCAGAATATCATCAATGAGATTAGCCGGTTCTATCAGAACAACCCGAATTATCACGATACCATCAATCAAAATATTACCCGCACGACACAAACGATTGGCACGGCCGTGACCGATTTAGTTACCAGTATTTTCAACGGAATTTTGCAAATTATTTATTATTTGCCGAACTTAGGCACGATTCTGATTGTTGTTTTACTGTCAACATTCTTTCTCAGCAACAGCTGGGAGCGCCATAATCGCGCGCTTATCCGCATCCTACCGGGCGTCATTCTCAAACCCATGATCTATATCTTCTCGGATCTGAAAAAAGCATTGTTCGGATTCGCGAGGGCCCAATTGATCCTCATCTCCATCACGGCCCTTATCGTCATGCTCACGCTTTATGCGCTCGGGGTCGATTCCGCCTTCTCCATCGGACTTCTGATCGGCTTGGTGGATCTTCTCCCATACCTCGGCGTTGGCATCGTCCTGATCCCCTGGTCGCTGTATGCCTTTATGTCGGGCGACCTGACGCTCGGCATCGGACTGACCGTCCTGTACAGCATCATCCTGATCGTCAGGCAGATCATGGAGCCCAAGGTGCTCGCCAGCAGTGTGGGACTGGACCCGCTCGCCGCCCTGCTGGGCATGTTTGTCGGGCTCAAGCTGTTTGGCATTCTGGGATTGATTGTAGGTCCTGTGTCGCTTGTCATCCTGGATGCATTCCACCGGGCCCATGTATTCAAGGACCTAAGGAATTATATTATCGGAGGCAGGTTCAGATAGTAAATAGACCGGCCCACGAAGGGGCCGGTCTTATGGGTGATCCTGTTTGTTTTATCTGCGAAAGATCGTAATCTTGCCGTTTTTCATATTTTTCTTCATCCATTTCAACAGCAGAATCCGATACAGCGGGCGGGTCAACGGAAATATCAGCGTAAATCCGATAATGTCAGTTACAAAGCCCGGCAGAATAAGTAGTACTCCACCTGCAAATATACATAGGCCATCAGCCATGGAAGCACCCGGAACCATGCCTGAGTTCATTCTCTGCTTGGCATCTTCCATCGCTTTGCGACCTTCGAACCTCATCATGGCCACGCCAACCGCAGAGGTCAGCAGTGTCAATAACAAGGTATTCATGCCACCCACGCGATCCGCAACAATCTGGAAGCCGAATATTTCAATAGCAGGCACGAAGATAATCGCTGCCAGCAACCATTTGAACATGAAGCTACTCCTTCCTCCCCCAAAGGGTGTCCCTCAATGCATCATACAGCTTTGGGGAGCATTTATCCAGTCGGGCCGGCTTCCACTCTCGATTCAGCCATACATGTCGGGTCGCACCTGCCGTTAACAAGGCACCGGGCAGCCCGGATTCGGGAGACAAATCCATCGTCCCCAAATCTGCCTGCTCCTGTTCGCTCAGCAAACGGACCTCATATTCATAGTGTATTCGAAGTGGGGAGAAAGCAGTCATTCTGGTAAATACCGTTAAGAGATCATCATACCGCGCAGGCTGGCGGTACTTGATATCAAGTTCAACCACCGGGAGCAGGACGCCTTCTTCTTCCATTCCACGATACGTAAATCCCATTTCACGGATCATTTGGGTGCGCCCGATCTCGAACCAGTTTAAATAGTTAGCATGGTATACGACACCCATTTGATCGCTTTCCTGATAACGCACCCGAAATGACGTCCAGAACCAGCGGCTTAGTGTCGGCACGGATGGCTTAGGCATCAACATCCCCCCCTTATCTATGCAAAAAGCAATGGTCGACAGAATCATCGTCCATTGCTCATATGCTGCTATATTCAGAATCCAACGGATTCTTGACTGTTGTATTACTTCTGTTGTGGAATTTGATCCACTTTCAGCAGGTTGGTCGAACCGGAACGGCCCAGCGGCACGCCTGCTGTAATCACAACAAGATCGCCTTCTTTAACGAGTCCGGACTTCACGCCGCCTTGCAGCGCGTAATCAAACATCTCGTCCGTAGAAGAAGCCTGTTCGCCTTTAACCGGCGTTACACCCCAAGTCAGTGCCAAACGTCTCATCGTTCTGTCTTGAGTCGTGACAGCGACGATAGGAGCCTCTGGACGGTATTTGGATACCATACGAGCCGTTTGACCAGATTCCGTGGACGATATGATTGCTTTGGCATTCAGGTCGAGTGCCGAGATCGCAACGGATTGGCTGATTGCTTCGGTAACGCTGGTATCTTGAGCAATACGCTGTTTCAAGAACATTTCACGATAGTTCAGTGCGGATTCCGCTTTCTCTGCGATACGGGACATGGTCAAAACGGATTCTACAGGATATTTACCAGCAGCCGTTTCGCCGGACAGCATGATGGCATCGGTACCGTCAAAAATCGCATTGGCAACGTCACTTGCTTCCGCACGGGTAGGACGTGGGTTGCGCTGCATGGAATCCAGCATTTGCGTAGCCGTAATGACCGGTTTGCCAGCCAGGTTACATTTTTCGATCATGCGTTTTTGCACCAATGGAACTTCCTCAGCCGGAATCTCAACACCGAGGTCGCCGCGGGCTACCATCAAGCCATCGGATACTTCGAGGATTTCATCCAGGTTGTCAACGCCCTGCTGGTTCTCGATTTTGGAGATGATTTGGATGTGCTCGCCATTATGCTTCTTCAGCAATTCGCGAATTTCAAGCACGTCACTTGCTTTACGAACGAAGGAAGCAGCAACAAAATCGATGCCCTGTTCGATCCCGAAAACGATATCGTTGGCGTCTTTTTCCGTAATCCCTGGGAGCGAAATCGCGACTCCCGGTACGTTTACACCTTTTTTGCTCTTAATGGTTCCGCCATTGACGATGCGGCATCTGATTTCGGAGCCTTGAATCTCCACCACGGTCAGACCGATCAAACCGTCATCGATCAAGATCGTGGATCCCACTTGAACATCTTGCGGCAACTCTTTATAAGTAATGGACAAACGATTCTTATCACCAAGGATTTCCTCGGTAGTAAGGGTGATATATTCATCTTGTACAAGCTCAATCGGTTCCACTTCAAGTTTACCTGTACGGATTTCCGGTCCTTTGGTGTCAAGCAGGATCGCTACCGTTTTGTTCAACTCTTCACAAGCTTGGCGGATGTTCTTGATCCGGTTGCCATGCTCCTCGAAGTCGCCGTGAGAGAAGTTCAGACGAGCCACGTTCATGCCGGCCATAATGAGCTTCTTGGTGTTTTCCAACGATTCACTGGAAGGACCGATGGTACATACAATTTTTGTTTTGCGCATTTGGGTTTCCTCCGTTTATTAAAGGGTTCTCTATATCTCTTTTTCCAACAACTAAATCTACTACAAAAAGTCTAATTTGTATAGGAACTTTGTCATATCGTCACATACTCATCAGATTTTCACAGAATCGTCTTCCTGTTCCGCCTTCGCAAAATCGAATTCGCCAATCTTGCGGAACTTGCGGTACCGGTCTTCCTTCAGCTCGCAGGCATCCATGACGGATAGCTCTTTCAGCTGGCTGATCAGTGCGCTTTGAATGGCGGCGGCCGTCTCTTCATAGTCGCGGTGCGCACCGCCCTTAGGCTCCGGTATAATTTCCTCAATTACTTCCATTTCAAGCAGGTCCTTAGCGGTGATCTTCATGGCTTCCGCAGCCTGGTCCGCTTTGGATGCATCCTTCCACAGAATGGATGCGGCGCCGTTCGGTGAAATGGCGGAATAAATGGCATGCTCAAGCATCAACACACGATTGCCTACAGCCATTGCAAGAGCACCGCCGCTCCCACCTTCGCCGATGACCACAACAACAATAGGCACCCCAAGGGACGACATTTCCCGTAGATTACGGGCAATCGCCTCGGACTGACCTCTTTCTTCTGCTGTATTACCCGGATATGCGCCTTTTGTATCAATAAATGTGATAATGGGACGCTTGAACTTGTTCGCCTGCTGCATAAGTCGCAGAGCTTTACGGAAGCCTTCCGGATGCGGACTTCCGAAGAAACGCGCGATATTATCCTTCGTATCCTTACCGCGCTGCTGACCGACCACCGTGACGGGAACACCGTCCAGTTTGGCCAAGCCGCCGACAATGGCAAGATCGTCCCCGTAGAGACGATCTCCATGCAGCTCAATAAAATCCGTAAAGATCAACTGGATCAAATCAAGCGAAGTCGGTCGCTGCTGATGACGGGCCAGATGCATTTTCTGGGAAGGCGAAATCGAAGAATAAATTTCTTCCTCCAAACGACTATATCGTTCTTCCAGGCGGGCGATTTCATCCGTGAAATCGATCCCTTTTTCCTGTCCGAATTGTTTCAGTTCATCAATCTTCTTGCGCATTTCGGCAAGTGGCATTTCAAAAGGCAATTCGCCTGACATCAGAATCCCCCTTTCACGGTATGCATCTCCAGCAGCTTACCAAGCATGGAGCGCATATCTTTCCGATGAATAACCATGTCAAGCTGACCATGAGCCAAGTTGAACTCCGCTGTCTGGAAGTCATCCGGCAGCTTCTGGCGAATGGTCTGTTCAATAACGATACGGCCCGCAAAACCGAATACGGCTCCCGGCTCGGCAATATTGATATCGCCAAGCGTCGCAAAGCTGGCGGATACACCGCCGGTCGTCGGATCCGTTATCACTGAAATATAAAGCCCGCCGAGTTCGTTAAACCTGGACAGGGCTGCGCTTGTTTTGGCCATCTGCATCAAACTGAGAATACTCTCCTGCATCCGGGCACCGCCGGAAGTGGAGAAAATAATGAGTGGTAAACGCTTGTCCGTCGCAAACTCGATCGCTCGGGTGATTTTTTCCCCGACGACGGAGCCCATGCTTCCCGTGAAGAAATCAAAACTCATCACAGCCACCACAACAGGCTGGCCGAGAATCGAGCCTTGACCGGTAATAACCGCATCATGAAGACCGGATTTCATCTTCTGCTGCTCCAGCTTGGCCGCATATCCCGGAAACTTGAGCGGATCCACCGAGATCATATCTGCGTCAAACTCTTCAAAGCCTGTCTCATCCAGCGTCATGGCAATCCGTTCTACCGCATTCAGGCGCATATGATGTCCGCATTCCTGACACACCTTCAGATTCTTCTCAAGCTCTTTGCTGTATTGAATGGTGCCGCACTTAGCACACTTATTCATCAGACCTTCCGGAATTTCCCGTTTCGGGCGTTCGCCTTCCTGAGGCTGCCCTGCTGTCCCAAGTCGTTCCGATGGGATCGTTGCGTATTTCCTTTTTTTCTGAAATAAGTCTTTAAACACAACTACACCTCTCCAGCCGTAAATTTGAATGGCCGCCGCAATAGCACATCGCCGATCCGTACGCTAAGCTTCGCTATGTAACCCAGATGAAACTAGGGGTGCAATATCGAATTCAACACTTCCTGTACTTCCTCAAGCTCTCCGGAGGGTACCAAAATCTCAAACTGCTGTTTGGAAAGATTCACAGGACGGCTTTGAACCAAAAAACCTTCTTCCGTTAGCCTGGTCTTGATCATTTCCGCCACCTTTGCAGTTGGCGCAATATAGATTACCGTCCACATGCCTTTCAGATCCCCCTAATCTCGTCCCACAGGCATATCCTGAGCCGATATAATGGATAATGATAACATACTTCAGTTTTTACCTCAACAAAGAGAGCAGGGGGGCTGAAAGCCAAATCTTACCCTTATGCAGCGATTCGACACCGCTCGCGCAAATCAGTCAGAACCTGCGGTATAATGGGCCGCATCGGGATTGTTATGGGCGATGCGTGAGGAAGCGGCAGCGGCGATGCCTGCAACGAGATCATCCAGAAACACATGTATCCCGTCCGACTTTTCATTTAATATCTCAATCACACCTATTTTTTCTTTGTCCAGGTAACCGAAACTGGTCAATCCGATCATGCCATATATGCTCGTGACACCAAGCGCCATGGTCTCATCCACTCCGTAGAGCGGTTCGTCTTGCTCCATAATCGATTGCAGCGGCTCCGGCAGCAGTTTCTTCTCCGCCAGCTCATCCAGCGCAATGCCCGTATACAGCGTATACTGAACTTCGCGCTTGCCGAGAACGGCCCGGACGCTTTCTTCACACTGCTCGATGGTTAACTTCGGATGATAACGCTGCTGCAGCTTCAACACAATATCCGCGATGGAGCTTACGCTGACTCCTCTGCGGCTGAGCATGCTTTCTGCCAAGTCCATTGACATCACAAATCCCCCCCGCGTCTTTGGCCGCGCTCTTTCAATCCGGTTCTATCATGAAGAGCCTTCTTCATGCGAATACTCGGCCAACATTACCTGTAGTGTCCTAATTGTATGCGGGAGGGATGGGAAACGTTCTTAAATTTTCATGTCACTTCACTTTAACGGTGTCCTTGCCCAGCATGCTCTCCATTTCGGCAAAAAGCTCTGTCGAAGGCTTAATCCGATAGGCATCGCTAAGCGCAAGCACCTTCTGGCTTCGCTCATAAAACAGCACCGTTGGCACATGCCCCGGATGCTGCTGCAGGAGCTCTTTCAGCTTCACCAGCAGCTCCGATTGCTCCGCATCGGCCGTTATTTTCACAAACACGCGCTGCTCAGCCTTATGATTCGATACTCCGGTACGAGATTCCTTCTCGGACGATAAGCTGCTGCCCGATGCTTCATTTCGGATTGAGGTCGAATCATCGCCACTCCGGGCGGCAAGCGGCTCCGGAGGCGGGACGGCCGAGGGATTACCGGCCGAAACCGGCGGCATGCCGACTGCGCCCGATTTTACGCCCCGACCGTTATTCTCTCCGCCGGATCTTCCTCTTCCGCCTGCTGTTCCCCGAACCTTGCTCCGGTGAACCAGTTGGCTCAAGGTTTGCGCCTCAAGCGGAGCGATTTCTTCGGCCAGCAGCTTGAAGCCTTCGTCCTGCAGTTGGACCTTTGCCCGGATCGCGAGCAGTGCGCCTTTTTCAATCAGATGCGCGCTTCGCTTCCACACTTCGGGAAAGAGAACGACCTCGCAGCGCTCGATTTGGTCCTCGCACTCCATGAAGGCCATCGCCTTCCCCTGTTTCGTCGTAATGGTCTTTAGTGTAACCACCATCCCGGCAACCGTAGCCATCGATTCATCTTCCGCTTCATGCAGATCCATTAACCGATCAGCTCCGGATTCCGTCAGCGTATCTTCGAATCCGTCTAGTGGATGACCGGACAAATACATGCCCAGCAGCTCACGTTCGAATTCGAGCTGCTGACTTGCGGTATACGGGGGGATGTCCGGATATTCAATGTCCCAATTCGTCGTTTCCACGAAGTCGAAGAGCTGAATCTGGAGATCATCCCGCTCCTTTCTCCACTTCACGGCCGCTTCGACCGTTTCGTCCAGCATAGCAACCAGTTGGGAGCGGTGACCCTGCAAGGAATCGAAAGCCCCCGCCTGGACAAGCGACTCGATCACGCGCTTGTTGCATACGCGGAGGTCCACCCGGCGGCAAAAATCAAGCAGGCTTTCAAACGGCTTTTCACGCCTGATCTCGACGATATTCTCCACCGCTTGCGTGCCAACATTCTTAATCGCGGCAAGCCCGAATCGGATTCCGCCTCCGGCAGGACAGCCTTCATCATCGCCGCCCTCGGCAGCAGGACCGCTCATGACCGGCGTGAAATACGTTCCGCTTTCGTTGACATCCGGCGGCATGACCTCGATGTCGAGCCGCCGTGCCTCCAGCACGTATTCGGCTACCTTCCGGTGACTGCCCATAACCGCAGTCAGCATGGAAGCCATGAACGGAACCGGATAGTGCGCCTTAAGATAAGCCGTCTGGAAGGCCAGCACGCCATAAGCGGCAGCATGCGCACGGGGAAATCCGTAATTCGCGAACCGGACGATCATATCGTACACACGGTTGGCCTCATCCTCGCTATAGCCGAGCTTGAGACTGCCCGACACGAAATGGCTCCGCTCCCGGTCCAGCACTTCGCGCTTCTTCTTCGAAACCGCTCTTCGCAGCAAATCGGCTTCCCCGAGCGAGAAGCCGGCCATCGTCGAAGCGATCTGCATGATCTGCTCCTGATAGACGATAATGCCGTAAGTATCGCCTAATATCGGGATCAGGTCCGAATGGGGATACTCCGGCTCAATCCGGCCGTGCTTGGCTTGAATGAACTTCGGAATAAACTCCATGGGACCCGGGCGGTACAAGGCATTGACAGATACGATATCCTCAAATGCCGAAGGTTTCAGATCCTTCAACACCCGCCGAATGCCCGCGGATTCGAGCTGAAATACGCCCGTGGTATCGCCGCGCCCCAGCATCTCATACGTCAGATGATCGTCATCTTGCACTTGTTCGAAATCGAGTGTTCTGCCGGTCAATTCTTGAATCCATCGCAGCGTACGCTCAATGATGGACAACGTCCGCAGACCCAAAAAGTCCATCTTGAGCAGCCCCACGCTCTCCAGATTCTCCATGGAATACTGTGTCAGCGCCGTCTTCTCGCTGCCTTCCTGCAGCGGCACCGCATCCGTCAGCGGATCGCGGGAAATGACAATGCCCGCCGCATGCGTCGAAGCATGACGAGGCATGCCCTCGACCTTCATCGCCATATCGATCAGCTCGCGCACCTTCGGCTTCGTCTCGTACTGCTCCTTTAGCTGTGGGCTTTGCTCCATCGCTCCTGCGATGCTGATGCCCAGGTGGTTAGGGATCAGCTTGGCCGCCTTGTCCACATCCCCGAACGGCACATTCAGCGCACGTCCGACATCACGGACGGCCGCCCTTGCCGCCATCGTACCGAACGTGATGATCTGAGCGACATGTTCTTTCCCGTATTTATCCACCACATAATCAATGACCTCTTCCCGGCGCTCGTCACTGAAGTCGATATCAATATCCGGCATCGTAATCCGTTCCGGGTTCAGGAAGCGTTCAAACAACAATTTATATTTCATCGGATCAACATTTGTAATGTGAAGCGTGTAAGCTACCAAGCTCCCCGCCGATGAACCCCTGCCCGGTCCAACCGCGATGCCTTGCCTGTGGGCATAGGCGATAAAATCCCATACGATCAGGAAATAATCGCTGAAGCCCATGCTCTCAATGACACCGAGCTCATAGTTCAGTCGCTGCTCCAGCTCGCTGCGCAGCGCTTCATCCTGCCACCGCTCCGTATTCTCATAACGTCCTTTCAGCCCGTTCAAACAGAGATCCCGCAAGTATTCTGCTGCATTTTTCCCTTCAGGAAGAGAGCTGTATTCCGGCAAAATGGACTTGCCGAACTCCAGCTCCAGGTTACATTGGTCCGCAATCTTAGCCGTATTCAATATAGCTTCAGGCACATGGGGGTACAGACGCTCCATTTCGCTGCCGCTCTTCAAATAGAGCTGGTTCGTCTGGATTTGCAGCCTGTCTTCATCTTCCACCGTTTTGCCCGTGCCGATACAAATTAGGACGTCCTGAACTTCGGCATCGCTCTCAGCCAGATAATGCACATCATTGGTAGCGACCAGCGGAATACCCGTCTCGCGGCTCAGCTGAATCAGCTGGGGATTCACGCGCTTCTGCTCCGGAATTCCGTGATCCTGCAGCTCCAAGTAGTAGTCTTCTCCAAAAATCGCCTGGTAACGAAGCGAAGCGGCTTTTGCTTCCGCCTCACGTCCATGAAGCAGATGCTGGGGAACCTCGCCGCCCAAGCAAGCGCTGAGACATATGATGCCTTCATGATGGGCGGCGAGCGCCTCCATATCGATTCGGGGTCTGTAATGGTGCCCCTCCAGATGCCCGATCGAGCACAGCTTCATCAAATTGCGATAGCCGGTCTCATTCTTGGCAAGCAGAATCAAATGATAGATCGGCTGATCCTTGCGGCTTCCCCGCTCCTTGCGGGAGCCTGCCGTGATATAGGCCTCGCAGCCGATAATCGGTTTGATGCCTTGCGCCATACAAGCTTTATAGAACGGAATGGCACCATACATCACGCCATGATCCGTAAGCGCCAGCGATTTCATTCCAAGCGCCGCCGCTTCCCGCACCAGGTCACCGATACGTGCCGCTCCATCGAGCAAACTGTATTCACTATGCACGTGCAAATGCACGAAAGAGCTCATCGTAACGCCTTCCTTTCGCCGGTACATGTATATTTAAAATCAATCCAAAGATATCTTTAAAAGTCTTTATACCATTTTATCATAATCCCGCTAGGCCCGCCCATAGAATGAAACTAGGGAGTACGTGGACAGGCGGTTGCCGTGACATCCACCAAGAGAAGAGAGGAGACATGAGGGCATGAGCGTTTTTTTATCAAAAGCGATCCTGGACTTTTTTATAGCCTTCGGCATCGTGCTGGGGGGAGCCATGGTGGGAGGTGTGGGCGCCGTGCTGTCCCTGCAGCCCCCCACCAACACCATGATGGAGGTCGCAGACCGAATTAAGATCTGGGCGCTTGCGGCTGCCATCGGAGGCACCATCGATCCGATGCGGGTCATTGAGAGCAATATGCTTGGTGGTAATTTATCCCCTGTGATCAAACAAATTCTATATCTCGGCTTTGCATTTCTTGGAGCACATATGGGCAGCGAGCTGGTCAAATGGGTGTGCTCCAGCCGGAGTTAATCGATGCGCGTACCTCCAACCCACCGCTTCCGCCCCTTCTATCAGGTCGCATCCATCTTCGTGCTGGGGATGGTTGTCGGCAGCATCGTCTACAACTCGGTCTATCATGCAGCCTACAATAAACTATGGGAAACGAATCAAGGCCAGCAGATCAAAATTGCACAATATGAAGAAGACATCGATTCGTTAAAAAAATACAATAAACAATCCACGGTCATCAAAGAAATCAAGATCCGGAGCGAGCAAAACGACAGGGCGCCGCTGGATCCCGTGATCATCAAAGAACTCATCAGGCTTATGGGCGATGATCTGGCAGCCCTTCGGGGCCGTAATGTGTTTGATATCGACGCGGACAGCAAGCTGACGCGCTCACTCCTTAGCGACAAAATATATACGGTTCGCGAAAAGGATTACAAGGTCCAAATCAAGACCATGCTTGTGATGGAAGGTGTACTTCAAATCTGGGTTAGCTTTGATCATGTGGATGCAAAGTCAACGGTATCATGATACAATACCGATATTGTACATGATCGAATCTACACGCTTTTAGAGGTTGTTCAATAAGTCAGCCTGACTTATTGAACACGCACTTTTAGCTATATCGTAAGCATGTTACTGAATATAAAGGAGCCTTCCATTCCATGATCACAGTCATCCACTATATCCTATACATTATCCTCGTTCTGTCCGTGATCGCTGCCGCGCTGTACAGCATTCGCGCACGACGAGCAGCGGATCCCGCAGACCGCGGAATCTATATGTCCATGATGAACCTCTATATGGGCATTATGCTGGTTTCCCTTTCGCTAGTCTGCATGTTTCTGTTCAGCGGCTCCACGCCGGCTGTCATTGTTGAAGCCGTATTCTTGGTGCTTGGCGCATTTAATATATTTTCCGGCATAAGAAGCCGCACCTATTACAGCAGACTGAAGGATTCGCGGACGGCCAGCTAAATTAAATTAAACGGAACAAGGGCATCCCGGAAGGTCTATTATAAGACCTGCAGGATGCCCCTTTATTTTGTCCGGAATTTACGTCAGCCATGATCGATCGCCTGCATCGTCATGACCGCTTTGGCAATCAGGTTCGTCTGATGCTGAATCTCAATCTCCATCTTACAGGTACGGCGGCTGATCTCCAGCAGTTTCGGCATAATGACGATCGGGTCCTCGATCTGCACGGGCCGGATGAAATACGTTGACAGATGGTCCAGCACATGATCCCAGCCGCTGATATCCTTGGCCGCTTTAACCGCCGCTTGGCTCATTACGGTCGTAAGCACTCCTTGTGAAATCGTTCCAAGTTCTGAAGCCATTTGGGGCGTGATAAAACCGTGAAAGAACAAACGCCCTTCCTCATCCCGATCCTCTGCAATCCCATTCCAGATCAGCTGATCAAACGTTTCGCCGAGCTGAGGCTGATTTCGCGCATCCCGCAGTGCCCCTAACACTTCTTTACGAGTGACCGTTGCAAGCAGCTTGCGGTTCCGATCCACAATCGGCAGAAAATCGATCCCTTCCCACATCATAATCTGCGCCGCTGATGCAAGCGAAGTTTTCATGCTTGCCGTCACCGGGTTACGGGTCATCGCTTTCTCGATCGGCTGGGTGTCGGCGAGCCCTTCCACATCCCGGACACCAACAATGCCGATGACCCGGTTCCATTCGTCGGTTACCGGATAACGGATTTCCCCGGTCGCTTGTGAAATCCGTTTGAATTCCTCAACGGTGACGGAGTTTTTCAACTGATGATTCTTCGGCTTATCATGAGCGATATCCTCCACCAGCATAATTTTCTTCTTGATTAAACGGTCAAAAATGGCGCGGTTAATCATGGAGGCGACGGTAAACGTGTCATGACGGGACGATATAATGGGCAGATGCAGTTGGTCTGCCAACTGCTTCACTTCCCGGCTGGTTCCGAAACCGCCCGTAATCAATACGCCCGCTCCCTGCTCAAGTGCCAGGAAATGGGCATCTTCACGGTTACCGACAATCATGAGGCTTCCGGCATCGATATATCGGATCATCGCCTCTACCTTCATAGCGCCAATCACGTATTTATGCAGGCTTTTATTAAGCCCCTCCGCACCGCCAAGCACATGCCCTTCCACTATTTCAACAACATCGGCAAACATAAGCTGCTCGGATATGTTCCGCGGCTTCCGTTCCACACGAACCGTGCCGATCCGCTCCTTCGTGACCACAATGCCCAGGCTTTCCGCTTCCTTCACCGCCCGATAAGCGGTGCCCTCGCTGACGCCCATCTCTTTAGCTAACCGTCGTACCGATATTTTGCTTCCAACCTTCAAACTTTCAATATGCTGAACCAACTGCTCGTGTTTAGTAATCGTATCATCTCGAACGTCCAACTGTTACACCCCCAGAACACTATCTGTACCATACTGTATCTATTATATCACGTCCTATGACACTCCCATACCCGTCAGATACAAAAAAACCTCCCATAAAGGATAACGGATGGGCGATCCAACCGTATCCCTTATGGGAGGTTTTTGTTCATCACAACGCTCGCTATGATCCAACTCTTAATTAGCTTCCTGGCTCTTCTGTTCCTCAGGCCATTTCAATTCCCATTGACGCAATTTCTCCTTGCGGATCTCATCGAGCGCTTTCTGTTTCGCTTCATCTACACCGATGAGGTAATAGAGATGCGAACCGATCACGAGCAGGGCAAATCCTGCCCAGACTGCACCGAACAGCGAAACCCACGAGAACCCGCCAGAAAAGGAAATGCTGGGAAGGGCGTATATCAACATGCCGAGTGCAACCAATAAATAAGCGGTGTGTTTAAACTTGTTCTTCTTTTTTTTCATTGTAAACGCAGCTCCTCTACTCTCTGAAATCTATATTTCTACTCTATGAGGAGCTTGCGCAATTTATGAGACAAGTTTTTAAAAATTGTTCAAATTCGATCCGAAATTAACGGCCCGCATCATGGTTACAAATAGATTGCTTTAAGGTTGAGCTGGTCCGTACAGATGCTGGAGGCTATCCGATATAATCTTGTTCACGTCTTCGATGATGACACTCAATCGCCGCTCCGCGTCAAACAAACGACGAATGTTCAGGTTCAAGCTAAGCACCTCAAACTGCTTCTCCATCTTCTCCATTTCGTCCTGAGCCGGCATATCGCCGGACATCATACGCTGTTGAAGCTCCATCTGGCGCTGACGGAAATCATCCAGCATGCGTCTGCTCTCCGGATCTGCATCCACGAGTTTCATAGCAGAGGTGATCTCCTCTACCTCCTTGCTTTCCCTCATCGCTTTTGCCAAATCATGTGCCTTGTCATAAATGTTCATTTTTAATTCCTCCAATATATTCGGCCAAAATGCCATTTTTTCAATTCGCCTTTCGCCTTTCGCCTTACTCCATCAAACATCTCATCTCCACAGCACAATCAGCATGGATTGGAACAATCCGATCACTCCACCCAGCAGAACTCCAAGCCAGGTGATAGCCCTGAATTCACGGCCGGATACACTTAGAATGATCTCTTCCAGCCGCTCAATTGGAAACTTCTCCACCTGCTCCTGAACGAGCTGCGGCAAGTTAACAGCCTTCATGGCAGCCGGGATGCTTCGCTCAAGGAAACCCAGTCCCTTATCGAGCAGTCCAGGCAAGGCTGCCCCAATAGCCGGCATTCGCGGTCCGATCACTTCGCTAACACGAAGAAGCTCGATCCGCTCAATCCACTTGGACCAAGGAAGCTTATCATCCAAAGTTCGGGTGATCCAAGCTAAGCCCGGCTCATCCGCGACATGTTCGATGAGATTCCCAAGCGGCATATCACCGTAATACGACAGCTTTCCTGAGATGATATCCGTGATGGTCTTGCGGACTTTCTCTCCCTCCAGCTGCTGAATCAGCATGGGCGTCAGCTTCTGGACCAGCTTATCCTCATCCACAAAGATCGAAGCCATGGTCCCGAGAAATCCGCCTGCCTTATCGATGAGCGATGAAGCCACCTCCGATAGCATAAGCTGTCCCTTGGCAGACAGCAGCGTGTTCTTCAGCTCCTTCAGCACCATATCGGCGGCAGCCCCGCTCCAGCCCTGGATCGTTTCCTCCGACCAGCCGGGAACAAGCTCCTTCAGCGGCTTTGCCTCCAGCCCGTAGCCATGCCATACTGCTGCGGCACCCCGGGCCGTAAGCTGGCGGGCTGATTGTTCAGCACGGACCTTCAATTGCTCCCACTGTTCCGAACTCCATACCTTTAGCGCCAAGTCTCGGAAGCTCAGCTCCGACTGGCTCCATTCCTCCAGCTTTCGATAGAGGCTGTCCTCTATCTTACCCCGAAACACCGGCTTACGAATAAGCTCCTGCAAGCCCTCGCTTGTTACCAGGTAATCCGAGACCACGTGTCCGAGCGACTCGGCTATTTCGTCTTTACGCTTGGGGATGAGCCCTGGTGTAAAGGGTATGCGGCGACCCAGGATGATTTTTTCTTCAAGAGGATGAAACAGCATTTTTATCGCAAAATGGTTCGTTATGCCGCCAACAAAAGCAGCAACGCACACGTTCACCAAAATAAACAGCCAGTTCTGCATTTTAAGCACTCCTTTTTCCCGAGCAGTACAATCACCAAGGGATATATGTCCTCATATGATGCATTACATGCAATGATCAGATGAAGTCTTTGTCTGTTCACTTAAGTATCCAGTTGTTGTCGGAAGGAGATCCATCATGCGCAAATCCAAGATTAAATCCAACACCAAATCCAAGATATCGGTTCAATTAATCCGCTCAGCCCAGCTTTCGGATAACGATATCAAGCTTGGTGACCGTCTCATAAGACAGCTCCGTATCCCGACAGATTCAAAGGTACAGCTTGCCTTTGGCTCCTTCAGGCAGGAAGTCAGCGTTACCTCAGGAGGAAAATCGAACTCGCTGGCCCTAAGCCCTTCCGTATTCAGCCATTCGGGACTTCTTCCTCGTACCGTCATGAATGTCAAATATTATCCAACGGAAAGAACACTGAAGCTCGGTCCGCTTATCGGGATCATGGTCAGTCGCTATCAACCGGATGAACCTGATAAACCTTTCGGATCGATCTCAGCTTTCTGCTTGGAAATGGTCAACGCAGCCAGGAAACAAGGCGCATATGTATATTTTTTCACACCTGACATGATCGGTTCGAACCCGGCAACACTTGAAGCCATTGCTTATGACGCAGGATGGAGAAAGCTCAGCGTTCCAGCTCCGGACGTCATTAATAACCGGCTGTCTACCCGCAAACTGGAGAATAGTCCTAGCGTACAGCATTTTATGAGAGAAGTAAAATCACAATTCGGCACCCATATCTTTAACGAGAAATTTCTCGATAAATCCGATGTCTTCGAGGCACTCGGACCTGATGCGAAACTGCAGAAATACTTGCCGGAATCCTACTTGCTTAGCGGTTATCCGACGCTCAAAAAAATGTGTTCTACTTATCGGACGGTCTTCCTGAAACCGGTCCGGGGTAGTCTGGGAAAAGGTATCATCCGGATATCCCGCCAAGAGAACGGCCATTATCAAACGATGACCACCTCTCTTGAAGGAAGCAAGAAGAATACCTACTCCTCGCTTCCAAAGCTGTTCAGCAGCTTATCCGGAAAAATAAAAAAAACGCGTTATCAAATTCAGCAAGGATTGGATTTAATCCGCATCAATAAGCGAAACGTTGATTTTCGCGCGCTTGTTCATAAAAACAAAAACGGCAAATGGGCAGTGACCTCGGTCGTGGCCCGCATTGCCGGCGGAAACCACTTTGTTTCCAATCTCGCCAGAGGTGGTACACTGTCTTCCGTCAAGGATGCGCTTGCCATGAGCAGTATCCCGTTAAACTCCAAGCAAACGGCCCCCGCTCGCATGAATCAAGCGGCGCTCGATATTGCTCATGGTCTGGAAGCTGCCATCCCCTATCATTTCGGAGAGCTGGGCATTGACTTGGCAATTGATACGACAGGACGCATTTGGCTCCTGGAGGTCAACTCCAAGCCGTCCAAAGGCGAAAACGCACCGCTGAATGCCGACTCCAAAGTAAGGCCGTCAGCCGTACGACTCGTTCAGTACTGTCAATACTTGACGGGTTTCTAAAAAAAGGAGAACCCTATGGCCTCAAACAAGATAGGCACCCTGGGTGTCATGGTATGCCGCAAACCGGGCTTCCCTCCCTTTAATGAGAAGGAATTTCTCCGTGAACTAAGCTCGAAGGCTAAGGAACTCGGCATGCAGGTATTTGTTTTTTGTCCGGATGATGCCTCTCCTGCTTCTGGTGCAGTAAGCACCATAGACAGGATACAAGGATATCAATTCAATCCGGGAGATGGCTGGACCATCGGCACCTTTCCTCCTCCTGACGTCATCTATGACCGATGCCTGCACCGAAACGGTGAGGAAACGGCTGCTGCCAGCCAATGTCTGGACCAACTGCTGCAGCAGGGTGTAAAGCTGTGGTCACGAGGTCTGCCCGGCAAGCAGAAAGTGCATGAAGTATTAAAGCGCTCCTCCGCCTTACGACCTTATCTGCCGGCAACTTTAAACTATACGGGTGCCGAGACACTGAATAGGGCTTTGCTGGCTTTTGGCAGCAGACTTTTCATGAAACCTAGCGGAGGCTCCCAAGGCCGTCATACTTTGTACCTCGCTCTGACAGATCACCAGCGTGTCAGACTGCAAGGAAGGGATCGGAGCAATCGCATGTTCCAGCAGACCATTCCCGCACAAGAGATGAACGAATGGGTGAGGCGTTTTACCGGCCGACGCCGATTTATCATTCAACCCTACCTGGAGCTTTGCAACCGTAACGGAGACCCGTTTGATATTCGGTCATTGGTTCAAAAGAATGACCGCGGCATATGGTCCATCACAGGAATCGCCGCACGGCAAGGCGTAAGCCAAGGGCTGACCTCGAACCTACACGGGGGAGGTACGGCATTTCCAGCCCTCCCCTATCTAACGACTGATTTCGGAGAAGAACAGGCCATGAAGATCATTCAGAACATCCGGAATCTGTCCGCTCGGCTTCCATCTTTGCTCGAAGAAGGATTCGGCCGACTCGGCGAGCTGGGAATCGATTTTGGCGTGGATACAAAGGGACGGATCTGGATTCTGGAGGTCAACTCCAAACCGGGCCGCCGCGCATTTACACTAACGGGGGATGGTCACGCAGCCCGGCTGTCCGTCGAACATCCGATTCAATACGCCCGTTATTTATTGCTTCGACAACTTAGGAGGGTAAATACATGAGTTTGAATTTCGGAAATATTCATTTCTCGCAGCAGCCCGAAAAAGTCGTCTTTTTATCCGGTTCGCTTCTAAAGAGCCTGGGGCTATCAAGCAGGAAATCGATTAAGCTTCGCATCGGTACCAATACGGTGTCCGCTGCTGTGAAACCGATTGAGCGATCGGGGAAACACATCTATTTAAGCAACGGTGTCCGAAATGGCATCAACGTCCCCAGACAGGGCCCTGTCTATATCCATTCCCCTGGTGAGGGCGAAATCGTGCTGGGGCCTGTGGTTGGGGTTCTGTCCGACGGACCACATAATCCATCCAGCCCTTTTGGAGCCCGAACCTCGTATATTCGGCAGCTTCTTCGTGAGGGCAACAAAAAAATGTTCGTATATGCCTTTGCCCCCCGGGATATCAACTGGCAGCGCGGAACCGTTCATGCCTATATGCTCGGTTCCGGCGGCGGTTTTGTCCGCAAAACTGTTCCGCTCCCTGATGTCGTCTATAATCGCCTTCCTAGCCGGAAAACCGACTTCTCCCCTTTTACCAATCAACTGAGAGATCGGTTTCTGAAGCGTAACATCAAATTTTTCAACTGGGCCTTCTTCAATAAATCCGATGTGTACTCCCAACTGGATGGCGATGTGCAGGCAGGCAAATATTTGCCGGAAACGTATAATAATCCTAGTCCTGAGCGGATTAAGGATATGATGGAGCGTCACAACTTTGTGTATTATAAGCCCTCAGCCGGAAGTTTAGGCCTTGGAATTTACCGGTTAACCTATCTTCCAAAAAAAGGATACTTCGCGCGTTATCATGGAAACGGGGGCAACACCCTCCTCAAGTTTCCAAACTTTAATAGTCTGATGCGGATGCTTCAAGCCAAACACGGCTCCAAGCTGCGAAACTATGTTATCCAGCAAGGAATCCGTCTCATTGAAATCGACAGCTGCCCCATCGACTTCAGATTCCACATGCATAAGAACAGCAAAAACCGCTGGTCCGTGGTTGGTATCGGTGCGAAAAAGGCCGGAAGGGGCAGCGTCACGACGCATATCAAGAACGGGGGCTCCTTGATGACGCCGGAGCATGCGCTCAGCCGGGCCTTCGGCTCCAAAGCGAAAGAGGTGCTGGAGCGTGCCAAGGACGCTGCCATCGCGATGTCGGAAGCCATCGAGAATCATCATCCGCATCTGTTAGGAGAAATCGGGTTCGATATCGGAATAGATGACAACGAGAGAATATGGATGTTTGAAGCGAATTCGAAGCCGGGCCGATCGATATTCAACCACCCTTCCCTTAAAGGGGAAGGAAAAGCATCGGTCGAGCATATTTTTGAACACAGTATGTATCTCAGCGGCTTCCACAGGGGGAATGATTCGTGATCAACCGAGTGGAGAGTGATGGAAGACCGGTTGTAGCCATCCTGACCATGCACGATACGCATACGATGTTCAGGGGCAACCGGCAAAACTTTCAGGAAATCATCAAGACGGGAAAAGATATGGGCTTTATGGTCTACGTAGTGACTGTACGTGATCTGAAGCTTGATACGGGTACTGTCAAGGGCTACATCCTGAACAACGACCATTCCTGGGAGCAGAGGCCATGCCCTCTGCCCCAGGTTATATATAACCGGATCCCCTACCGAGAGGATGAAGCTCTTCCCTGGGTTCGCCGCAAAATCAAGGAATGCCAAGATCATCCCCATATCGATATCTATAATCCACACTTTTTCAATAAATGGCGGCTGTTTGCTTGGCTGAACAAATCCCGGTTAACTAAAAAATGGGCTCCTTTGACAAAGCGTTTGAAAGGTTACCCCACTTTATATGAAATGATAAAGCGGAAGCCTTACCTGTATCTTAAACCCGAGGACGGCAAAGCCGGGCAAGGGATCATGAGGGTACGATATCAGAAAAACAAACCGCTCCCCTACCGCATACAGATACAGAACAACAAAAACAGCACCACATACAAAGCAGCCTCCTTGGAGCGGCTTTGGAACCGGGTTTATCAAGAGACTAAAGGAAGCTCATACCTGATCCAGCAGGGAATCGAGCTGGCCCAGGTCCACGGTCGCGCCTTCGACCTCCGTATACTTGTGCAGAAGAACGAATACGGTGTCTGGGCAGTTACAGGAATTGGAGCTAGAATGGCAGGCGCCAAGAGCATAACCACGCATGTTCCTCGCGGAGGAACGATTGAGGATCCAGAGAAGCTGCTTCCGATTGTATTCGGTCAGGAACGGTCCGACGCCATCCTTAGCGAAGTTAAAAAAGCAGCCGTGCATATGGCACGGCAGATTGAGAAGAGCTCTGGTCAAATCCATGGCGAAATGTCCATGGACCTCGGAATTGATAACGAGGGCGTCCTTTGGTTCTTCGAAGCCAATTCAAGACCCATGAAATTTGACGAACCCGCGATCCGGAAAAAATCACTGGAGCGGATTTTTCAATATTCCGAATACCTGATCAATAAAAGGTAGTCCTTGCATCCTCTAGAGCAACCGTTAAGGAAGATATGAAAGGAGGGGATCATGTGGAAATCTCATGTCTCTCTCTCTCAAGCCCGGAAGAATGGCCGCATGCCAGACAGCAGTGCAGCGATTTCTTCCGACGGTACGGCAACAAACGTCTAACCCGCGAAGGTTACCAGTGTCTGGCCTCGCTATCCTATGAAGGGCTGCAGCAGCCCGGCACCTCAATTATGGCGGCTACGGTTCGAAGCGATATCGGCCGCATACCTGTGGGGATATGCTTTGCGGCGGATTATGGAGAAGGTGCCTGTATGATTGCTGTACACCCTCTATACCGCAACCGGCATATCGGTTCTTCCCTGATCCGCTCACAATTATCCAAATTTGGACGGCTGCGATGCAAAGTGGCCGCCGATCATTCCGCAAGTTTGCAAATGTGCTTTCATGCAGGGCTTAAGGCCATTGCTCTTGAGCAAGGTCCGACGAGCAAACCTACGCTCGTTATGAGCGGAGTCCTGCCCCTGCACCCATTCCAAAGTTGTTCAACATCTAGTGCTGACTCTATTCAAGAAGGTGAACTTCTGTGTCAAAACCCGTCTTAGGTATTATGACGTTATACTTGGATGAACGAAAAACGCTGGAGGAGCGGCATATCTACGAGCATATGATCAGAGAAGGAAAAGCGATGGGGCTCGACGTTTACGTCTTCACTCCTGCCGACGTCAACAGTACCCAAGGCCTGATCAACGCCATGGAATACGATCCAGATCATCGGAAATGGAGCCGGCGATGGCGCTCGTTTCCCAATATGATCTTTGATCGCTGCCGCATTCAAAAGAGCCCCCGCTTTCAACAGCTGCTGCGATTTCGTTCCCGCTATCGGCATTTATTGTTTCTGAACAGACCTTTACGCAACAAATGGACGATTCATCAAGTATTGTCCACCAAGAAACGCTTCCGGCCCCATCTGCCGGATACTCGGATCGTAACAAGAACAGGTGACATCCACCGGATGCTAAATGTTCATCCTACCGTCTATTTTAAACCGATCAACGGAACGGGCGGACGCGGAATTCTGCGGATTACGAAGGTCCCGGGGGTTGCGGGCACGTATGAAATCCGGGGGCGCAATTCCAACCGGAGCATCATTCGACCAAAACGAATGCCTTCAGGCCATTTGGCGCAATATCTGTCGGGCTGGGGCAATAAAGATCGATATCTGGTTCAAGAGGGGATACAGCTGGAGCTGACCGACGGAAGAGTGCATGACTACCGCATGCTCGTACAGAAAGATGGATCCGGTCAATGGCAGGTGACCGGTTGCGTGGGACGCGTCGGGGCGCCGAAGAGCGTTACCTCCAACCTGCATGGCGGCGGAATCGCGACCATGATGGAAGAATTATTAAGTAGATGGATCACAGATCCGGTAAAGCGCGCCAGCATCCGCGAGGAAGCCGATTCCCTCGGCGTGGATGTAGCCCAATTTCTTGACGGACAGTATGGAGGCTTGTGCGAGCTTGCCCTGGATCTGGCCGTGGACAAAACCGGAAGAGTTCTTCTCCTCGAGGTGAATCCTAAGCCATCAAGGGAAGTCTTCTCCCAAATCGGCGATATGGCTGCCTACCGTGAATCCATGGTGAAACCTTTAGAATATGCAATGTGGGTATACAGTCAAAAAAAATCCGCGAAAAATGCTTAAGATAAATCATAAGAAACCGTATTTTAGAATCAGAAATGCACAAAGGCTGTTTCCAAGAGGTTGCTTGATACCCTTGGGAACAGCCTTTATGACTCCTATCGATCTACTCTGCTTGATCATGAAGCTTCAGCAGGTGTGAAAAAGAATGAATAACGACGTCTGATCCCTTCAGCTCCTGCTCCCCGCCAAAGCCTGCATAGTGGCAGCCAATGACGGTTTGTCCGTTCTCTTTGCCTGCCTCCACATCCGATGACCGGTCCCCTACCATCCAGGCGTCCCGGATATCGTGTTCATCCAGCAGCAGTCTTACCAAATCCACCTTGGAAGCCGTTCCATGCTCTCCGGCACTGTAGACGCCTTCAAAGAGCGACATGATCCCTCTCGCTTCGGCTATGCCTTTCACGTAATGCTCCAGGCCGTTGCTGGCAACAAACAATCGGACGCCGCGCCGATGAAGCTCCTCCAGCGTCTCCTTCACTTCTGGATACAATACGGCTGCTTCATTGTTTAAGCCTTCGAGTTCCAGCTGCAGCAGCAGCTCGTCTGCACGGCGATGGGCTGCCAGCGTTCCATTCGGCATGACAATCTTCCAAATGTCTTCGAGCAGCATGCCCAGACATCCAAGCATGAGCTCCTCATCCGGGGTTTCTCCTTCATAATGCCCCTCTTCACGTAAAATGTCGAACAATTTGTGATAGGCGGGCAGCAGCAGGGTCTCCGTCTGAAACAGCGTTCCATCCATGTCAAATATCATCGCTTCCGGCTTGATCAACGTTGCAGTATTTTCCAATTTGGTCCTTCCCTTCCCTTCAATCCATATAATCTGATTCTAGTCTAATCTTTCCTCATCATATAGGAACCATATCACATCTGCAAACCCCATCTCCTCATTTACTTTTGATCTTCCGCCTAGAAAATATGCGTAACCAGGAGTGCTTTATAGTTGTTATACATATAACACGTACTACGATGAGGGGGATTTACATGCCTGGAATAAAGGAGTCTGATACTACACCGCCAATTGGGCAGCTTGAAGCCGAGCTATTGGCTGAGCTGAGCCGCTATGATCCCCATGAACAAGCTGTCATTCTCAAGCGGATGGTGAGCCGCCTTAAGAAAGAACGGTATGTCCGCAGCCCGATCGTAGTGGTTAAAGAGATGATCCGGACGCCGCTCGTATGGCTCCTGCTGTCCATGGGAATGATGATCCCCATTCTGTTCTATATCCTGTTCGTTTGGGTATCGCTGGCAGTTGAAGGGTAATAGGGTAGAGGTAGGTAATCACTTCATTCAGAATGAGCCCACCCGCATAACCTCCGATTAAAGCCATAAAGAGCACCGCAAGGCCTTTCATATTCAATCTACCCCTCTTTGTCCCTGTCGATAGTACGGCAGAAGGGAGCGCGCCGTGTCCACCGCGAGCCAGAACAATCCGATGGCAATGACCGGATGCCATGCACCCGCACCAGGGAAATTGGCCGTGAAATACTGGCTGAGGACCAAGAATAACATGACCAACGAGCTCCATTTATATTTGGCGGGCAGCTTGCCTACAAAACCCGAAAGCAGCATAAGCAGCGGCACAATTTCAAAAAAATGAACAAATAGAGTATGGCTTCTCCACATCGATCCATCGTGAAACAGCGCCATGCCAGCAAATAGCGTCTGAATGGCAATACAAACAACAAAAATCCAGGCCAGCCCTAGTGAAATCCAACCGGCGAGCGGTGTTTTTCTGACAGATGAAGCTTGTTGATTCATCTCGATACCCCTCTCTTGTTTCATGATCGTTACGGATACCATCCTATCACCGGAATGTTGTGATCTTGTGATGATGGCTTGCGGATTCCGTGAAATTTTCCATTCGCGGCTGGAAACCGTATATAATGGGGGGGATTTAAGGTTAAACCTAACGAATCAAAAGAAAGGCAGGATTCAGCATGGCACATACCTTGCTTCTTGTAGACGATGAGCGCAAAGTCATTGAATTTATGGAGTCATTCCTCAGGCAAGAAGGATTTCAGATTATTACCGCTGCGACAGGTACGGAGGCTTTGGCCAAAGCGAGGGATTTCAAGCCTTCCCTGGTCATACTCGATTGGATGCTGCCTGAATTAAGCGGCATTGAGGTATGCCGCGAGCTCAGAAAATCAAGCCGTGTCGGCATCATTATGGTTACTGCAAGGATTGAGGAGACAGATAAACTAATCGGGCTTGAGGTAGGGGCGGATGATTATATGACCAAGCCTTTCTCACTCCGCGAGCTAGCTGCCCGGATTCGTTCTGTTCTGCGCAGAATGGAGGGCGGTTCGGTTTCCGAGGATTTGCTTGAGCGCGGCGAATTAACGATCTCGGAAACCCAA
This sequence comes from Paenibacillus sp. FSL K6-1330, assembly GCF_037976825.1. Lineage (NCBI taxonomy): Bacteria > Bacillati > Bacillota > Bacilli > Caryophanales > Paenibacillaceae > Paenibacillus > Paenibacillus sp. FSL K6-1330. The sequence continues at coordinate 5,757,066 of NZ_CP150269.1, forward strand.
TGCCGGGTATGGAAACGCGGCCAGGAGATACAGCTGACTCCTACCGAATTCAAGCTCCTTCTTACCCTCGCTTCCAGACCGGGCGTGGTATACAGCCGTCTGCAGCTGCTTCAAGCGGCCATGGAGGACGATATCCACAATGATGAACGGACCGCGGACGCCCATATCAGCCGGATCCGTAAAAAAGTAGAAGATGACCCTGCCGAGCCCACTTTCATAAAAACCGTGTATGGTTTCGGCTACCGGTTTGAACAGCAGCCATGAGTGTTGGACGTAAGATATTCATCGTGTTGTCGTCGTTTATTATCGGATTCAGCACCGTTTTCGTCCTTCTTACTTACATTGTGATCCGCGACTCCATGGATGTTATGCTGCAAACCTCGCGTGAAGAGGAACTGGATCAGCTTGAGGCCAGGCTGCTCAGCTACTATGTGAAGAATGGGAACACCTTCCGTGCCATTCAGGATCAGGAATGGTTAAGCGAAAGTCTACCAGTAGCCGACCACCAGGAAAGTATCCTGCTGGTATCCAGGGAACAAACGGTTCTCTTGCATGAGGGGGACGCGGTGGAAAAACAGATCAAACACTTGGGGGTTAAACGGACGTTATATTTTGAAGGCAAACCGATTGCGGACGTGTATTATTATGATACGGATATAGCAAACCTGTCCAAACTTCGAATTGGCACACCCACATCCATCATCATTCTGTTGGGAGGCGGCACCATCCTCTTCGTCCTGCTCTCCCTCGGAGCCGCCTACTGGATATCGCGGAGGCTTACTGCGCCGCTGCGCAAACTCGTACCGGCCATCGAACGCCTCGGGCAAGGCGAGTACGGTATCCAGGCTCCCGTTACCTCGGAAGATGAATACGGGAAGGTCGCGGTTGCTTTTAACGGAATGTCTTCAAGACTCGAACAGTCCGAGATGGTCCGTCGCAATCTGGTGGCTGATGTCGCACATGAGCTTCGAACACCGCTGACGATCGTCAGAGGCAAGCTGGATCTGCTTCAGCAGAGCGTGCAACCGATCCAGCCGGAACTATTGCTTCCCATCCAGGATGAGTTGATTCGCTTAACCCGTCTCGTAGGAGACCTTCATCAACTATCACTGGCCGAAGCGAAGCAGCTGCCGCTGGTTCGGAAACGTACGGACATGCTGGATCTGCTGGGTCAGATTCAGGAGCGCATAGAGCCAGATGCCGATGCCAAGAATTTGACCCTGCGTTTAACGAGCGCTACGGAACACACTTCCGTTCCTGTGGATCCAAGCCGCATCACACAGGTGTTTCTGAATCTATTCATCAACGCGGTTCGGTATACACCCCAAGACGGGCTTGTCCACATCACGTTACAAGAGGAGCCCGCTTCCGGCATGCTACGGATTGATATTCGGGATACAGGCCCAGGCATTGACGCCCAGCATCTTCCCTATCTCTTTGACCGCTTCTACCGCGCGGATGAAGCACGTGCACGGCATCAAGGCGGTATGGGACTGGGTCTGGCGATTGCCAAGGAATTTATCGTATCTCACGGCGGCACGATTCAGGTGGAGAGCCAGCAGGGGCAAGGAACTACATTTACGGTCCGGCTGCCCTATCATGACTCGGATCTGCAGTCGCAAGTGATATAATAGCCCCAAACTCCTATCCAACATAAACAGACAGGTCCGGACAGATATCGACCGGACCTGTCATTGTTTTATTATCGAAACGATATCCTCTCCCTTAGAATATTTTTTTCGTTGCCCGATCTTCCTTGATGATCTCTACAGCTTCCCTGAAGCGGATGGAATGAATAATCTCACGTTCCCGCAAAAACTTAAGACTGTCCTGCAAATCCACATCATCCGTCATGTCGATGAGCCATTGATATGTAGCGCGTGCTTTCTCTTCAGCCGCAATGTCCTCATACAAATCCGCAATCGGATCACCTTTTGCCTGAATGTAGGTTGCTGTCCAAGGGACCCCGGCGGCATTCTCATAATACAGCGCATGATCATGATTGGCAAAATGCGCACCCAATCCGGCAGCCTCCATCTCCGAAACCGTTGCATCTTTCGTCAATTTAAACACCATGGTGGCGATCATCTCAAGGTGTGCAAATTCCTCTGTTCCAATATCGTTCAACAATCCAATGACCTTGTCGGGAATGGTATACCGCTGATTCAAGTAGCGGAGCGCTGCTGCGAGCTCCCCATCGGCTCCCCCGTATTGCTCCGTCAAGAACTTCGCCATTCTTGGATCACATTTACTTACGCGTACCGGATACTGAAGCTTTTTTTCATATACCCACATGGGATCGTCCGCCTCCTTGTTCTCGCGTTTCCTCTTCGTGAGGGCTGCATGCATGTGGTAAAAAATAGCAGCAGCCCGCTTGCCAACACCGTCACCGTTAAACCTGCCAAGGCCAAGGCCCCTGGGCCCATTCAAACGGATATCTGGAATAAGCACGGCCAAAATTTTGCAGCGGCCCGTACAGCTCTTGAAATTGCTTCGCGAGCACGGTCCTTTCCTGCGTCAATTTATTGAACTGCTCGATGCTCTTGAGATCATCCGGATGGGTGTCCAAATACAGATTCAGCTCCACCAGGACAAAATCCAATGCCTGCAGCTGCTCCAGCATTTCGTAATATTTCAGATCTCCAACCTGGGGTGTGGCTTCATTCACCGCCGATCACTCTCCTTTAAATTTTCGCGAGGTATACGGGCTATACAAGGATGGCCATAACGTTCCGTGTCTCAGCGCCTCGGCAGGGCTGAACTGCGGCAGTCCTGCCGGTTGAAACACCACATACTGGTTAACAGGTACCACATACGATCTGTAGAGCTTGGGAGGGCATGGATCAAATGGCGAATGAAATACCGGGTATACGCGCACCTCTGGATTTTCCTTCAACAGGTATTCCTCCTTATCGTTACGATCCGTCGTTATCAAGGACTCTTCGTATTTAACATATGTCTTCCGCCCAGAAAATGAACTGCAAATTGACAAAAAAACCCTCTCCCCTGGAATATTTCCGGGAAAAGGGTTCTCGTTGAGTTGTCCTCAAAATTTAATTTTGATTTGGAACAAGCCGGCTTTACGCATAGCGGAATAGATAATAACGACCAAAGGGCCGATAAAAAATCCGATCACACCCACCAGTTTAAATCCGATATACATGCTGACCAGAGCAGGCAATGCGCCGATTCCGACGGCATCCCCTATGACCTTCGGTTCCAGCACGCGGCGGATTACCGTAATCAGAATGAACATGAAGATCAAGCCAACCCCTGTAAAAATATCGCCTACTGCAAGCAGGTAGATGGACCATGGTATCAAGACGGAACCTACACCCAGAATCGGCAGAATGTCGACAATGGTGACAAGCAAAGCGATGGCAAGCGGATAGTTAACGCCTAATACCAGCAAGCCGAGCAGTGTAATCACGTACGTAAACAGGCTGAGAATCAGCTGTGCCCGTAAAAAGCCGAAAATTGATTTTTTCAGGCTGATCAGCACTTCGTTCACCTGCGACTGTGATGTCTCATCGAATAGCGACAACACTTTCTCACGCATCGTATCGAGGCTGAAAGCGAACAGGAACACCGCTACACAGAATACAATGAACGTGACGAACAGGTTCGGCAGCGTTTTGGCAAAGGACAAAAATGTTGATGATAACGAATTGACAAGCGACCGTATATAGGAAGAAATATTCGACATGAATTCGGTAAGACTGTCGGCAAGCCCCGGCGAAATGCCGTTCAGCATGTCTTGCGCTTGAATAATCGTATGCTGAAGGAATTCGTTAGCCCCGTCAAAATATTGCGGAGCCCGGCTCCAATATTCGACGAGCTGGTTAAACACCTGCAGACCGATCAAATAAGCCAACAGCAGCATCAAAAGAAGGAATAGCGTGCTTGTCACCGTTGCGGCCGCGATGCGATTCAACCGAAGTCTTTTCATTAAGAGCCGATTTAACGGCTCCAATGCAATAGCAATCACGATGGCCAACAAGAACGGAGCTCCAACGGTAAACATTCCGTACAGTAACAGGAGGCCGAGACCGACAAATATGAGCTGCTTAATCGACATAATCCACTTCCTAACAAATAGAGTCTTGCTAGTTCTAGGTGAAGCTGCTCTCGAGCTTCTGATGAATCATGACGCGAGTTACACGCAATCGTGTAGACTCCTCTACCTCAAAGACCACCCCGTCAAAGGTGGTTTTCTTCCCAACAGCCGGGTTCCCTTCAAGCTCCTTGAATAACCAACCGCCAATGGAATCCACGTTATGCTCTTCAATCATCAAGCCGGTCAAATCATTCACTTCTTCAATGAGCATCCGCCCATCCACTGAAAAGTACTCATCATACACTTCAATTTCAGGCCGCTCATCTTCAAATTCATCGTACAGGTCCCCAACAATCTCTTCCAGAATCTTCTCAGCTGTCAGGATACCGGCCGTCCCTCCATATTCGTCCACCACGAGCGCAAGCTGCTCATGTCTTGCCTGCATCTTCCGCAGCACCTCGCTGATCTCCGTCGATTCCGATACATCCATAATCGGTCTCATCAAGGAAGCCAGATCACGCTGCTTATCAGGCTCCGCCAGCAAGAGATCGGTAATGTGGACAAACCCGATAATGCGGTCTTTGTTGTCCGTTGCAACCGGGTAACGGGAATGCTTCGTCTCATTGACGATCTGAAGATTCTCTTCCAAGGTATAATTGGTGAAAAGAACGTCCATGTCTGTCCTTGGCAGCATAATTTCTCTGGCTCTCAAGTCAGAAAAATCGAACAGGTTGTCCATTAATTTCATCTCGTTCTCGTCAATGACACCGCTCTTTGCGCTCTCGTTCATCAGAATCCGAATCTCTTCCTCGGAGTGGGCTGCTTCGGCCTCACTTGCCGGCTCGATGCCAACCATCTTCAGAATACGATTAGCGGAAGCATTCAGAACCCAGATCACCGGCAGAAAAATGCGATAAAACCAGAGCAGCGGCGCCGACAGAATCAGAGCCGTCCCCTCTGTCCGCTGAATAGCCAAAGACTTCGGTGCAAGCTCCCCTAACACAATATGCAGGAAAGTGATAATACAGAATCCCACCGCAACCGATATCGTGCTAATCAATCGTTCATCCGTAAAGCCAATGCTATGCATAATGGGAGCCACCAGCAATTCTGAAATGGCAGGCTCCCCAATCCAGCCAAGACCCAGGGAAGTTAAGGTGATCCCAAGCTGAGTTGCGGATAAATACGCATCCAGCTTCTGATTTACTTTCAGGGCAATGCCAGCCAGCCGGTTCCCTTCGCTAACGAGCTGGGTCAACCGGGATTGACGCATTTTCACCAGTGAAAATTCGGCAGCTACAAACACGCCGTTCAACAAAACGAGCAGGAAAACCAAGAGCAAATTCAAAATCAGTTTCCCGACCTCAAATTCCTCCGCCATGTGACACGCCTTCTTTCTAGAGTTCTAGTTTGTCTTTGCTTGCCTTGACTTGAAATCCACACCCCGGTAGTACATGTCCGCCACCAACAGGTTCGGCCCACAGCAGCTCACTGCATCGCAGTGACAGTTAACTGTTTGATTCAACGGGTGTCCCGTTGTCCATTCATTAAAAATATCGTCAAGCTTCTGTTCCTTAATATTACCAAACGCCGGGATATCAGCAAAATCCGTTACATACACATCGCCCGAGAATAAATTCACATTCACCCGATTACGACCATCCGGATCATTCCGGACCGTTACGTTCGGTTCTTGCCGCAGACGGCGAATGATCTCTTGGTCATGATCATCGGAGCTGCAGGCATAGAAGGGCAGCGTTCCGAACAGCATCCACATGTCCCGATCCCGGACATCGAGCAGATGGTGGATGGCAGCTTTCGTGTCATTCAAGGACAATACGGGCAGAGCGGAAGCAAAGTTTGAGGCATACATCGGGTGAACCTCGTGCCGTTTGCAGCCCATATCCTTGATCAGCATGTGGATGCCGCTGAGTTTCGTATGCGTCCGATAGTTAATCATCGATTCAGCGGATATGTACATACCCGCTGCACTCAGCTTTTCCGAATTGATCAGCATCGTATCGTACATTTTGTATGCCGTCTCCTTGGAGACAGGACGTGCGCTATTTGCAAATCCGACCTCATAGAAGTCATCCCCGTTCAAATAATTGAATGAGATATGCATAACGTCCAGATAAGGCAGCATTTTCTCATACCGACTCATATCGAGCGTCAGATTGGAGTTAATCTGGGTCCGGATGCCCCTTTCCTTGGCATTCTTGAGTAAGGGAACAATCACGTTGTCCACCGTCTTGCCCAAAAATGCCGGTTCTCCACCCGTCAGACTAATCGTCTGTAGATGCTCTACCTCGTCCAGTCGCTTCAGCATCGTATCGAGAGGCAGCATCGGGGCTTCCTTCATGACAAGCATATCACCGACAGCGCAATGCTCACAGCGCATATTACAAAGATGCGTCACTGTCATTTCCACACTGGTCAGCACATGACGACCATGCTCGCGCAGTGAAGTTATCGGATCCCACGGATCATAACTCGGCGAAATGGGCCTTACGGCTGATGGAAATGGCTGTGCTGTATTACTCATGGTTCTCTCACCTTATTTCTTTGAATTACCGATTCATGCAGTACAACTTACGCTTTATGTACTCTACGGCTTTGATAATGTCCATTATATGATTATAACATACCCAAACAGAAGGCTTCTGCTTGTTTCGGCTGGGAAATCATCCGGTTTCCCCAGGTTTGTCTGAGCGTTCCTTGGAAGTAAGTTTGTGTGCCGGAAACATCCACCTTGGACTCCACCAATTCGCTTTGCCCATCATCTTCATAAACGCAGGCACAAGCAGCACCCGAATTACGGTAGCATCCAACAGAACGGCTGCTGTTAGGCCTAAACCGATTGCTTTCATCACTTCATTATCCGTAAATACAAACCCACCCACAACGACGGCCAGGATTAAGGCAGCGCTTGTAATCAACCCGCCCGTGCTCTCCAGACCTTCAGCTGTGCTGAATTCGTTGTCCCCCGTCCGTTCATAGTTCTCCATCATACGCGAGAGCATCATGACTTCATAGTCCATCGATATGCCGAACACCACACAGAATATCAGAATCGGCAAAAGCGCAAAGATAGATCCCGTAGAGGAAACACCCAGCCACTGCGCGCCTATCCCCTCTTGAAATACCCACACTACGATACCGAGTCCGGCGCCGAGGCTGAGCATATTCATTATGCTTGCTTTTAAAGGGAGCACGACCGATCGAAACGCCAGGAGGAGAATGACATAGGTAACTACAAATACAAAAACCAGAACATAGGCGATTTTCTGATGGATGGCATCCATGATGTCCAGTTTGTATGCGGGACTTCCAGTGACATAGGTCGTCAGCTCATGAGTATCCATCGTCCTTAACGCTCGGACAAGCTGCATTGTAAGTGCATGGGATTCCCCATATTCTGGGATCACGGCGACGGCTGCTATATTCCCCCTTACAAAACGATGCTGCTCCAGCTGCTGGCGGATATCTTCGCGGGATAAATACTTCGATGCTTCCACTACCGATCCTCTGCCAATGCTCAGATAACTCTCTACCTGCTTCACACCCGGCATCATCCTGATTTCATCCGTATATGCCTTCATTAGCTCGATGCTGCGCGACTCCTCATAAGAGGCCGGAAGCTCCACCGCCACAACGATCGAATTCAATTCACGTTCGTCATAAGCCTGTGTGAGCAGGTCGTGACCATAACGGGATTCATAGGCGGGGGGAAGCACATCGGCTGCGGGGATCGCGATATTCATGTGCCTAACAGGATAAATCGCCAGCAACAGTAAACCGATCGCTGCGATAGAGATGGTTACAGGATGCGCCATGACAAATCTGGAGAGCTTTCTCCACATACCGGAGGTCTGCCGTGCCCGGAGCGTTCGATATGCGGCAGGGAATAGAGGGAGCGTTTCTATACGCGGGCCCAATATTCCCAATAATGCGGGAAGAAGCGTGTTACCGCCCAGCACCGATAACAGCACGACGGTAATGCCGCCTATGCTGAAGGAACGGAAGATCGGCAGGTCTATGAAACTCATCGCCACGAAACCAATCAACACAGCCGCACCGGAGAACATCACCGCTTTGCCGGCGGTTGCGCAAGTGACAGCCAGAGCAGTCCCCACATCTCCGCTCCGTGCCCGCATCTCTTCTTTGAAGCGGCTTACGACCAGCAACGCATAATCGATACCCACGGCCAGCCCCAGCATCGTTACAACATTCGGAAGGAAATTGCTGATCGAACCGTCGGCCGAAGCGACGAAATACAGGATTCCCATCGTGACCACCACGCTGGCAACACCGGCTAACAAAGGCAGGATCGCGGCAGTCAATGTTCCGAATACGACCGCCAGAATGAGCAAAGCTGCGGGAATGCCTACCATCTCGGCATGGATGATATCGCTTTTGACGGCTCGGTTCATATCGGCGAAGATGGCGGTATTCCCTGTTATGTATGTATCCGCTCCCGTGATGCTCGGAACCGAATCTCGAATCTCTTCAAACTGCTTCAAGGCTTCCGTGGAATCCAGATCCAGCAGCACCGTCACGGATACGATATGATCCTGGCCTGCCTTATGAGCTGCCATATTCATATAAATATCCCTGACATAGGGACGGGCTCGCAAAGGCGCAAGCTCCGTCAATATTCGCCTCTGCGCCGTGCCTGCCGTCAGATTCTCATCGTGCTGACTGACTACGACAACATCCAATGATGCTGCCGACAATCCTAATCCCTCTTCCAGCTTCTCAATCCCGATCTGGGCCGGACTATCCTTCGGCGTAAACCCGTTGTGCTCCAGAATGGACGGCAGCTTAAACGCAAACGGAAGCAGCCCGCAAAACAAAAGAAGCCAGGTCACAACAATGGCTTTACGGTAGCGATATATCTGTCGCCCCCATGTATGCAGCAATGTTGTATGGCTGTTACGTCTCACGAGTCAACCTCCTTAAGTGTAAGTTTGATCTATGGTGCTCGTCCGATACCAGCGATCATAATGGCCAGCGTTTCCGACAAATCCAATTCGTAAGGTGCAGTTAGCGGTGTGCCTTCGGCATCCGTTAATATGCGGACAACGGGGCGGTGAGGCACATGTGCGTGAATTTTGGATACCACTCCACTCTCACCCGTATGCAATTTCACGGTGATCCCTGGAGGATATATCGCTACCCGATCCCGAAACATGGCCAGGAATGACTGTTCATACAGTGTTCCTGAGCCTGCATACATCACCTCTACCGCTTGGTGCGGCAATAAGGCAGGCTTGTACACCCGCTGTGTTGTCATCGCGTCGTAAGAATCCGTAATCGCAATCCATTTGGCGTATTCATGGATCTCCGATCCTTTCAAGGCTCTGGGATAACCGCTGCCATCCAGGCGCTCATGATGTGACAAGGCGCAATGCGCTGATAACAGGGGAATGTTGGGTTCATCTTTCAGTATTTTGAACCCGATCTCCGTATGCTTCTGAACCTCGCGAAATTCTTCTTCACTCAAACGTCCTGGATGATTCAGCAGCTCCTGGGATATCCTCGTCTTGCCGATATCGTGAAGCAATGCCCCCAAGCCCAGCACCTTCAGATCCTGCCGATTATACCCGTAAGACACACCAAGAACCGTTGAATACAGACATACGTTAAGAGAATGACGATACAAGTTGTAATCGTTCGTATTCATATCGGTCAGCAGCACCATGCCCTCGTCATGATCCGATATTTCATCCATAATAGACTCCATCATTCCCGAGAACGTTTTGCCTAAATGAAGGAAGCTTCCCTTCAGAGCAGCCTGGCTCTCCAGGGTCTTGAAGCTCGTCCGAATTGACTGGATCGCGTGCAGCCGAGTTTCCTCGGTCAACAACTCCGGAACCACGATATCCTCCGTCATCGGTTCCTCGATATAGACATACCCGAGTTCCAACGTGCCCAGACGGCGGATCAGCCCTGTTGTCAGCTCCACGCCTTCGGCAAGCAGAATTAAACCATCGCTATTATATATTCTTTTACCAAGAACCATCCCCGGCCTCAACGCGTTGATAGGTATAAGACGCAAAATCCGTCACTTCCTCTGCTATTCTCAAACTTGTGTGGGATATAGCGTCTAGTCTTCAGTGGATCACGATACGAAGAAGCCGGATCTCCTCCTTGTGTCTCCTCCTGCTTATTGCATGATAAACAGCCAAAAAACGGCAGCGAGAACAAAACGGTAGATCGCAAAATGAGTAAGCCTTATCTTCTGTATGAGCTTCATGAAGGCCAAGACGACAAAATAAGCGACAACAAACGAAACGATAAATCCGGCAAGAAATACACCGATCGTATCTAAAGTAAAATATCGATAAGAATCCAGCAATTCATATCCGGATGCAGCACACATAATGGGAATTGCGATAATAAACGAGAAGTCGGCCGATGCCTTATAGCTCACACCGCTAAGCATCCCCCCGGAGATGGTGGATCCCGAACGGGAAAATCCCGGCCATAATACGGATATGATCTGGTAGACGCCAATCTGAAAGGCCTGTTTATATGTCAAGTCATCCATATCATGCGACGTCACTTGAACTTTATGTTTATTGTACCATTCTGCAAAAATCATAAAAATACCGCCGGCAACGAGTGCAAACAACACAGTCTGTGCATGGAACAGGCTCTTGATGAAATCCCTCGCAAAGAAAGCAACCAGCAGGGCCGGCGCAATCCCCAAAAAGATATGAATCAAATTCAATCGTCTTCGAGGCATCTTCTTGGTCAATGGTTCACTTCGGCTCCAGCCGAGCAGATTCAAAATCCGATTCCAGTAAACAATTGCGATCGCCATAATAGCGCCAAGCTGAATAACAACCTCAAACGTCTTCATGATCGGAGTTTGATCGTCGTAACCGAGCACCTTAGCCGTCAAGATCATATGGCCTGTGGAAGACACCGGAATGAATTCGGTCAGTCCTTCCACAATCCCCAGTATAATGGATGTGATAAAATCCATGATCCTTCCCCTCCTTACCTTTGTCCTCCTCATATGTATGCTCGGCCAAAGGAAGTTAGTCGGGGATTGTCAGGATAACCAGCGTGGAATCATGGACTCTTCAAGCGAACCGGGCCTCGAAAGCTCACTTCGCAGCAAGTCTCTAATAAACTCCGGCAGCATATATACCGTGTCCTTACCAAGTGACAACGACTCATATCCGATTTTGAAAGTGAACATGTCGAGTGTTCCCACCTTGTATTCTCGCTGCAGCTCTAGCGGTTGTCCCTTCATGGAGATATGCGTGATCTTGCGATAGGGCTCTCCGTTCTTGTCAAAGTGAATCTTCAAGCCATCGACAGCCAGGCCGCCTAATATATAACCGCGGAAGCCAAAGCCCAGTATCTTCTTCCCGCTGAACTCCTGGAGCAGGCTTTCCTCAAGTGCTTGATAAATATGTTCTCCGCGCAGCTTCACGACACAGGGATTAATCGGGGACGGACACAGGCCATGGAGCATGCCGGTACTGATCTCGCCCTCCGGCAGCGGTCCTAGCAGCTGCCCCGAGTTCACGATAGAAAAATCAGCATCCGTATGCTGCAGCACTGCCTGAGCCAGCAGGTTCGCAAACGGCGACTCCTCCTCATAGTGAATGGGCAGACTACGGTCAATAACGGCTACGGCCTCCGTTAATTTCTCCCTTGCCAGCTCATGGTGTTTCATGATCGCCTGCTCTACGATGGGTTCCATCAAGTTTTTATCCACGGGCAGCAGACTTCCCTCTATACAGGTAAAGCGATCTTCTGCATGATCGCGCTGCATGACAAGGCGACCTACGTATTGTCCGAACTTGCCTGCACCGCACACGGCAGTCTTCCCAATCATCAGAGGCTCCTCAAGGATGTGATGGGTATGACCGCCTAGAATAACATCAATCCCCTCAACATTTTCTGCTAATCTTTTATCAATCGTTAGTCCTAAATGGGATAAAACGATCATGATATCACACTGGCCCTGAAGCGCTCGCACTTGCTCAGCAATAGCCTGCACCGGATCTCCGGCTTCCCAGCCTAACAATTGATAAAATCCTGCAAAAGCAGCCGTTGCGCCGGTGAGCCCGATTCGAATGCCTTCTCGTTCCAGGATCACATGCGGCTTCATCCATGAAGGAGGTTTACCGCTCTTTGTCTCGCTTATGTTGCAGCACACAACGGGACACTGCAGTCCGGCATATACACTCTCCAGAACATCATACGAAATGGTGAGCCCTTCGTTATTGCCAATCGTGATGGCGTCGTATCCTGTCAAATTAATGACATCCACATTGGCTTGGCCCATCGTGCCTTCAGTTTCCACCGATGCCCGGTCCATATGATCACCGATATCCAGCACAATTGCCTTATCACCGGCAACCGCCTTTTCCCGGGAAATAAGTGCCGCCACATTACTCATCATTTCAAAATGGCTGTGAATATCGTTGGTATACAATATCGTCAGCTTCTGCTGGTTGCTTCCTAACCCCATCTGGCGGCCCCCTCCCCATGTTCGTTATTCCATAATTTCCGGTCTTACAAGCATAACATTTTAGCGAAGAATATGGTATATTGTAGCCCATAAGAATTACGAGGTGATGAAGAATGTCAACAACCATTTCTATATTATTATTTGCAGGATTAGCTGATCGAATCGGCACAGCTTCACTTACATTTAACGTACCGGGCTTTCCCCTTACAGCCGGGGAATTGAAGCTGCTTCTTAGCGGGGCTTATCCTGATGTCCAATCCCAGATTTCCACGGCTTTCGTCGCGGTAAATCAAGAGTATGCGTTATCGGATCAGCTTATTCAAAGCGGTGACGAGGTAGCTCTGATTCCACCTGTGTCCGGCGGTGACGGAACCGCCCCGCAAGACTCCGGATCCAGGTCCTCGGCAGATGGGAAGTGCTCTATATCCTACGACCAGCTGTCCGTAGAAGCAACCATTGCCAAAGTTCATGATGATAATCATGGAGCAACGCTTTCCTTTGTAGGTACAACGCGAGAGATGACCGGCCAGATGCGAACGGTTACGCTGGAGTATGAAGCATATATCCCGATGGCGCTAAAAGAGATGCAGCAAATATGCGCTGACATTTTTCGACAATGGCCCGGCACGCAATGTGCGATTTCCCACCGTATCGGTACGGTCGGTATTGGGGAAACCAGTGTTGTTATCGCTGTATCCTCCCCGCATCGGAATGCATGTTATGAGGCCAGCCGTTATGCCATCGAACAATTGAAGCGATCCGTCCCAATCTGGAAAAAGGAGATCTGGGACGATGGTTCGGAATGGAAAGGACCGCAGACCGGACCCTGGGACCCAACCGTTAGGCAATAAGTCATGATTACACATTGTAAAACCATAATTTTCTTGCTAAGATAGTTTTGATCTTTTTACTTATATAAGGGCAAGAGGTGCAATGATTTGAGAGTACATGTCACGGACCTGATACCCGGTGATCAAATGCAGGATGATGCTTACAACACAAACGGCGTTCATGTTCTACAAAAAGGAGCAACCCTTCGTTTAGAGGATATATCCAAGCTATTGCAGCACGGTATCGATTACATAGAAATAAACCCACGCAAACTGTCCGTATCCCTCGATTCATCATCTGAAATTTCAGATTCATACAACAAGGTTAAACCCCATTTCAATCTTGCATTTGACGGGTGCTCCACCTTATTTACCGAAGCGTCACAAACCGGTAAATTCAATGAGTCCGTTGTGGATGATGTTTTCAAACCCTTAGTCGGCTCTCTGAATGAGCATACGGATGTGGTCTCCTTGCTTCTGCTTTTTAATGGTAAAGATGATTATACCTACAGGCACTCCATTCAAGTAGGAATGTTATCGTACTATATCGCGGATTGGATGGGTTACTCCGACAAGGAAGCTTATGAAATCGGCAAAGCGGGCTATCTCCATGATATCGGCAAAAGCAAGATTCCAAGGAATATACTGGACAAGCCAGGGAAGCTGACTTCTGAAGAATATGAGAAAGTGAAGCTGCATACCATCTATGGTTACGAGATGATCTCCGAATCCATGGAAGATAAGGTCACCGCTATGGTCGCACTCCAGCACCATGAACGGGATGATGCTTCCGGCTATCCACGAGCGCTCCGTGCAGACCAGATTCATCCATACTCTCATATTTGCGCTGTAGCCGATGTATATAGCGCGATGACAACGAACCGGGTCTATCAATCCAAGCAGCAGCTGTTAACCGTACTTCGGGAGCTATATCGTCTTAGTTTCGGTAAACTGAACGGCAAGCCGACGCATGCCTTCATCCAGCAGATGCTGCCGAACTTTATCGGTAAAAAGGTTCTGCTGACGACCGGTGAATCCGGCAGTATCGTCATGAACAATCCTTCGGATTACTTCCGTCCGCTCGTGAAGACTGAGGATCGATTCATCGACCTCTCCAAGGAATATAATACCGAGATCCAAGAGATTCTTCTGTAACCGGCCTTTTCGCCTAAGACCCCTTATGAATAACTCATATAACCGCCAGACTAGTATGCTGGCGGTTTTTTCGCGCGTTTTTGTGACATTTCTCACATCATCTCACTCTTGATTTCTGGCAAAATAAAAGGTGTATCCTATCGAGACGAGCTCACGCAACTATAAAGGTCACAATGAATCAACATAATATAAACAATCCAAGCATCCCCAGCATAAAAAAGGGGCAGACCACTCGTGCCCGAGTGATTTGCCCCCTGTGTATATAAGAACTATTTAGCCGATACTTCCTTCCATCTCGAACTTGATGAGACGGTTCATCTCAACCGCATACTCCATCGGGAGTTCTTTGGTGAACGGCTCGATGAAGCCCATAACGATCATTTGCGTAGCTTCAGACTGGCTAAGGCCACGACTCATGAGGTAGAACAATTGTTCCTCGGACACCTTGGATACGGTCGCTTCATGCTCCAGCGTAATGTTGTCATTCTTGATCTCGTTGTAAGGAATCGTATCAGACGTCGATTCATTATCGAGGATGAGTGTATCACACTGGATGTTGGCTTTCGCGCCTTCTGCATTGCGACCGAAGGAAGCCAGTCCACGGTATGTTACTTTACCGCCATGCTTACTAATGGACTTGGATACGATCGTAGAAGTCGTGTCCGGTGCCAAGTGAATCATTTTGGCTCCTGCATCCTGATGCTGGCCTTTGCCTGCTACAGCGATGGACAATACCATCCCTTTTGCACCGCGACCCTTCAGAATAACGGCAGGATATTTCATTGTCAGCTTGGAACCGATGTTGCCGTCCACCCATTCCATTGTTGCATTCTCTTCAGCAACGGCACGCTTGGTCACGAGGTTGTAGATGTTCGGCGCCCAGTTCTGAATGGTTGTATAGCGAACGCGTGCATTCTTTTTACAGATGATCTCTACTACCGCACTATGAAGCGAGTTCGTGCTGTAGATCGGAGCCGTACATCCTTCTACGTAGTGCACGAAGCTGTCTTCGTCTGCAATGATCAGCGTACGTTCGAATTGGCCCATGTTCTCGGAATTGATACGGAAATACGCTTGCAGCGGAATTTCACATTTCACGCCTTTTGGAACATAGATGAAGCTTCCGCCAGACCATACGGCACTGTTCAGTGCAGCGAATTTGTTATCCGTTGGAGGCACCACTGTTGCAAAGTATTCTCTCAAGATCTCAGGATGCTCTCTGAGAGCTGTATCGGTATCCATGAAGATAACGCCTTGATCCTCAAGATCCTTTTGCATGTTATGGTAAACAACTTCGGATTCGTACTGTGCGGATACACCCGCAAGGAACTTCTGCTCTGCTTCCGGAATACCCAATTTATCAAAGGTTTCCTTGATCTCAGTAGGAACTTCCTCCCAAGTCTTGCCTTGCTTGTCGGAAGGTCTTACATAGTACTGGATATCGTTGAAATCCAGCTCGTCGAGATCGCCGCCCCAGCGAGGCATTGGCATTTTCTCGAACTGCTCCAGTGATTTCAAACGGAATTCCAGCATCCATTCCGGCTCGTTCTTGATTTTGGAAATTTCCGTTACGACTTCACGCGTCAAACCTTTGCCAGTTTGAAAAATAGCTTTGTGCTCGTCACGGAAACCATATTTATATTCTCCAATTTCTGGTGCTTTTTTAGCCATTTAACTTACCTCCCTATCGATCTATTGATTCACTTACTTCGCGTCTATTCCTTTTCGGAGTGCGTTCCACGCAAGAGTTGCGCATTTAATGCGTGCAGGAAACTTGTTAACACCGGATAGGGCTTCAATATCCTCGTACTCGTCAAAATCTACAGCCTCGCCTTTCATAAGGGAGGAGAACCGATCCGCCAGACTTATCGCTTCATCCAGCGTTCTGCCTTTTACAGCGTCCGTCATCATCGAAGCGGAAGACATGCTGATGGAGCAGCCTTCCCCTGTATATTTGGCATCGGCTACTACGCCGTTCTCTACCTTAAGCTGCAAGGAAATGCGATCTCCGCAAGTCGGATTGTTCAAATCGATGGTTACTGCATCGTCTTCAAACTTGCCGCGATTGCGGGGGTTCTTATAATGATCCATGATGACACGTCTGTACAAATCGTCAAGTTGCATCGCCAAAATACTCCTTTGTCTGGATTAAGGCGCTAACTAATCGATCAACGTCCTCTTCTGTATTATACAGATAAAAGCTCGCGCGTGCCGTAGAGGATACTTTTAACCAACGCATAAGCGGTTGACAGCAATGATGTCCTGCACGAATAGCAATCCCCTGTGCATCCAGCACGGTTGCCACGTCATGCGGGTGAACGTCGCCAAGGTTAAATGTAACGAGGCCTACTTTACGCTCACGGGGACCGTAAATGGAAATGCCTTCGATCTCGGAGAGGCGGTTCATGGCGTAAGCCGCAAGCTGCGATTCATGCTGCTCGATGGCATCCATTCCGATTTCCTCCAGGAAATCGATGGCAGCGCCCAAACCGACAGCCCCTGCAATGATAGGCGTCCCTCCCTCAAACTTCCAAGGGAGCTCCTTCCAGTTCGACTCGTACAATCCAACATCATTGATCATTTCTCCGCCGAATTCGATCGGCTCCATTGATTCCAGCAGCGCCTTCTTGCCGTATAATGCGCCGATACCTGTTGGAGCGCACATCTTATGGCCGGACAAAGCGTAGAAATCGCAATCCAGGTCCTGGACGTCCACTTTCATATGCGGTGTGCTCTGCGCACCATCCACCACAATGACGGCACCGTGGCGGTGCGCGATTTCCGCCATTTGTTTCACGGGATGTACAACGCCCATCACGTTGGATACGTAAGCGATGGCTACAACCTTGGTCCGTTCGGTAACGAGTGCCTCTACATCTTCGACACGGATCGTGCCGTCAGGCTGCAGAGGAATATATTTCAGCGTAGCGCCAACGGCGATAGCCGCCTGCTGCCACGGTATGAGATTACTGTGATGCTCCATTTCCGTCAGGACAATTTCATCCCCAGGACCGCACACAGAGCGCGCGTAGGACGAAGCTACCAGATTTAGGGCCGTCGTCGTACCGCGGGTGAAAATAATTTGCTCCGAACTCTCGGCATTAATAAAACGGGCAACCTTCTCCCTGGCTCCTTCATAAGCATCAGTAGCACGGCTGCCGAGTGTATGAACCCCGCGATGTACATTGGAGTTCTCCCACTCGTAGTACCGCTTGATAGCATCTATGACCACCTGCGGCTTTTGCGATGTCGCGGCATTGTCGAGATATACCAGCGGATGTCCGTTGATCTCCTGATGAAGAATGGGAAATTGCTCACGGACAGAGGCGATCATTGTCCCAGCTTCCTTTCAACGAGCCCCTGCAGTTGGTCGCGAAGTCCCTCAAGCGGAATTTCGCTGACTACCGGAGCCAGGAAGCCGTATATAATCAAGGATTCTGCTACGGTACGCGAAATACCACGGGACATCAGGTAGTAAATTTGCTCCTGATTCACTTGTCCTACGGACGCTGCGTGTCCAGCTGTTACATCATCCTCGTCAATCAACAGAATCGGGTTCGCGTCACCGCGAGCTTTCGGGCTGAGCATCAGCACACGCTCGGTCTGTTGTCCGTCCGCCTTCGTTGCACCCTTCTCGATCTTGGTAATTCCGTTGATGATGGCTTGTGCCTCTTCGCGCATAACCGCACGGGTAATCATCTGGGATTCGGAGCTCTTGCCATAATGCTTCGCTCGCGTGGTGTAGTTGAGCTTCTGGGATCCGGAACCTACCGCGATGACTTTTGCATCAGATGTCGAGCCGTTGCCCTTTAGGATACTCATGGTATCGCTAGCTGTATCGCCATTGTTCATTTCACCAACGATCCACTCGATCGAAGCGTCATTGTCCAGCATCGCACGACGGAATGTAACATCGGTTACTTCCCCAGCCAATTGGTGAACGGAAGCATAACGCACCTTTGCGCCATTGTTGGCGAATACTTCCACTGCTCCGTTATGGGTCAACGGTGCTGCCAGAGAATCCGATACGTAGTTGTCTACATAAGTGATCTGACTGTTCGCTTCAGCTACGATCAGCACATGCGGAGCAAATGTTGCTTCGGCATCATCCGTCAGCATCACCGCCTGCAGAGGTACATCGACCTCCACATTCTTAGGAACATAGAGGAACACCCCACCGTTCCATACAGCAGCATGCAGAGCGGCCATCGAATGCTCGTCATTCTTAAGCGCTTGATGCAGATAAGGTTTAACCAAATCCGCGTGTTCTTTAACCGCTGTTTCCAAATCGGTGAAAATCACGCCTTTGGCGGCAAGTTCCGGAGCCAGACTTACATATACGGTTCCCGAGTTGCGTTGAATAACCAAGCCGCCTTCTCTTGAACCTTCGACAAGTTTGGCTACCTGTTCTGGCAATTCGTCAAGGGAAGCAAGTTTGTTGCTCTCTTTATATTCACCATAGCTTTGGATGTTCCAGCGCTCGATGCGTTGTTTCTCCAGCTTGGGCAGTTCCAACTGGCCAGCCAGTTCCAGGGAAGCCAAACGGCTGTCTGTCAGCCAGGCCGGTTCCTGTTTACTTTCGGACAATGCCTTCAGAGCCTCAGCGTTGACCGGAAGAATGGTTTGTGTAGTCATATCGTTTCCTCCTCCCGTCTATTTACGCGTCTTGACCTACAGTTTCATCAGTAATGCCCAGCTCTTCCTTAATCCAGTCATAACCTTCTGCCTCCAGGCGCTGTGCCAGTTCAGGGCCGCCGGATTTTACGATACGTCCTTGCATCATCACATGAACGTAATCTGGAGTGATATAGTTAAGCAAACGTTGATAGTGGGTAATAATCAAGAAACCGCGTTCCTCGGATTTCATGGCATTGACACCGTTCGCCACAATTCTCAAAGCATCGATATCAAGACCGGAGTCGATCTCGTCAAGCACGACGATTTTCGGATCCAGCATCATCATTTGCAGGATTTCGTTACGTTTCTTCTCACCACCGGAGAAACCTTCGTTCAGGTAACGGTGAGCGAACTCAGGATTCATCTCGAGCTCCTTCATTTTGCCTTCCATTTGACGAATGAACTTGATTAGGGAAATCTCATTGCCTTCACCCCGGCGTGCGTTGATGGAACTGCGCAGGAAATCGGAGTTCGTAACGCCGGCGATTTCGCTTGGATATTGCATGGCCAGGAACAGACCTGCGAGGGCGCGCTCGTCAACTTCCATCTCCAGCACGTCTTCATCGTTAAGGAATACTTTACCTTCTGTAACTTCATATTTAGGATGCCCCATCAACGCGGAAGCCAAAGTACTTTTGCCTGTACCGTTTGGTCCCATGATGGCATGAACTTCTCCGCCCTTCATCTCAAGGTTGATACCTTTAAGAATCTCCTTGCCTTCGATTGTTGCTTTCAATCCTTCAATGACAAACTTGGTTGACATATTAGATTCCCTCCGTTGAATAGGTAGTGTATTGTTGTCCTATATGATAACAGGATTGGACGCCCTGATTTCATAAAACAAAAAATAATTATTTATTTATAATCATTCTAAACTGATTATCAATGATTCTCAAGCCATTTTATAATAAAATATGACGTATTTCAACCGGACAAGCGTTTTGCAGACAACATTCAGATAACCGTAACAATTAAAAAACAGGCATGACCGATAGACCGGCCAAGCCTGTTTCGTTCGCCCTGTTCCCCTTCATATGTGCTTGTTGCCCCCGAGAGTCATTACGGCATCCGGCAACGGCGTTTATCGCGCGTTGACAGACGGTGCTCAGGTCAACAGCATGAGCTAAAAGGCACGCGGCAAGGTAACCGGTACCCTCAGCTCTTGCAAATACTAAGGAAAGAACAGGCATCATTCTGTTGTATCACGCTTTATCCAAGGAACGAACGCAGCATCCACATATGCTTCTCAAGATCAGCCTTAAACCCGGTGAACATGTCCGCTGTTGGCGCATCTCCGGCTTCCTCGGCCATTTCGATGCCTTCCGCCAGCTCCTCGGATACGGTTGCAAAGTCTTCAATCAAGGCTTGTACCATGCCGCGGGTATCCTCGTTGCCTGAAGCCTCCTGGACCGTTGCAAGTTCCAAATATTCTTTCATCGTTGCAGCCGGTTTGCCTTTAATCGACAGCAGGCGCTCCGCAACCTCATCCATTTTAAGCGTAACTTCATCATACAATTCTTCGAATTTAACATGAAGGGAGTAGAATTGCTCTCCGGTTACATACCAGTGATAATTGTGGAGTTTGACATAGAGCACGTTGAAGTTCGCAACCTGTTGATTCAACAATTGCTCCAGACTTGCGTTCTTCGTTTTTCCTGCAGCTTTGCCAGATGTAGTTTTTGCCATGGTTAATCCCTTCCTTTTCTATATGAAATGCACCCTGTACTGCTTCAAAGGAACATTCGGCAGAGCGGTGTATACCCATTGTAACTGGTACCATCTGCTAATGCCATTCCTTCCTTAATATATGAGTACATCCTGTGCTTGGGCGTCTATTTGTAGTTTACCCTTAGGACTACGAAGCGAATCAGTTTCGCAAACCTTTCGTCTTGCCAAAAAATTATACAAAATTCGCGAAAAAACGTTATACTAGGTAATACCAAGCAAAAAAGTTGGCTTTGTTTTTCTTCTATTATATTTGGGGGTGACCATCCATGTCTGCATATCATCCGTTGAACGCGGAAGAAGCTATACAATTAGCTAAAAGTATACCGGGCCGGTTCCCGGACCATGCCGAGCTCGAATGCCGCGAAATCGGCGACGGCAATCTCAATCTGGTGTTTCATGTCACCGCCAAAAATACAACTGATAGTATCATTATCAAGCAAGCTGTTCCTTATGCAAAAGTTGTAGGCGAATCCTGGCCGCTGTCTCTCGACCGGGCCCGCATCGAACGTCTCGCGCTGGAGACAGAGTACTCCATTTGCCCCGACCTCGTGCCCAAAGTATACGGTTATTCGGATGAGCTCGCCTACACGGTAATGGAAGACCTGAGCGAGTATACCATCATGCGCAAAGGCCTGATCGAAGGCAATGCCTATCCGAAGTTCGCAGAGCATATTGGCCGCTTCATGGCCAGAACCCTGTTCTACACGTCGGATCTGGGGATGAACCAACAGAAGAAGAAGGAACTTGCCGGCCGCTTTGTCAATCCGGATTTATGCAAAATCACCGAAGATTTAATCTTCGAAGATCCATACCGCGAATCCACCAATAACAATTATGCGCAGAGCATCGCCGATGAAGCCGAAGCCCTCCGTGCCGACCTGCCGCTTCACTTTGAAGTCGCGCTGCTTCGGGAGAAGTTTCTGACTCATGCACAGGCTCTGCTGCACGGGGATCTGCATACAGGCAGCATCTTCGTCACGCCGGAATCGACCAAGGTCATCGACCCGGAATTTGCTTATTTCGGCCCGATGGGATTCGATATCGGTGCGGTCATCGGCAATCTGCTGCTCAACTATGCGGCGCAGCCGGGCTGGAGTCAGGACGAGCATACGATGGCGGCCCAGGAAGCCAGACTCCTCGAGATGGCAAGCGACGTGTGGACCCACTTCGAGAACAACTTCCGCATGCTGTGGAACGATGATCTCTTGGACGAAATGTCCCGAACACCAGGTTATCAGGACCATTATGTATCACAGATTTTGAAGGACACCGCAGGATTCGCAGGCTGCAAAATGATCCGGCGCATCGTCGGATTGTCCCATGTTGCAGACATTGACACCATACCCGATGATAAGGCCAGAGAAGCTGCGCAGCGCAAAGCGCTTGCCATCGGCAAAAATCTCGTGCGTCATCATCGCAGCATCAAGTCCTTTGAGGACATTTTAACTTTGATCACACAAGCAACTACAGGAAATGAGGTATCGATATGAGCGGTATGACTACCGGCAATGCCAGCACCTATGAACCGCTAAGCTCGGTTTATTGGGGGGGAGACCATCTGGTCCTACTGGACCAGCGTTTACTCCCGGAAGAGATCGTCTATCTCCAACTCTTCACACCGGAGGAAGTCTGGGAAGGCATTCACTCCATGAAAGTCCGCGGCGCGCCGGCTATCGGCATCGCGGCAGCATTCGGCGCGGTCCTTGGCGGCATGCAGGTTGAAGCCAGCGATAACGAGGGATGGCTGCAGCAAGTCGTAAAAACTTGCGCTTATCTCGCCACTTCCAGACCGACGGCCGTCAATCTGTTCTGGGCGCTGGACCGTATCAAGCTTGCGGCTGAGAAGCTGGCAGAATCGAAACTGGATACGGCCGGACTGAATGCATCGCTGCTCGCCGAAGCCGAGGCTATTCGGGCCGAGGACGAGGATGTATGCCGCCGCATCGGCGAAAACGCGCTGCCGTTCTTCAAAGAGGGTATGGGTGTGCTTACCCACTGCAACGCGGGCGGACTGGCGACTGCCAAGTACGGGACCGCACTGGCACCGATGTACCTCGCTCATGAGCAAGGGATGAACATCAAGGTGTTCGCCGATGAGACAAGACCTGTCCTGCAAGGCGCGCGTTTAACT
This sequence comes from Paenibacillus sp. FSL K6-1330, assembly GCF_037976825.1. Taxonomy (NCBI): domain Bacteria; kingdom Bacillati; phylum Bacillota; class Bacilli; order Caryophanales; family Paenibacillaceae; genus Paenibacillus; species Paenibacillus sp. FSL K6-1330. The sequence continues at coordinate 5,780,141 of NZ_CP150269.1, forward strand.
GCTTTTGAACTCCAGCAGGCGGGGATCGACGTGACACTGCTGGCAGATAACATGGCCGCCATGGTCATGTCCAAAGGGTGGATACAAGCGGTGATCGTCGGTACGGATCGCGTTGCCGCAAACGGTGATGTCGCCAATAAGATCGGTACGTACGGGGTCGCGGTTCTGGCTAAAGCTCACGGCATTCCTTTCTACGTGGCGTGCCCGCTGTCCACGATTGATCTGAATACGAAGACAGGTGCCGATATTCCGATTGAGGAGCGTCCTGCGGAAGAGATCACGGAAGGTTTCGGCAAGCGCACAACCCCGCAAGGCGTAAAAGTGTACAACCCTGCCTTCGACATTACGCCGAATGAGTATGTGACAGCGATCATTACGGAAAAAGGCGTCGTGCAGGCTCCTTATCATGAGAGCTTAAAAAGCTTGTTCGAATAGCCGCCATATCCGAATGTTTTATGGCATCATAAAACGGACAAACGGCCCTCCAGCCGTATTGTCCGTGTTTTTTTGCGGTTTGCATGTTAGTGCATTTAGAGTTGATACTTTCTTATCTCTAAAAAAAGAGCGATCCGCACGGGAATCACTCTTGTAACGTAAGGATACATGACTCATAACATGCGTAGGATCGCATCCTTGCCAGCCAAGCCAGGATGAATGCCCCATTTCTCCGCCTCCAGGGTTACCGATTCCAGCGGCGCCTCCAGCAGTTGCTCCAATGTGCGAACCCCTACGGCTCTTCCTGCGATAATCTTGCGGTCCGCAAGCTTTTCGTTAAGAAGGCCCACATCGAGTGCACCGCACATAATATAGCCGCGGGAAGTGTATACGGCCAGCAGCGTTGTTTTCGGAAGCTGTACCTCGACGCCCATAACAATATGTCCTTCAATATCGATCGGCAGTAAAGTCACCAATATCAACAAACCTCCCCTCGCGTCGGCTTAGAATTATGTTTATTCTTTTGCAACCGACATGGTGCGAATGTCTCTGATATTATGCATTCCAACCTACGTATATGGTGCGAATGACTCGTAAGTCAATAGAATAAAGATGAAATACATATGACATTAGGACTATTATTATTCGAAAATTATGGTATATTTGATTCAGTAGAAAACATGTGAAAGCTGGTGAATGATAAAAGCTATGAACACAATTCCTGTCACCGATGATAACGGCTTTTTATTCAACGTTGATATTCTGGTCAAGAGTTCCTCCAACGCACTGGCTTTGCAATATTTGCTAGAGATGCTGAACGACAAGGCTGAAGTCGTCGATTTCCGGGTTAAGTCCGGAATGGAACTTGGAGAAATTATCAACACCTTGGTTCAAGCCAAGAAAGATTCCGTTATTAGCAAAGCTTCCGGGAAGATGGCTTCTGCCGCTTCTCAGAAAGAGAAACCTGCGCCGCCTGCGGCATCCTCGCCGGAAAAAAAGATCGCTGCAAGCGTACCCCCTGTCCAAACTCCACTCACCGGAAGTGATCCTTTCGAATGGATTAAAGTATACAGTAAGGACAATCGCCTTGTTCGCCTGACAACCAACCGCCACGGTAAGCAGACAAGTCTGCCCTGCCGGATTCTCAACTATGATGAAAGCAATTTCCTGGTCAACGTTTATCATGTCGATGAGAAACAGGTGTATACCTTCAAGCTCAATGAAATTGACGAATTTAGCGTCAGCTGAGTCGGTATCACATCAACGGAATCCATTTTAAAAAAAACGGCTTCGCCGCCCCATAAGAAGGGATCGGTGAAGCCGTTTTTTTAACATCAGGCATTTTTTCGGGAGAGCGCGGAAGACATCAGCATCAGCCAGCCCACGATAAAGGAGACACCGCCGATCGGCGTGATCGCCCCAAGCCACTTGATGCCGGATATACTTAACACGTAGAGACTTCCGGAAAATATGACGGTTCCCGCGATGAATAAAGTCCCTGCCCAGAACAGCTTCCGGGATTCGCCCAGAACCTTCGCCACAATCCCCGCAATCAGCACCGCAAGTCCGTGAATCATATGATAATGAACTCCGGTCTCATAAATGGCAAGTTCGTCCGGCGTAATCTTATCCTTCAGCATATGGGCACCGAATGCCCCGATAGCGACAGACAATGCCATCAGGATCGAACCCCATGCAATGAATCTACGACTCATGCCTTTTCAACCCCTTTTGTCAGTGGACACCCGTGTCCTTATGTAATCAAATTAAGTTTAACGGATTCGAAGAAGCTTTTCCACCGGCATGCAAGCGCTTTGGACTTGATTTCAGGGCCATTTTGTGAAAGATTAATAAGGATGTCTTTTTATTGAAGACCCACATGTACCTATTAGAGAATGAATTCTTAAGTTAGGAGCGATTAAACACATGGATCAACAATCACCTTCCTCCCCATCCGAGGACCAAGGTTCACCCAAACGACCTAAAACCACATTTATTCCACCCGAGGACAGAAAAAACTCTCGCTTCGGCATCGCCTCATTCATACTGTCGATCGTGACGCTGCTCGGGTATATTCTACTCGGCGCACTCGGCACAACGATGATTGAGCCTTACATGACGGAGAATGGACCGATCCTTGAGCCGACTCAGGAAACGCTGGAAGCGATGACCACGCTGGCGGCCGTGTTCATCCTCGTCATGGTCATTAATATCGTCGGCTTGGTGCTTGGCATTGTAGGCTGCTTCTCCAAAACGCGCAAGCGTGTCGTCGCCGTCATTGCAACCATCGTGAACGGCGTAGTCATTATCACAATCGGAGCCCTTTTCCTATTCGTATTAAGTGCTTAAGGAGCACCACTTCGAGACACTTGCCTGATTCATCTTTAGGTTAAGTGTCTTTTTCATGACAAACCCGGATTCATTACTCACATATCGCTCTTTCTCCCGAATATAATGAATTACTACAGCCGAAAAGACGGCAACCGAGTCAAGGCTGCACTTGGGAGGTGACTGTCCATGCAAAATGAAGACGCTCTGTCGTTTGTCGTATCTCGTGAAGACTGGTCGCTGCACCGCAAAGGCTACCAGGATCAGGTACGTCATCAGCATAAAATCCGTGAAGTCATCAAACGCAACCTGCCCGACCTTATTACCGAGGAAAACATTATTCTGTCCGACGGAAAGCAGATCATTAAAGTTCCGATCCGGAGCCTTGACGAATACCGTTTCATCTATAACTACCAAAAGCAAAAGCATGTCGGTCAGGGCGACGGTGACAGTCAGGTTGGGGACGTCCTGGGACGCGACCCTTCGTCAGCCCAGCCCGGTAGGGGGGAATCGGCCGGCGATCAGGCAGGGCAGGACATCGTGGAAACCGAGGTCAGCCTGGAAGAACTGGAGAATATGCTGTTTGAGGAACTGGAGCTCCCGCTGCTGCAGCCTAAGGATAAAGAGCAGATCGAAACAGAATCCATCGTTTTCAACGACATCCGCAAAAAGGGCATCATGTCCAACATTGACAAGAAGCGCACCATCCTGGAGAATCTGCGCCGCAATGCCAAAGACGGCAAACCCGGCATCCACGGCATCAGTCCGGACGACCTGCGTTACAAGACTTGGGACGATACCGTCATTCCGGAGTCCAATGCGGTTATTATCGCCATGATGGATACGTCCGGGTCCATGGGCTCCTTTGAGAAATACTGCGCGCGCAGCTTTTTCTTCTGGATGACCCGTTTCCTCCGCAAACAGTACGAGAAAGTAGAAATCGTGTTTATCGCCCACCATACCGAAGCAAAAGAAGTGACCGAGGAAGAGTTCTTCACGCGAGGTGAAAGCGGCGGAACCATATGTTCATCCGCTTATCAGAAGGCGCTTGATATTATCCATCACCGTTATCCCCCTTCCCAATACAACATTTATCCCTTCCACTTCTCCGACGGCGATAATCTCACGTCCGATAATGAACGATGCGTCAAACTCATCGGCGAGCTGCTGAAGGTAAGCAACATGTTCGGTTACGGTGAGGTCAATCAATACAATCGCAGCAGCACACTGATGTCGGCCTATAAGAATATCAAGCTGGACCAATTCATGTACCATGTCATTAAAGACAAAGGGGAAGTCTACGAGGCGCTCAAAACCTTTTTTCGTAAACGGCAAGGAGCCGCCATCTAATCCATATACTATATTGTTCAAAGGAAAATCATGGATATTTAATCATCCAGATATTGGAGGAGGCTGGGACCTCCTCTTTCTTATGGCCTGCGGCGATACAGTTAACAGACCGTTACCGAAGCATGGATATACCAAACATAAAGGCTTGTCATTTCAAATGAAAAATCTGTCTTATTATTGACATCACAATGTAGCCGTAGGTTCATTTTTTTGTCACCTTCTGTTTTTCCAAGGATGGTAGTATTAGCTATGACATCTTGTTGCAGGATATTACAGGATTCGATATGCGTCTCCTTAATTTAAGATATCCTCCTATAAAGGAAAGGGAAGGTTTACCATGTTCCAAATGACACATTCACTATTCAGCACCCAGACGTTTGAGAATATGTCCTACATATTATCGCAGCGGCTGTTACAGGGCGGCATAAGCGCAGATCCTTCGAAAGGAGCGATCTCCCGTGCCAGCATCAGATAAGCCACGTTCACACTACATGCCCGGTCTCGATGGGCTTAGGGCCCTCGCCTTGATCGGAGTGATGGGATACCACTGGAGTTTTGGTTTTGCAGGCGGTGGTTTTCTCGGAGTAAGTTTATTCTTCGTACTGTCCGGGTATCTCATTACCGATATTCTCGCATCGCAATGGCATCACCAGCGCCGGATCGATCTGAAAGATTTCTGGATACGAAGGTTCCGGCGGCTCCTGCCGGCCATGCTGCTCATGCTGTTCATCCTTGTGGTATGGGTTACGCTGTTTGACCGATCGCGACTAGCTACGCTCCGGAGTGAGGTGCTCGGCGCCGTTACATACATAAGCAACTGGCAGTTTATTTTTCAACAGCAATCTTATTTCGAATCATTTGGCCCACCTTCTCCACTGGGGCATTTCTGGTCGCTTGCCGTGGAAGAGCAGTTTTACTTACTGTGGCCTTTGATCATGTTAGCGGTTCTCAAGCTATTCCCCCGCAGGGGACAGCTGTTCACTTTCATTACTGCCGGAGCCGCGATTTCGGCTTTGGCCATGGCGGTGATCTATCAGCCGGGAGATGATCCAAGCCGGGTCTATTATGGAACGGATACCCGAGCGTTTGGTCTGCTCATTGGAGCTGGGCTGGCTGTCGTATGGCCCAGTTGGAAGCTGTCCACCCCTGTTTCAAGGGCTACCCGGCGCAGACTCAATGTGACAGGCGCCGCGGCAATGCTTATCATACTCTCCATGATGTGGCAGGTGGACCGTTACGATTCGTTCCTGTATCAAGGAGGCATGTTTCTCTTCTCTCTTGCCGCCGCCGTCCTCGTTGCGGTGTTGGCGCACCCAGGAGCTTCGATCAGCCGCTTGTTAAGCTGGAAGCCCCTGTTATGGATCGGCGTTCGATCCTATGGAATTTACTTATGGCATTACCCGGTGATGATCCTGACCTCACCTGCATCCGGTGCAAGCGATCTGAGTTTGCCTCAGGTTGCACTGCAAATCGCGGCAAGCGTTCTGCTGGCCGCCCTATCCTGGAAGTATGTTGAAGAACCGATACGACATGGCGGACTGAAGAAATTATGGTTTAAGGCCCGATCCATTCGGCGCCGTTCAACTTCGATTTCGTTAAGAGGCTGGGTCGTGTCGATAAGCTCGCTAATTCTAATCGGCGTTTTTTGCTCGGGGATGATGAGCAGTGTATCCTCTGCGAGAACGGTAGGTGATATCGCTGCCATGCTAAACCTCGATGATCCTGCCCCGGAAGAACCGGACCAGACTGAAGGTGGAGAGACCGGAGCGATGGAGCCACCACAAGATCAATCGCCGCTTCCTGCAGACACGAACGGGAAAGTACCCCCGCCTCCTACCGACGCGAAGCAGCCTGGTGTTGTGAAGAAGCCAAACTCCGATGAAGAAGCGGATCAACTGCCGATTCCGGATGGAGCAACAGGGTCTGGCAATGACGATGCTGGCGGGGACGAAGAGCCGGACCATCCTGTTGGATATGACGTTGACAACAAAGATGAGCCAACCGACGCAGGGAACGGAAGCTCCGATAAGGCTGATTCCGGGAAAACAATCCCGGATCAACCGAATGAAGATAAAGCTGATAAACCTGGTGAGGATAAGGCTGATAAGCCTGATCCATCCAAGGACGCGGCAACCGAAACGACAGGCGGAAAGAGCAATCCTACGAAGCCAACGAATAAGCCTCAAAATCCTCCGGTATCCAAGTCCGCCATCACGGCCATTGGAGATTCGGTCATGCTCGGGGTATCCCCTTATCTGGAGAAATCGCTGCCCGGCATTCACATCGATGCGGTAATAGGCCGCCAAATGCGTCAGGCCGATGACCTGATTCCCGTTATGAAAGCCCAGAACCGGATAGATGGCGGCATTATCGTCATCGGGCTGGGAACCAACGGCGCTTTCTCGAAAAAGGATCTGGATTCTCTTCTGCGTCCGCTGGATTCAGCTAAGCAAATTCTGCTTATCAACACACGGGTTCCACGTGATTGGGAACAGAACGTAAACGGCATGCTGGCAAAAGCGGCTGCCCAGAACCCGAAGGTTACGCTGGTGGATTGGTATTCAGCCAGTAAGGATCATCCGGAATACTTCCGGTCTGACGGCGTCCATCTGGAGCCGGAAGGTGCCGAAGCTTACACGTCCATGCTGCTTCAAGCCATCAAGAAATAAAGCGTTTATCCTGATTCTTGCCATTATTCATTCTCATATCGTCGACCTGATCTCATCCTTCTATGAGACAGGTCGACTTTTTAGTTATATACGTAATCGGAAGCAGCAATATGATATAATTCGGTTACTTAATCTCATTATTTCTTAATAGAAGGCGGTGTCCTGGCATATGAACAATATCGTGACAATGAAATGGCTGCTGGCCAGACTCTATGAACCGGATCTGGTCATCGTTGACTGCCGTTTTGCCCTCGGCAAGCCGGAAAGCGGCCGAGCCGCTTACGAGGAATCGCATATTCCCCGTGCCGTTTACCTTGACTTGGAGAAGGACCTCTCCTCTCCTATCACCCAACATGGCGGACGCCATCCTCTACCGGACCTGGATCAGCTTGCACAGCGTCTCGGCCAGTCCGGTATTCAGGAGAGCAGCCGCGTCGTCATCTATGACGACCAGGGCGGAGCCATGGCCAGCCGTCTATGGTGGCTGCTGAAATACACCGGGCATGAACAGGCTTATGTGATGGATGAAGGATTTACAGCTTGGAAGAATGCCTCGTATCCTATAACGGGTGAACAACCGATCGTCATTCCGGTACCATATGAAATCAACCTTAAGCCCGATAAATTGGTCCTCGTAGATGAGGTGCGCGAGGCTTCGCAGCATGGTAACAAAACGCTCATCGATTCACGCGAACCACGTAGATATGCCGGAGCTCAGGAGCCTTTGGACACCAAGGCAGGACATATTCCGGGGGCGGTGAACTACTTCTGGAAGGGGGTCTTGGACACCTCTGGACATTGGAAGGATGCTGGCGCGCTTCGCGAGCATTTTACCAATATCCCGCAAGATGCCGAGATTATCGTATACTGCGGCTCCGGCGTCACTGCTTGTCCGAACGTGCTTGCCCTGGAAGAAGCTGGGTACGGCAACGTGAAGCTGTACGCGGGCAGCTGGAGCGATTGGATCAGCTACGAGGAGAATCCGGTGGCGACTGGAGAGGAATAAAAGATTGAATTCGGCAAAAAGCCCGCTACCATAGCGGGCTTTTTGCCGATTTTATAGCATCTGCACTCTTACATCAGTCTCCCTGATAGATGCTCAAGAGCCATCGATTGTATCCGCTTCTCCTCGGCGATATTCTCATAGAGAAGATGCTCTTTGCCCGCTTCAGCCATTCGCTTGCGCATGGCGGCAATGCGGCCTTTTCCGGTATCGATAAACCGGAAGTCTACCTGCCGCAGGCAATCCATATCCGCCAAGCTGTCCAAGGCTTCCGCTTTGATCCTTGTAGGGATCTCCTTTAACATCAGAACCTCCAACCGGTCCGCGGTCCACAAGTTCCCGATCTCCTGCAAGGATTTCATGTAATCCAGTTCAAGCTGCCGGAGATTTCGCATATGCGAGAAATCGCACAAGCGCTCGACTTTCGGCAGCGACAAGTGAAGGAAAACCAAATGATCCAATACCGCCAGGGCATCGATATTCGTCAGATTTCGGACGGCAGAGAGCCTCAGCATACTTATATTGGAGCTAGCCAGCACTTCCAGCGAACCGTTCAAAGTACAGCTGTCTATGGCCAGATACTTCATCAGCGGCAAATCCACGACAAAATCCAGCTGGTCGATCGGGCAGTTCAGGACCAGCGTATCCAGCCGAATGCAGTCCGCTATCGCAGATAGATCATCAAATTTGCCACTAAGCTCAAGGTATTTTAAAAACTTGTAATTCCGGATAAAGTCGAGATTTTGCGTTTTGGGCGAGCGTATCTTTAGAAATTCCATTCGATCCATTGCAGCCAGCCTATTCAAATCCTGTTGCTGTTTGAGATCCAGGTGCAAAGCAGCAACAAATTTCAATCCTGAAAGTGTCTCCAAAAATTCCTCCCTATAACGACCTTTCGCCTCTGCATGATAGATATGCAATATCAAGTCCGGACGCTTGGAGAACACCTGTTCATCCAGCTTCAGCAGATCTTCCGCTTTGTCTGCCCCAACAACAAAACCGATCGTAGCACGGTTCCGTAGTTGTTTGACGGCACTGTCCATCTTGTCCGTGCTCCAGGGAACCCCGCTCATCGATGCTGTCCACGGTTCGCTCATACCGCTCGCCTCCGTTTCTTTGAAAGGAATTAAAGTTCTATAAGAAAAAAAACCATTTGAGCCTCATGCCACCATTAAAGACCCACTATCTTCTTCAACATGCCCCGCACATGCGTGCATTCTGTCGGAATCTCTCTTTCGACCTCCTCTAATGAGGCAAAGGCGAATTCCTCCAGCCGCACCTTGATATAGGAGCGGATGTAATCCTTGTTGGTCTTATGCTTACGCAGCAGCTGTTCATAGATTTCCATCAATCCGGGATCGGTGACCTCCCCCAGTGCCTGCAGTGCGGTATACTGCACACGTACTTCTTCGTCTTCCAGGGCCCGAATAAAATCCGGCAAATAATTCGCCTTGTCCGCTGATTTTCCAGCCAGATAAACAGCCTGAATACGAACCTCCAGGTTAGGGTGCTTGAAAAAAGGAATGAGCAGCGGTAGCGGCTCCACCCCGGCCTCGTACAGAAGCTTACTGCAGAGTCGGAATGCCTCCTCATTCAGTTCCTGCGGGAGCAGAGCTAGCAGTTCGTCCATAAAGCGCCTCTCCCCCTGCGGCATATACCGTTTGATCAGCTGCATGCCCAGCAGCCGCGCCGCGGGGTCCTGACTATGCAGCGTCCTCCGGATGAGTGGATCGGCACGGTCAAAATCCATTTTGGCCAGTACTTGCAAAGCCAGTCTTGGAATATTCGCCGGGCCCCTCTTATATTGATTGACTAGAAAATCTGCAGTTTCCGGTGCAATGGATGGCAGTTTAAGCATGCCTTCCAAAGCCTCGAACCGGGTATATTCTTCCCGTTCAGTATGGTACAGCTTCATCAAGGCCTGGGCATCCCCTCCTCTTCGCCGCCCAAACCAGGCGCTCTCATAGCCAGCTATGGTCTCATCCAGCCAGCGTTCATACCAATCCAGAAAATGCTCTTCATATGTGAAAAAGAATCGGGTTTGATCTAGATCAAGATACACAACTTTTCCGCGGTATTCTCCGGTAACGATCAGCATCGTCTCATAGCCGCACCACTGTTCTCCGATATTCAGCAGGCCCTGGCACCACTCAGCCATAGCCTCATCGTACGCCTCATCGTCTATATCATCATCAAGACAAAGTTTCGTCATCCTTCCAGCCGCTTGATCCTCCCTAGCTGCAGATCGGAGTACTGAGGGTTCATGAATCCGTTCCAGCCCAATCACCTGCTTCTTCCCAAGCGGATGAATGCCGTAATAGGGACCAGCTCCTCCATTTCCAATCTCAGTAAGAAAAACCCTGTACGCATCCGGAAGCTTAACGCCATGCTGCTGCTCAAACTGCATAAGCTCTGCCTGACTCAACGGCTCATACAACCGGTATTGGTGTATACGCGCACCGAATACCTGACAGTTCGGATCTGCGGCAGCCGCCTGTTTCAGCTTTTCACGAACTCGCAGCACCTGCTCGCCATACATTCTGATCACTCCTTAGATATCCATATAATCAATCGTTTTTCGTCACGGCAATGTCCGTCTAGGCTTTTTCAGACAGCCATCGACATGAAGCCTGTCCGCATCCACGTTCTACCCTTTGATCCGACCCAGATAATAGTCAAGATACTTCTTCGGTCTTCTCTGGAAGACCCTTTTCTTCCCGCATTGAAAGGATCAGTCAAATTAGTGACTAATCGGTAAAGTATAGTAATTAAATGCTTGATCCAATAAGGCACTAGCCTCTTGACGTTTCAAAAGTTCTTTTGAACGGAAGTTCACGGAGCCATCCGTTTTAACCTTGGTATCTGGGTCTATGATACCTTGGGAAACAAGCGCCTTGATCGCTTCCACTGCCCAGGCATCCGTTTTTCCACTCAGTTTAACCTTCGTTCTAGGCTCTACCTGTTTCAGGTTTTGGATCATTACCGCCGCCATTTGTCTAGTGATCGGAGAATTAGGCTGATAATTAGGCAGTCCGGCTTTCATCTGCTTCTTATTGGGTTCAATCATGTAAGGCTGTTTATGCATCCCATGGGCGCGAAGCAGCACTTCTGAGAATTCTCCCTGAGTCATCGTTCCTTTTGGATCAAAGATATGGGAAGACTTCCCGATCATGACTTTCAAAGCGTTAAGATTGTTAATATATGATTTATACTTACTATTCGCAGGTACATCAGAGAAAGGTGAATCAACGTTAATTTTTTCTGAAAATGCAACTAAGTCTGGTAGCCTCGTAGAATACATATATGCGATATGGCCAGCTGCGTTTTTCTTAAACGTAATTTTAGTACCTGATTCATCTTCGAACAATAAAGGATGGATCATTTTCAGCGTCTGTTTGCCTGCAGCTCCTGCTTCCAAAACTAAGTTCCCGTTCGAATAAGAAACCTTAGTCCTCATGGCATCAATACGCGTGTTTTTATATAGTCCGACATACGCTTTGGCTTGCTGCTCACTGATTGCCGAATAGGTTGGCTTTGGAACTTCTGTCTTTCTTGGATAATAGTGATTCATAAATGCTTCATACACGTCAATGCTCACATAGGGGTTGTCGTCATTGTTTGACATATACAAGGCTGTATTTTTCTCAGGCAGAATAACAATCAGGGATGAATGCCCTGTAACATTCCCTCCTTTTAGAACCACATGTTGACCATTCATCTTCTCATGGAAGTAGCCTTCAAACCCGATTGTTGCAATAGGAATCGTTTTATCAGCAAAAAGCTGGTATGTTTGCATTTGCTCTATGCTTTTTTGACTCACAATTTCTTTGCCATCATACTTTCCTTTGTTCAGATGCATTAAGAGATACTTTGCCATGTCATCTGCTGTTGAGACGATACCACCTTCAGGTTTTTCTGTAGGAATAGTTCCATCCATAGGGATTTTTTCACCCTTCGGTCCATAGTGAGCAGCCATTCTGCCTAATAGTTCAGGCGTAATTCGCACATTCGTTGAGGTCATGCCTAACGGTTTGAAAATGTTTTTCTCCATATACTTCGAATAGGGCATTCCCGAGACGTTCTCTACCGCATACCCCGCTAGCAGAAACCCAAAATTGTCATAAGTGTATATTTCCCCCGGAGGCCTTACAACCGCTGACATATGTGATCTGACAAAATCCTTTATTGGAAAGTTTTTGTTAACATATTCCGGTGAATAATACGAAGCGATATCGGGTGAATCAAATCCGGTTGAATAGGTAAGCAGATCATACATGGTCAGGTTTTTCCCCGTTTTATTCGGAATTTTCACTCCTCCTAAGTACTTTTGAATGTCGCCTCGTAAATCGATTTTCCCCTTATCGACCAACTGCATTGCCGCCAAGGCCGTGAATGTCTTGGTAACAGAGCCGATCTGGAAAACGGTGTCTTTATCAACGGGAATCTTCTTTTCTTTGTCGGCATAACCGTAACCTTTGCTTAGTAACACTTTCCCATCGGCCACGACCGCAAAATTAGTACCGACTGTGTTATACTTCTTCATCACGTCCGTAATAACGCTATCTGCAAATGCTTCTACCTCCTTGGCATCGCGGGGCCCCTCCAAACTAGGACTTACAGATGCAATGGGCGTGGCCATTGTTGCGCTAGCTGTCGAGCTGCTAACTGGGATACATGCGGTCGTTGCCATAGCGGATAATAGCAGAACAGCGATGGTGCGAGTCTTTTTATTCATACATGGTCTCTCCTCAAAATGTATTTGCCTCATAACAACTGGCTGAACCGAGTATGGCAAAAGGCTTGTCATATCAACAAGTGTCATTTCGTCACCCATCATGCCAAGACACTTTAAAATGTCATATGACAATTAGGCACCAGGATTTATGACCATAGAAGAATGCTCAACAAGTATCAAGAATTTGGATGAAATAGTCATTTTTACACAGTGTATTTCTTTATTGTAGAAAGCGAATTTATTCAGTTCCATCACTTTATTTAAGTAAAGTATTATAGGTCTATAAAATGGTACCAAACCATGGATAAATATTCCACTGTGACGGGGAATCTTTTATTGATAGGCGTACCACCGCCGCTCTATTAATCCAGTGGCAAGAAGAAGCTGCCCCTCCTGCTAGAAAAGGGACAGCTTCTTTTCAATCCTATATGAAACTTAAACAAGATGCCAAACTACCTCCGCGCATATCCAGCAAGCTTCTTGCTCACGCAGACCATGACTGCGGCAAGGCCAAGAAAATACAAGGGCATCACGATTAACGAGCCATTGTGAAGAAGACTCATGCCGCTCGTAATCAGGCTGACAACAATGTAGTAACCCAATCCGAAGATCGCTCCTGCCGTTCCGAGCACATCTCCATATTGGTTCAGCGCTAGACTAAGGCAATTCGGAATCGCCATTCCGATGCCGAGCAGCAGAATAAAAATACACGCTACCATTAACACCATATCCATTATAGTGGCGTTAATTCCGATAACAGCAAGAACGGTAAGGCAAAGAGCCCCCAGCATCGTAATGATCGTGCCGATCACGATAATGCGCTCAGCCTGAAGCCTGGTCAGCAGTTTCTTCGACAGCATCGCACCTAAGATGGATGACATCGCAACAAAGATACCGAAGAAACCAAAGCCGCCGGGGCTCATCTGAAAAAATTCAATAAAAATAAACGGGGCCTCCGCATAGTAACTGAACAATATGCCGTTGGTGGCTCCAATGAGAAAACCGAATCCCCATATTCTGGGGTCAGAGACCAGGCGCTTGCCCACGGAGAGGGTGTTAATCTTCGAGACAGCCTTTACCCTGGTTTCAGGCAGAGAAGTCCAGGTATACAACAAAATGGCGGCGCTCATCAAAACCAACGTCAAGAACACTGCTCTGAAACCAAGAGATTGATCCACCCATCCGCCAATGAGCGGCCCAATAGCGGGTGTAAACGCAAGCGCTGCCGAAATCTGGGCAAACACCGCATGACGCTTGGCTCCATCGATACTCTCACGCAAAATGGTTTGGGTGACGACCGAGCCGGTGCTGGCACCAAAAGCCTGAATGAATCGGCTCACCAATAACCATTCGGCCGAACCGGATAGATAGCAGCCCAAGCTGCCTAATCCATAAACCAGGATGCCCCACAGCATAGCAGGACGACGTCCGATGGAATCCGAAAGCCTTCCCCAGCAAAACACTCCGAAGGCAAAGCCTAGGAAGTAAATGCTGAGCGTTAGTTGGATTGCATTGTTGCTTGCTCCCAATTGATGGGCAATGTCCGGTAATGAAGGTGTATATATCGTTTCACTAATTTGTGGGAAACCCACAAGGATAATTAATAACCATATGGATGGATTTGAGATTTTTCTTTGCACAGCTAACATCCCCCTTATCATTTCAAAAAATCTCTAGTTGGCTGGCAAAGAAATTACGGGATCGGGGGTTTGCATTTCGTTAGTCTAGTAAATGAAAGCATGAAAAGTCACCTTTTTTTCTGAATAAGGGGGTTATATCTACCGAGTATTATAGCAGAATTGCAGGCAAAATGCGCTCTTGAGCTCTTGATTCTCCCTCCCACGGGAGGCCTTACACTTTGGGCCAGGGGCAGCAAGAATAGAAAAATGAGAGGAGGTTTTATTTTTTTGAGGATTTGATTGCTCGTACTTGCATCACGATCAAAAAAGGGTGCCCTACCATCGCCCTGTATAATGACAAGACTCTGACGAGCACCTTTTATGTATCAATTCTTCTTGGAGAGCCATTCTGCCAATTCTTCCGTCTGGGCAAGAACGGCAAGCGGATCGTAATACCAGGAACGCTCCTCGGGCCATACATACATGTTCCCCTTCTTGACCGCAGGGAGACTGCCCCAAATCGGATCCGCTCGGAAATCTTCGATCGTACGCGTATTAGACGTCATAATAATGTAATCGCCCGCGTATTTTCCTATCATTTCAGCCGTTAACTCAGCCCATTGCTTCTCTAATATTTCCGCAGCCACCCCGCTCGGAGGCTTTCTTCCCAATGCCTGATAGACAGGCTGACCGCCACGGCCGAAATTATCACCGTACACCCAGGTTGTCTTCTCGCCGTCTTCCATAATGCTAAAGGTCGCATCCGCCGGAATCGCTGCATCGACTTTAGCTTTGGCTGCCGCTATACGCCGATCATACTCCTCCAGCCAGGTTTTGGCTTCCTCTTCCTTACCAAATAACTCACCGAAATAAGTCAACTCTTCATGAGCATTCTTTAAATCTCCATATGGAATGACGATAGTCGGTGCGATTTTGCTTAGCTGCTCATAGGTTGTTTCCCCATTGCCGGTAATGATGAGATCCGGGTTTAAAGCCATGACTTTCTCGACCGACGGTTTTCCGTAATCCCCGATATCCTCGATTCCTTTTAAGGATTCTTTAAAATAATAATTTTGGATGGTAAGCCCCGGCGCTCCAACCGGAATGACATCAAGCGCAATCAGGCTGCCCAGATATTCTTCTGCGATGATGCGCTTCGGACTCACCGGAACTTCGATATCGCCATTGACGGTAGAAACGGTTTTCACTTTGGATTCTTCCGCCGAATTCGTATCCAGCGCTTGCGATGAATCATTAGCTGCGGTCAATACGGTCTCCGTGTTATTTCCCTTACTTGTCTCTCCTGCTCCACAGGCACTGAGCATAAATGCCAGAAAGAGCACTGCGGTAACAAGAGTTACACGCCTTCTGCTTAAACTACGAAAAGAAAACACTTTATATCCCCCTTATATATCGATAACGATAATCATTCTCATATAAAACATTACCTCCTGTCCCCTCTAATGGCTATGCCTTAAAATGATGTCTACTCATGCAAATTTATGATGTCCTGTCAGCACTTTCATCAATTCGCTCAGCTGTGCTTGCGAGGAGATAGGATCATATCCGAAGAATAATTCCGGTTGATTCAGAACATAGACTCGATTATGCCGTACCGCATCCAAATGCCGCCAATCCGGTGATCTAAACAATGCTTTGATGCGCTCCAGACCGTGAGGATGGTTAGGTAATGACGTTATGAATATATGATCGGCCGCGTAAGAAGCGACCTTGCCGATTGCCGCTTCCACATATCCGCGGCGATGGAGCCCTTCATCCACCAGCCCGGCAGGCGGATGAAATCCAATATCGTCGTATAGAATCTGGCTCCCTCTGCCAAAACTGCCGCTGAAGCAATAGGCTGTATCCGCGCAAAATTCCCAGACGACGGCGCTTCCCCGCTTACCAAGCTCTCCATTGAGTACCTCATTCGAGTGATCGACCCGTTCGTCGTAACGCGACAGCCATTCCTCCGCTTCCGCATCTTTATCTATGGCGGAAGCGATGAAGCGGAATTGCTCGCGCCAGCTCATCGTCTTGAACGGCAGATCCAGGACAGGTGCCAAAGCGAGCAGCGCCTTGTTCTCAATTGCCGAATCGTAGCTGATAATCAGATCCGGATTGGATGAAGCTATCGTCTCATAATAATGATCGAATGCGAGAGCATACGGTCGAAACGATGGTCTGCACTCAGATGATTGCTGTATGGGGTCTGCTGAAGCCAAGGGGTATACACCCCCAGCTCAGGCGTAACCCCAAGCGCCAACAAGGATGCCGTATGGTTTAGGTTCAATGCGGCGATTCGCTTTGGTTTACGTTTATAAGCCGTAGGAGACATGCCTACGGCTTCCTTGAATTTACGGCTGAGGTACAAGCCCTCCTTATACCCTACTTCCTGCGCCAGCGTATTTAAATCTTGCGACCTGGTCAACAGTCGTTCTTGCGTTTTACGTATTCGAAACAGGGTCAAGTATTCATTAAAGGTACGTCCGGTATGGTTGCGAAACTTGCGCGAGAAATGCTCCGGACTAACACCCGCCCTAGCAGCCATCTGCTCTCTTGTCAGATCTTTAGAGTAGTTCTCTTCCATATACTGCTGGGCTTGTTCCACCCAAGATCGTTGCTGTGAAGATGATCTGGATATCGTCTCCGCATGGATCTCTTGCAGCAGTTTAATGAACAGATGCTGCAGCTGAAAAGGCTCCCCGTGATCCGCACCTCCCCAGATGCTCTCAAGTTCTCCGGCCATCCGTAAAATCTCGGACGGAATGTCATGAATCGGAACATTACATTCAAGACCGTAAGATGCACTGTCATCTACACATAAGCATCGATATTCCATATAAAGCCCCCGTAAAGGCGTTAATCTTATGGATTCCAACTTGAGTTCCGTTAGGCTGCCGGAACCAAATACGCTTCCTCTGAAAACCGGATAGGATCGCTCATCCGCATGCAGCAGGCCCTCTCCCTCCTGGATGATCACGATGCGATAGCTCTGCTCTTGATGATTTCCGCTGGCGCTCGGAATCTCTTCATCCAATCCCATTAGACGAGTCGGTACGTGAAAAAAATGAGGGGGAAGTTTATTCGTTGAAGCTAGTGACACGGAACGCCCTCCTTGATTATGATAATCATTATCAATTAATGTGATGTTATTATACCAGATGCTTGCTCCATCTGTTACGTTAAATCCATTTTATACGCTTCCTCCTTCCAAGCAATCATGGCGAAGCCCTATCTAAAACATTCGACTTGTATGACGGGTTTCGCCGACCATGCCTGCCCTAAACCTGCATAAGCTCTCCACTTGCTTAAATGTGCTACGCTTAAATTAAGAATCACTCATTCCACAGAAAGGAAGTGTGCACGATATGATACTGAACCATCTTAATCTCACTGTCACTGATGTAACCGCAGCAAAGGAATTTTTGCAAACCTATTTCGGACTCAAAATCGGAGGCGAGCGCGGCCAATCGTTTGCAGCGATGTTTGACGATCAAGGGATGGTGCTGACCTTAATGCGGGGGACCGAGGTTAACTACCCCAAGACGTTTCATATTGGCTTTATTCAGGAAAGCGAAGCGAAGGTAAATGAACTTTATCAGCGTCTAAAGGATGATGGGTTCGATGTCGAGCCGCCACAAAGAGCCCACGGATGGACATTTTACATTAAAGCCCCGGGCGGGTTTACTGTCGAAGTTCTGGCCTAATCATCATCGTTACATGGGACAACGCCATTCCTCATCCGCTACACGCAAAAGCCCACGCATCACGCGTGGGCTCTTATGTTATGTCAGGCTTAATATAGCTCCCATGTCTCCGTGCATAATGCGGGTAAAGAATCCGCAACCCGCTCACAGTCCTCATAGCCCAAGCTGCCGGAATGCGCAAACAAAATCGGATATTCTCCGTTTACCGGCTCTTCCCTCATATCGAACATATAATGGTTTCCGCTTCCATCCATCGCAAACGACACCGCCTTCGGCATATACTCCGGCAGCTCGTAAGCCAGGTTCATCTCCCTCAGGTCATCCGTGCTAAAGAACTGGAAAAGACGTTCTCCCTGTTGAAATTCCCCGCCGTTGGAATACTTCAATAAGTCCAAATAGCTTGCGGGGAAATTCCTCTGAGGCAGCTTCCAGCCTGCAGGATCGAGCGGCGTATATTGATCGTAAAAGGGAGACGTTTTGTGAAAAGGATTCACTTGTCTTCCCTTGATTTCATCCATTTCTTGGGCAGACAGCTCCGTATTCCACTCCTTAACAAAACGAGCCATTTGTTCACCGGTCGCGCCGGAACGTTTGTCATACGGGTGCTCAAAATTGATATTCCACATCTTGGCCTTCCTCCATCCTGGTACTTCCTGTCTTGGATCTTCTCCAATCATTATAATGGAAATATCGGAAAGAGGGAGCAGTCATTACAGATGGGATCCTCCACTGGCATCGATGCATTGACCGGTGATCCAGCGGCTGTCCGGAGAAGCCAGAAATGCTGCAATATCTGCGATATCCCCAGGCTCACCCCATCTTCCGAAGATCGAATAGCCGGCTCCGAATTGGAACGAGGCCGGGTCCTGAAGCATGGCGGCATTCATGTCAGTAGCTACGAATCCAGGCTGTATCGCATTGATCGTGATTCCGCGGGAACCCAGCTGGCTCGACAGGGAGAGGGTCAGCGAATTGATGGCCCCCTTCGTCATCGTATACGCAGGAATATTGGGCAAGGAGATTCGGGTTACCGCAGAAGATAAATTGATAATGCGGCCATCGTCTCGAAGGCGTGGGAGAGCCTGCTGAATCATGAAGAATGGCGACTTCACGTTCATTCGTATCACTTCATCAAAGCTTTCCTCCGTGGTCTCCTCGATGGTTTCCACTAAGCCGATCCCTGCGTTGTTAACCAGAATATCAAAATATGTTTCACCGGTTCGTGCTTTCAACGTCTCATCCAGCGACCCGTACAGGGCACTTATTCCATCCATGGAAGTAAGATCCGCCCCTACCAAGAAAGCTTTGCCTCCGGCCTCGGTTATCTCGCTCACGACCTCTTCCGCGGCCTCATGGTTCTTGCCATAGTGAACGGCTACCAACGCTCCTTCCTTTGCCAATCGTATCGCGATGGCACGTCCAATGCCTCGGCTGGAGCCTGTAATCAAAGCAACTTTTCCCGTCAATGTATTCATGTTCTCATCATCTCCTCTTTTTCTTTCACTTTTAGTTTTATCACAGGCCCCATTTCGAAATATTGCGCTCCTATTCTCGTCGTCCTCTCGATAACCCTATAAAAAACGCCCCACTTGTGGTGGGGCTAAAACGTAGGCATTTGCGTCGCCGCCTACGCTCAGTGAATTAAAAATCATTTACATTCCATGTAATGATTATTATAATGAGAATATCAAAAGAGCTGCGCAACCTGTGTTTGCATAAAGCGATTAAAGGATGATTTTTTCCTTTAGTCGCTTTTTTTGTGAGCTTGTTGAAAGTCATGGAGGTATATCGTATGAAAAAAAGAGCGTTTGATATGATCATGCTGCTCATCGGGGCATTTATTTTTGCGCTGGCCGTCAATTTATTCGTCATTCCCAACGATTTTGGCGAAGGCGGCGTTACCGGGATCTCGATCATTCTGTTTTATGTGCTGAAATGGTCCCCGGCGCTGGTCGGCATTGTGATTAACGGGATTTTGCTGATTATCGGCTACAAGCTTCTGGATAAAAAAACGACGGTCTATACCATTATCGTTGTTGCCTTTCACTCTCTGTTCCTTCATTTGACGGAGAACTGGAGCATCGCTTCGGATGAGCCGGTGATCAATGCTATATTTGCCGGACTGTTTGCCGGCGTCGGGATTGGACTCATCGTCCGGGTGGGTGGCACAACGGCGGGTACGGTGATATTGGCCCGCCTGGCTAATAAATATTGGGATTGGAATATCAGTTATGCCCTGCTGTTCTTTGACCTGATCGTGGCCGGACTGTCTGTCTTTGTAATCGGGATCGAGAAGGTGATGTTCACCGTGGTCATCCTCTATATCGGCACCAAGGCGATGGAGTTCATTATTGAAGGCTTGAATCCCAAAAAGGCCGTTACCATCATCTCAACTCATCATGACCGCATCGCAATTCGGGTTACGGAGATTATGGATCGCGGGGTGACTGTCCTCCGGGGTTATGGATATTACACCGGTCAGACCAAAGATGTGCTCTACATCGTCATCAGTAAACAGGAAGTCTCCATGCTCAAAAAAATCGTCCGGGCCGAAGACAAAAACGCTTTTGTCACGATCCATGACGTACGCGACGTGTTTGGCGAAGGATTTATTGATATTTCAAAATAAGAGCGGACTTATCCTTTTATACGAAAAAAGATCGAAACAGCCGTTTGGGCAGGTTTCGATCTTTTTTATCTTTTTTTCATCATACTCAGCTTCATCTTCGGTTTATTAGGGAGACATATATCTTCCATACGCCAGCCCGAGATCTGTAATGGCATCATCCGACACGGATAGAAGCGAAACATTCTCTCCTTCCGAGCCCATCCATTGGACGCCCAACACAAAGCCAAGCTCCGTTTTTGCCGCAAAGAGAAATGAGAACATCTCCGGCCGCACCTCGCCTTGATCATCCACTCTCCATGTAGAGCTCGGATCAAACTTCGCCGGATAATCATAATATAACCAGCCGCTCTCACGTTTCAGCGCCAGGCTTGCCAGCATATCATCACCCTGTCTGACGAATTGCACCAGATAGAGGGACTCCCCATCAGGAAGTTGAACAATGGGCCATGCCTTGTCTACTTCTCTCCCCTTGCTGTTCTTGATGTCCTGCAGCTCCTGTTCATTGATCTCCTCCGGATTTGCTGGTTGAATAGTCATTAAGGCATCCGTAGGAAGATGGCGCTTAGGGATGATAAAATAGGTGGCATTCGGTTCTGCGGCCCCTTCGCTCACCTCATATAATTGTCCAGCCTGATGGCTGAAATTCGGTGCGGTTTGCCTGCCGTTATCTTCCTCCGTCGCTGGCTGCGAGCCGGCATATTGAACCGGAAGCACCACGCCTCCCTGTCCCACGGCAATCAGCGAGGCTTGCTCATCCTGAATAGCCGCATCCGGGTCTACCAACAGCCTATGCCCCGTCTCGTCGGCAAAAGCGAAGGTCCCTTCCTGTAAAGCAGCCACATCCTGGACCACCAAGGGCTGCTCATCCTTTATATCAGGCGCTGGCTTCACGTTCGAAACGGGTGGGGCGGGGACCTGCTCCATCTCCGGATCCGCACATGCCGTCAAGGTACTTATTGCCAAAATAAACATCGCTGCCGATAACCTTTTCATGCCCTCTCAGCTCCTGTAATAAGATTCCAAGTCTTCCATAACCTCAGACGCTAAACATACCGAAAAAGTTGAAGCCTAAGTTCCTTTTATTTGTATTTTCCCATGACAAATTCGGATTATTTTTTGCATTTTAGCTACACGAAACACGGAGTTATGGCTTATTAACTTACACCAAATGACAACTTTATAGAAATATTTAATGAGTTCGCAAAAAACATTTTATTGGTAATACGGGGCAAGATTCTATACAATTCTTTTTAACTTAAAAATGCTGAGTGCAAACTTTTAATGTTTTAGTACAAATTGTCCGAGACAGGCTACCTTTCCCGCAAAACAGACGATTTATCACGCAATTCTACTTTAACGATTTGAAGGAGTGCATCGCAAAAGTGACTACGAATATTTCCGTTTCTTCACCCCTTACTGCCGCGAAAGACTATGTGGAATCCATCTATAACCAAGTGGTGGCTCGAGATCCGCATGAGCAAGAGTTTCATCAAGCCGTCCGTGAATTTGTAGATTCCCTCGTCCCTGTTTTAGCCCAGCATCCGAAATATCGGGAACACGGTATTCTGGAACGCCTTGTGGAGCCTGAACGAATGATCACCTTCCGTATTCCATGGGTGGATGATCAAGGCAAAACCCAAGTAAACCGCGGGTTCCGTGTCCAATTTAACAGCGCGCTGGGTCCGTACAAAGGCGGCATCCGGTTCCATCCTTCGGTGTATGCCGGTATCGTCAAATTCCTTGGTTTTGAACAAATCTTCAAAAATGCGCTCACAGGCCAGCCCATCGGCGGCGGCAAGGGCGGTTCGGATTTCGATCCGAAAGGCAAGTCCGATCAGGAAGTCATGCGTTTTACCCAGAGCTTCATGACCGAGCTTTACCGTCATATCGGACCTGATTCCGATGTGCCTGCTGGCGATATCGGTGTCGGCGCTCGCGAGATCGGTTATATGTTCGGCCAATACAAGCGGATCCGCGGCGGACATGAGGCCGGCGTTCTGACAGGCAAAGGCGTCATCTATGGCGGAAGCCTGGCACGTACGGAAGCAACCGGCTACGGCTGCGTCTACTTCGTACAGGAGATGCTGGCTTCGCAAGGCCTTAGCTTCAAAGACAGCCGCGTCGTGGTGTCCGGCTCGGGCAACGTCTCCATCTACGCGATTGAAAAAGCACAGCAGCTCGGTGCACACGTCATCGCCTGCAGTGATTCCAACGGGTACCTGTACGATCCGGACGGAATTAACCTCGAAACCGTGAAGCTGCTGAAGGAACGGGATCGCCTGCGGATCAGCGAATACGTCAAGATTCACCCGCATGCCGAATATACCGAAGGCTGCACGGGCATCTGGACCATTCCATGCGATATCGCACTTCCTTGCGCCACGCAGAATGAGCTGGATGAAGAAGCAGCGAAAACACTCATCATGAATGGTGTAAAAGCTATCGGTGAGGGAGCCAATATGCCTTCCACGCTGGAAGCGATTGAGCAGTTCATCAACAGCGGCGTGCTGTTCGGACCGGCTAAAGCCGCCAATGCAGGCGGGGTTGCCGTATCCGCGCTGGAAATGAGCCAGAACAGCATGAGAATGTCATGGACCTTTGAAGAAGTGGATGCGAAGCTGCATCAGATCATGAAAAACATCTACAGCAGTGCCGTAGATGCTGCAGAGGAGTATGGCGTAGCTGGCAATCTAGTGGCTGGTGCCAACATCGCAGGGTTTATCAAAGTGGCTGATGCTATGATCGCACAAGGTATCGTATAAATAAGAAACAAAAAGAAGCCCTACCGCATATGCGGTAGGGCTTCTTACAGCTTATAGAAGCTCGCTACGGAGCTCTTCGGCCGATTTTGGAGATAAGTATCCCAGCGGGATATCAAACACCGTCTTGGCGCCTTTCTGTCCCTCTCTGCTCAAACGATGGGCAGCTCTTGCATAAGACACCAGCACACTGGCCGTAAATTCCGGGTTGCTGTCAAGCTTCAGGCCAAATTCAACAATTTGTTTATTTCCGCTTCCGGTTAAGCCGCTGCGAATGACAAATCCGCCATGAGGCATGCCTGCATGCTCAGCCTCAAGCTCTTCTTGCGTAATGAAAGTTACGGTTGTATCGTAATCGGCAAAATAGTTAGGCATCGACACAATCGTTTGACGGATCTGCTCTTGGTCCGCACCTTCTTCCGCTACGATGAAGCAATCTCTCCGGTGCTTCTCGCGCGTGGCGAGCTCCGGTGTTTCACCAGCACGGATTTGGTTGATAACCTCTTCTACTGGAACCGTATATTGAACGCCTGCCTTCACCCCGGGAACACGACGGATGGCATCCGAGTGGCCCTGGCTCACGCCTTTGCCCCAGAAGGTATAATCTTTTCCTTCCGGCAAAATCGCTTCGGCAAGCAGACGATTCATGGAGAACAAGCCCGGATCCCAGCCCGTCGAAATGACGCTGACACGGCCTCCGCCCATCGCTGCTTTGTTGACTTCCTCGAAAAACTCAGGGATTTTCGCGTGTGTGTCAAAGCTGTCTACCGTATTGAACATGCTGGCAAGCTGTGGCGTTTGCTCAGGCAAATCCGTAGCCGAACCGCCGCACAGAATCATAACGTCAATCTTGCCGATGTATTGCTCTGCCGCTGATATATGCTCGAAGCGAGCACCGGAATTGGACGGCATTTGCTGCGGGTCTCTGCGCGTGAAGATGGCTACCAGCTCCAGATCCGGATTTTGCCCGATTGCTTTCTGTACGCCTTTGCCCAAGTTTCCATAACCTACGATCCCTACTTTAATAGATGCTTTCAATGTAATCCTCCCTTTGTCAGAACCATTTCCCTGTAGCATGATGTTTATGTACCGCTTTAAAGTATAAGTATATAGACATCAATCAAATTGTAAACTATTTTATATGGACAGGAAATTGTTTCTATCTGTGTTATTCTTATTTTTCACCGTACTATCCGATAACTTGTACAACATTTCCTTCTTGATCCTTGATTTCCGTCTTCAGGACCTCAATCCGGATTCCTTGCAAGCCAGAAAGCTCGAAGGTGCTGACCTGCGGCAGCAATCGGCTTGAGAATTCACCCGCGGTTCGATCGTCCAAAACCAGGGTAACATCTCCGTCCTCCGCAGTCCAGCGGCTCTCTTCTCCCGGCTCAAATACGACCCGAACATCCGAACCTACAAGGCTCAGTTTCTTATCCTTCAGAATTCGGCCCTGCAGCAGCTTCCCGATAATTTCGGCCTGCTTGGCACCTATTTGTAATGTAGCCCGAGTTTTACTTAACCAGCCCTTCTTCCCCGGTTCAAAAGCCAGCTGGCTCACGTAGAGAAATCCGGTGTTGGAGCCCTCTTGTTTTGTCCCTCGGTCAACGGCTTCCGAAATCGACGGTACATTCAGGAGCGAATCCCGATCCAGATCCGTTATATATTGCGGCATATAATCTGCACAAGCCTGTAATACGCCAAGCGTATTCCATGTCTGCATCGCCTCGAGTTCTTCACGTGTGATGCCAACCATCTGCAGGAATTCTACCCGACCATTCGGCGTATTCATCCCCGGCAGCTCGGGATCCAGGGTGAAGGCGAGTGCTGTCAATTGCGTATCGGCACCCAGACAGATCGGCCCATTGGCATCCAAATAATCTCCCGAGCGAAAAACATTCCCGCTGTTAAACACATATCTCCCCATGTTCTGAAGCAGATTTAGCGCCCACGCCGGTGGCTCTTCCTCTTCCTCCCCCTTAGCCAGCCTGAACGTCAATTCGAATCCGTAACCGCTCTCCTCCAGATTGTCCGATTCCTTGTCATACAGCTCGCTAAAGCCATAAGTAACCATATGCCAATGCGGACTTGGGGCATTTGACGTATAAGCGCTGATTCCATTCAGCGGATCGGGTCCTCCAAGGGCATAGGGAATTAGAGCCCCGTAATGTTTCGGCTCCTGCTCCCCGTACAGTTTCAGCAGCTGCTCATCAATCGCGTCCCAGCCTGCGGCGTTTTCTTCATGTGTCATATCCTGTTCCCCCCGTTATCGTTTACCTCCATTATATAGGACGTATAGGGAATGAAGAAGTTTCCAGAGAAGTGTATAATAGAACCATATCAACGAAGGAGCCTACATGTTCATGAAAAAAATAACGGCATTATCCGTAACCTTAACACTTTCAGCTTCGATTATGGTCTCTTCACTAACTTCGCTGCCGGTTTCCGTCGATGCGGCCTCAGCCAAGGAATGGATACAAATCTCCGAAAGGACGTCCTATTACGGTGAAGCAGCCAACGGCCAGCCCAATGGACGCGGTACGATCAAATGGGGAAATGGCAAACAATATTCCGGCGAATTCATTAACGGGAAGCGCACCGGAAACGGTAAATACATTAACGAATACCAAGAAGAAGGTGAAACACATAAGGTGGTATACACCGGCCGCTGGAGCAACGACAAAATGGATGGCGAAGGCATCCTGACGCATAAGGTGAAATTGCCTGACGGGTCCGTCCGATGGAATCAGATCCAGAAAGGGACATTCCAGGCAGGCGCCTTCCAAAGCGGATACGATGTCACTCATGCCATCGCGGATCCCGACTACAACTTTATCTACAAGAAAGGCCAGGAATCGCTCGAAATCATGGGCTTCAATCAAAACATGAAGAAAGCCTGGGCCGCCGGAACGATGTTCAGCGTTCATTATAAAAACGGCACCATCAACAAAGAATCTTCGATTTTCCCTGCCAACTCGGCGGCTGAACAGCGTCAAAATGACGCCGCGATCCAATATTTCAAGAGCATTCAAAACAAAGTGGCTCCTCACCTGGAGCAATTTGAATCATTGTCCAAGCAGGTTCCATTAAAATAACCTGACCCAATACAATCGTCAAAGAACCCGGTAACTTGCCTATAGCAAGACCGGGTTCTTCTATTACCGAAGGAGCCTATCCATCACAATATCTCTATGATGCAGGACCCTCGAGTACAAACTGTAACGTATACTGATCCAGCTTCTTCACCTCTACTTGATACCCCAATAAATCTGCCGTTTGCAGGAGGGGCATCATCGTCTTGCCCTCCGAGATATAAGGAGCATGCCGAAGCGTAATTTCGGCTGCGGCCGCTTCTTTCTTGCGATCCTCTTGGCTGCTCCACCCCCAAGCTTTCGTTGAATCTACCGTCAGTTCGGCGACAGAACCTTTACCCGATAAAGTTATTTTTCCTGCGTCATATGCCGCCGATAACCCGAGCGCTTTAACCGCTTCCTTCACGGGTACCATCAATTCCGTCTCATCCGGCATCTTCCGACTTGTAAAATGGACGGGTTCTCCGTTTTCGGTAATCCGTACCTCCACGCTTCGGGCTTCCTTCCCGACTATCAGCACTGTATCAACCTGTTTGGTTAACCGCTCCATGAAGGTCGCGGCATTCTCGGGGGTCATCTTATAGCGGGCATCCTGCAGGCTCACCGCTTGAGTAATCCGGGAGTTTATGTCCTGGGAATGATGAGAAAGATCCTTGAACTGCGAGAAGTCATACGTCCAGTCCACTTCGGCCTGAAAATCATATACTTGCGTGTTGCCGTAATGATTCAGCTGCTGGAACATCCACGTCTTCATCTCCAGTTGATTGCTGTAACGGGCCGGGTTCGTGTCCTGCCACAGCTTCTGCCGCAGGATGCTGTATGGTGGGTAATAGACAATAAATTCAACGTCGGGATATGCCTCTACCAACGACAACACATATGTATTGAAATGATGCTGAACCTCCTCGATCGGCTCTTCATTCACGCCAAAATAGTGTTCTGTATTTCTGGCCCGATCATAGGCATTCATCACTTGATCATTTCCGTATGACACCTCGTTGTTCCAGTTGTACAGATATTCGATATTTTGGGGAGTGCCTCCCATGAGTGTTCTGACGATCCCTCTCGCAAAATTTTCATAGGCTGAATAATTGAACCAGTACTTATAGTCATTCCACCAGATATCGTCATACAGATATTCCGGAAAATAGTCGTCCGCGCCTTCATCCGGATTCTTCAGTGCAAAATAGTCCAATCCCCACAAAACGGTCTTTACCTTCCCAGTCTGAAGCGCCAGAGACGCTATCTTGTACTGCTCATCGGCTGTCGACCCGCGCATGGATAACTTTAGCGCTTGGCCTCCCATCGCCTTCCCCACTTCGGACGGCAGGAAATTCTCCGTCATGGATGTGCCGAGGATGATGATATCATATGGGTAATTGCGGACTAATCCCGGATTCTGGTATCGCTGCTCGCTAGTAAAGATCGGAGTGTACCAGGTCGCTTTGCGGTAGAACTGAAAGGGATCCAATACAAATGTCATGCAGCCGACCAGCAGTGCAACAATGAGGGAAGCGAGCGCAAACTGAATCAGCATCCTTCTCCCTGCCCTCCGATGAATACGAACGGATTGAGGAGCAGCGGCTGCGCTCGACTTGGGAGACGCCGACTTGGTGGCCGTTGATGTCGTTGGCATGTTGAACGCCGCCTTTCCTAGAAATTAAAATACAAAAACTCGCTAATGCGGGTGATGTACATCAGAGAGATGACAAACAGAACCGCACATACGACGGCTTGTTTGAAATTCGGACGGAAGGAAACGGACAATTCCGAGGAATTCCGGCAGAGCAGCACAATCGGCGCGATGACAACAATGATGGCCAGCGGCTCTAATATGGCATCGTTCAAATAGAGGTGGATGCCTGACAAACCGCTCATTCCCTTCAATAAACGCACAGCCTGAGCCCAGCTTTCCGCACGGAAAAAGACCCAGGTAACCGTAATGAACACAAAGGTGATCGTCCAAGCGAGAAGACGCGGCATCGCAATACCGAGCTTCCCCCAAAATCGGTGAATGACTTGTCCCACACCGTGCAGCAGGCCCCAGAACAGAAAGGTCCAGCCGGCACCGTGCCACAGACCACCAATCAGGAAGGTCAGCACCAGGTTCCGCAGCATGATCGCTTCACCCCGGCGGTTGCCTCCGAGCGGGATATAAATATAATCCCGCAAAAAACGGCTGAGGGTCATATGCCAGCGCCGCCAGAAATCCTGTATGTTCAGCGCCTTATAAGGTGAATTGAAGTTCTGCGGCAGCCGAATATTGAACAGAAGCGCCGCACCGATGGCCATGTCGGTGTAACCGCTGAAGTCAAAGTAGAGTTGAAATGTGTACGATAAAGCAGCGATCCAGGAGTCAACGAAGCCTGCTGCTGAGTCAAAGCCCGCATTGGCATAGACCGCCAGTGTATCGGCAATGACCACCTTCTTAAACAAGCCGATACAGAATATAAAAACACCATTTGCGGCATTTCCCCAATCCCACAGCTTCCCCCGAACCCGATCGAACTGCGGCATCATCTCACCATGATGCAGGATCGGTCCCGCAATCAAATGAGGATAGAAGGTCACAAACAGCACATAGTTGACGATATTGTACTCACTGGCCTTCCCTTTGTAGGCATCTACCAAATATGCGATTTGGGTAAAGGTAAAGAAGCTGATCCCAAGCGGCAGCGCCAGATTGAGGAGAGATACTTCCCATCCTGTTGCAGCTCCTATATTAACGAGAAAGAAATCGGCGTATTTATAGTAGATTAACAGCAGCACATTGCCTGCAATGCCACAAATTAATATGCCTCTGGCGCCTCGCCGGGAGAAAGAAGCGTCTTGGGAGTTGGCTTGACGGGCTTGCAGCAGCCGTCCGATGAAATAGTTGAAGGCAATCGAACCGAGAAGAAGAGGAAGATAGCTGATATTCCACCAGCTGTAAAAAAATAACGAAGAAAGCGCCAGCCAGCACTTGGCTGCCAGGCTATACCGAAACCGATTCAACCCAAAATATACGATAACCGTGATCGGCAGAAATATAAAAATAAAGGGATAGGAATTAAACAACATGCCGGGAAAGGCACCTCCGACTTTCTAAATTGACCATTCGTTAACGATGTCGATTCTTGGCGGTAATTTCTAAATAATATCATATATTTTACATTTGAGATATAATTTTCTTGCCCACTAAATGATCCTTTATGTATAAAAGAGGCGCCTTTTAAGCGCCTCCATGTTACTCTACTCTTTTTTCAATTGCCAGGCTATCTCTACTGTGAACGTCCCTCGTTCAGAATCGTAATGGTCTTATCGATTCGCCGCTGACGGGTTTCCATCGCCTTAGCCCCCTCGATCGACAGCACCAAGCGGCGTTTATTATCCCGCGCGTTTATTGTGCCGTCCAGCCGCCATCCACAAGCAGCAAAGTGCCTGTCACAAGATCTGATGCCGGGGAGGCGAGATAAATAACGGCTCCAGCCACATCGCCAATGGTACCGATCCGCCCTGCCGGGATCCGTGCCAGGACACCGTCGCGGAAATCGGGGGAGTCCAGTCGCTCGGCTGTTCCCGGCGTATGGATGAACGTAGGACCGACGGCATTGATGTTCACGCCACGGCTGGACCACTCCAGCGCCAGCACCTTTGTCAGCTGATTCACACCGCCTTTGGAGGCGCAATAGGCAGCCCCTTCCGTAATCCCAACGACACTCACCTGGGAGCTGACGTTAATGATTTTTCCGTACCCCTGCTCCAGCATGATGCGGCCAGCAGCCTGACAGCAGAAAAATACACCTTTCAAATTCACGTCCATCATCTCATCCCAATAATCCTCGGTGATATCTTCCGCAAGCCTCCCCTCTCCCAGACCCGCGTTATTAACCACGATATCGAGTCGGCCGAAATCCTTGGCTACCTGATCAAACACGGTTCGGATCTGCTCCACATTCCGGACGTCCAGCTCATAGGCCTTGGCCTGACCTCCTGCTTGAGAAATTTCCTCGACCAATCGATCCAGCGAGTCTTTGCTTCGTGCCATGACGGCAACCTTGGCTCCTGCTGCTGCCAGCGCTTGGGCTAGTCCATAACCGATGCCTTTGCTGGCCCCCGTCACGATTGCGATTTTATCCTGAATGCTGAAATTAGGCTGCATATGTAATACCTCCATCACCTTAGATTCTATGTAGTTTCATTAAAGCATGATGGCTGGTCAGTGGCAATCTTTGCCAGATCCTCCTCCCCAGTAAATCCATCCGATTAAGGCCTAAAGTACGTTAATTTGCAGCAGCAATAGAGGAATCTCTGCCCGTGGGCTAGAAATGATGAGAACTATAGCGATCGTTGTCTAGTATGGAGAGTATGGAGGAAATCCAAGTATGAGCGAACGATTATCTGAAGCGCAGCAACAAGCGATTCTTCATGTCGAATCAACAGCGGCGGGCCAACGAAAAGTCGCTTTGGAAATGACGGAACAAATCTTGAGGACACATGAACAAGACCCCGTAACGATCAGCTCGCTGTTAACCAGTCTCGGAAAGTCTGCCCACGTCACGTTGAATTTCCATCCGGATCGGATACGGCCCACCGGGCACGCTGTCATCGAATCCCTCTTGGCAGAGGGCATATATCATAACCAGTTCATCACGAGCGTGACGAATGGAAGCAAAACCGCCTACCCGGGCGGCGACCGCGACCAATGGGAACGGCTCCTGTTTGGCGGTGCCTACCAGCAGCCCGGCGTACATAATGACGAGCGGCCCAAATACGGGGCACTCAATCTCATGCATTATGCCGATGGTGCGTCGCCCCGCTTCGGTTCCTGTTTTTTGGTGCTTTCCCCTAATATATTGACCCGCTGCACCTTTACATTCGGAGACAGTCATGCAGGTCCTGAATTTGTGGGCACCATCCGTCAATGGGATTCGATTCTCGCTGCACTCTTGCATCAAGTCGAGTCCACTGGCGCGGCCCTGGGCTTCCCTAATGTGGACATTCCATCCATGCTGGAACGCATTCTTCATCTGCCTTTTTCGCATACCGGTTTCTCCGGGCCTGTCGGTCGTTCCTTGGATGATTATATTGAAGCGCAGATCCATGGTGTCATCGACTTGTCCAGCGATGTGGAGGCCCTGGTGGCCGATCCGTCCTATAAGGACTCCCCGATCGGGCATTTGCTCCATGCATTATGTGAACGGTATGACCTCACCTTGTCCTGGCATCCAGGCTTCTGCCTTGCCTTACAGGATGTTCCGGATGATTTCCGGGGACCCGTCATGCCGCCGCTCGCCAAGCGGATCGATCAACGGTTTGGAGGCTCGCTGGGCATACTGGATGCAGCCCTTATTGGCAAAGCCGCTGCTCAACTGCACCATGATCCAAGCGAATGGAGCGATTGGGGAACATTGGATGAAACCTTCCAGCATCTCAAACAGCTGTGGCATGTGCTCGTAAAGTATGGACATTCGTATCCGTGTACACCAAACCGCTAAGCTGTATTTTTCCCTATGTACGTGCACTGGCCTGAGGGTCCGACTAAAGATAACCGGGCTAGCGATATCCGTGCAGCAACGGCTAGGTCTTTTGGGCGCAGCTTCTTATATATTGATCTTAGAAAGGATGATGACCGGATGGATTGGGTCCAGCGGATGAATGAGGCCATAGGCTATATAGAAGGACACATAACCGAGGAGATCGATTACGCTGAAGCTGCTCAGATCGCATGCTGCTCCGTGTACCATTTTCAACGCATGTTTCCGTTCATTACGGATGTTTCGCTGTCTGAATACATACGGAGACGCCGGCTGACACTGGCCGCCTACGAGCTGCAAAACAGCGAAATCAAAGTAATCGACCTTGCCCTTAAATATGGTTATGATTCCCCGGAGGCGTTCGCGCGTGCATTCCAGAACATGCATGGCACAACGCCGACGGCCGCACGCCAGACCGGCACCAAACTGAAGGCTTATCCCCGCATCTCCTTTCAATTCTCAATGCGAGGGGCTGCCGAAATGAATTACAGAATCGAAGAAATAAAGGCGTTTTCCGTTGTCGGTTTCAAGGAGCAAGTAAACACACAACGTGCCTATGAAGACGTTCCCCGCCTCTGGATGGAGGCTCAGGAGAAGGGCATTTTCGAGAAGCTATGGAACTATCGTGAGCAAGACCACTCGATCCGGGGCATACTGGGTGTCTGTGCAGACGGTGACTACGGGAGGAATGAGCATTTTGACTACATCATGTCCGTCGTATCCAAGGATACGCCTCAGGAACCGATGATACAGCGGCATTTCCCTGCCGCCACTTGGGCCGTATTCGAGCTGGAAGGAGATCCGAGCGGCATTGCGGAGATGTGGAAGCGTCTTTATACGGAGTGGATACCATCCCATACTTATGATCTCGCGCCGCTGCCTGCCATCGAATGCTATCTTCCTCCGGACGAGTATAAGAACGAGTTATGGATTCCTGTAGTTAGAAAGGCATAGTACATTTCCGCTGAAACGATGAATTTTTTTGCTCACCGCTACGAAGATCATGAACAGGAGCTTCATATCGATCCGTGCGGTGAGCACCAAATGCTCAAATCTGAACGGGAATCATGATGATAAATTCGGGGTCATCCGCATAAGGATCCTGACTCATCGGATATTTTTCGAAATGCGTTAAATGATCCGGGTTATATTCCGAGTAACCTTGTTCTTTGATCCAGGCATAGATATTGTTATAGGACTGATCGATGCTCTGCTCTTTCCGATGAGCACAAGTGGCATAGGTTAAAGCGGGAACGGATATCATAACCATCCCGTCCGGAACTTCGTCGATCCGTTCCACTTCCACGACCGCATAATGGATAAATCCGTCACCGCCGGGAGCTGCGTGGTAAGATAGCCCCAGCAACGTGTCGGTATGTAAGACATGGGGGATCTCCGCGAGCCGCTCCTGCAGCGTTCGATGCACCGCACGTATCCCGCCTGCACCCGCCTCGGCAAATGTGCCTTCCCACTTCAATCCTATCGCCTGAAAAGCTTCCTTACTCGTAACCGCTGCTTCGTTTCGTTGATCGATAGCCATTAGAAATGCTCCTTTATCCTATATTTGGTTTCATTATATACTTGAACTATGCCAGAAACTGTCACAGTATAAAAAAATCATAGGAGCGAAATCATGCCCAAAACCGAACGGATCCTTAAGGTCATGCAGCGGGTGTATGAACGGCAAAACTTCACCGTCGGCGAGTTAGCCGAAGAATTCTCGGTTTCGTACCGTACGATGCTCCGCTATCTTCACGAGCTGTCTCGTCTAGGTGTTCCTTTATACGCTAATGAGGGGAAAAACGGCGGTTATTCCATGCTGACATCGCGGCAAATGCGAGAACAACCTTCGCAGACGAATGAATCCATTCAGCGGATCATCAAACCGCAGACCCTGATCGTCGGCCTGGAGATGAAGCTTCCTTTCACGGCTTATTATATGTCTCAAGCCCTCAAGCCAAAACTCTGGCAGGAACTCCAGGACCGCATGGAGGAAATTCCATATATCCGGAAGAAAACATCGAGTCCCTCATATATTGCAGCTGTTTTGAACCGGCAGCAGATCTATCATTATGTAGCCGGAGTCGAGGTAACCACGATTCGTGATACGCCAAAGCGGATGGTGAGTTTAACCCTGCCGACACAGGAATATGCCATGTATACCCATGAAGGGCATGCCGACCGGGAGGATACCGACCAATCCTATGCCTATGTTATCCAGCAGTTGAAACAACGGAGCCTTACGCCAAACCCGACGCTCTACAGCTTGGAACTGAGAACCTCGATACATGCCTCTAAAGCCCAAATCTATATCCCTTTAATTGAATAAGAGACTTCCCGAATCGTCATCAATCCTTCGGTAAGTCACACCTTACACAGGGGCAAATGTCTTGTTCCAGCTAAAAAAAGCGAGCCCCCGATCATGTCCGGGACTCGCTTTTAGTCGTTAAATGGCTTTCGGATTATCAACTACAGGATTCACATCCGCATCATAATCCACGCCGTCGGTTTCAAAGCCGAACAGCTGGAAGAACTCGCGGCGGTAACCGGCAAGGTCCGTCAATTCTTCAATATTTTCGCTCGTAACCTTGCTCCACAATTCGGCCACTTCGGCCTGCACATCCTCACGAAGCTCCCAATCGTCGATGCGGATACGCCCCTTCTCATCGACTGGCGTTTCCTGCCCGTTATAGAGACGATCGGAGAACAGACGATAGATCTGCTCGATGCAGCCCTCGTGCAGCCCTTTCTCCTTCATGACTTTGTACAGCGCCGATACGTACAGCGGAACGACCGGGATCGCCGAGCTGGATTGGGTCACTAACGCTTTGCTGACCGTTACATAAGCCCGTCCGCCTCCGGCAGCGAGCCTCTCATTCAATTTCAGCGCGGTGGCCTCCAGATGATCCTTGGCTTGTCCAATGGATCCGTCCCGATAAATAGCTTTGGTAATCTCAGAGCCGATATAGGAGAACGCAATCGTGGTCACATTAGGAGCCAATACGCCGCCTTCCGCCAGCTCATTCATCCATAATTCCCAATCGTCACCGCCCATCACCTCAACGGTGTTCTTCACTTCCTCTTCCGTGGCCGGCTCAATCGTTACCTCCGTCACTTCACCTGTATGGAAGTTTACCGTCTTGTTGGTATAGGCTGGTCCGATCGGCTTCAATACGGAGTTGACCGTCTCGCCCGTCTCAGGCAGCGTACGGCGCGCCGAGGCAACACTGTACACCACAAGATCAACCTGGCCCAGCTCTTGGCGGATAAGCTCAACCGTCTTGGCTTTGGTCTCTTGCGTGAAAGCATCTCCCGTCACACTGAACGATTTTAAGCCTGCGGCCTCCGCTGCCTTCTCGAAAGCGACCGAATTGTACCAGCCCGCCGAAGCGGTCCGCTTCTCGGTTGCCTGGCTGGGACGATACACACCTACAGTATTCGCCCGGGAGCCGAATGCGGCAGCAATTCTGGCGGACAAGCCGTAGCCCGTTGAAGCGCCGATGACCAGCACATTGCGCGGCCCCTCGATGCCAGGCTGTTTCAACACATAATCAATCTGCTCCTGCACCTGGGCTTCGCAGCCTACAGGATGGGACGTTGTGCAAATAAATCCGCGTGTTCTAGGTTTAATGATCATATTTATATACCTCTCTTCCAGTACTCGTTGTCTGACACCATATGTATGGTCTTTTAAATTTCCTTTCTATTTTAACTGTTTTTTGTGGAGAGAGGAAATCTTTTGACAGGAAAACCAAGAAAACCTCTCTTCGGAATAACGGAGGCTTAAGCCTGCATTCCTTCCAAAGAGAGGTTCTGTATGTTTAATGCTCTATATACGTTGCCATTAAATACCGAACGAATTATTTGAATGAAGCATAGCCTTGGTCAGCCATGACCACGCTGCCTGTAATCGCAGCAGCTTCATCCAGAGACACGAGATACACGGTATCCGCTACAACTTCAGGCTGTGTTAATTCTCCGCCCATGACTTTGGCTCTCATGGAATCCAGCATTCCTGAATCTTTATAGCCTTGGATAATCGGTGTATCAACTGCTCCAGGAGCAACGGCAACGACACGAATGCCGTATGGTGCCAGTTCAAGCGCAGCGGATTTGCTCATCATGATGACGGCGCCTTTTGTAGCGTGATAAGCAAACGTTCCGGGTGAAGCCAGGAATCCGAATACGGATGCTGTATTAATGATTACGCCTTTAATGCCAAGCTCTTTCATCTTTCGGCCTGCCGCTATAATACCGTAGGCAACCCCGTGCTGATTCACGTTAATGGTGCGATGGTAGAGATCCATATTTTGCTCGAGAACCGGTCCAGCGCCGCCAATCCCCGCATTGTTGTGCATGACATCGATGCGGCCATAAAGCTCAACCGCTTTATCCACAAGGGCCTCGACGCTTTCTTGTTTGGAAACATCGACTTGAACGAAAGTGGCTTCGCCGCCTTCTTTTTTAATCATGTTCACCGTCTCTTGACCGGCAGCCTCATTATAATCGGCTACGACGACGCGATCGCCTTTTCTTGCAAATTTAAGGGAGACCTGACGACCGATTCCGCTCGCTCCACCGGTAATTACCGCTACACGTTGTTCTGACATTATCAATGACCTCCTAGGGCAAAATAGCGTTATTCTTTGAACATTGTGTGTCAATGTCCTTGTGTTCATTGTAACGCCGCGTTATATTTAAGTAAATTTAAACCTAATTAATATTACTTAACTATAAATTAAGGATGAGGTCATATGAATCTTGAACAACTGGAATATATCGTGGAGACGGCCAAGGCAGGATCATTAACCAAAGCAGCCCAGAATTGCAACGTTACCCTTTCCGCCGTCAGCCAAGCGGTGTCCAGCCTAGAAGCCGAGTTCGGTTTCTCCTTGTTTACCCGATCAAGGCTTGGTGCCGTACCCACAGCCGAGGGCCAGCGAATTCTCCAGAAAGCCTACGCCATTTTGGAACAATTTCAGGAGCTGAAATCGGAGGCCGAAGGATATTCCAACCTGCTGAGCGGATCTTTGCGGATTGCTACCGTTCCGGTACCCTTAACGCTGTCCATCGATGCCATTATTCAGTTCAAAAAAGACTTTCCCCAAATCAAACTCGAAATCACGGAAAAAGCGACTCTTGATATTATTGAGGATATCAAACAAAATCATGCGGATATCGGTTTGATTTTTGTCGATGATTCCATCATTCATCAACACCGCGGCCTCCATTTCGGCAAGCTGCTGGAGAGCAAATTCGTGGTCGGAGTCAGCCGTCAATCTCCACTCGCCATGCGGCAATCGATCACGCCGGAAGAACTGCGTAAGTACCCCTTGGTTCTCTACAAGGATGACAGTCTATTCAAACTGATGGATGTATTCGAGGAGCAGTACGGGGAAATGGATCTGCTCTTCTCAACCAACCAGACGAGGGTCATACAGAAGGTCGTCGAAGAGAATGTAGCGGTCACGGTGGGGGTCGATTTGTCCTTCTCCAGCTTCACTCCCATACCTTCGGGAAACATCGTAACGCTGGAGCTGGAGATGCCCCCGGGCCACGCTGCCTCCTCATTCGGGTGGGTACAGCCCGGAACGCACCATCTGTCGAAGCCGGCATCGATCTTCCTGGACAAGCTGAAACATCAGATTGGGTAAACGCCACCTTTGCTCCCGAATATAAAAGCCAACCGGCAAAAAGGGGCGTGACCGTTATCACGTCCCCTGCTCTTCGGTTGGCTTTTTTAGAAAAATCGGTATTAACGTAGTGACTCGCTAAGCGTCAAACTCACCGGGCAATGATCGCTTCCCATCACATGGCAGTCGATCTCGGCATCCTTCAGTTTCTCGGTTAAACGGGCAGACGTCAAAAAATAATCGATGCGCCAGCCGATATTCCGCTCCCTTACCTTGGCCATATACGACCACCAGCTGTATACATCCGTGCGATCCGGGTAGAAATAACGGAAGGAATCGATAAAGCCGGCTGACAGCAGGTCGGTCATTTTACCCCGTTCTTCCAGCGTGAAGCCGGAGTTGCCATGATTGGACTTGGCATTTTTCAGGTCGATTTCCTGATGCGCCACATTCAAGTCGCCGCATGCGATCACGGGTTTGCGTTCGTCAAGCTGAAGCAAGTAAGCACGGAACCGTTCCTCCCACTCCAGCCGATAATCCAGCCTGCTCAGGTCACGCTTCGCATTCGGCGTATATACGTTCACAAGATAGAAGTCCTCAAACTCCAGCGTGATCACTCTGCCCTCCGGCTCGCTGTCCTCCTCCAGACCATAGCGTACGGACAGTGGTGCGATTTTCGTAAATATCGCCGTTCCCGAATATCCCTTTTTCTCTGCATAGTTCCAATATTGTTGATATTCCGGCCCTAAATCGAGCTCGATCTGCCCTGCTTGCAGTTTCGTTTCCTGCACGCAAAATATATCGGCATCCACCTGCTGAAAATAATCCATAAAGCCCTTCGTGACACAGGCCCGCAATCCGTTGACGTTCCATGACACTAGCTTCATATCGCAACCTCCGTGGTATCCATATCGTTTAAGCGTGTTGAATCTATGAATCTTCTAAATTCTATTATGGTATCATGTCACGGCTGAAACGAACAAGCAGCTACGAGCGCTTTCATCATAACTTCATATTCGGAAGATGAAGCCCTGCGTGCATAATCCCGCGCCAAATCAGGAACAACATAAACGTTCGCAAACTGCGATCATTCGTACGTCCGCAATCGATGAGAACCCCATATAAGGAGGAGTACAGCATGACAGGCAGAAACAGCAAACCAAAGAACGACGGTCCTTCCAGCAGTCCTGAACGTTTGGACCAATACGGTGACAAGCTTGCTTCCGAGAATGAGGAAGAGTTTACTTCGGCGGCCGAGGAGCACTGTCGAGATCAGGAATAACGGATTTGATACGACTGTCGATGCACATTCAATAATCACCGCAGCAAAAACACCCATCCATGCCAAGGCAATGAATGGGTGTTTTTCCTATTCAATCATCTGGGCAAACACGATGCCCGTCGGTTATAACCATCCCGCTTCTCGATGTCGTTACTCCGTGACCCCACAGCGGTTGCCGTCTGGATCCGTCAGGGAAAAGCCTCTGAACCCGCCAAAATCCTCAATTTCAGTCACGTCGGCTCCCTTGGCAACCAATCGTTGATGAATTTCACTCACATTCGTGGTATGCAGGTTGAAATATTGCCCCACGCCATAATCATTCCTGGGAAAAACCGGCTGCTTCACCTCATAGGACCGCACGAGGCAGAAGGATACCTTCTCATCGTTCATTCGCATGACCACCGCATTCGGTTCATCCGTGTGGATCACTTCAAACCCGAGCATATCCGTATACCAGGCCGTCGAACGCTTCAGATCACTGACCGGTACAAAAATGCCAACGCCGTACAATAGGGATTTTTTCAAACTCCTTCCTCCTCTTTGATTTAGTTATATAGCATCTGACACATAAGAAACGAAATTTCGGGCTAAAACCAGACAGCGTCCAAATATAATTTTTTTATTCTGTAAGTTTCCACGCATTACCATCCGGATCTTCCATATAAAATGCAAGGGCTCCGCCAACCCGGCTCAATTTGCTTATTCTTATTCGCAGCCTCGTCAATTGGAGATACGAGGTACAAATGGCTTTGGGATCCCTTTTCCGAAAAGCCTCCACAAGCGCATCCATATCCAGTCCTGCGGCTGTGCCTGCCCGGGCTCTCTCTTGCGGTTTAGGTTCCACGCCTGTTTGCTGTATGCGATGCAGCTTCTTCAGCCTGGTTCGCGCACGTCCGAGCGACACCTGAACCGTCCCTTCCGACATGAAGAGAAAATCAGCCGTCTCCCTGGCCGTGAAATCAAAAACATCCATCAGCAGCAAAATAACCATCGCCCGTGGGGATAACCGATCCGCTAATGTCTCCAGAAGCTCCCTGGTGGATAAGCCGTCATCCTCGGCCGCCCTATCTCCTAACGCATCCTCGGAAACCCTCAATCCGGGCTTATCCTTCTTCAGTCGGTCCTTCCACGCGTTGCTTGCGATGCGATATAAGTAGGCATTGGACAGATATTTTCCAGGATCGGTTTCAACGGCTCGCATCACCTTTATCATGACATCCTGAAACAGATCCTCCGCTTCCCATGGATCCCCTGAGATTCGCATACAGTATCGGTGCAGCTTCGCCTGCACATTGGATAAGTCCGGCATATACTTCGGCATCATCATTCCCACCTCGCTAACTAGTTCTTTGAGTGTCCACATTTTCCTGCTGAATGTTTGCGCCGTCCTTGTTCCATATACTCATCCATACAAAAAACCGCCTCCCCACTAATATGGGAAGACGGCTGATTTGCTCGATCTGATAGCGTTTATTTCACCAAACTCTCCAGCACGTTATCAATGATCTGGCTGTTGGCAATCGTGCCTGTATACAACCAGCTCGTATCTTTTCCATATTCATAGATGTTGCCGTTCTTAACAGCCGGAATATTCGCCCAAAGCGGATCCTGAAGCACTTCGGCCCCTTCGCCGTCACTATTAATGAAGAACAGATGATCCGCGTCGAGCTCCGCCAATTTTTCCAGGGAAATGGATGACCAGTTGCCCGTAGCCGATGCCGAAATTTCCTTCACCACACTCGGAACCGTGAGACCCAAGTCACCGTACATAACGGCTCCGCTGGACAACGTCTCGCTAACGACGAACAATTTACCGCCGACAAGCCAAATCGCTGCAGCAGATTCACCGCCGATCGATTGCTGGATTTTCTCCTTGGCATCCTTTGCCTTCTGCTCGTATTTATCGAGCGCCGCTTGCGCTTCCTCCTCCATGCCAAAGATTTCTCCCACTTTCTTCAGCTCTTCGCGCCAATCGTTATTGACCTCATTGCCGATGACATAGGTTGGAGCAATCTTCTCGTATTGGCTGTACTTGTTGCCTTCTACCATGGAAGCCGAGTCCATGATCAATAGATCCGGCTGGAAGCTCGCTACCGCTTCAAAGGGAAGATCATGCTCAATCGTAGGCACATCCTTCAATGAGTCCTGCAGATAATCCTGGACGCTTCCGCCTTTGACCGACCACTGCGCAATCGGAGTAATACCCAATGCCACGAGGTTATCCTCCAAGTAAGAAGCTATCACTCGTTTCGGCTCCGCCGGAATTTTCACCTCATGGCCCATAGCGTCTGTCAATGTGCGTTCTGTCTTGGCTTCTGTGCTTCCTTCGTCCGGCTTGGCTTCGGTGCTGTTGTTCTGGTCACTTGGCGCTTGGGCCTCCGTTGGCTCGTTCCCGGCTGCTTCCTTGCTATTTCCACAAGCTGCAAGCAGCGTGAAAGCTGCCAATAGTCCTGCGATTATCCATATTTTTTTCTTGAATCGATTCATTGTTACAGATCCCCTTTATGTATATTTTTTCTGCCTAGATCACTAGCAATCTTAGGATGAAGTGATATAATAATAACCATGATAATGAAATTCATTCTCAATTACAATACGTTATTTAAAATTTTTTATCAACATGAAGGTTTAGGTGACTATGCAAGCAAATCAGCCCATGAACAAAAAAACCGCAAAATCCATTTATCGCCCCAAGACGGCCGCGGTCGTCATTCTGTTGGGGCTTAGCCTCCTGGCTGTCGCTATGGCATCCTCGATTATCTATGGTGCGTCGAATATTAAATTGTCCACCATATGGGAGGCGTTTGTTCGATTCGATGCCCATTCCACCTCGCACCAGATTATCCAGAGACTGCGCATGCCGAGGGCCTTGGCAGCTGCGCTGATCGGCGGTTCCTTGGCTGTTTCCGGAGCCATCATGCAGGGCATGACAAGAAACGCGCTCGCTTCCCCTTCCATTATGGGAGTCACCGCAGGTGCCACTTTCATGATGTCGATTGGGTTTGCCTTTATGGAGTCGCCGTCCAACACCGTGCTCATGCTGCTATCTTTTGCCGGTGCGGGCCTTGGGGCAGGACTCGTGCTTCTCATCGGCTCGTTATCCAAACGGGGCCTGACGCCCGTCAAGCTGGCGCTGGCCGGATCTGCCGTAACCGCGCTCCTCAGCTCGATTTCCTCAGCCATTGCCATCCGCTTTAACGTTGCCAAGGATATCAGCTTCTGGTATGCCGGAGGCGTGTCGGGCGTGCAATGGGTAAACGTGCAGCTCCTGATCCCCGTCGCGATTGTCGGGCTGCTGATTGCGCTGGCGCTCAGCAGATCCATTACCGTCATGAGCCTGGGCGAAGAGGTCGCTACCGGGCTTGGCCAAAAAACGGGAGTCGTGAAGTTCCTGGGCACACTCGTTGTGCTGCTGCTCACGGGCGCAGCGGTAGCTGTGGGCGGAACGATCGGATTCGTGGGGCTTGTCATCCCGCATATCGTTCGCTTCATCGTAGGTCCCGACTATCGACTGATCATCCCTTGCTCCGCTGTCATGGGAGCACTTTTGCTGGTGTTTGCCGATGTGGGGGCGCGGATGATCAACCCTCCGTTCGAGACGCCTGTCGGTGCGATTACGGCGGTCATCGGCGTTCCCTTCTTCCTCTATCTTGCACGACGCGAAGGGAGGGGACTGTAACGATGAATACAACAAGAAAAGTGATGTCCGTGTCGATGATCCTGCTGCTGGCCATATTAGCCGTGTTTCTGGTCAGCCTGAATATGGGAACGATGAAAATCCCGCTCGCTGAGGTCATCAAAGCGTTCAACGGAACAGGATCTGAGCAGAATTATACCGTTCTAATGCACTTTCGTTTACCCCGCATGGTCATTGCCATTCTGATCGGTGCGGGAATCGCCGTCTCCGGCGCTATTCTGCAGAGTGTTTCGCGGAACGCGTTGGCAGATCCGGGCATTCTCGGCATTAATTCCGGAGCAGGACTGGCTGTCGTGCTGTATATCTTTTATTTTCAAGGCAGCTCGTTCAGTTCCGGCATATGGTCCGTCTATATCATGCCTTTTGCCGCGCTATTCGGGGCATTTCTCGCTGCCTTTCTCATATATTCAATAGCCTGGAAGCAAGGCGTGACGCCGATTC
This sequence comes from Paenibacillus sp. FSL K6-1330, assembly GCF_037976825.1. NCBI lineage: Bacteria > Bacillati > Bacillota > Bacilli > Caryophanales > Paenibacillaceae > Paenibacillus > Paenibacillus sp. FSL K6-1330. The sequence goes on from NZ_CP150269.1 coordinate 5,823,039, forward strand.
GGCTTGTTTTAGTGGGGATTGGCATCAACGCGGCCTTCGGAGCGCTTATTATCGTGTTTCAGCTCATGATGGACCCCAACAATTTCATGCAGGCTACCATCTGGTTGTCCGGAAGCATCTGGGGAGCAAGCTGGGAGTATGTCTATGCGATCCTTCCGTGGATCCTTCTGCTGGTTCCCTGGGCGGTATATAAATCGCAAAATTTGAATGTGCTCAACCTGGGAGACCATACGGCAGCTGGGCTTGGGGTTATGGTGGAGCGCGAGCGAAGAACGCTCCTGTTCATCTCCGTTGCCCTGGCAGGTGCCTGCGTGGCCGTTGGCGGCGGCATCGCGTTTCTTGGACTGGTTGCTCCGCATCTGGCGCGTAAGCTGGTGGGTCCCCGTCATCAGGGAATGCTGCCTGTCTCTGCGCTTCTTGGCTCTCTGGTGCTGCTTGTTGCCGATATGATCGGCAAGAACCTGATGGCCCCTTCCGAGATCCCTGTTGGATTGGTCGTTTCCTGTCTTGGAGCGCCCTACTTTATTTATTTGTTGATCAAGGATTAAGTTGAACAGTTTTTTTTAAAAAAAGACGGCGATCTCCTCCCGGTCCATGCAGGAGGAAATCGCCGTTCTTTTGTGTCATGCGCTAAAAGCTTGATTGGCGCACATGAGCGAGTGCTATGCACTGTTCTGACTAAGCTCGGAGGCAACCTTTTTATTCCGCAAAGCAAAAAGACCGCATTACGTTGTCTTTCATAAGCTGTGCAACTGCGTCACGCAGCGGCTTTATTAGTGAGCACTCACCAGAATCTTCACCTGGTTCTTCTCTTTGAGGAGAGCCTCAAAGCCCCGTTCAATAATCTCATCCAGTTTGATCCGCTGAGTTACCAGCTTATCCGCAGGGAAGAATCCTTTTTCCATCAGGCTAATGACAGCCGGGAATACGTCGCGATAACCGATGATTCCGGTAATATTACGCTCCTTCATCACGATGTCATTCGGCACGATCGGAGCGGAGGTTTCGAATATGCTGACAATCATAATCTGTCCGCCGATCTTCGTAGAGTTGATGGCTTGATTCAGTACAGGTGGAACACCCGTTACTTCGAATGCCACATCTACCCCGGTGCCGGTCCGACGATGAAGTTCTTCTACGACATCGTAAGCCTTAGGATCAATGACGATAGCCCCCAATTCTTCGGCCTTTTGTTTACGCTCAGCAGATAGTTCTACTGCGTAAATCTCGGACGCCCCTGCTGCCTTCAATGCTTCGATAACGAGCAGACCAATCGGTCCCGCACCGAATACAACTGCCCGATCCCCTGCTTTCAGCTGACTTTGGCGTACAGCATACAAGGCGACTGCCGAAGGCTCTACCAAAGCCCCTTGTTCATAGGAGACGCTGTCCGGAATTTTATGAACCATATGCTCATCCGCAGCTACATATTCGGAGAATCCGCCGCCACCGCCGGCAAGGCCGAGAAAGCCCATTTTGTCGCACAGATTGTATTTGCCTTGTCTGCAAGCTTCGCATTTTCCGCATGCAAATACAGGCTCAACAACCACGCGGTCACCAGCCTTGAATTTCGTGACGCCTTTGCCAACCTCTACCACCTGGCCAGAAAATTCATGACCCATTACCACCGGAGCCTGTTCTCCGGTAAGGGGATGAGGCGTATTCTCAGGTATAAATATAGGCCCAGCTACGTATTCGTGGAGATCACTACCACAAATCCCGCACCATTCGACCTTGATTTTCACTTTTCCACTCGTTGCTTGCGGCTCTGCAATTGTCTCCAAACGCAGATCCTTTACTCCATGCCAGCGCAATGCTTGCATTGTCTTCATCTCCTTATGGGTTCGAAAAAATAAAAACAAAACAGGAAACGTTTCCGAAATCAAATATGTCACAGTTTTGACAATCTGTCAAACCCGTTCCACTAAAATGTATGAAATGTCATGGACAACCGGCGATCTAAGCTCCTCCTCTTTTTCAGTGATTATCAGCAATGTATACAGAACGCACCCTGCACCTCTTTTCTTCGTCGAGGTGTTCTATGATTTAAAGGTATTCTTAATGGTATAATATAGATATTGCTCCATTAAGATCTCAAATCAGAACAAGAACAGGAAACGTTTCCGATATAGAGAGGACTTTTGAATATGGTGAATCCCAAAAAAGTGACGATTGAAGATGTCGCCAAACAAGCGGGCGTTGGAATAGCAACCGTGTCCCGAGCCATCAACAACAGCAAGGGAATCAGTCCGAAAACGAAAGCACGGGTCTTGCAGGTGATCGAAGAAATCGGATTTAGTCCGGATACATCGGCTCAAAGCCTGAAGGTGCGGCAGACGAATCAAATCGCCTTAGCCGTGCCTGACATTCGAAATGCGATCATCCCAGAAATCGCCTGGTCGGTGGAACAGACCGCCAAGCAGCACGGATATCGAGTCGTTCAGATCAATACAGCCGGGAATGCCCGAAACGAGCTTGAAATCGTAAGAGATATCAAGAAGCTGCACGTAGACGGCTTGATTATCATGCCGCTGGCTTATCCGAAAACACTGGGCGACCTGATCAACAAATCGAGCCTCCCCGTCTCAATCATTAATTACGGGAAACAGCTGGGAGATGAGTATAGAGCCGATATCGTAGGCCTCGCACGCCAGGAGGGCAGGCTTGTTATGGAGCATCTGCTGAAAATCGGACGGACCCGCATCGCCTATGCCGGTGCGCCCAAGGATAAAATCGAAGAGCGGTATTGGGCATATGAGCAGTCGCTGACGCAAGTTGATCCGTCGCTTGTCTATTTCGGGGAGGATTTCTCGTTTGAAACAGGGGTTCGTGCCGCGGACTATTTCCATGGCCTGAAGCATATGCCGGACGCCATCTATGCGGTAAACGATATGGTTGCTATCGGCATCGTCAACCGTTTTAAAGAGCTGAAGGTCCGGGTTCCCGATGATGTGGCCGTCGTCGGCATCGATAACAATGTATGGACCACCGTCACGACGCCTCAGATCAGTTCAGTGTCCATCATGGGCGATGAAGTAGCCCGGCTGGCTACGGAGTTGCTGCTCAAGCGGCTCCGCGAGCAAAAGTCCGGCCAATACGAACGCGTGCAATTCGAACCGAGGCTCATCGTCAGGGAATCCAGCATGTCCTTTATACGAAATGCAACAACCGACTAGGATGCAGCAACCGACTAGGATGCAGCAACCGAGGCCCATAAAGAAGAGCCTGGAACATGAAGTCCCAGGCTCTTTCTTTCGACTCTTTAATTGGAATATTGGACGCTTAATGACTCAAAGTATACAAGTAATAGCCGTAGTCGGTAGGCGTACCCGGATGTTCGATTTGCCGGAGCATGGCGGTTACGTTTCCTCGGTGGTACGACCCGTGATTGACCATATGCTGGATATAATCCAGACAGCTGGCTTTAAAGTCTCCGGACGGATAGACGGTTTCCAGATTCTCATGCTCTTCGATGAACAGCCTGAAGCGCACCGCAAGATCGTCCATTAGATGCCCCAATTCTTCGATTCGCTTGCCTTCTGTCTCCGCAACCAGCCGATCGATCGAATCCTTGAGATTTTCCAGGTACAAAGGTGACACCTCCGAGACTCCGCCCGCATTAAAAAACGACAGCCAGCCGGAATCAATGACATAGATATGAACCATCGCTTCATAAATGGATGGAAAGACACTGACTATCTCCTTGCGGTATACCTCTTCCGAAAGCCCCTGCAAATATTCGCAAACCTTCCGGTTTGCCCATACGTGGTAATCATACTGCCGCAATATCCATGTTTTCAAATCGTCGTTCCCCTTTTCATAGGCGGGGAAGCACGCAGTTTAAGGGCAATTATGCGCTAATCCCCATATAAGTTTGCCCGTGAACGATTGTTGTTTTCATCTCAAACGCCTCCTGAAAATAATCTGATCCTATTCTAGCATACATGTTGCCAAGTAACCGCGAATAGTCGTATTGCTTTCACAAAAATATATTCATGATCTTGTTATCCCTACCCATTCTAATTCACTAAATTGGCACCGGCACATGCTGCTGCCGATACGAGGTAGGCGACGTGCGGTAATATTTCGCGAATGCTCTCGAGAACGTGTGGAGGTTGGAATATCCCAGCGAAAAAGCAGCCTCCGTCACGGACACATCGGTTTCGGTCAGTAGCACCGCTGCCCGCTCCATCCGCAGCTTCATTAAATAATGACTCGGACTGATGCCATACGCCCGGATAAACTCACAATACAGATGCGTCCGGTGTACGCCGGCATACTCAACAACATCCATAACCGTAATCCCCTCCATGTAATGGGAATCCATATAAAATACGCTTTGCTCGAGCCAGTTCGATTTGCTCCCTTTTCTGACCGTGGCGGCAGCCAGCAGCTCAAACAGCTGATATAACCATTTCTGTCGTCCAAATTCGTTGCCAACGGTGTCGTCATCCACGCACCCGTATATTTGATTCAGCACCGCCTGCAGCTCCCCCTTCATCCCGGCAAACATAAAGGGCTTGCGCGGAGATAACCCGATCCGGGTCAACGCATTGTCGGTTAATTCACCATCCAGGACGACCCACTGCGTGCGCAGCGTCGGCTCCGAATGGGGGTTCGGTTCCCAGTAACTGAACCTCGTATGAGGGAACAGGCAAAAGACATCCCCTTCCGACAAGGTAACTTCCTCATCCCCATAAGCCAGTGTGATTTTTCCGTTTAGAACAAAATGCAGCGCATAGTTTTCGGATACTTTGGGGCCCACGTAATAATGGGGCTTCGCCATGCTGCGGCCTGTACGGAGAATCCAAATTCCGCCCTTTCTTTCCATCTCCGAAGGTATGCAGTACTTCATTTCGGCATATTCGAAGGCCATCCCCTTCACATGAAATCCCTCCCTCACAAAAAAGAATGTTTCCTGCTGCCGCAGAGTCCTGGTATTGTTGCGCCTGACTTTATCAGATAAAAAACAACAAAAAGACACAGCCCCATAGCTGTGCCTCCAGTGATCTGGTCGACAAACCTTCGTACTTATCTATCCCCTGCTCCCTTATTGTCCCTGCAGCTGATCCAGTTGCTCAAGCTGGCTTGGCTATCCGCCTGTATCAACGGCAGCCCTGTACAGAGACTCACTTGCCATTCGCCGTAACATTCGTTCGCTCCAAAATATCAAATAAGGCCTCGTTGAATTTCCCCTTCCGCTCCAGCATGGGAACATGGCCCGCTTCCGGAATGGAGTAAAAGAGCTTGAGCGGGGCTTTGATCGTCGAAAAAAATTGCTGTGCCAGCGGATAGGGGGTTTGCCAGTCCCGCTCTCCATGAATATAAAAGACTGGAATATCAAATGCAGCCCCCATAGACGACAGATCGAACGATTCCCATAAATATTCCCAAATAGGGCGCTGTCCTTCGCCAAATGCTCCGGAGATGAAAAAATATCTCATATCCTTAAGCGTATAAAATGGTGAACCTAAAGCATTGAGGATAAGCTCTGTTGTTGGACCAGCCGATAACTTATATTTTCTTTGGAATTTTCGAACCTTCATAAGGTTCCTGATCATGCCGTCATCGAATGCTGGCGGAGGATAAGGCTTCAAACGAAGAAGATCCCGATAATCGTTGTCGTTCCCGGCCATTTTCGCCGCTTCCAGTACTTTTTCATAGCCGACGCGTTCATTGTCCATCATATTCACAACCTGCCCAACGCCGATATAAGCCTGCACAAGCTCCGGATATTGTTTGCTGAACAGGCTACCTAACACTGAGCCCCAGGAATGCCCCAAAATGATAATCTTCTCTTTGTGATACTTTTCTTTCAAATAGTTCACAATTTCATATGTATCCTGAACGATACGGTCAACCGTAACTGTTGGGGCAACTTGTTTCGGATCATTATTAAAATAGGTTTTGCCGCTGTTTCTTTGATCCCAATGTACGATCGTAACATGCTTCTCCCACGGGATCTGAAACTCTTGGGCAAACGGCAATATAGGCTCTCCTGGACCGCCGTGCAAAAACAGCATCACTGGATTATTCATGTCCTCGCCCCGATGATGCAAATATTGCGAAATGCCGCCGATGGTTACGAATTCTCTGCAATCAATGCCATTACTCATGGGATTGATCCGAATTTGATGTGCAATCTTCTTTTTCTTGTACTGGGCAAACATAACGAAGCTGACGGTGAATAAGAGCAACCCGGCTAATACGATCCATATAACGCTCATCGTGTCCTCCGGTAAACGTTAGGACCTGGGTTACGCAGAGCAGAGCCATTAGGGGCAATCCCATACAACGGTTTGTATTTCTCCAAGGATTCTCTCATTGCTCGGCTCCTCCCGTCATATAGTCGGCAATGGCATGGACGAGTAAATCCAAGGCCTTCTCTCTTCCCCGCTCACCAAAAGACATATCTGTCGACCCAACAAAATGGAGTGCATTCATTAAATAGGCAAGCACATCCATTTCGCATCTCGATTCGTCAATGCCGCAAAGCGACAGCGTCCTGCTAAAATAGTTGTTTGATTTTGACGCTTCCCGGTCCGCCACCTCAGCTGGGAGCTTACGAAGCAGCAGCTCTATATCCGATGGGGAAACGTAGAGCACGATACTGTCAGCCGCCAGATAAATTTCCTTTAATACTTTTACAAGCCTTTCATTCAAATTTGCGTTTTCAGATAATACGGCCTCCACTCTCTCAAACATTCTGCTCTCGCTCTTTTTGATAATCGAATAGAGAAGTTCTTCTTTGGAATTGTAGTACGAGTAAAAGGAACCTTTGCCGATATGGGTCGCACTGGTGATATCCTCTACTGTAATCCGCTTTACGCCTTTCTTGCGAATCAGTTCAATCCCTTGTGTAAACATCGCTTCTCTCACCATATCTTTTTCATGTTCGGTGACAATCTTAGGCATAATCCCTCTCCTTTTAATGACTATAAATACATTGTACAGTCAATAAAAATATAATAATCCTTTTTCCTGTTTCTTACAAGATGTTTTATTTTTGCTGAATAGTGTTTCGCTAGTGGAGAAAAAACAGGAGAATAGATAAGGAGAGTTCAAAGGCATATATGTGCTACACCGCTTTATCACCGGAACCCGCATCAGACGCAGGCTCTTCCGCTTTACACGTTCCCAGTGGCTACCGGATTGTCCATGTAGCTGATCCAATCGCTCCAGCTGCCTGCGTACAGCTTCACCTTGCGGTATCCGGCTTCCTGCAACGCCAGGACGTTCGGACAAGCCGACAACCCCGAGCCGCAGTAGACTATTACTTCATCCTCGGGAGATATTCCAGCAAAACGTTCCCGCTGCCGCTCTGCTCCCTTCAGTGTCCCGTCTTCATTCATCCCGTCCTTCCAAAAAGCATGCACCGCTCCCGGAATATGTCCGGCCACCGGATCCAGCGGCGCGGTTTCTCCCGTGAACTGCTTCCAGTCCCGTGAATCGAGCAGGGTCACGCCGGCTGCGCCAAGCTTCACCCTCACCTCGTTCACATCAGCCAGCCAGTCCTGCTGGACATTTGTCTGGAAAGAACGCGGCGTCACTTCACTTTCCTCCGAAGTAAGCGGATATCCGGCTGCTTTCCAGCTTGCGAACCCTCCATCCAATATATATGCCGACCCGTGGCCCAAGTATTTCAAAATCCACCATAACCGCGCTCCTTCCGGGCGGAGGTCACCGTCATAGACAACGACAGGCGTATTTGCATCGATCCCCAGCTTGCCGAGTCGCCGCGCCAGCTCCTCCGGATGCGGGAGCGGACTCCGGCCGCCATGCTCGCTTGGCAGATCCATCAGATGCTTTTTCAAATCAACGAATACCGCACCAGGCACATGCTCACGCTGGTAAGCCTCAAAGCCGTAACCCGCATCACCCGGGCTGAATCGGACATCTGCGATAACCAGCTGACCCGGTTTCGACTCCAACTGTTCCAGCACCCATTCCTTGCTTACGAGATTTGACAATAACTCCACGTCCCTTCTGTTTTCAAGCGGCTGTTCTTAAATCGTAAATTCCAAATCCTCTTCTGTCTTCACGTCATAAATCGCCGAGTAGATATCGTTCTGAATCTTCAGCAGACTGGCATCCTCCCGCTTGCGCGGACGCTCATAGGGAACGTCGAAAATATGGTGAATACGCCCAGGACGCGGAGATAACAGGACGACTCGGTCTGCGAGAAAGACGGCTTCGGATACATCATGGGTAACAAACACCACCGTTTTCTTCTCCTCCTGCCATATGCGGAGCAGATCCTGCTGTAGCTGGAGCCGGGTAAGATGGTCCACCGCGCCGAAAGGCTCGTCCATCAGGAGGATGTTGGGACTATTCACAAGCGCCCGTGCGATCCCGGCGCGCTGCCGCATGCCTCCCGACAGATGATGGGGATATTTGGAACCGAATCCCTGCAGACCGACCATATTCAAATATTTGTCTACGAGCGCTTGCCGCTCTGCTTTTTTCATGCCGCCGAGCTCCAGCCCAAGGCCGACGTTCTGCGAGATCGTACGCCATGGATACAAGGATGCATCCTGGAATACAACCCCCGAGCTCCGGGTGGGTCCCTTAATCTTCGCGTCATCCAGCCAAATCTCGCCTTCCGTTGGGAGCTGCAACCCCGCCAGCAGTTCGAGCAGCGTGCTTTTGCCGCAGCCGCTCGGCCCAAGGATGCACAGGAATTCGCCATCTCGGACTTGCATGCTTATATCTTGAAGCGTGATCGTAGGAAGATCACCGTCATATACCATCGAGACATTTTTCACCGTAAAGCCAGACATATGAACTCCTCCTGCCACACTTTATTTTTTCGGAATAAACCGTAGGTCCAGAATGTCCTCCACCTTGTAGATCTCATCCTGGAAGCCCAATTCCTTTTGGATCTGCTGGGTGTCATTCAGCGCGTTGATGTCCACATCCGGGTTGTTCTCCCATAGAACTTCTTCGCGCTCCAGCGCCAGATCCAGCACCTCGGGATCGATCTCGATGTTCTTCAGATAGTAAGCCTTATACTCGTCCGGATGACTCTTCGCATATTCTTGCGATTTAAAATAGGCCCGCAGCAGCTTCTCGACCAATTCCGGCTTCTCGTTCAGAATCCCCTCACGCGCCGCCAGCACCCCGGTGTGGAAGGTCGGTAGGTAATCCCAGCCTGTAGCAATGATATTTCCTTTTCCCTGCTTCTCCGCGAGAGAAGCGAACGGCTCATGGATGATCGTGGCGTCAACCTGTCCTGTTTCCAGACTCGCGTATGCCGCCTGATGCGTACTGTTAGCAATGAAGGTCACATCCTCCGGCTTCAATCCATGCTCCTTCAGGATGACCTGTGTATATACCTCCAGCCCGCTGCCAAACACAGCGATGCCTACCTTCTTGCCCTTCAGGTCTTCCACCGTCTTGATCTCCGGCGAGGCAATCAGGTAGAATGGGCCTTTGGTCCGGAACATGGAGGAGACAATTTTGACGGGGGCGCCCTTGCCCGCAGCTACAATCGCTGTCGTTGTGGCTACGTCGACCACATCGATGTCTTTGCTAGTCAGGCCGGCAATTGGGTCCTTGGTGGTAATAAACTCGACGTCGAGTCCTTCTTCCTCGAAGAATCCCTTCTCCGCCCCGAAGGACACCGCCAATCCGCTGGCACCGCTAAGCGGTGCGTATCGGATCTTCTCCAGCTGGTTTCCCGCAGCGTTTTCTCCGCCCACTGTGGACGGAGCTGCTCCCTTGCCGCTATCCGTGCCGCTTGCGCAGCCGGCCGTCATGGCGATCAGCCATATCGTTGCAAATGCAATCATGTATGAACGTATTCCTCTTCTGGTCATATGGATCTCTCCTCTGTAAGTGACGCTTTTTCCAATGGTCTATGATGATTTCCATTTCAAAAACACATTGCGTTCCAACAAATCGATTAATGAAATAATAAGTACGGATACGACGGTAACCAGCGCTACAATAGCAAAGGCCTGCGCGGTATTATACAGCGATGTTGCCTTCACGAGAATATTTCCAAGACCATCCTTCGACGCCAGCATCTCCCCAAACAGAGCCCCGACCAGTCCGGTTGCAGCCGATAGGCGCAGACCCGCAAAAATGGTCGGCGCAGCCGATGGCAAAATCACCTTCATGATGGTCTGGTACTGCGTGGCCTCGAATACTTGGGCGACCTTCAGATGGTTGTGCGCCGTCTGCTTAATCCCGGTCATCGTATTGACCGTGATCGTAAAGAAACAGAATAGGAACACAATCGATATTTTATGCGTGATCCCGATCCCGAGCCAGAGGGCGAGCAGCGGCACAATCGTCACCTTTGGAATCGCCATCAGCGCCGAAAGATAGGGCCTGAAGAACTGCTCCGCCCAAGGAATCAGCACCAGAGCCATGCCCACGGCCAGGCCTCCAAGTGCCGCAATTCCATAGCCCGCAACGAATTCGGCCAGCGTGACGTACAGATGCTTCCAAATCTCCCCTTCACCGAACAGTTTGAACAGCTCTTGGAATACCTTGGAGGGCGCAGGCAGATACAAGCTGCTGACGGTCTCCGTGCGAACCAGAAGCTCGCAGATGCCCAGTATGATCAGCAGCAAAATCGCTTGCCCCGCCCAGATGCCGCGAAATTTCTTGGCTTTCCTCGTTCCCATCAGGCTCACCCCTTTGCAATCAGATCATAGCGGTTCCCCGGACGGCTTAGTCCCAAGTGCTCCCGGAAGGTGCTGCCTTCATATTCGGTACGAAATAAACCCCGACGCTGAAGCTCGGGTACAACCAGCTCCAGGAACAGATCCAGTCCACCCGGCATATAAGGCGGGCATACATTGAATCCATCGGCCGCTTCATCCCGGAACCATTCCTCGATGATATCCGCCACTTGCGTCGCGCTGCCGACAACAAGCAGATGCCCGCGGACCGTGACGGTGAAGAAATAGAACAGATCCCTGATCGTAATATCCTCCCGTCCGTTGGCCTTTCTCGCCAGGTCGGCCCAGTGCAACGCCGTTTCCGAAGCGGATACATCCGGCAGCGGATCCTCCAGGGGATATCCCCTTAGATCAATCCCGATCTTATCCGACAGCGGACCCAGATCGTAATCGGTCACAACCAGTTCATTCAGCTCCGCATATTTGGCACGCGCCTCTTCCTCCGTCCGGCCCACGATCGGAACCAGTCCAGGCAGAACCTTCAAATCCGAAGCTTCCCGTCCATACTCCGGCAGCCGGCCTTTCACTTCCTTAAAGAATTTGACGGCAACTTCCTTCACATTCGTTCCCGTGAAGACCATGTCGGAATATTTAGCCGCCAGCATTTGGCTGCGCAGGGAGGTTCCAGCTGTGATGAGCGGCAGCTGCCCCTGTATCGGGCGCAGAATGTTCAGCGGCCCGGCGACGGAGAAGTGCTCGCCGACATGGTCCAGAGCGTGAACTTTGCTTCCGTCGGCGAACACACCGCTTGCCTTGTCCCGCGGAAGGGAGTCGTCCTCCCAGGTGTCCCACAGCCCGCTGACGATCTCGATAAATTCCTCAGCATAGTCGTACCGCTTGACGTTATCCCAATGCTTCTCCCGGCTGAAATTCAGCGCGGCCCGCGGATCGGAGCCCGTCACGACATTCCATGAGGCCCGGCCTTGGCTTAGATGATCCAAGGATGCCGTGAAACGTGCGATGTTGTACGGCTCCGCATAGGTGGTGTTCACCGTGCCAATCAAACCGATTTTATCCGTTGCCGCAGCCAGATAGGACAGCATCGTAAACGGCTCCAGCCGCGTCATTTGGGAAGGGAATAAATGCTGCATATCTGCGCTCGTGGCCAATCGGTCCCCCAGAAAGAAGAAATCAAACTTGGCCTTCTCAAGCTTCTGGGCAACCTCCTTCAGGAACTGAGGGTCATAGGCACCGTCCGTTTTGCCTTCGGGCAGCCTCCAGCCCGCGGGATGATAGCCCGTCCCAAATAAAAACAATCCAAGATGCAATTGACGACGTTTTGAACTCATAGTTGTGCCACCTTCCTGATCTGTAATGGTTTTGGTTGATAATCATCGTGCCGTATGGTTTCGTTATATATCTGCTTTATCCGCGAATTTCCTCTGATAAGCGGTCGATTTCCTGCAGTTCTTCCTCTGTCAGCCGCTCATCCGAATACTTCAATGTATCCGCTATATGCTCGGGCTTGGATGCCCCGATAATAGCTGATGTGATGCCTGGGCGACTGAGCACCCAGTTCAGGGCGAACTGCGGAAGCGTCCATCCCCGATGCTCCGCCAGTGGCCGGATCGCTTCCACAACGGAGAGCGCATGCCGCTGGTTCAGCAGCAATTGCAATCTCTGTTCGCCTGCAGCCAGGCGCGAGTCCGATGGGGGAGCTTCGCCCGCCCGGTACTTCCCGGACAATATGCCCCGTCCGAGCGGGCTGTACACGATAACCCCAACCTGCTCGGACTGGGCAAAGGGAATTAATTCACGTTCGATATCCCTTGTAATGAGACTGTATTCCGGCTGTACGCTCTCGAACCTGCGCAGACCGTGGAGCGCACTGATGCCATGAGCTTTGGCCAGCTGCCAAGCCGCATAGTTCGAGCAGCCGATATAGCGGACTTTGCCCTGACGTACAAGATCCGTAAGCGCCTCGAGCGTCTCGTCCAGCGGGGTACACTCATCAAACCGGTGCACTTGATACAGATCGATATAATCCGTTTGGAGCCGGGCAAGGCTATTCTCCAGCGCACGGTAGATATGATAGCGGCTTTGGCCTTGGTCATTAATGCCGGGACCGATCCGGTTATGCAGCTTGGTAGCTAGGAGAATATCTTGTCTTCGCTCCTTCAGCAGCCTGCCTAGAATTTCTTCCGATTCCCCAAGCTGGTTTACGTTCCCGTTATCCATACCGGTACCGTACACGTCAGCCGTATCGATGAGATTGATGCCAGACCCAAGTGCCTGATCCAATACGGCGGCCGAAGCCCTCTCATCAATCCAGCGCCCGAAAGCCATCGTCCCCAGACTCACCTCCGACACTTGAACTCCGGTTCTACCCAGTGCTCTATACTTCATGATTGCTGCCTCCTCGTAAGATTCATACAAAAAAACAGCCGAAGACACACCTCGGATCATAAGCTGATCCAAGGATGCATCTCCGGCTGTCCGGTAGAATGTGCATCAATTCTATTATTTCCGATATGTTAAGTAGGATTATAGCATCGTCTAATTTTGTCGTCAATTATTTTTAATGTTGGATTTCCGGCCGGGTGAGACCGAGATGGTCCCGTAACGTTCTACCTGTATAGTCCTCGCGAAACACGCCGCGCTGCTGAAGCAGCGGCACTACACGCTCCACAAACTGCTCGAGACCACCCGGAAGCAAAGGGGCCATAATGTTGAATCCGTCGCAAGCCCCGCTTCGAAACCAATCCTCGATCCGATCGGCAATCTGCTGCGGGGTTCCGATCATCGTCATATGACCTCTAGATACCGCGTAATGCCGGCCGAGCTCCAGAATGCTTTTGCCCGATTTTGCAGCCATATCCATAATCATGATCGCTCGGCTGCTGTTCCCTTCCCTCGGAAGATCAGGCAGCGGACCGTCTACCGGATATCCTGTCAAATCAGCATTCAGCAATTGCGATACATATTTCACCCCTGCTTCCGGCAAGATGAGCTCGCTGAACGTCCGATAATACGCCAAAGCTTCGGCTTCGGTCTCTCCAAGGAAGATCAGCAGGCCCGGCAGAACCTTCACCTCTTCCCCTTCCCGTCCATACTCCTTGAGCAACTCCTTAAACTCGCGGTAATACATTATCGCATCTTCTTTACTCTCGCAGGCCGTAAACACAACATCGGCCGTTTGGGCCGCCAGCCTTCTTCCCGCTTCCGAGGTTCCCGCTTCAATGATAACGGGCCTGCCTTGTGGAGATCTAGGCATGTTCAACGGGCCCTCTACCTTAAAAAACTCTCCTTCATGATGAACCCGATGAATCTGGGTCGTATCCGCAAAGACAGCTCTCTGCCGGTCCAACACAAGGGCATCGTCCTCCCAGCTGTCCCAACATTCCTTCACAACCTGTAGAAACTCCTCCGCCCGTTCATACCGCTTCCCATGCTCCATTAATTCCGCCGAGCCGAAATTGCGTGCCTCCGCATCCTTCGTGGAGGTCACCACATTCCATGCAGCTCTGCCGCCGCTGATATGATCCAGCGTGGACAGGCGCCTTGCCAATGCGTAGGGCGCGTTGAATGTAGTAGATGCCGTGCCAGCTAATCCAACATACTCCGTGACACCGGCCAGACTGCTGAGCATGGTCAACGCTTCAGGTTGAAGAAAGCTGACATTCGTCCGCAAATCCTTAATCAGCGGTATCGAGTTGTTGTCTGCAAGGAACACCATATCGAATTTCCCGCGTTCGGCTGCTTGAGCGCAGCGCTTATAGAAATCGTAATCCACAGCTCCGACCCCCGCCGAACCGGGATGCCGCCAAGCGGCAATATGATGGCCGTAATTCATTAGAAAAGCGCCCAGACTTAATTGGCGTCGCTCCGCACCCATCTCTATACTCCCCTTCCCTTTATCTCTACTGAAGCTGTTTATCTCTACAGAAACTTACGCTCAACCAGTTTCTCTACGTAATCACCGACATACTTCATATCATCAAGACGGGATTGAACCTCCTTCTCCCATTTACCGGCATCCCGCAATGATGCAAGAGTAACCTGGTCGCCATACCAAGACTCCACCTCGTCCCGTCGGATGGTGAAGGTTTCGTCTTCAAAGGTGAAGATCAGTTTCTCCAAATTATCAATCATGGCAAAATTCGCAGTGGAATTATAAACCAGTAGCTGCTTCAGCTTCTCCTCTTGCAGATCACCGGCCCTGGCCTGGAGCCGGAGCTCGGCCGTCAATTCCTCCGGGTATAACTGAAATGTGCGTTCGATGTCACGCATGGGAAGCGAAGCATTCAAATTAATCAGGTTCGCAGCATTCCCCATATACGGGCTGGCGAAGCTTAACGAATTCCGGATATCATGCGTCAACGGATCATTCTGCTCCGCTTCATATTGAATGGCCTGTTCATTTGCCCTGGGCTTAATGAATCCCTCCAGTGCAGCCATACCCACTACGCCGATAAGCAGCAGTGCAACAATCAGCCAATTTTTTCTGCTCATGGTTCATTCACCTCAAGTTGAAGGGTTAATTTACAAGCTTTTTGGACAAGCAGCGGAATGATGACCGACGTCATCGGGATGGCATATCGCATGACGGTCTCATAGAACGAATAAGGTCCATCGATTCGCAATGCTCGCCCAAACCATAGATCACTGCCGTACTGAATCACGAAAGTGTACAAGGATACGACTACGATAAATATCGACCACAGCCACCATGCCCCTTTACTCCATTTGGCCAATTTGCCTGCGTTGATAATAGCTGTCTGCTTCTCATACCGTTTCAGATGCCGTGACATGGAAAGATACACCGCTCCGGTGAAAACAACAACGCACAGCAGGAGGGTGTTCACCCCTATACCGCTTGGCAAAAATCGGGCCGGGATGGTGACGATCCAGGCCAGCAAGGAATAAATAAGCGCGCTCTGAACAAGGTCATAACGGAAACGATAGCTGTAAACTTTTTGATTATCGTCAATGAGGGCCTCGATATCTTCGATGTTATCAATAGCGAGGCTGATGGCCGATTGATATTCCATGCCGTTCTCCATATAATCCGTAACTCGGGCCTCCAAATTGCTGAGAACCTCATTCTTCAGCTCTACCACTTCTTTGGTTTTGCGTTGATTTGCAAATAGACGGTCCACAAAGATCTCCAGGTCATGCCTGTTGGTCATTGCTCTGTCAGCTCCTTTCCGTTCCCGATCAGAACATCGATAATCTCGCGTGCAGCCTTCCATTCCTCTTGATTTTGCAGCAAGCGCCTCTGCCCCTCCTGGCTGAGGTTGTAATATTTGCGCCTTCCACCCTGGGTTTCTTCTCCCCAATAGGAACGGATTAATCCCTGCTTCTCTAACCTTCTCAGACTGGAATACAATGTAGGCTCCTTCAGCTCAAATCGATTCCCGCTTCGTATCGAAATTTCTTTAATGATCTGATAGCCGTAATTATCTCCGTCCGATAACACGCGCAGAATAAAGGTATCAATATTTCCACGTATCAAATCACTGTTATGTAAGGATTCAATCAAATACCCGGACCTCCTTAACGGAATGGAATGGGTATAATATAACGCATATTACTATGCGTGTCAAAGTAATACCTCACACATATATTTCTTTCTTCGTCGATTGACGGTTTACAAGCACTACTATATAATTTTTGAAAGTTCTTCCTATTAATAATTAGAATCGCTTCATTATTGTATTTAGTACGTGCAGGAGGAGACGGTTTTGCTTCATAAATACATTCGACGACTGAAATACTATATTATCCGGACTCTCCGCATGCAAAATAGTGATCATCGAATTGCGCTCGGTTTTGCCGTAGGTTTCTTTCCTTGCTGGTATCCAACCTTTGGCATTGATCTGCTGCTGGCTCCGCTGCTCGCTCGCATGGTTCGGGCGAGCATTCCCTCCGCCTTCCTTGCAGCTTCGGCAGGGACCGTCTTATGGCCGATCCTGTTCTATACAAACTATAGAATCGGGGTATTTGTGCATCTTTTCACCACATTTCCCAAAACCTTTGAAATCGAAGATGCCCTCTCGGCACCTGTCCCAGAGACGGATTATCGAATTGAGACAAATCATTTTGGCAGATTAGGCGATATGGGCGTCAACTTTTTTGTCGGCGCTCTCATCAACAGCATCCTGTCTACATTGATACTCTATATTTTGCTGCGCATCTTACTCTACGTTTACCGCAGACCTATGCTTCACAAAATCAAAGAATCCATCCGAAGAAGAAAATCGAAGTCCAAATGAAAACTCACATTAAAAAGCGCCTGGAACCTCCTTCCAGACGCTTTTTTGTATTCAGATCAAGTTTGCATTGTCCCTGCCGCATCCCAACTTCTTTTCAGTCCCTAAGCCAGCTTCTTTTGGAAAATTCGGTATAAGTTGCTAAAAGTACGGCATTCTAAAGAGGATGAGCCTTTACTACGAACCGGCAAAGGAGGGAAGAACAAAAATGAAATCGAAGGCGCAGCACGTACTGCTTGTCCCTGTTAAAGAGCGGCTTGCGAATTGCGAGGATGTCATCTATCAATCCTTACGTATCCATGGATCGACGTGTACCGTTATCTATATTGAATCCATTGTGGATATCAGCACCCTGCACGAGCATATCGTTAAACCGCTGATTAAGGAAGCAGCGTTGATTCAGCATAATTTTAACGACTTCATTGACCGTATGGATCGTGGAGATATCCTATCGGTTCCTTTTCATCGTTCTTCCTCGGCGGAGTATATTGCCAATATGATTGTCGAAGGCACAGCGGTAGTGGTTGTGGAGCAGTTGGCAGAGGCTTATTTATTCGACATCGCCTTGTATCAGAAACGGGCGGTTTCGGAATCTCAGAATGAGCTGGTGGTGAATGGACCGCAAGAAGCTTTTATCGAAGACATTGGCACCAATTTATCGCTGCTCCGGCACAAAATCAAGCATACGGATCTCAAAACCGTACGTTATCAGATTGGTGACTATTCCAAGACCGCCGTATATATGGTGTATGTCGACGGCTTATGCAAACCCGAAATTGTCGCTCAAGTAGACCGGAAGCTGAATAACATATCCATTGACGGCATCTTCGGGATCAGCACCTTGTCCGAGCAAATGAAGGAAGGTGTGAAATCCCCGTTTCCACAGTTCCAATATACCGAGCGACCGGATTCCGTAGCCGCTTCTCTGCTTGAAGGCAGAGTCGGCATCATGCAGGATGGAACACCGTCGGCTCTTATTGTGCCTGTCACTCTATTTTCCCTGCTGCAGTCGTCCGAGGATTATTATCACAGCTTCTTCTCTTCCAGCTGGATCCGGATAATCCGATTCGTGTTCGCCGTCATTTCATTGCTGATGCCTTCGCTATATGTAGCGATCACCACATTTCAGCCATCCATCATACCCACCGATCTGCTGATCACGATTGCGGCATCACGTGAGAACATCCCATTCACCGCTTTAACCGAAGCGCTGATCATGGAGCTTACCTTCGAAGCCCTGCGGGAAGCCGGAACCCGGATCCCCAAGCCTGTCGGGCAGACCATATCCATCATCGGCGCCATCGTCATTGGGCAGGCAGCAGTAGCAGCCGGTGTTGTATCCAATCCGATGGTCATCGTAGTGTCCATAACCGGCATCGCTTCTTATATCATTCCGCACTTCGAGCTCGGGCTTGCGTTCCGATTGCTGCGCTTCCCCATACTCATTCTGGGAGGGACACTCGGTCTTATCGGCGTATTTGCTGCTGCCTTCCTTGTGTATGGCCACATGGCTTCCCTGAAGTCGTTTAATACGCCCTATCTGCAGCCCGTTGCGCCGCTTGTGATATCTGAATGGAAGGATACCTTCCTGAGGGCGCCATCCATGCTGATGAAGAAGCGGCCTAAGACCTATGCGTCATCCAACAATTTAAGGAGAAGAAAGCCATAATGCCTCTACTCAAATTGTTTAACATGTTCAAAATAGTGCTTCCCCTTACGCTGTTGACGGGTTGCGGTTTCACGATGACTAAGGTTGAGATCAATCAGCAAACCTTTGTATTTGCCATGTATGTGGATAAAGGTCAGCAAGACGACACCGTAGAAGTTACGATTAGTGCCCCCCTTCCAAATCGGCTTACATCTGGAAGCCAAGCAGGCAAGCAAGGTGGTGGTGAACCGTATGCCACGGTAACCAAGACCTCCAGCACTGTGCAGGAAGCCTTGCACCTGATTCAACGGGATCTTTCCAGGCGTTTGGACTTCAGTCACGCCAAGGTCGTTGTCGTTGGCAAAAGCTACGCGGAGGCGGGATTAGAGGAGCTTACGGACTGGTTACAGCGAGAACCGACAACCATCCTCAGTACTTATTTAATGGTTGCGTCCGGAGATGCGAAAAAAGCCGCGGAGCTGACGCCGGTCTTTGAGCAGATGCCCTCGGAGGTGCTCACCCGTTTTGCGGACCAACACAACATGATCACAACGAACTTAAAGGATTGCCTCTATGCCGAATCGGCCAACCAAGGCTATGCCTTGACCTATTTGGCAACAGGCATGAAGCCTATGGTCGCCGATCAGGAGAAACTGAAGCCTTGGACAGGGATTCAAGGCACGGCGCTTTTCCATCATCATAAACTAGTTGCTACACTCCCGATGAAGGAGTCACTTGCTGTCAGTTGGGCAGTAAACGAGGTAAAAGGTCCTATGTATACCGTTTCATGGGATGAAGGTAAGAAGGCAAGCGTGTTTCTCATCACATCAAGCTCTAAGAAGTCTCTTCGCATGGTTTCGGGTCATCCAGTGTTCACGGTAAAGCTAAACGGAACAGGCGATATCGTATACAAACAAAAGCACAAGCAGCTTGATACCCTTCAGGTGAAAGAGCTCATCGAGCGTGAGCTCAATGAGCAAATCACCGGTCATTTAACAAAGGCTCTTCATACCTCGCAACGAGTAGGAGCAGACATCCTGCAGCTTGGCATGCTGGTGGATTGGAACTATCCGGATCATTGGAAAAGAGTTCATGCCAACTGGCCCGATTATTACAAAAACGAAGTTGAGATCCAGGTTGTTACCGACATCAAGATTCGAAACTTCGGATCCATACTCAAAATGAATCCGAAATAAGGAGGTTTGCCCATGCTCGCTCTTCTGTTCCTCGTGTATTCCTTGGTGGAATGGTATATCGCGAAGAAAAAGGCAAAAGCACCTCGTGAAAAATGGACGGTTCTCCTTCTGATCCTTGCGTTTACCGTCTGGAATTTATTCGCCTTGTTTTATCACGAGTGGCTGACCCCCAACCAACTGATTATGCTGCTGTTCGGTTGGCTTAACAACATATAACAAAACATTTATCGTTGTACCTTCACAGAGGACTATAATCTATAACGGAAAGGATGTACGAACCGACATGCGCAATACTCCCTGGCAGCTGTTCCGTTTCGGATTTGTCTATCTTAACGCCATACCTACTGGATTTCTGATCAGTCCCTTATTGTGGAACTCCGCTTATTTAGGATGGGCCGCGATTCTCGGCGGCTATGTGATGAGTCTAATCTTCCTGTGGTTTACCGTAAAGCTCGCGCTGTGGGACCCTCAGAAACCCTGGATCGATTTCGGCAGTAAACTAGTCAGCAACTGGATTCACGTTCCGATCGTCGCTTTGGTTTTCTTCTGGTCGATCAATTACATAGGGATGGATATCGAAAGCTTCACTTTATTCTTCGACACCAATTACATGCGTGAAACTCCTCAATGGTTCGTGCTCCTGATCGTGGGTTTGGTCGTTATGGTTACCGCCAGATGGGGCATGGAGACGATGATTTACATTTCAGACGGGCTTTTCCTCGTCATTGTCATTGCGATCGTCTCCATGAACATGTTTTTCTTCAAGGAAGCCCATTTCGATATGATGATTGCGACGGTCAGGCATCATAATTATGAGTCTGCAGTTAAGGACGCCCTGTTCTGTCTTTCTTTCTTCGCCGAATGGATCATCTTCCTCTTTCTCGCTCCCTATATCCAATTTAATCGGAAATCGTTTCGAAACCTCGCTGCCGCAGGGATTTTGGTGACTATTGGTATATTGCTCCAATGGGCTTCTGCTTTACTGAATTTCGGCCCTTATCTAGGGCGGGAAATGCAATATCCACTTGTTGAATTAATGCGCGCAGCTAGTGGGTTCCTCGGCAATGCCGATCCACTTATCATTGGATTATGGAGCAGTTCGATGTTTTTCCATAGCGCCTTTCTCATCCACGTAAGTGTAAGTTGCCTTGCCAAATTGTTTAACCTGAAGCAAATGGATGGGCCACTAATCTCCATCGTTGGGGGAACCGCTATCGTGATTGCATACCAATATTCGCAAAATCCAATCCGCTTTCTCCAGGACTTCAATTCATTCGAGATGGTGATGTTCTTTATTCTTATAGAGTTCATCCCTGTTTTCTATTGGATTGCCTCCCTGTTCCGCAAACGCAAACACAAACCTAAAACTAATCATAAACCTGCTTAAAACCTGAAGCTGTATCGATATCCTATTGAAAAACAGAAACGGGGAGAGCGGCATTTGCTGCTCTCCCCATTTTCCGGATTATATGTCACCTTTAGTACCGAGATACGTATGATAAGCCTCTGGAGTTTATACTTTTTGATCTCGTCAAAAAATCAACATTTTATGTAAGCGCTTCCTACAAAAAGGTTCTTTTATTGTAAGCAATTGGCATATTATATAGTACAGTAGACCAGCTGGCAAGGGTGGCAGCAGGAGGTGATAGGCATGGGCGTGAATGAAGCTTTGGCTTTAATGATATCGTTCGCCACTCTGGTCGTCTCGATCCTTGCCTTCCATAATAAGAAATAGACCCGTCCCTTGTACAGATGAATCTATTTCTTACGTCTGGTTGCAAGCAAATATCCACCTTGCAGGTGATGATCTGCTGTGTGAGGAGTCGGCGGCAACCGGCTCCTTTTAATACACAAAAATATCCTATTCTGATTTTCACGGAATTATGACTCGGCGGCGCCCGAATTAAGTATTTAGGATTGGCTTTACCTCCGCTATAATTTTCTCGATCTGTTTGGAGCATTCTTCATACATTTTCTTGGCCTTCTTACTCTTTGTGCTGAGGCTGAATAACTCCAAGTCCGCCTGACATTTCTTTAAATTCGCATAGAGCAGTTTCCGCTCCTCATTTTTGGGAACCTGAATCTGATCATCATATAAATCGATGGTTAGTTGTCCATAAGCATCAACCTGGGCAAGAAATACGTCCTTGATCTTGGCGCCCTGCTTGTCCAGTTCTTCCACCAGCCATCCCTGATTGAAGCCTGCGACGCGCAGCGGTTCATCCATGACTTTACCATCCATGACCACAACCTGTGCGACTTTTTCCGGCGCTACCTGGATACCAAGATCTTTAGGGGTTAAAGGCAGATTCTCACGTGTCTGCAGAATATTAATCTCCCCGCTTGACTCCATGATAGCAAATTCCACGTCAGCGACCTGAAACACGTCTTTTTTCCGCAACTGCTCCATTAACTCATCGGTAGACAGTCTTTCTTTCTTTAAATTGTCTTCTAATATCTTGCCATCTTTAATGAGTACGGTCGCCTTAAAATCGATAAAGTCCCTGGCCTTCTTGCTCTTGATTTGCAGGAATTCAATAAGTAATGAACAAGCTACCCATACGCCCAGCCCAACTAATCCCAAATACCAATTCGCCTCAAGATCCAAGGAGATATAGGCGGCCAAGCTGCCGATCGTAATCCCCGTTAAATATTCAAAAAAGGAAAGCTGCGAAACCTGCCGCTTTCCCAGCACTTTCGTCATCAGAAACAACACAACCACAGCACATAAGGTTCTAAGTACAATTTCCAACCATTGGGCCACAATAAAGCCTCCTCATTTGATGTCTCGACTTAATAATCACTCTATAGATTATTGTCAAATATCCTTCCAGAAATCACACCATTATTTCCCAGGCTATACTCCATGCATGTTCTTCTGCAAAATGCGTACATTATTACGCATGAAAGGAGTGATAAAAACCAATGACCGTAGCATCCGATGTCAAAACATGTCTCTCATCCTTAAAAAGCGCTCAGGCCAGCCTTGAGCAATTTGCACTGTCCACGCAAGATCAAAATGCCAAGGATTTGTTCACAGCTGCAGCATCACAAACACAGCAAGTCGTGGACCAAGTGGCCCAGCGGGTTCAACAGCTTGAACAGGAAGAGCCTCAGTATAAAGGTTTCTAACCATTTTTTTTGTTAGCTCCATCGCGTGTAAGCCCATGCATACCTCCTATCTTCCCCTGATAGGAGGTACTTTATATTGTGTTATTTATTATTGAGTTATCTTCCCCATCAGGGTAAAGTGTTAATAACGGAGACTGAATACAAAGGGGTAGATTCTATGAAGAATGGTACGCGTTCTATCGATGTCATCACGTTCGGTGAGTCGATGGGATTATTATATCCGGAAGGCACACGTGGCATAGGTCAAGGAGGAAGCATGGCACAATCCTTCGGTGGTGCCGAAAGCAATCTCGCCATCGGATTAGCCAGGCTTGGCTGCAGCAGCGGATGGTTCGGTCAACTCGGCAACGATCCGATCGGAACCGGTATTTTGAAAACGCTTCGAGGCGAAGGTGTCGACATTTCCGCCGCCAGACAAACGGATGTTGCACCGACCGGTCTTATGCTGCGACAGAATGTTCGCGGTCAATCTTCCGTCTATTACTACCGCAAAGGCTCTGCCGCCAGCCAAATGACGCCGGACCATGTAGACTCCGAATACATAGCCGATGCTCGCATCCTTCATTTTACAGGCATCACCGCAGCTTTAAGCAGCAGCTGCCTGGAGACGATACGGCATGTCATTTCCGTATGCAAAGCGCATGGCGTCCTGATCAGCTTTGACCCTAACCTCAGGCTCAAGCTATGGAATATCGAGGAAGCACGTCCTGTACTGCTGGAGCTTGCGGAAGTCTGTGATTATTTTCTTCCAGGCTATGATGAATGCAAGCTGCTGTTCGAAACAGAGGACGAGCAGGTGATCCTGGATCGTCTGCGACAGCTTCCCGCAATGTCAATTATCAAAAGTTTCAATGGGAGTAATGTCATTGTCCACAAGAACCACACCTATTCCCTTCCCTTTGAGCAGGTGGATCAAGTGGTGGATACCGTGGGAGCAGGCGACGGCTTCTGTGCCGGTTTCCTTGCTGGTATTGCCAAAGGCTGGACACCCGAAGAAGCTCTTTCACTGGGCGGTTTAACCGGTTCACTGGTGATCCAAGCGCCCGGTGATTGGGAAGCACTTCCGACATGGGAAGAAGTAGAGCAGCGGCGCGGGAATGCTGCTCATATCGAACGTTAACTCCTGTTCTTTAAACGAGCCATCTTTCTAATCCATTCATAGACGAGAAGGAGTGTGTTTACATGAAAAAACTAAGACTAATCGAACAAATTCATCATGCAGGTGTCGTTGCTGTCCTTCGCGGGGATTCCCCTGAAGAGGTTGTCGAGATTGCCAAACGTGCGATTGAAGGCGGTATCAAGGTAATCGAAGTCACCATGACTGTACCGTTTGCTACCGAAGCCATTACAACGCTGGCCAAAATGTATTCCTCCAAAAATCCGCAAGCGGCTAATTATGCCATTATCGGCGCAGGCACGGTTCTGGATGCCGAAACAGCCAGAATCACCATTCTTGCCGGCGCCGAATTTGTGGTCTCGCCCGGCTTCGACCGCGATACCATTCTCCTCAGCAATCGTTACCGCGTCCCGGTGATGCCGGGTGCCGTAACCGTTCATGATATCGTCGCCGCTCTTGAACTTGGCGTCGATGTCGTTAAGCTCTTCCCGGGGAATTTGTACTCCCCATCCGTCATTCCATCCCTTAAGGGTCCGCTCCCGCAAGCCAACATCATGCCAACCGGGGGCGTAAATTTGGACAATCTGCATGAATGGATCAAGGCCGGCGCGTTTGCGGTCGGGATCGGATCGGATCTGACCAAGGACGCGCTAAAGAATGGAGACTTCAGTCTGATTACAGAAAAGGCACGCGCATATATCAACGCGTTTAAAGAAGCTCATGCCCAAAGATAAAAATGATGTACTGATTTTGCAATACATTTTTTTCTAAATATTGTTATTTTCATAAACAGACAAGCCTATCAAGAGTCAACTTGATAGGCTTGTCTGTTTATTTAATCCGTCTCTTTTTGAACCAACGCTTCTGCGTAAGCATTCCCGTCGTAAACCCGCCTGCTACTATTGTCAAAACGGAATACATGAAGGTGCTTCCCGACAGCAGGATGCCTCCGAAACCGATGATAACGACATCCATCAGCAAAATAATGACGCCTACATTTAACGGCAAATATTTTGCCAGGAAATGCGCCAACAGGTCCGTTCCGCCCGTGCTTGCATTGTTTCTAAGCATAAATCCAAGGCCGGCTCCGATCAAAGCCCCGCCCAGGGGCGCGCTTAGGATGACATTCGGGGCAAAAAATCGCAAAAAACCCGGTTGCAGCGGTGAAAGCAAATCGATGATAAATGAAGATATCAGCATGCCTGACAGACTATTGTAAAAGATTTCGCGATTTAATATCCAGGCTGCGATAAACATGGGAATGCTGCACAAAATGATGACGAATCCAATATGTAGATCAAACACATAGTTAGCAATCAGAGCAATGCCGATAACTCCACCGTCCAAAACTTTATGCGGGACAAGAAAAAAATTGGTCCCCATCGCGATCAGAAAACTGCCGATCACGATAATGACATGTTTTCGAAATGACACCATTTCCCCATCTCCATTTATAAGGGCATGTCTTATTTATATGCTTGTCATTTCGAAAAATTGCGAACTTGCTGTCCCGCATTTGAAAAAAATTCCACCGTGTTCGATTCGGATGCTTTTCGCTTTTAATCTTTTACATAAATTAAACGCTCGGTCCGTGCCATCACCTTGGTCTTCATATATGGATAATTCTCATAACAATAATCCACAAAATACCCTGGCTTCTCTCCATTCCAAGGGAAAATATCGTAGTGCATCGGAATGGTCAGATCGAATCTCGATACTGCGGCAAGCTCTGCGGCCTCCCGGAAGCCCATATTTCCAACGATCCCATCATTCCGGCGGAAGGCATCTCCCCCGTTGATCGGCACCATCCCGATATCAATCGAATACGCCTGTAATCTTTCAACCAGACCAGGATAAACGACGGTATCTCCTGCATGGTAAATCAACACGCCCTGGATATCCACCAGATATCCGACAAATCGGTGTCCAAACTGTTCATGCTCATCCAAGGTTTCATGGGCAGCCGGAATCGCCATCAGACGGAAGCCCTCAAACTGCTGCCATTGATCGCACATCGCCGCGAACAAGCGCTCCGGCGCGACGCCAGCCTCTCTCATCGCTTCATGACAGCAAGCTGGTGCAACAAAGGCTGTCTCCGGATTCTGTTTGGCTATGACCGCAATCGTTCCCAGATCCATATGATCGTCATGCTCATGGGTGATTAGTACCATGTTCGCATTCGTGATATGCTCCGGCTTCAGCGGTGCAGGGAATGCACGCTTAAATCCCGCCTTGCGTTCCAGATCCTCTGACATATAAGGGTCGATGTAAATGACAACCTCCCCGCCTTTAAGGACAACGCTCTCCTGCCCCAGAAACCATACCGCTGCCATCCCTTCGGCTGTGGACGTCCGGTTGATTTCTTCGATAAGCAACTCGGGACCTCGACCCTTGCTGTTCTGTTCCATCATCTCTCTTCTCTCTCCTTCCTTTTTCTATCATGACTAGATTATAACATGCAGTCATTTGTAGAAATGGCCCAACCCACAAAGAAAAAAACGAGTCCAGAGTAAGCAAAAATGCCCACTTCAAACTCGTTTTGTCTCATCTATATGAATCCTAATTACGTTCAAGCGGCTTCTTCCATAGACCAAGCAGCATGCCTGATATTACCGCGCCAATGAGGACGGCCAGCAAGAACAGAAGCGCATGATTCGCCAGTGCGGCAACAAAAATCCCCCCATGAGGAGCAGGGACGTTAATGCTCCACAGCTGCGTCAACCCACCGGCAACCGCCGAGCCTAGGATACAGGATGTCAGCACACGCAACGGATCGGCTGCGGCAAACGGGATCGCGCCCTCCGTTATGAAGGAAAGGCCCATCACGTAGTTGGTCACGCCGGACTTTCGTTCCTGCTCCGTAAACTTATGCTTGAAGAACGTCGTTGCCAGCGCAATGGCGAGCGGAGGAACCATCCCGCCAGCCATAACCGCAGCCATCATGGCACCGTTCGTGTTGCCGCTGGATGTAAATACGCCGATCGCAAATGCATAAGCCGCTTTATTAAAGGGACCGCCCATATCAATTGACATCATTCCACCCAGAATAAGACCGAGAATCACGGCGTTGCCGGTACCCAGATTGTTCAGAATATCAACCAGACCGAGATTGATCCAGCTGAAGAACGGATCAAACAGGTAGAACATAATTGTTCCGGTGACAAGGAGGCCGACAACCGGGTACAGCAGAATCGGCTTTAAGCCGTCAAGTGCTTTTGGCAGTCCGGCAAATGCTTTGCGCAGCAGGATCACCACATACCCCGCCAAGAAACCTGCCGCAAGTCCGCCTAGGAATCCCGAATTGGAATTGAGGGCCATCAGGCCTCCGACCATGCCGGGCATCAATGCCGGACGATCACCTATACTCAGTGCAATGAATCCCGCCAGAACCGGAATCAGGAAGTGGAAGGCGCCGTCTCCCCCGCCAATCGTCTGCAGCAGCTGAAAGAGGGGATGATGTTCACCTGCAAGCTGCTCGATCAGGAAGGAGACAGCCAGAAGAATGCCGCCTCCCACGACGAATGGCAGCATTTGCGAAATACCATTCATCAGGTCCTTATACACTTTAGTGCCAATACTGCCCTTCTCTTTCGTCTGCGACTCACCGCCGCCTTCGCTCCGGTAGATCGGCGCATCGCCGCTCATCGCCTTGCGAATCAGCTCCTCCGATTTGCGGATACCGTCGCTGACAGGTCGCTGGAGCACGGGCTTTCCGTTAAAACGGACCATTTCCACGTTTTTGTCGGCCGCAATGATGACGCCTGCAGCCCTGCGGATTTCCTCTTCCGTCAACACGTTTTGCGCACCTTCCGAGCCATTGGTCTCTACCCGAATTTCGACGCCCATTTCCTGGGCTTTCTTCTTCAGGGCATCTTCAGCCATAAATGTATGGGCAATACCGGTTGGGCACGCCGTTACGGCAACAACAAAAGCTTCCGAGGTTCCGGCAGAAGCATTCCGTTGGTCAGATTCGGGAGCGCCGCCGGACTCCTGACGGTTGTTCTCGGCTTCCTTTTGTGCAGCTTCCCTTTTTTTAGCCGCTTCCCTCTCCGCTTTGGCGGCTTCTTCTACCGCCTGCTTCGAATCGAATAAAGCCGTCACTTCCCCGGGCGTGTTCGTATTCATCAATTGACCGATGAATTCCGCATCGATCAGCAGCCGTGATAGCGCTGCAAGGGTACGGAGATGGGTATTCCCGGCTCCTTCCGGAGCAGCGATCATAAAAAACACATACGCCGCCTCTCCGTCCAGCGCTTCAAAATCCACGCCCTGTCTGCTCTTGGCAAACACAACGGTTGGTTCATTAACCGCTTTCGTCTTTGCGTGCGGCATCGCGATGCCGCCCCCGATCCCCGTACTGGATTCGGCTTCACGCTTCAGAATCATCTCTTTAAACAAGACCGGATCGTTGATCCGTCCGCTTGCTGCCAGGCTTGCGATCAATTCATCAATGGCTGCCTCCTTCGTGACCGCCTTCAGGTCCATGATCATCGTTTCTTGTATCATTAAATCCGTAATTTTCATGCTGGTTCACACTCCCTTGAAATCATCGTGATGACTACCACGCCATAACCGCGTCATAACCGCCGGATTCGTAGTAAAGCAGCTTACCATTCCGTGATCCTAACCTGCGGAAGAAGTCGATCAATCGTTTCCCGCACAGCCAAATCGTCCGAGAACGCCGTCGCGCTTCCCGAGGCGACCCCTGTCCGGAATGCCTCGATCGGATCCTTGCCCATCGCAAGCGTACCGACGAATCCGGCAATCATCGAATCGCCGGCCCCAACAGAATTACGGACTGTACCTGACGGTACATTGGCATGATATACCCGATCAGTCGTGATAAACAGCGCCCCTTCGCCTGCCATGGAGATAAGGACATGCTGCGCTCCTTCCTCAAGCAGCTTTCGGCCATACTCCACAAGCTTCTCGCTTGAGTCGATAACAACGCCGAATAACTCGGCCAGTTCGTGATGATTCGGCTTCACGAGGAGCGGCTTCCAAGCCAAAGCCTTCATCAGCGCCTCGCCGGTGGTGTCCATCACGAATTCGGCGCCGCTCTTCCGGCACGCTTCGATAAGACGGCCATAGAAGTCAGGACCCAGCGAAGGCGGAACGCTGCCGGACAACACAACGATATCCCCTGCTTGAAGCTGTGACAGCTTATGAAGCAGCTCCCTTGTCTCTTCCTCATGGATGATAGGACCCAGGCCGTTGATCTCGGTCTCGTCGCCATGCTTAAGTTTGACGTTGATGCGAGTATCGTCCGCGATATTTACGAAATCAGTCCGAATTCCTTCCTTGCCCAGCATCTCGTCTATATAACAGCCGGTGAATCCGCCCAGGAAACCGATGGCCGTATTATCAGCTCCAAGCTGGTTCAGCACCCGCGATACATTAATTCCTTTCCCCCCCGGAAACTTCATGTCCCGGCTCATTCTGTTCAATCCGCCAAGCTCGATATGCTCAACTTCCACGATGTAATCAATGGAAGGATTCAGTGTTACCGTATATATCATCATGATCCCTCAATTATTTTGGTTTTCTGTGAAATGGCCTTCTTCCATGATGCCGGCAAGGGCTCTGTAATTAGCGTCGCTTCGTTCAGATCCAGCAATTTAGCGAAGGAAACCTCACCTATTTTGCTGGAATCCGCAAGGACATAACTGGAGGCGGACAGCTGGTGGGCTCGCCGCTTAATCAAGGCTTCTTCCGGATCCGGCGTGGTGTAGCCCATTTCTACATCCACACCGTTCGTGCCCAAAAAGCAACGGTCAAAACGGAAGTTGTCCATATTTTGCAGCGCAATGCTTCCGATGACAGCTTTGGTATGAATTTTCATCATGCCGCCCAGTAGATAGCTTTTGATTCGCTTGCTTACCAGCGCTTCAATGTGGGATAAACCGTTTGTAACAACCGTGACGTCCTTCGCGTCGATGAACGGTATCATCGCCAGCGTGGTCGTTCCCGCATCGAGGTAAATGCTTTCTCCATCCTCTACCTGTGCGGCCGCTAAACGAGCAACGCCATTTTTTTGTTGAATGTTTTTGAACGTTTTTTCCTCAATTCCAGGTTCCTGTATCTTAGGACTCGGCAGAGCCGCTCCGCCATGAATGCGCTTTAATAATTGACGTTCTTCAAGATCGATCAAATCACGCCTTACTGTTGATTCCGAAGCTTCAAGGAGTTCAACCAATTCCTGCAGCTTCACGACGCCGCGTTCTTGCAAGCGCTCTAGAATGATTCGGTATCTTTCTTCCGTCAGCATAATGAATCCCCTCCTCATTGCATATAGTACCATAACTATCTCGAAAAACAATCTAAAACTTTCAAAAACATTCATAATCATTCAGGTGATCCGAGAATCATTTACCATATCGAATCATTTCCATTCGCCATTTTTTGCTTGTTCATGACAGTTTACCCATTATCAAGCCGGCAAGTGTCGAAACATCACATAAACGTTTGTAACCTGCAGCCTCTACACTATATACTGGTAAATAGGAAACTCTCACAGTATAGAAGAGGTGACATGAATGGACCAATTGAAAGAAGCCTATGAGCGAATGGGTCTACCGGAGGATGCAACCAAGGAACAGCTCGACGACCGGTATACGCTGCTCATGCGCCAAACCCGCTCACATCAAAGGCGGGAGCCGGACCGGGCGGAGGAGTTCGAAGCCGAGTTTGCCGAAATCACCAAGGCCTATAAATTCATCCTTGAAGAAAAGAACCGTAAAGCTTTGGAAGAGATGAATCAGAAACGGTACGGCAAATATAAAAGGTTTGCCGGGACAGCGGAGAAAACCGATCATTTCTTCCGTTATTATAAATTTCATGTGCTCGGCGGTATTGCTCTAGTCGGCGTACTCATTTATATCGTGATCAGCATGTTCAATCATCAGGCCGAGAAAGAACGGTTAGCCAATCTGCCCCCGGTTGATCTGGAAGTCATGTTCCTCGGATCTTATATGAATCAGGATGGAGGACAAGACCTCAAACCGATCGAAGACGCAATTCTGGCGCAATTTCCCGATTGGAAACGCGTAACCGTTAACATTAACTATGTACCGCCTCTGGATTCCAACAATCCGCAGGATGCAGCCATGCTGCAAAAGGCACTGCTTGTACTGTCCACCGAGCGCCCGGACCTGTACATTATGGATCAGACTGCCTTTGATTGGGTGGGCAATCAAGGGATGGTACGTCCGCTCGAAGCGGAGGTTGAAGGCGAACTGAAGGAACTGCTCACGCCGGAGATGCTGATAAAGGGGAAAAATGAGGAAGACGGTTCGGAGCATGTGTATGCCGTTGATATTATGGGCAGCCCGCTTGGCGAAGAACTGCCTGTCCTTAAGAAAGAAATGTTTGCGGGCATTCGTGAAGGCACGGAACGTGACGCAAATGCATTGCGCTTCATTAAGCAATATTTGGAGACGTCCAAGCAACAATAGATGCTCCCATCCGATATGAACAACAAAAACAGCCTCGCTGCTTAGCCTTATGGCCAAACAGCCGAGGCTGTTTTTATGCGCATTATTGATTAACGATCGAGCTCAAGGATGTAAAGGCATGCGTGGCAAATCCTTCGGAAGGTTCACGGTGAGGGTTATTGACGCGGAAAATATACCCCTGACCGTCAATCTCATCCACAATGTACATCTTGGTCAGGCTCTCACCTTCGCCTATCATGTACACGGACGCCTCCTCCATGCCCTTATGCTTCTCATTGTCGCCAGCCTCACGAACTTTACCCACCTCGGCAAGCTCTTTCTCCGCTTCCCGCTTGAGTTCATCCTCGTTATAATCCGAAGGCAGCTTCGTTATCTCGACATAATAATCTGGATCCACATTCATGGTCAGTTTGTTGGTCTTTGCATCAAAGGAAAAGATATCAAATATATACAGCGCGTAGCCATCACCCTTGGCCAGTTTAGCTGTTTTGGTCTCTTTCATGCCCTCCAGCTCAAGTTCAAAATCCTGGGTTGCTGGCAGCTGCGCGTTCTCTGAACCCGTGCCCCCGCCTCCCTCTACCACCGTCAGCTTGGTGAGGATCAGTTGTTTCAATTCCTCTTCGCCCTCAATGGGCTGCTCCCAATACTCATACGAGACGGACTCATCTCCCTGAAGCTTGGATATCACTTGGTCCATACCAGCGCCCAGACGGAACGCGGTAGGGCCATCTGCTGTTTCAATTTCAACGGAATTGTTATCAATTTGACCTACATAGGTACCAGTTCCCTGCTTAATCTCGTACTTCGGCTCTTCGACGGGTTCAACCGGTTCCTTGACATTATCCTCTATTGGATTCGGATTAGCCGGCGGCTGAGAAGTTGGGTCTTCACCTCCGCATGCCGTTATCGCCATCAGCAGCATTGCAGCGGTCGTTAATGCGATCATTTTGCTCAAATGCCTTCGCTTAGCCATAAAACCACCTCCATTATGATTAACGGGAAACTTATGGAATATGTTGCACAATCATCGCCTTTTTGGCTTATGCTCACAGTACCCGCCCCAAAACGACAAGAGCATTCCCTTTTCCCATCAAACAAGGTATTCTAGTAATACAAGATTCAATTAGTTGATAAAGGGAGATGTTCATGTCTGGTAAAATTAGAATTTTTGCTGACAGTACTTGCGACTTACCACCTTCATGGATAGAAGAATATAATATCGGCATCGTTCCGCTTTACGTCGTATTCGGAGAACAATCCTTGCGCGACGGAGTCGACATTACGCCGGAACAGCTATACGCCAAAGTCGACCAGATCGGCAGCCTGCCCAAAACAGCGGCACCTTCTCCGTCTGACTTCATTGCGGCCTTCACGCCTTCCATTGAACAAGGCGAGGATATCCTGTTCCTCAGCATTTCTTCAGAGCTTTCTTCCACCTACCAAAATGCGTTGATCGCCGCAGGTGAGCTGCCCGAGGGCCGGGTTGCCGTGTTTGATTCACGCAATCTTTCCTCCGGCATCGGACTGCTTGTCATGAAGGCTGTTCACGCGGCCAATGAAGGTTTATCCATACCGCAAATTGTGGAGCTATTAAGCCGTACGGTAAATGAAGTGGAGTGCGAATTCGTTGTCGATACGCTGGATTACTTGTATAAAGGCGGACGCTGTTCCGGCATGCAAAACATCATCGGCAGCCTGCTGAAAATCCGCCCCGTTATCAAAGTCGTGGACGGCGGCATGATCCCCGCTTACAAGGTACGCGGCAAAAAAGAGAAGGCACTGGAGCAGATGATCCAAAATGCGCTGGCTCAAGTGGACAAAATGGACAATGATCTGATTGTTGTTGTACATACCATGGCCGAAGAGGAAGCCCGCTTCCTGCAGAAGCAGCTGCAGGAGAAAACAGGCGCACGGCAGGTTAGCATTTCTACGGCGGGTTGCGTCATTTGCAGCCACTGCGGTCCTCAAACCGTCGGTCTCATGTATACCAAGAGGCCTTCATAATATTTATCATCCGAAAAAGACAGTCCTGCTTTATAACGCTCTGCTGCAGGACTGTTTTTTCTGTAGTCAGGCCTGCCTATCGGGCACTTAGTGCCTTATTAAACGGGCTGCCTATTGGCTAAACATGTCATCCTAGACTAAAGTCTAGGATAAACATTCCCCGAAGGACCGAGGACATCCCCATCCATAACATGGTATTCTTGGATTAATCAATCTACAAAAGGAAAGGAACGAAGTTTGTATGACAAAACGTACAATCTTGGCACCGCTGCTCATCCTGCTCGGCGCATACTTGCTCTTAAACCAAGGCGGATCGGTAGGCGCCGGTTCCATCTTCGCCACATTCTGGCCTACCTTGTTCGTGATCCCGTTAGGCCTGTTTTTTCACTGGATGTACTTCTCGCTGGTTGGACGACAGGGTATCGGACTGTTGATACCGGGCGGCATTCTGCTCACAGCTGGTATTGTCAGCCAAATCGCTTCCTTGTTTGACTCGTGGGGTTCCATGTGGCCCGGCTTTATTCTGGCTGTTGCGGCAGGGCTGTTCGAGTTCTACTGGTTCGGATCGCGTAACAAGTGGCTGCTCATCCCAATTAACATTCTAACCGTATTGTCGCTGCTGTTCTTCGTGGTATTCTCAATCGTACCCGTGCTGAATTACCTGTCCGTCGTGCAGCCTGTCATCGCCGTGCTGCTTGTGCTTGGCGGAGCTTGGCTGATGCTCGGACGGAAGAGACACGGTTAAGCATCCGCTGCGCTAAACTGTTAACAACGCATAAAGGCACTCCGAAGGTTGGTTAACCTTCGGAGTGCCTTTATTATGCTATGGATGCCCTGCGTAAGCATCAAGAAGAGGCAGCAGCAGCTAAGGTTTCACTGCTGTGAAACAGATGATGAACGCTGCGGATATAACGGACGGTTCTCGTGCCGGAGTACATCATGACGGAATGCGTTTCGGCCCGCTGACCTGGCATATACTTCACGCCGCGCAGGAAATCGCCAGCTGTCACGCCGGTAGCCACGAATAATACGCCTTCTCGCCCTACCATATCCTCCATCGTCAGCAGCTGCTCCGGATGTTTCAGCCCCATGTCCTGGCATCTAATAAAATCCTCCGGTGTCTCCGGTATAAGCCGTCCCTGAATTTCTCCGCCCAGGCATTTCAAAGCGGCGGCAGCGAGAACGCCTTCCGGAGCCCCTCCGGAGCCCACATAGAGATCGACTTCACTGTCGGTGCAGGTCTCGATCGCTCCCATGACATCTCCGTGACTCAACAATTTAATCCTTACCCCGGACTCTCGCAAAGCCTTGATCATCGCGCTGTGTCGCTCACGATCGAGAATGGATACCGTCATCTCCGACAGCGGCTTTGATAAGATCTCCGATGCTTTTCGAAGGGTTACCTCAATCGGATCATTCAAACTCAGCTTGCCCGTAAGCTCGGGTCCAACCGCGAGCTTATGCATGTAAATATCGGGTGCATGCAGAAGGGTTCCGCGGGGAGCTGCCGCAATCACGGACAACGCGTTGTTCAGCCCGCTGGCCACCGTTTCCGTTCCTTCGAGCGGATCCACCGCTACGTCCATCTTCGGACCTTTGCGGTTCCCTACGCGCTCTCCAATATACAGCATGGGCGCTTCATCCATCTCACCTTCTCCTATGACAACGACCCCATCCATCGCTGCGGAATCAAAATGCTTGCGCATGGCAACCGTCGCGGCTTCATCAGCACTGTTCTTGTCACCTCTTCCTGTCCACCGGGCGGATTGCAGCGCCGCTTCCTCTGTCACTCTTACAAGCTCCAATGCTAATGAACTCTCCATGAATGAATCCCTCCTTTTAGCTTTTTTCATTACCGATGCAGCTTATTTCAAATAATTCGTAATCAGTCCTGCGGTTTCCTCAATCGCCTTGTCAGTAACATCGATGACGGGACATCCGAGCTCCGCATACAACGACAACGCATAATCCAGTTCTTCTTGTATCCGCTCAAGGGATGCATATTGCACCTGGTGCGGCAATCCCATGACCTTTAAGCGCTCGCTGCGGATTTTAAGCAGATGCTTCGGTTCGATCGTAAGTCCGATAATCGTGCCATCCGTTACTTCTCTAAGCTGTGAAGGGGGCGACATCTCCGGTACGATCGGGAAATTGACCGTTTTGTAGCCTTTATGAGCGAGAAACATCGATAGCGGCGTCTTGGATATTCGGGATACGCCCAGCAATATGATGTCCGCCTTCAAAATGGCGCTAACGTCCTTGCCATCGTCATATTGGACAGCGAATTCCATCGCGTCGACCCTCCGGAAATAGCTGTCGTCCAAGCGATGCAGCAGCCCCGGCAGCCGTTTGGGATAGTCGTTGAACGTATCGGCAAATGCCTGCATCATCGGCCCCATAATATCCACCGTACGAATGTTGAGTCGCACGGCTTCCTCCCGAATTACCTCGCGAAGCTCCGGCTGCACGAGCGTGTAAGCCACAAAGCCTCCGCGCCGCGCCACCTCCTCCATCAATTCGGTCAATTCATCCTCGTCGCGAACGTTCATATAACGTTTAATCTCTGTATTCGGAAGCTCGAACTGGCGTAACGTAGCTTGCACAACCGCTTCAGCCGTCTCCCCAATGGAGTCCGAACAGATTGCTATGAAATGTGTTAATGCCTGATTCATCCGATTCCTCCCATTATTCCTCGGCTACCATGTCGAGCAGCATTTTGATAATATTCGTTTTTGTAATCCGACCCACAACCTTCCAGTGTTCCCCCGGATTCCCCGTGGTGGATGGTACAACAACTGGCAGGCTATCGATTTGATGATTGATGATTTTTCGCGCGGCATCCAGCACCGTATCTTCCGGCTGCACAGTTGTCACGTTAGCCCGGCGGGTCATAATCAGGCTTACCGGCATGGAGGATGCAGTTGGGTTGCCAAGCGTTACCTTAAGCAAATCCTTGCGGGACACAATCCCGGCCAGATGGCCGTCGGCATCGGTAACGATCAGATTCCCCACGTTCTCCAGAAACAAGGATACAACGGCTTCATGAATCGTCGTGGTCTCACGCACAATAACCGGAACACCGTGCAGATCGCCAACCTTCATTTTGAGCAGGCGAAACTTCTCCTCCCGGTCGCGCGTACCCCGCTTTCCCAGGAAGTACCCTACCTTTGGCTTGGCATCAATATAATCCAGAACCACCAGTTTGGATAAATCGGTACGAAGGGTGGCTCGGCTGACATTCAGCATCTCCGCAATCTGATCTCCTGTAATCGGTGCATGTTTTTTTACGATATCGACGATATCTTGCTGCCTTGTCGTCAGTTCGATAGTGATCCCTCCTGCGTGCATTTCCTCTACTTGCCGATATAATACGTCATATATAATATATATGCAACATATTTTCGTCCAAAAATACATAATTAGGTATTAATCATTTTTTTGATGCCCATCAAAAAAAGTTATAAATCCACTAAAAAAGCATGCTTCAGGAAAGTTTCCTCCCCCATAAGCATGCTTTGTGTTTGTATTTACTTTTCATCTAACCATTATCAATTGTTTAATCTTGAGGGTCTGTACCTTTGCATTCTCCTTTACCGCAAAATCCATAAATGATCTTCACTCCGTCGGTTGGAATCGTGTCCACCATTTCATCACATCTGGAGCATATAATCAGGCCCCATTCCTCGTTTGCCTTGCCTTTCGCTGCCTCTGGACTTGTTAACGCTTTCATAACATTTCCTCCTTATGTTTTTTCACTTTGCTGCAAGGCTGTTTACGCTTTGTTATCAAGGGGTAACTCGATTCGCCACATCTTACTGAAGACCAGACCAACCGTTTCGCTAACATACATCCCTTTATTTTCCACTATATTCTTAATGTATTGGGTAAGAAATGAAGATATGAGTAAATTATGATTATGAAACAAAAAACACGTTAAGTAATATTTATGTCATCATGATTCATGTGTGGAGGATAGGGGATACCCTTAATTTGGCATGATATGATAATATATACTTCAGATTTAATGGAAATTGACATTATAGACGGAGGGTTTGGATTGAAGAACACATGGCAGCTCATTAAGAAAGGAAACACCTCATCCGCGATAGCGGCACTGGGCAACACGGGACTGGCCATAATCAAGGGGATTGCGGCGTCTGTTAGCGGCAGCGGCACGATGTTTGCCTCCGCCATGCACTCCGTGGCCGATGCCGTAAACCAGGGGTTTGTATTCGTAGGCAGCGTGCTCGCCGAGCGGAAGCCGACCAAGAAGTTCCCCACCGGATTCGGCAGGGTCATAAATCTGGTTTGCATGGTCGCGGTGATCGTGGTTACCATCATGGCCTACGAAACGATACTGAAAGGTTTCAAGCTGTTAAACCATCCGGAAGAAGCCACGAATTTCTGGCTTAATTTTATTGTGCTGGCCATTGCCGTTATCATTGACGGTTCCATACTGGTTAAAGCCATGAAAGAAATTATGAAGGAAACCCGTGTTCAAGCATCCGGCCTTGCCCTGCTGCCCGCCGCTTTCAAAAATGCCGGCCGTGCTGCCCCGCCTACACGGCTTGTGTTCTATGAAGACATCGTGGCTACACTCGGCGCCCTCTTTGCTCTGGTTGCCATTATATTCGCATATTTCTTTAACTTCCTCATCCTGGATGGAATCGCCACAATCCTGATCGGCTGTCTGATGGTAGGCGTTGCCTTTAAGGTCGGATATGACAATATGGTCGGCTTAATCGGAGTCGCCGCTCCGAATGAAGTGGAAGAGAAGATCTCCCAGATCATTCTCGGCGATCCGGATGTCCGCGACATCAATCGTCTTCGCATCCTGCAGGAAGGGCGCAACTATCATGTGGAGGCCTACATTGAACTGAAAAAAGGGATGACCCTGGCCGAAGCAGGCCATTCCAAAATGAGAATCAACGCCCTGCTGACCCAGGATCCGAACATCTCGGATGTGACCTTGGGCATCCTGGAGGACGATGGAATCAAGCTCTGGAATCCGAGCGATCCTATAGATAACTAAAAGAGAAAGAGGCGTACCTCAGAGTCCGAATGGACCTTGGGTACGCCTCTTTTTTCATACGACTCTTACTGATTGCGCTTCAGGAATTCGACCATCCGGGCATAAGCGATTTTTTCGTTGGCCTTCTTCGTAATGCCATGCCCCTCGTCTTCGAAAACAAGATATTCCACGTCACGGCCCTTCGCTCTCAAGGCTTCGACGATTTGGTCAGATTCCTCTTTGACGACACGCGGATCGTTAGCCCCTTGGATGATCAGCATCGGGTTCACCATATCATCCAGGTACGTAATCGGCGAATCCTTGATAAAGCGTTCTTTATCCCGTTCCGGATCGCCTATCCAGCGCTCCATAATCGGCTTCCAGTGCTCCGGTACCGAGTTGTAGAAAGTAAACAGGTTGCTGACCCCGACAATATCAATGGCCGCTTTGAAATACTCCGGATTACGCCCTGCCAGCAGCAGAGTCATATAACCGCCGTAGCTTCCGCCCATCACGAAGAGTTTCTCACGGCTCGATATGCCTTGCTCGAACAGCCAATCCATACCTGCCAAGCAGTCCTTACGCGGTCCCTCGCCCCAATCCTGCTCCACCAATTTCACGAAGGAGCTGCCGTAACCCGTGCTTCCCCGGAAGTTCGGGCAGAAGATGTGATACCCTTTGGCCAGGATATACTGGAACATCGAACGGAACTGCTTGCGTTCCGAGGCTTGCGGGCCGCCATGCGGCCAAAATACCGTATAACCGTTCGCCACGTGGTCTTTG
The DNA here is from genome assembly GCF_037976825.1 of Paenibacillus sp. FSL K6-1330. Lineage (NCBI taxonomy): Bacteria > Bacillati > Bacillota > Bacilli > Caryophanales > Paenibacillaceae > Paenibacillus > Paenibacillus sp. FSL K6-1330. The sequence goes on from NZ_CP150269.1 coordinate 5,862,287, forward strand.
GCACGGAACAGGAGGGCTTCGATCTCCATGCCGTCAAAAGAGGGATACGTTACGACCTCAGGCGTCACCATGTCCTCGTCGGTTAATCCGGTCAGGACATTCTTCGTGATCATGCTCCATGCGCCATTCGCATACCGGTAAATGTTAAGCGGCTTCACGGCTCCGCGGGCCAGCAGGTACAGATTGCCGGATTTCGTCACGTTCAGCTGCTCCACGATGTCCGATGGAAGAGGAATGGCGGTTAACTCACCACTGTCTAGCGAATAGGCATACAGTCGATCCTCCACCCCTTTTTCCGTGACGATGTAAAGCGTCCGTGAATCCTTATGATAGCGCAAGAGCTGGATGCTCTCCCGGTCAATGCGGCACAGCGGTTCAAACTTCTGCTGAGCAATGTCGTAAGTGGCTACATATGAAAATTCCGATTCGTAATCCGTTGCAAATATGACCTGGTCATTGCTGGCGAACAGTACATCGCCTGAGATATGCACCTGTTCAGGGGAAGGCGTCAAGCACAACGGCTCTTGGCCTTCACGCTTCACGTAACTGACATAGTAGGTGTTGGCATACATTTGGGTATACGCGATGGTTTTCTCGTCAGGACTGACAGCACACATTTCGGTTGACGTAACCTGGCCTTCAAGCAGCAGCTGATCCTTTTTGGTATCCAGATGGTATACACGTGAGTTCAGAAAGGATGGATTGTCTTTCGACGTAACGTAATATAAGCGCTTGCCGTCCTCTGACAGATGAACGAAATAATGTTTGTCATCCGCATCAGCCCCTTCGAACAAAGGCATCGGTTCGCCACCATTCCAAGGCAGCGCATGAAACTGATAATTCTCATTCCCGTCACGGTCAAACGCCGTTAAGATATGTCGCCCTTCCGGGTCCAGCTTGATAAAGCTTGCGATCTGATCATTGTATGTAAGCGGATAAGGGTAGGACGTCTCTCCTTCTAACTCCATGGCCCATAAATTAAACTTGCCGTTCAGGCTGCTGCTGAACACGAGCCGTGACTCGTCTGCGCTGATTCCGAAGGTACGAATGCCATACGTTTGAAAAAATTGCTCCACATCGGGTTTAGGAAATTCGATCATTCATTTGCCTCCCTGACCTCATTTTATTATCCATCGGTTAATAAATGGAGAAGTTTGCCAACCACTGGATTAATCCCATTATAACGCAAAGCTTTCTAAGGGGCATCATTACATAGGCTGGCAGATTGCTACGACTGTGGACCGAGATGAGGCACTTTTTGACCTAAGGCTAGCCTGTGCGTTTGCCATCATCCGTTCACGGATTCCCTCTTCAGCCCGCATATCTGCACCAAGATTCCATATAAATGATAAGAACCATGTTTTTAATAACGAAGGGGGGATTCTCGTGCACCAAGACGAGATCGCGGAACTGGAACGTTCCATTGCGGAGATTACCGAGATCGCTACAGGCTTTGGCCTTGATTTTTACCCTATGCGATATGAGATCTGCCCGGCAGACATCATATACACCTTCGGTGCCTACGGCATGCCAACCCGGTTCAGCCACTGGAGCTTCGGAAAAACCTTTAATAAAATGAAGATGCAGTACGACTTCGGCCTTAGCAAAATCTACGAGCTCGTGATCAACTCCAATCCGTGTTATGCGTTTCTCCTGGACGGCAACTCCCTGATTCAGAATAAACTCATAGTCGCCCATGTCCTTGCACACTGCGATTTCTTTAAAAACAACGCCCGCTTCTCCGTCTCCAACCGTAATATGGTCGAGAGCATGTCGGCTACAGCCGAGCGCATCTCCCGTTATGAGATCGAACATGGCACGGAGGCGGTTGAGCAGTTTATTGACGCCGTTCTAGCGATTCAAGAGCATGTGGATCCCCATATCATAAGACCGGATAAACTTGATAAGCAGCGGTACACCGCACGGCGGATGCAGGCGCAGAAGGAGGAATCCAAGCGGCAGAAGCCTCCCGGCCGGTACGACGATTTATGGGATATGGACGAAGACGGTGAAAACAAAGCCGACAAATTGCCGGCGTCACCCAAACGCTTCCCGCCCGAGCCTGAGAAAGACATCATGTGGTTCATTCAGGAGCACTCCGACATTCTGGAGGATTGGCAGCGAGACATTATGAGCATGCTGCGGGAGGAGATGCTGTACTTCTGGCCGCAGATGGAAACCAAAATCATGAACGAGGGCTGGGCTTCGTACTGGCACCAGCGCATTCTGCGGGAGATGGACCTAACCAGCGAGGAAACGGTGGAATTCGCCAAGCTCAACGCCTCGGTCGTGCAGCCGTCGCGCCACAGCCTGAACCCTTATTACCTCGGACTGAAAATCTTCGAGGATATCGAGCGCCGCTGGGATCGGGAGAAGATGTTTGATGTACGCGAATACGATTCCGATATTTCCTTCCTGCGCAATTATTTAACAAAGGAACTCGTGGAGGACCTGGACCTCTATGTCTTCGAGAAAAAAGGCCCAGAGTGGAAAATCACCGACAAGGCATGGGAGAACATCCGCGATCAGCTGGTCGTCTCCCGCGTAAACGGCGGCTCGCCGTTTCTCGTCGTGACCGATGGCGATCATCTCCGTTCCGGCGAGCTGATGATCAAGCATCTGTACGAAGGCATTGAGCTCGACCTGAAGTATATGGAGCGCACCATCCCTTATGTCTACCGGCTCTGGGGCAAACCCGTGCATCTGCACAGCATGATCGAGGGCAAACCGATTCTGTTCTCCTATGACGGCAAGAAGCTCCATCGGCGATTTATTTAACAACGCAATGCTTGAAGGACAATATGGCGCCATATAACAAACAGCACCCGCACATGAGGGAATTCTCCTCAACGCGGGTGCTGCTGTTGTTTACAGATATCCTTAATCTATTCGCTTCTCAGGTCCCTGTTATACGCTTACCTTCTCGGATACGGTTCCCTCTTGGACATCGTGCTTCTGAACATCATATTCATGTTGAAGCGATTCCAAATCATCGGCCAGCTTTTCCATCATTTTCACAAAAGCAGCCAATTCCTGCGAGCTTGCCGCCTGATTACGTGCGTTCATCGACGTTTTTTCCGATTCCTGCTCCACAAGACCCAGCTTGCGAATAATGCCGCTAACCTTGTCCTGAATCTCATCCATCGCCTTCTTGGAGTTGGTGGCCAGCTTTCGGACTTCCCCGGCAACCACCTCGAAGCCTCTGCCTAATTCCCCGGCATGAGCAGCCTCAATTGCCGCATTCAGACCGAGCAAGTGGCTCTGATCCGAGATTTCCCTGATCAAGCTGCCCATCTGCTCAATATGCAGAATTTCCTCGCCCAGCTCGGAAGTCAGAGTATGCGCTTTATCCTGTGCCTCTGCTGTTTTGATTGCATTGTCAGCCATTAACGCCGCGCTTTGATCCAGCTCCACGATCATGGCAGTCAATTCTTGAACTGCATTTGTAATCGCTTCCAACATTCTTTGTTGATCCGATACCAAGTTGCTGATCTTCTCTTTCTCTTTCATTTCGTAAGCTTCCAGGACGAGCTGGGAGTCTAAATTAAACATCTTGCTCAGCGCATGCACCACTTGGATCCACTGATCCGGTACGATTTGCTTCAGTAAATCGGTGGCGATGTCCAGATAAACCATGTAACTTCCAAGGTAATAGTCTGTTTTCAGGCCGATTCTGGAGTGAACTTGTCCGATCTTAATCCGTTCGGCAATATAAGCATCATCCACTCTCCCTGCCGCAAGTGACATCCAATATACCCGCTGAGTCTCCTTAAGCCGTTCCACGGTCGAGGTACGCTCGATAATCTGCATCAGCTGCGGCTGCGTCCCGATCTGCGCGTAAAACCGGTTAACGACCTCTTCAACCACCTTCGCAAACACATCACGATGTTTAGCCAGCAGTTCCAACCCTTGTTCATCCAATCCGATATACTCCAACTGTTGGCGTCTTTTCGGGGAAACATCAATCATTTCGAAAAATCCACTCCTAAATAACGTGATCCATATCACAGGTTCAAGTACTTAGGGTCCATTATAGACTATATTTACCACCTAGACATAATGCTAAAGTCCTAATTATGTGTATATTTGCACCTCCTAACCGGGCTATTTCATCCCGAAGCATGAGAAACCACCCTAACTTCTTGGGTGGCTTCTCATAGCATTCCATTATTCTATCCGGTATTACCGATTCAATAGACTGCCCACATAACGCAGCAGCTCGTTCGCACATACCGGGCAATATCCATGCTCCTCGATCAGTCTGGAGCTAACCTCGTTGATCCGTTTCAACTGCACGGCATCCGGCGTTTTGGTCGAGGTTGTAATCTTGACGATATCCTTCAGGTCAGTGAACAGCTTCTTCTCAATCGCCTCGCGCAGGCGCTCATGATTGTGATACTCGAACTTTTTACCCTTCCGGGAATAAGCCGAGATGCGAATCATGATCTCTTCCCGAAAAGCCTTCTTCGCGTTTTCCGAGACGCCGATCTGCTCCTCGATCGAACGCATCAATCTTTCGTCCGGATCCATCTCTTCATCCGTTAACGGATCGCGAATTTTCGTCCAGTTGCAGAATGCTTCGATGTTATCCAAATAATTCTCGAACAGCGTCTTGGCAGACTCCTCGAAGGAATACACAAAGGCCTTCTGGACTTCCTTCTTCGCCAGATCATCATACTCCTTGCGTGCGGCGGCAATAAAATTCAGATAGCGCTCCCGCTCCTCCTTGGCAATCGAAGCATGCTGATCCAGCCCATCCTTGATCGCCCGCAGCATATCCAGCGCGTTAATGCACTGAAGATCCTGCTTAATCAAAGCACTGGATATCCGGTTAATGACATATCGCGGATCAATCCCGGACATGCCTTCTTCCAAATATTCATTCTGCATCTCTTTCAGGTCCGCTTCTTTATACCCTTCGACTTCCACCCCATCGTACATCCGCATCTTCTTGATCAGATCCATCCCTTGCTTCTTCGTTTCCTTCAGACGCGTCAAAACGGAGAATATCGCGGCAGAACGAAGCGCGTGCGGCGCGATGTGAATATGCTTCATATCGCTTTGGCCGATCAGCTTCGAGTAGATCTTCTCCTCGTCGCTAACTCTCAGGTTATACGGAATCGGCATGACAATCATCCGCGATTGCAGCGCCTCATTTTTCTTATTCGCGATAAATGCTTTATACTCGGATTCGTTGGTGTGGGCCACAATCAGCTCATCGGCGCTAATTAGCGCAAACCGGCCCGCTTTAAAGTTCCCTTCCTGGGTCAGGGAGAGCAAATTCCACAGAAATTTCTCGTCGCATTTCAGCATCTCCTGGAATTCCATCAAACCGCGGTTCGCTTTGTTTAACTCGCCGTCAAAACGATAGGCCCGCGGATCCGATTCCGAGCCGTATTCCGTGATGGTGGAGAAATCGATGCTGCCGGTTAAATCGGCAATATCCTGCGACTTGGGATCGGACGGGCTGAATGTGCCGATGCCGACGCGGTTCTCCTCGGAGATTAACACCCGCTCGACTTCAACCTGTTCGATATCTCCGCCGTATTCGGTCTTGAGGCGAAGCTGGCAGGCCGGGCACAAATTGCCCTCGATCCGGACGCCAAGCTCCTTCTCGATTTCGGGTCTTAGCTCCAGTGGAATCAGATGCAGCGGCTCCTCCTGCATCGGGCAGCCGGATATCGCATATATAGCCCCCCGATCGGTACGGGAATGCTTCTCCAGGCCGCGCTTCAGCAGCGTGACCAGCGTGGATTTCCCGCCGCTGACGGGCCCCATAAGCAGCAGTATGCGTTTGCGTACATCCAGTCTGCGGGCCGCGGAATGGAAATATTCCTCAACGAGTTTCTCAACAGCTCGGTCGAGACCGAAGATTTCCTGTTCAAAAAACTTATATTTTTTCTGACCCCCGCTCTCTTCGAAACCGTAGGATTCGATCATGTCATATACACGGGCATGTGCCGTCATGGCTGGAGAGGGATCCTTCTTAAGTATTTCAATGTATTCCCTGAATGTGCCGCTCCACGCCAAACGGTCGCCTTCTGCCCGATATGATGCTATGCGTTCGAAAATATCCATTTCGCTACCTCCTATGAGTCTGTTTATGGGGATTGGCTTCCATTCCACAGCGTCATTAGAAAACATTCCATTTTCGAAAAAGTGTATTACATACCTATGCGACTTGCTTGGAATAGTTGACCTTATTTTCGAAGTCATGCGCATGCAATTTATCTAACCACCGGTCCATTCTACACTCGGGTACGCCACGCGAGCCGTCCCCATGCTATACTGAAATTACATTAACTTGACATTAAAGCATCTTTCGAATAAAAGGAGAGTCATCATGGCGATAAAGCATGAAGCCGAGCTGTACGCTCCCCTGAAGGCCTTTTTTGAATTGAACGGATATGAAGTGAAAGGCGAGGTACGCAATTGCGATCTGGTCGGTATGAAAGAGGGCGCCGATGAACCGCTGATCGTGGAGCTGAAAAAAACATTCAATCTGGCCCTTCTGCTCCAAGGCATCGAGCGGTTGAAACTGACTCCTTACGTTTACCTGGCCGTCGAGAAGAGCCGGGCGAAGAAAGGAGCGGTCAATCAGCGCTGGGCGGATCTGACGGGGCTTTGCGGACGATTGGGATTGGGACTCATTACGGTCACCTTCTACAAAACCAAAGCGCCCTTCATCGAGGTGCTCTGTGAGCCGGAAATTGCGGTACAGAAGGGAAGGACAGCCATCAGGCGCAAGGAACGCCTGTTGTATGAATTCCGTGAGCGCAGCGGCGATTACAATACAGGTGGGGTAACGAGAGCCAAGCTGGTTACCGCTTATCGCGAAAAGACGCTGCGCGTGGCTGCTGCCATGAATGCGGCGGAAGTGGAGCAGCGGAGCTCGCGCGAATCTCAGGAGGGGCATGAGCTTCAAGAAGGAACTGCCCCTGCGATACTGCCTGGTATTTCTCCCGCAGCTGTGCGGGATCGAAGCGGCGTTGGATCAGCGGCTGACATTCTGCAGCGCAATTACTACGGCTGGTTCCGTCGGGTGAGCCGCGGACGCTACGTGCTCACACCAGCAGGCGTACAGGCCCTGGCAGACTATGCTACCGTATTGAAATCATAAATTCTGGATGCAGACCTTCGAACAAGTAAATATTCGCCCATGAAAAAAAGCCGCTGATTCTCTTCCGAACCTGAAATCAGGCTCCATCAGCAGCTTTGTTATGTTATACACGATTCGTAAAAAGAAACCTTCCATGTCTAATTCCGGGCTGTAAATTCCATTACGGCCTCGCTGATGAGATTCATACCGAGCAGCAGCTCATCCCGCCCCGGATGCGTAAAATTCAGCCGGATACACTCACGGGTATGATCAGCTGCCGAGCACATCGAGCCTGGCAGGAAAGCGGCTCCTTTTAATAGAGTAGCTCTTAGGAGCGCATCCCCATTCAATCCCGGAGGTAGCCGTACCCAGAGAAACATCCCCCCGGGAGGCACTGCATACTTCGAATCCTTCCACGCGCTGCGTTTCAGCAGTTCCACCATCAGCTTGAGCCTCGTTGCGTATTCCCGATTAAGCATGCCGATATGATCTTCCAGCTTAAAATGCTTCGATTCCAGCAGATGGTGCAGCATCCGCTGGTTCAGCATGCTGGATTGCCAGTCGGCCATCTGCTTCACGGCCGTCATCATCTCAATCAAGCGCCGGTTCCCAGCAGCCCATCCCGTACGCAGCGCTGGCGCAACGGTTTTACTGAACGAGCCCACATACAGAACATGTCCTCCCTGCGGCTCCTCAAGTGAGAAGATGGAAGGAATTCGGGGCTTCGGATTCTTGGGATCCGCAAAATAAAGATCACCGTAAGAATCATCCTCCACAATAAGAAGTCCGTGTGAGATACACAGCTCCAGCACCTGCTTACGCCGTTCCAAACTCCACATCACGCCTGTCGGATTGGTAAAATTGGGCGCAGCCATAAGCAGCTTCGGCTTGTGCTGCCGAATCATGTTCTCCAGGTGCTCCGGCAGCATTCCGTCTTGATCTCCCTCCACAGGCACGATGACGGCACCTTGGAGGCGCAGCACCTGGAGCAGTCCTGGTGAGGTTGGATTCTCCACCAGTACCGGGTCGCCCGGGTCCACATACACCCTGACCAGCAAATCGATGGCCTGCTGGGTGCCCGTTGTCAGCAAAATATGCTGAGGCAGGACACTCAGGCCTTTACGCCGGGAAAAATCCTCGCTCAGCCACTCCCGCAGCGGCCCATACCCTTCTGCCTCACCGTACTGCAAGGCGAGCGGGTCCTCGGAGAGCACCGATGTCGCAGCTTCTGCCAGTGAATGCAAAGGAAACAATTCTTCAGCCGGCAGCTCTTCTGCCAAGGAAATAAAAGAATCCCGCTTCGCAAGTTCCCTGATATCGCGCAGCGGGGATGACAAAAGGGTCTGTGCACGGGAAGCAAAGGAAAACTGCATGGAAGTCCCTCCTCTAACCGTTATCAAAACCTCGGTTTTGTATTCAGGAGCCTCTTAACAACCTCTAAAAGGTATTCCTGATATTTATATATTATAACCATAATCCTGCATTAGGCATAAATTTGCCGGCCTTGGCGGGTGTAGAGAGCATATTTCTCGATCGCCTGCGCACGAGTGGATACCCCCAGCTTCACATAGATTTTGCGGAGGTAATTGTCAATTGAGCGGCGGCTTACCTGAATTTCCATGGCGATTTTGTCGTATGTAATGCCCTGGACGATCCGTTCCATTATAAAAGCCTCCGTCTCGGAGAGCTGGAGTCCGCCTTCATTCATTGCAGAGGCCGTTAACGGCCAGATGCCTTGCCTTACCCAGTCGAGCGGCAGCGAGGCAACGCCTTCCCGGAGTCCTGTAATCATATGTATGAGCTGAAAGGTGGATGCCTGTTTGGACAATAGGCCGCTTGCACCGCGGCTGATCAAGGATTGCAGTAACGGAAGGCCATCATTATCGGTCATAATGACGACATGGGTCTTAGGGGACAGCTGCTTCATCTGCTCCAATACGGCTTCCGAGGTATGTTCCGACAAATGATAATCCAATAGTACCAAGTCAGGAAGCAAATCCCCGACCATTCGAAGCCCTTCTGAATCCGAGGATGTCATTCCCTCAACCAGCAGATCCTGCTGCTCTTCCAAAATCAATTTTGTGCCCAGCATGCTTGTAGGTTGACTGCCAACGATAACTACCCGCCAAACCTGATTCATTTTCTAATAGACCTCCTGTATCAGCAAACTTGAATCTCTAGTATCTCTATTAAGTAAGCGCCGTCAATTTCTTACATATCCGGTATTGCGAATCTCCGTTGTTTGCAGATATGGATAGACGCAATTCGGGGCTGCCATTCGTGTAGAAATAAGGTTAATTAATCCTATAGGCGCAGGGCCTTTGACGGTATGCATGGCGAATGTCTTATATGTATCCTGTTTGATAATCAAATCTATACAGATTGTATCCCACTCTATCTTTCTAGGCAATCTATTTTTCATAAAAACAAGTGCTATTAGTTCGTCTTTGCGAAAGTAATCCTGACATGTTAGAATGAAATTTGGAAAAAATGATAGTTTTTGAGGGGTGATGAAATGCCATTGTTGGAGCAGGAACACAATACCCCCTATAAATCCCGTGAGGAAACGCAGCAAAAGGGGCCATCCACCAAATGGTTCTGGGTATTTTGGATTGTTCTCATCGGGCTGGGTACCACCGCAGCCTACCTATATAGTAATCACTTGAAAGAGCAAGTCGTGGTGCAGCTGCAGCAGGATACGCGCCAGAAGATGGCGGCATTCAAAGCGGAGTACGACCAAAGGTTTAACGAGCTGGTTCAGGAAATGGACGAGATGCAGAGCAAGGTTCAGTCGTTTAATGAGCTGCTGACCTTTACCAAGGATCAGGCTAGCGGCAAAACGGACAACAGCAACAAGCTGTACAGTCAGCTAAGCCAAGTTGAGAAACAGCTGAAAGAGCTGGAACGCAAGATGGAGCTGCTGAAGTGAGAACACTGAAGTATATCCGTCCCAAGCAGTTAAATCGTACATTTATGCTGGCCATTGCACCTTTTATCGGAATGCTGCTATGTATGTGGTTAATTACGGAACCGCCGCACCTGTCGCACGAAACAGCGGAGTACATACCATCCGGCAGCATATCAGAACAGTCCGCCGTAATCAAACAGGATTTGGATCAAGCCGCTGTCTATGCGGAACAGACGATATCCTCCATTGAAAAAACGGCCAAGCTCTATCGGCAAACGACCGCCACGGTAGGAACCATTCTGCAATCAGCGGAAGCACAAGCTTCACGCCCGGAGCAAATCTATAATCGCCGGATCACAACCAAACTGGGTGTCCCTATTGAAACGGTCAACAGTGACCGGATTCGAATTGAGTTATACAAGATCAACCCGGGTACTTATCACGGATATGCGATGAAGGTCAAATTGAAGGATCCTTCCGCGATGAAGATGTCGCTAGGCAGCGAAAGCGGCAGGCCCGGGTCCGTAGAAACCACCATGCGTGCCGTAAGCCGGCATGGTGCGGTTGCAGGGATTAATGCCGGTGGATACGCTGACGGGAACGGGGGCAGACATCCACTGAGCACAACCTATTATGATGGCAAATACGTCTCAGGGTTTCAACCGAGCTTTAAGGATCTTGCCTTTGTCGGCATGAGCAAATCCGGCAAGCTGATCGGTGGCAAGTTCTACAGCCAGAGCGAGCTTGACCGGCTCGATCCCATGTTCGGTGCTACCTTTGTACCCGTGCTGCTCCAAAACGGCAGTAAAACAACAATTCCCGAGAAATGGAGAACGACCCCTGGCCGGGCACCGCGTACCGTCATCGGCAATTACAAGGACGATCAGTTGCTCATCCTGGTTACCGAAGGATATGACGAGAAGGGCAAATCGGGAGCCACGCTGCAAGAGCTGCAGAACAAGCTTAAAAATTTGGGCGTGATTGACGCTTATAATCTCGATGGCGGCGGGTCCGCATCCCTAATCCTAAACGGCCGGGTCGTGAACAAACCGTCGGACGGAAATCTGCGCCCGGTACCCACGCACTTCTTATTTTTCAAATGATAGAATCGGCACTAATATTGTCGTTTATTTTTTGGCTCAAGGTGGTTATAATAAGGTTAGCTTAGCAGGAGGTGGCAAGAATGTCGTTCTCATTAACATTTTGGATCGTCATGCTCGTATTCGCCCTTTACATGGTTGGCATTTGGACCGCGGCATACAATGATGATAAAACCAAAGGCCTGTAAGGCGTCTCCCTCGTATATCGGGGGAGTTTTATTTTTTTGAGGAACAAAAAAGGCACCGCTCATTAGCGATGCACAAAAGGTAATTCATTTGAGGTACTAGGCATGTTTCGGAAGCTGCTGCATTTCGGACATGCATTGTGAACAGATATAGCGCTCTTTAAACTCGCTAACTCCGTCCATAGAACCACAGAAGACGCATTTCGGACGATAGCGCTCCAATATAATATGGTCCCCCTGTACAAGAATTTCTACGGGATCCCCCTCGTTCATTTGATATCTCTTGCGTAGAGACTTAGGCAGAACGATTCTTCCCAGCTGATCAACTTTACGAACAACACCAGCAGGTTTCATAACGATTGTACACCTCTTTCATTTTCAACAAGTGATTTCTGACACCACAGTTCAGAACTGATAACAAGGGCCTAGTATAATAGTTCGATAAAAAGTTGTCGAATCCTGCTGGAAATTAAGAATTTCTTAGTTTTTTTCAATATCAACTAGGTATACTGGATGATATTCCCCAAAAAACTCAAAGTTTTGCAAAAACTTATTCCATACCCGGGAAATCCAATTGACGCAGTGCTTCATATACCATAATCGCTGCAGAGTTGGATAAATTCAAAGAACGCACCTTATCGGTCATCGGCATGCGGATGCAATGCTCGCTATTCGCGGCTAGCAGCTCCGGCGGCAATCCCTTGGTTTCTTTGCCAAACACCAAAAAATCCCCGTCTTGATATTCAATGTCCATGTAACGCTTGGTAGCCTTCGTCGTGGCGTAGTAATAACGTCCTTCCGGATAGAGCGCCTGCAACTCCTCAAAGGAATCGTGATATTCAATATGTACGGCATACCAGTAATCCAGCCCGGCCCGCTTTAATGTCTTGTCGTCTGTATTAAAACCGAGCGGACGGACCAGGTGCAGATGTGTGCCCGTTGCGGCGCAAGTTCTGGCGATATTGCCCGTATTGGCTGGAATTTCCGGTTCGACTAGTACGATGTGTAATGCCATGTTGATAAGTCCACCTTTTCTTCTGTTTTATTTTTATTATAACCGATTCCTTCCCGATTTCCCGGGATATCCAGAAATAACCTTCCGCTGAACCGGCGGAAGGTTATCATTGTGTAATCTTGTATGATTTTAGCTGTGGCTCTTCTTAAACTGCTGCATAAATTGTACCAGCGCCTGAGCGCTCTCATACGGAACCGCGTTATATACCGAAGCCCGCAAACCGCCGACGCTGCGATGACCCTTCAGGCCGACAAAGCCTGCTTGCTCCGAAGCCTTCACGAATTCCTTCTCCAGCTCCTCAGAGGCAAGACGGAACGTAATGTTCATATCGGAACGTACCTCTGCATTCACGCAGCCGCGGTAGAAGCCTTCGCTGTGATCAATGGCATCATAGATGAGTGCGGCTTTCTTGCGGTTCATCTCTTGAACGCCTTGCAGGCCGCCCTTCTCTTCAATCCACTTCAACACTTCGTTGATCATATAGATGCCGAAAGACGGCGGCGTGTTGTATAGCGAGTTATTTTTCAAATACGTATTGTAACGGAGCATAGTCGGCAGATGTTTAGGAGAATCTGTAATCATATCCTCTCTGACGATCACAACCGCAACGCCGGACGGCCCCAAGTTCTTCTGAGCGCCCGCATAAACCATCGCGAATTGGTTCAAATCGAACGGACGGCTGAGGATATCGCTCGACATATCACAGATAAGCGGCACCGAACCGGTATCCGGGAATTCCTTAAACTGTGTGCCTTCAATCGTTTCATTGGAAGTCAGATGGAGATAAGCTGCATGATCCGACAGCTTGATGTCCCTAAGGTTAGGCAGAGCCATGTACTTGCTATCCTCAGAGGAGGCTGCCACATGAGTTTCGCCGATCAGCTTGGCTTCTTTAATCGCCTTGTCAGACCAGCTTCCCGTCATTATATAGTTCGCAACCTGGCCTTGTCCCAAGAAGTTCATCGGAATCATGGCAAATTGCGTGCTTGCACCGCCTTGGATGAACAACACCTTGTAGCCGGATGGATTCCCCAGCAGGGACAGCAAGCGCTCCTGCGCTTCGTTATGAACGGCTTCATATACAGCACCGCGATGAGACATTTCCATAATCGACATGCCGGTATCCCCGTAATTGACGAATTCGGCCTGGGCGCGCTCCAACACTTCAAGCGGCAATGCAGCAGGTCCTGCGTTAAAATTGTATGCTCTCTTGCTCAAAAGACTCTCCACCCTTTCTCTACTATGAATGCTAATTAACGCTAATCATAGCAACAATCCCATAGACCTTCAAGTGTAATTATTCACATTGAATTCTCGCTACCAACAGAAGAATTGGAACTTTCTACTCCAGAATCTCTTTTCCCCGGGTGCCAGGCTTAATTGAATAAACACTTCTGGCGATATAACGTGGCCAGTCCCCCACAGAGCCATATGCGCAACCGGAAAATCACTAATCTCCCTGACTCCCGCCCTGCTGGCGCTGTGCGTTAGCTCCCAGGAATAAGGATAATCGCTGCCGTTAAAGCCTTGCATTCTCCCATAAAAGGGTTTGTCCGGTCTGGCATTCCAGCCTACCTCGTTATCCTGAACAGACAGCAGGCCCGAGGTATAATCCGATTCGACCTCCGTAAAGCGGACAGGGACCGGTAACTTCAGTTTATACTCTGGACCTACCAGTTCTCCGTTAATCCCTATGAAATTATGAATGTACTCCTCCGTATCCATCCTCTGGCTTCCTTCGTTGCAGAGCTCATAATCTATCGTCAACGCCGTGTTCTGAATCGAGATTTTCTTAACGAGTTTTGCCGCATACCCTTTGACGTTCCTAGGATGCATCGTATATGAAATGCTAACGTCATCCGAAGTGATATCCACATTGAAAGGTTCCACCGGATACGTATACTGAAAGTGATACGGGTCCTCGCTGACCCGTTTGAGAAGGCCCACTCCTAATTTGGGAAACCACCCACCTACTTCCGCCTTTGCATAACCCATCCCCTCATGCAGTCCAAACTCGTTGCACAATCCGGACCCGGCCTGAGGGTTAAACCCATCCGCAAACTCATGAACACAGAATGTGTGACCACTTTCGGTCAATTTGACCTGGGTAATGAAACCGGTCCGGTCAAAACGCGTGCCTTGATAACGACCGACTTCCGCTATATCGACTTCCAATTGTCCGTTTGCTAATTGATGTCCCATAACAATCGCTCCATTCATGATGAAGAAACCCCGGCCAACTTGCCTGCCGAGGCTTCTGAAATGTTGTATGCTCGTGTGTCAGGCAAGCTCGACACGAATTAGTTGACACTCATCTTCGGATAACGCGTACAGCAAGCTGCGATCCAATTCGGCAGCCCCCGGTTTCTGACTACGCAGCTGAATCTTCTCGCCGTTCAGCGTTACCGATTGAATCGTATAACTTCCGTAATCCAATCGCTTCGGATTGCTGTATACAATCTGAAGCGGTTTACCCGCAAACCGCGTATGCACAGCAGCAGTACCGTCGGCTCCAAACTGCGAAGGACTGAGCTTCGGCTCCAAGAGCAGATGTCCCAGATTTCCTTTCACTCCAAAAACCTCGGTCAGCATGGTAAGCAAAAGCCAGCTTGCCGACCCGGTAAGATAGGGATACATCCCTCTTCCCTTCTCGTTGATGTACTCGGGAATACCCGGATACATGCGGCTCCGTTCAAAGTCATTGCTTAAATCGTAAATCGATTGTAATACCTCGTATCCCTCTTGGACAAAACCTCTCTTATAGAGAGCGTTAGCGTACATGACGCTCATATGGCTGAACATGGCTCCATTCTCTTTATGTCCGAACGCGAAACCGAATGCCCGCCCGAGATTTTGTTGAATCTCGCCAAAGTTCGAATTCAGACGATAGCCAATGCTCGAATCTTTTAAATACCGATCAACAGATTTCGTAATTTGTCCTACCTGTTCATCGTCCGCAATTCCGCCCATAACGGCAAAGACCTGACCTGTGAGCGTCATGCGCACGCCAAGGGGATGATCGCCTTCCACGCGCGCTCCGTCATTATTGTAATAACCGTTGAACCACGAGTATTCTTCTTGGCTTGTAATCCATTCTTTGCTGCGCAAATGCCGGATGATCCAGTCCGCTTTCAGTTTCAAATCCTTTACAACTTCCGCAACGCTAAACTTTCGTTTGTTTCCGGTCACGGAGACTTTAACAGCCTCATAATACTGATCAAGCAGCTCCAGCTTCCCCTGCACATCTTCATATGAGACGGGAGCCGTTACCGAATCGAGCAGCACAGCCATTTCCTCCGCGATTTCAAGAAACGCAACGCCTTCTCTGTCCTGCCATGCCAGCAGCAGATCGCCAAGCTGCATCAAATTGCTTGCATAGAACGCAGTAAAGGCCACGCTCTCGCCTCTGTCCGGAGCAAGATCGAGACCATCATTCCAGTCCGCTCCCTCAAGCTTGATGTTATTGTGCTCACCTACATTAAAGAACGGAACCAGATTCTGCAGCAGCATGTGCTCCAGTATCGTACCTTCGTATACCTCACCGTTCACGGTTAAGAGTAGATTCCCATGCTCAGGCAGCCATCCGCTGTCCTTCTCCTTGCACCGACTTACAAATACGTCGCGGAAATAGGTCTGCGGCTGCTTCAGGAAATCCAAATCCCCGCTCTGGTCCAAATAAAGCAGCGTCGTCATGAATGGCCATGCACCGTGATCCATCCATACACGCGGTATGTTGTTCCGGTCAGCGATAAACTCACCGGGCTTCGTTCCAATAATTGTAGCATTGCTTCCATCCATCCGTACACCTGCATAATTATTAAGCAGCAGATACCGGACCTCGGATGGTTCCATGATCATCAATGCCAGGCAGTCCTGCCAGAGGTCACGCCATCCACGTCCTCCACGGCCATAGTCATGATAAGGAAGAAATGAGTTGCCATAGAGACGCCTCAATATCGGCTGCAAGGTTACCCATTTCATCCACAAGTCCTGCTGCTGATCGCCGGTATGGAAGGATACGGTATTCAGCTTGTCATTCCAATAGGCTTCATTTTGAGCAAGCAGCTCATCAAAACGCTTCTCCGATAAATACGTTTCAGCAAGTCTTCCGGTCTCGGCGCGATCTTCCGAAATGACCATCGCCATAACATAAGCCCTTGATTCGCCAGGCTGCAGTTGAACCCCCGCAAACCGTAGACCTCCAATGGCCTCATATCCCTCCAAGGAGTCACCTGCCTGCGCGCCCGCTTGCTTATTGGCAATGATAGCCTCAGGCCAATCGAGCGCGCCGCCTTCCCCAATATACTCTTCAAGCACCGGAAAATAACCGATCGGTTCCGCACCGTCCGCTTCCGCTCCTAGGACGCTGTAGGATACGTGATTAATACGGTGACCCCGCTCGTCAAATGAGAGAGCAGGCTGGACTTCGATTCCTTTGCGATGGACAAAGATCCGGTGAAGCAGGGATGTCACGTGACGGTGGTCCCGCAGGTCGTCTGCCGAACGGCCATACAGCGGGATTGCCGCGGTAGGGGTCAGTTTTAGCGTCTGCTCGCCTACGTTGGTCAGTGTTACTTTCATTAACTCGATTTTGTCATCCGTTACCGGAACGAAGCTGGTTACTTCCGCTTGCAGTCCGGCTTCCCCGTTCATCCGTGTCAGCTTATGCCATAAAAACCCGGCTGCCAATTGGCTTTCTTCTTCCTCGTTCATGAACCGGTTTGCATTCTGCTTGGCTGAATTGCCGGTTACGGACCATGCACCATGCCCGTCAATATGCACCCAAAAGTTACGTGCGGACTTGGAATTATGTAGATCCTCCACCGATACGGGCGACATGAAAAACGTATTATGACTGCTTGTCATTTCACCGTGAAGATTCGGCGTGACGGCCGACATCATGCCGGCCTCATTCACTAAAGGGAAATATAAATAGTTATGATGTTCGGGATTACGCAACGTAAAGACCCCATGGTTTCCCTCAAACTTCCATCCTGTTGATTTCATATCGCGATCTCTTCCCTTCTATGCCTTAGGATTTGACGGCTCCGGCCAGCGCCCCGTCCACCAGATATTTCTGTATGAACGTGTACAGAATGATCAATGGCGCCGCTACGATCGTAATTCCGCATGCAAGCAGCGGCCAGTTATTCCCGTATTGCCCCCTGAATTCCTTTAGGCCAAACGTAATAGGATAGTTGGACGGACTCGGGAGATACATGATCGGACCGACAAAATCATTCCAGATTCCAATCGCAGTCAGAATGACGCCAGTTGCGATAACCGGCTTCATCAGTGGCAGAATGATCTGGAACAGGTAACGGATATAACCGGAACCATCCATCCCCGCGGCCTCATCCAGATCGCGGCTAATCGACTTGATGTAGCCGACAAACATCATGAACACAACGCCCGTTCCCGTCGTTTTCAGCAAGATATAACCAAGCTTGGTATCATACCCGAAGAACGAAACACTCTCCTTGAAGGACAGCATGAGTTTATACTGGGCAACCATCGGATTCGGAAGAAACTGGGACAACAAAAAGAACATATAAATGAAGCCGCTCCACATCACATATCCGCGCGCGACCGGAAAGGCCGCAAACAACGACACGATGATGGTCAGTACCGTCGCAGATACCGTATAAATTAAGCTGTTCGCGAAATAACCGGCGAAATTGCCCTCAGACCATGCCTGTGTATAATTACCCCATTCCATGTTCTGGACGATCCCGATCGGATTGAGCAGATACTCATTGAAGGATTTGAGTGATACGTTGAATACGAGCAGAAGCGGAACGACATACAGAATCAGCAGCATACCGATGACGGCGTAAGAAAGAATTTGCGTGGTTTTGGAATTTCGCATCAATACTCCACCTCTCTCTTACGCGTCTGTCTGACAGCCACCACAACAAAGAGGAGAATAATCAGGAACTGCACAACAGACAGCGCCGAAGGAAGGCCCATTTCCAAACTTCCCCGGAACGTCTCTTTGTACACGTCGTAAGCCATCGTCCTTGTATTGAAGCGACCGTCCGTTGTCGCCAAAATGATATCAAAGGTAGACATTGCGCCAATGATGGATAACAGCATATTCACCGTGAAGGATGGTGCGATCAGGGGGAAGGTAATATGACGGAAAGATTGCCACTTGCTGGTGCCGTCAATATGACCCGCCTCGTATAAATCTTTAGGGACCGATTGGAGTCCAGCCAGAAAGATCAGCATGGAATAGCCCATGTACATCC
Source organism: Paenibacillus sp. FSL K6-1330 (assembly GCF_037976825.1). Classification (NCBI taxonomy): domain Bacteria; kingdom Bacillati; phylum Bacillota; class Bacilli; order Caryophanales; family Paenibacillaceae; genus Paenibacillus; species Paenibacillus sp. FSL K6-1330. The sequence continues at coordinate 5,880,845 of NZ_CP150269.1, forward strand.
AAATCTGGACGAAAATAATATAGCCAAATGCGTGAGTGAAACTCCCAAAGAACATGTCCTGATAGCCGAAGAGAGCGTCGTAAAGGCGGTTGACCGGTCCGTTTAACGGATCGAACATCATCCCCCAGATCAGAGCAACGACAGCTACGCCCAGTACAACCGGCAAGAAGAATACCGCGCGATAGAAATAATCGCCTTTTAGGCGCTGGTTAATGATGACGGCGATAAACAGAGCGACCCCGTTCTGCACGATCGTAACAACGAACATAAAGATCAGGGTGTTTATGATGGAACGCCACCGCTCCCCTGAGTTCCCCGAGAAGAATAATTCCTTATAATTATCAAGCCCGACAAATTGGTACGTGCTGCCTGGGAGGTTCTTGACATCGGTAAAGGAATAGATGACTGTCAGGATCGATGGTCCAAAATAAAACACGATGTAAAGCGCCATCGGTATCAGCAGCAGCAATAAGGGTATGAATCGGTTAAATCCTTTTCCAAATGGATACATCTCTCTCACCTCGCAAAATCCCATTTCAATAAATGTCGGGGCCTGCTGCACAGACCCCGACTACAGTATGGTTCATTCTATATAGGTCTCTTTATAATAGAAGAATCTTATTTCGGAGCAGCAGCTTCCCATTCTTTTTGTTGAATATCAGCCAGCTCTTTTGCTGTTTTGTATGGACCGCCCGGTGCCAGGAATTCCGTATGAACGCCTTCTGCAGCCAAATGCTCGCCAATATTTTGACGGTTAATCATCATGATTTCGTACGCCAATTCGAACTCTCCGAGATATGGGGTCAGTTCATTGTCAATAAAGTCGCTTTCCGTCTGAATGTTATCCTGTGTCGGGATGAAACCGGCAGCTTTCACGAATGTTGTGTAATTTTCCGGCTCGGAGAAGAATTCAAGCCATTTTAGGGCTCCTTCTTTATTCGGTCCCTTCTCGGTTGCATACCAGGTTACGTCATACTTGCCGACAAAAGAGGCATTCTTGGCTGCATCTTCCGTAGCCGGAAGCGGGAAGTAACCGAATTTCAGCTCCGGATTTGCTGCTGCGACGGTTGGAGCATCCCAAGAGCCATCAGCCAGCATGGCTGCTTTTCCTGTTGCAAAATAGGAAGGCGCTGTTGCATAATCAATCCCCATGAATCCGTCAATCATGTAATTGTCTTGAAGCGTCTTCATTTTTTCCAATACTTCGATTGCTTCTTCATCGTTATAAGCCGTTTCGCCTTTCCAAACGCCTTCAATCCATTTCTGCTGGTCTCCGCCGCCAAGAATTTTGGCTTGCAGGGCGAATACAGGGAGTTTCAAAGGCCATACGTCTTTACCTGCAACAACAATCGGGGTAATGCCCTTGGCTTTCAGATCATCATTCAGCTTGATGAACTCCGACCACGTTTTCGGAACACTCAATCCATTCTGTTCAAAGATTTCCTTATTGTAGAACAGACCGGACATCGCAACCTTGCCCGTTGGAATCGCATACACTTTATCGTTATAAGTTCCGGCTTTTTCAATATCGTTAGCATTATAATTCTTAATGAAGGCTTGGTCGGATAAATCCGCGATCAATCCCGTATCAATCCACTGCTGCCAATCAGGTACTTTCGCACCCGGTGTCCATTCCTGCGGGGAAAGTCTCATTCCCGATAAATCAGCCAAAACGTCGACGTCATTAGCGGTGATTCTTGCTCTCTGAGCCTGCTTGTATTCGTCATCCGGACCCGTAGTGGTATACTCTATCGTATACTCAGGATACTTCTCTTCAAATTTCTTGTTGATCTCTTCAACCGCTTTATTGATGTTATCTTGTTTCCAGTGTAAAATTTTGATGACCTTTTTATCACCTTTCGAAGGTGTACCTTTATCGGCTGAATCACTGCTTCCGCAAGCCGCTAGCGAGAAAGTCAGAGCACCCGCCAAAAGTATTGCTGATAATTTCTTAATCATTTCCTTACCCCCTGAAATTAAAGTGCAATTCATTATGAAACCGGATTCATCATTCCGCTTTTTCTCGCCCAGTACAATCTTGATGTTACGAAACAATAATTATTAATTTTCGCAATTCAGCGAAATATACCGAAAGCGGTTTCGCAAGGCCTATTATTACTCATAATATTTTGTTTGTCAAAGCTTTTTTTCTCTTTCCCAAAATATTTTGTTATTAAACGCGATACAGCTTTATTCCTTTCTATTACAAGCATCATGACTACTCTCTTCATTGACTTACCTAGTTAAAGCAGATACACTAATTTACGAAACAGTTTCGCTTCTGTACTGAATAACGACAAGTAGCAGTCATCTTAACGAAAACTCACGAAAATTATGAAATGATAATATAAACAGAATAAGGGGCGTTTCGCATGGCGTTAAACATCAAAACAATCGCTAAAATGGCCGGGGTATCCGTATCCACCGTCTCCAAGATTATCAACAACTACAGTGATGTATCCGAAGAGACCAAAGCACGCGTGTTGGAAATTATGAAAGAAACGGGATACACCCCTTCCAATTCTGCGAAAACATTAGCAACCAAGAAATCGAATTTGATCGGCATCATATTTGCGGGAAAGCTGAATGTCGATTTTACTCATCCTTTTTTTGTTGAAGTTCTCAATTCCTTTAAGAAGCAAATGGGGGTTCTCGGTTACGATCTACTGTTTTTTTCGAATGAGAAATTCCAAGGGGATGACGCCGACTACCTCGGCCGATGTCGTCATTATCAGGTGGATGGATGTGTCATTATATCCGGCGAGGAAATCGAGCCCTCGATTAAAGAGCTGGATGAGAGCGATATTCCGTGTATCGGGGTCGATATTGAACTATTCGGCGAAATGTCGGGGCATATCATGTCCGATAATTATAAAATGTCCTCGAAGGTCGTGGAGCATTTCTATCTTCAAGGTTTCAGAGACTTGGGGTTCATCGGAGGCAGCAAGGAGTCTGAAATCTCCAACAAGCGTGAGGCCGGTTATCGTAACGCCATGGATAGCTTCGGACTTCCGGCCCGGGCGGAATGGTTCCAAAGCGGTGAGGATTTTCATGAGGCAAGCGGATACAAAGCCATGACACGGCTGATCCAAGCAGGTTCCCTTCCTCGCGCGATCTTTGCGGCCTCCGACCAGATTGCGATTGGAGCCATCCAAGCGCTTCAGGAACATAGCCTGAAGGTCCCTGACGATGTATCGATCATCGGTTGTGACGATATTGAGGCGTGCAAATATACAACTCCCAAACTAACGACGATTCGGCAAAATAAAGAGAAAATCGGTCGCCTGGCAGCGCTCATGCTCTATGACCTTATCCATAAACAATCACCCATCAGCTCCTTTGTCGTAGAGCCTGAACTCATCGTTCGGGAATCTTGTGGAAGCAACACGCATCACTACGGATACTTTAAAGAGTAAAGCTGGGTAAGGGAGTGAGGGACCGCTTCAGCCAAGAGCAAGGTTATTCATGCCTGCCTTTGAAAATAGCTCTTATTCTCCTAGGTATGATAATCCTTGTCTAAACCTAGCTAGGCTTTATATGTGTGCAAAAAAAAGCCCAGGGCATGATGCCCTAGGCTTTTTGACGTTATTTATTATAGGTCGTAGTACAGGGAGTACTCGTGCGGATGAACGCGGATGTTAACCGCTTTGGCTTCGGCACGCTTGAACTCGATGAAGTTCTCGAGGAATTCTTGCGTAAATACGCCGCCTTCTGTCAAGAACTCATAGTCTGCTTGAAGTGCATCCAAAGCTTCATCCAGGGAACCCGGTACGCTGCGAATTTCTTTCTTCTCGGCATCAGACAATTCATAGATGTTTTTATCGAATGGTCCATAACCGAGTGCGGTAGGATCGATTTTACGCTTGATACCGTCCAAGCCAGCCATCAGCATGGCGGAGAATGCAAGGTAAGGGTTCGCCGTGGAATCCGGTGTACGGAACTCGATGCGGCAGCCCTTCGGCGTTACGGCTGCAACCGGAATCCGCACTGCAGCAGAACGATTGCCCTTGGAGAATACGAGGTTAACCGGTGCTTCATAGCCTGGTACCAGACGTTTGAAGGAGTTGGTGCTCGGATTCGTCAAAGCGATCAATGCAGGCGCATGGTACAGAATACCGCCGATGTAGTGGATCGCTGTTTGGCTCAGGTTAGCATAAGCGCCTTTTTCATAGAACAATGGGGTGTCACCATCGAAAATGGACTGGTGAACGTGCATGCCGCTTCCGTTATCCCCGAACAATGGCTTCGGCATGAACGTAGCCGTTTTGCCATATTGGCGCGCTGTGTTATGCACGATATATTTATAGATCAACAAATTGTCAGCTGTTTTCTTCAATGTATCGAAACGGAAGTTGATTTCCGCTTGGCCGGCAGTTGCTACCTCATGGTGGTGACGCTCAACGCGAAGTCCTGCTTCATCAAGCAATCGGCACATTTCGCTACGGATATCCTGCTGAGTATCCACAGGTGCTACTGGAACATATCCGCCCTTAACGCCAACTTTGAAACCAAGGTTGCCGCCTTCTTCCTTGCGGTTCGTATTCCAATGCGCTTCCTCGGAGTCTACGAAATAGCTGGAGCTGTTCATGGAGCTTTCATAGCGAACTTCATCAAACAGGAAGAACTCGGATTCCGGTGCAAAGAATGCTGCTGTTCCGATACCGGCCTCTTGAAGGTATTGCTCGGCACGAGCTGCGATACCGCGCGGGTCACGCTCATATGAATCACCTTCCGGTGTATAGATGTTGCTCATAATGTTAAGCGTAGAATGTGCTGTAAACGGATCGATATAGCAAGAATCCGGATCAGGCATCATAACCATATCCGATTCTTCAATGCCGCGGAATCCTGGAATAGAAGATCCATCGAACGCTACCCCGTTCACGAATGTTTCTTCATCTACTTCTGAAGCCGGCAAGCTAATATGATGAACCCGTCCCGACAAGTCTACAAAACGAAAATCGACCCACTCAATATTGTTCTCTTTAATGGTTTGCAATACTTTCTCTACCGACATGTCTCTTCCTCCCAATTTCCGAACATTAAGACTTAAACAGCTTAACAATGTTCATAATCTTTCGATTTCTTTTCGTCATTATATGCCGGGAGATAACCTGACGTCAATACCTATGTAAGGTATTTTTGAAAACAATGTTAGGTTATATAACACAGGAACCCAATTAATGTAAACTCAGAAAAAAGACACCTGCAAGCTTTTTGCAGATGTCTTTTATATTAGATTTAAGGAACTGGCGAACCTTAACTATGTTCTTAACGCTATCCCCGAGTGTACAACGTCGCTTATCAATTACTATACGCGCGCAAATTCAGAAGCAGGTGCTTTGGAAGTCGCAAAGCTTTTGCCTACTAGTGGGGCCAGCTGCTCCAAGTCTTTAAGCAATGCGGCAAATTGATCCGGGAACAGGGATTGAACCCCGTCGCCTGTCATGGAATTATCTGGATCTGTGTGCATCTCAATAATAAGGCCGTCTGCCCCGGCCGCCACAGATGCCTTGGACATCGGTTCAACAAGCTCGCGTCGTCCTGTTCCATGGCTCGGATCAGAAATGACCGGAAGGTGGCTCAAACCTTGTAAAACAGGGATGGCAGATAAATCCAGCGTATTCCGGGTGTACGTTTCGAATGTTCGGATTCCACGTTCACAGAGCATGACATTCGGATTGCCGCCGGCAAGAATGTACTCCGCTGCATTCAGGAATTCATCATAGGTTGAACTGAAACCTCTTTTCAACAAAACCGGCTTACCGCAGGTACCCAGTTTCCGAAGCAAATCGAAATTTTGCATATTACGGGTACCCACTTGCAGAATATCGGCGTACTCCGCGCAAATATCCACGTATTCGGGCGTCATAACCTCCGTAATCGTCAACAGGCCATGTTTTTGCCCGGCTTCCGCCATCATAATCAAACCTTCAACGCCAACGCCCTGGAAGCTGTATGGGCCCGTACGTGGCTTAAAAGCGCCACCTCTAAGCACCTGTCCGCCTGCTGCCTTAACCAGCTGCGCGATCTCGTCAATCTGCTGTGCGGATTCCACGGCGCATGGACCACCCATGACGACCAGATTGCCGCCGCCAATCTTGGTGCCTTTAATATCAATAACGGTATCATCCGGATGAAAATCACGACTAGCAAGCTTGTAGGACTTGGAGATTTTAACCACATTCTCTACGCCCTTCATTTGGCGAAGGTGCTCCGCAAGCTTCGGGTTCACGCTGCCGATCAGCCCGATTACGGTACGGTCCGCCCCTTTCGATACGTGAGCCTGCAGTCCTTCCTTCTCAATCTCGCTTACGATATGCTGAACTTGTTCCTCTGATATTTGATTGGATGTAATAACGATCATAATAAAACCTTCTTTCTGAATTTATTCCATTTTCAATTTCAATCGATGGATAATCACTTTCGCGCTTGTTCGCTTTTAAGCTTTTATGCTTTTATCCGATAAAGTAAATATACAGAAAAAATCTCCCCTCGTCAAGCCCATTCTTCAAGCCTGCACGATCGGGAGATGTCGATTACCTGTTACATCAATGTTTTGCTGCGTCCTTCCGCTACGGTTCGCTTCACGAGTGGTATCGCAATTCTTGCCGTTGTCCCAATTCCGGCTCGGCTGAATAACGTGACCCCATATTCGCTGCCATAGTGAAGTTTGATTCGTTGATCCACATTCCGAATACCGTATCCGGCATTGGTTAGATCCTGTCCGCCTGTATTGTCCAAAACTCTGCCGGGCGGGAACCCGACTCCATTATCGATAATTTTAAATTCCAGGACATCTTCCAGCACTCTGGCGGTAATTCGAACATGAATATAATCCCCGGTCCAGGCATGCTCCAGCACATTCTCGATAAACGGCTGCAAAATCAATTTCACGGTTTCATACCGGACCACTTCCGGCTCGAAATCATAAGTAACCTGCATCCGTTCGTCGTATTTAATCTTTTGAATATCTACATACGCCTGAGCCTGTTCCAGTTCATTCTTCACGGAGATGATATTCCGGCCATCGTTAAGCGACAGGCGATAAAACTTCGCTAGGTCCATCACCATACGCTGCAGTTTATCCAGCATCCCAAACCGCGCCAAGCGGCTGATGGAGGATAGGGTATTGTATAGAAAATGCGGATTAATCTGCGCATGCAGCGATTCCAGTTCCGCTTCTTTTTTCTGAAGGTCGGCCAGATACACCTCATTGATCAGCTTGCCGATATTGCTGCCCATATCATTCAGAGCAGAGGAAATATGCGTAAATTCATCATTGCCCTTAAAGGATACCCGCTTGTGGAATTCCCCTTCCTGGAACGAGTCCAGCACCGATACGATTTTGGAAACCCGGCGGCTGAAGTATCTGGAGACCAAAATGCTGACCACAAAAAAGATAGCGATACAAATCAGACAGATCAGATAAGTTAAATTACGAATCTTGACCGTATCTTTCTCCACGATTTGCGCAGGGACAACGGCAATCAAATCCCATCCGAGCTGGGGAATGGGCTTCCGAATGAGGAGGTCACCGTTCTTGCGAAGTTCTTTTTCCTTGAAGACGGTTGTCTGTATGCCACCCGATGATAGAACCACCCGCCCTTGGGAATCCGATAAATATAAAGCCGTTCCGTCACCGATCTTGTTGTAATCCATGCTTTCGAACAGGTCGGTCATACTGACGTTGATCCGCATGAATCCGATCTCCTGCGGTTTAATAGTCGAGCTGATATCCACCAACCGCCGCAGCAAGGAAATGCGTCCGTTCCTCACATCGTCTTCAATCTGTTTCCATTGCAAGGTTACACCATAATTCTCATCCTTGGGATACAGCTTATACCATGATCGGTCCTCTAGCCTGTCATATTGATAAATATCAAACAGACGTTTGTTGGAATCCAGTGGATCTGAATTCGAATAATTGTCATAGATCTCCCTAAGGTCGTCATTACGCAGGTAGATCGATAACCAGATCCTTCGGTTAGCCGTACTCACCGCGGTCTCCAACTTGGGAATCAGCACATTAATCGTTGTGTCGTAGCTAATCCAAGCGCTTTCAGTAAACCGCAGGCGGCTGTTAAAGGTCGTATCAAAATAAAGCATGTCCGAGATCCGAATCATGTCCTCCATCTTATACGATATATTCTCGCTCATCTGATGCAGCGTACCCTGAATATTGTTATACGTCTGCTCGCGAGTGGACTTTACGAAGACCTGATTCGCAATCTGACCGACAAGCAGCACCGGTATAATGATGAACACGCAGTACGAAATCATTAACTTGTACCCGAAAGGTATCTTGACCCGTATTCGTTCGAATTTCCCTGCCATCACCTGTTTGACCCCATATCTAATCTGAATTTTACAAGTTAAGAGTGTTTGCGCCGATATTCCAGAGGTGTCATTCCATACATTTCCTTAAACTGTCTACTGAAATAAGGCAGATACTGATACCCTGTTTGCGATGCAATTTCGTATATTTTGAGCTTGGTCGTCTTGAGCAGATCTCTAGCGCGCTCCATGCGGAGCTTGATTACATAATCGCTGAAGTTATGTCCGGTTTCTTCCTTGAAGAGCACCCCAAGATAATTCGGTGAAAAAGAAAACCGGTTTGCCATATCTCGCAGCGTGATATTCTCATGCATACGCGCTTGGATATTTTCTATGATCTCTTCGACCAGCCTGCCATTCTTTGTTGATTTTCGGTTCTTGAGCATTTCCGAAATTTCCATTGCCTTCATACGAAGCCATGAGAAGATATCATCCATCGTTTCAAAATGAAGTAGAATATCAAGATTTTTGAGATCCAATCCTGCCATACGGTATAACTCTTCATTAATCGTCTGCAGATGACCTTCGAGCTTCACCATAATATACACGGCTAAATTGCGTATGGTGAACTTGGATCTGATATTGGATGCAAGCAATTGAATCGCTTCCAGTTCATCATAAATACGAACGATATCATACTCTGTCATGGCTGTAAATAAGGCATCCAGACGGATATCGAGACTTTTTACATCCTCACGGTCCTCGGTAGGCACCTCGCTGTACAGAATCCATTTACCTTTGCCCCGGAACATTTTGTAGTCCAGCGCGGCCAATGCCTCCTGATACGACGTGTGAAGCTGCTCCAGTTGGTTGGCAGCTCTTCCTTCTCCTACCGTCATCGTATAGTTATATTCCTGCTTCAATTCCTCAAGCAGGGATTGAATCTCTTCTTTGCCCCTGCCCCCGTTAAGCAATACGGCCGTCCGCTGATCTGTTACCTTGCATATGTATTCGAAGCCGTTCTGTTCGAGCAGTTTATGCAGTCTCGAGAAATACTCCTCTATGACACTAAGCTTTTCCTCGGAATCGAGCAAGCTGCTTCGCCAGGTGCTCACATTATCAAGCTCTAGCAAAATGACACAAACCGGCCAGTGAAGCTCCGTCAATCGGTACTCCCGCTTGATAATATCCAGTATGGCTCCATCGTAGGGCCTCTGGAGAATTTGCAGGAGGTACTGATTTTTGAGGATGGGGATCATCTGCTGGTAAGCTTCTTCCGTCTCCTTGCGTTCATGGAGACGATCCAACTCCAGCCTCACCTTCGTTAACGCATCAATCAGCTCTTGGTCCTCCATCGGCTTTAGCACATAACTGCATGCATTCAAGGCAATCGCCTGCTTCACATAACCAAAGTCCTGGTAACCACTTACGAAGATAATCCGGAGTTCCTCCTGCAATTTCAGTGCCCGCTGAGCAAGCTCAAGCCCGGTCATATTCGGCATGCGTACATCGGTAACAAGGATGTCGATCTTCTCCTTTTCGAGAACCTCACAGGCAGCGAAGCCATTATTGACCGAGTCTATCACTTTCATTCCGAGATTTTCCCATGGAATAAAGCTCTTCATGCCCTCTAGATCCAGTATTTCATCGTCTGCCAGCAGCACTTTATACACGGGTATCATCTCCCCCATAAATTCCGATAAGGGTATACTGCATAAGCAGCATACCCTTCTTGGTTTTAAGTAAAGAATATTATTGGCCTTTCATTTTTGCAACGTTTTCTTGCCATTTCGTTGTTTTGAATGCAAGAAGTTTATCATATCCGGCAGATTGCGCATCGGCTTCCGCCTTGTCGAGGATTGCCAATACTTCGGCATCATCCTTGGCATACAGGGCTTTCGCTCTGGATTCTGTAAAGATATCCTCTACACGCTGACGGATAATTCCTTCCTCGCTGTCCGGGGCCGGATCGAGGTTGATGTATTCCGTAGCATTTGCTTGAGTCTTCCAAGTGACTTCATACTGCCAACGAGTGGACCAGTTACGCTGCTCCTCTGGCAATGTGCTTTCATATTTTGCTTTTGCTGTATCAATAAATACCGTGTTACCGTTCCAATGCAAGTTCGTTGTTATCGCTTGCAACTTGTTAAGACCGGCTGCATCCGATACATACTTCTCAGTAAATTTAGGTGTCACACCGTCGTCTTCAAATCCATCCCAATATCCTCCTGGAGGACCCCACATCAGAACACTTTGTCCTTCAGGACCTGTGTACCAATCCAAGAATGCGAAGATCGCTTCTGGATTTTTAGCAGACTTCGTAATTACACTTACGTTCCAACCCAATTGCGTGTAAGTACCAGGGAAGATTTTGTTCTTGTCCAGGCCTTCTTTATGAATCGGCCAGATCATGAAATATCCTCCGTTTGGATCTTTTGCTGCCAAATCGGCATGTGCGTTCATTGCATTTTCAGTCGGGCTTGAAGCAGCATATACTGCAACTCGTCCCGTGTTCACTTTCTCTTTAACCTGATCTACAGTTTGAGTCATAGCATCCTGAGAAATCAACTTCTCACGGAACAGCTTCGCGGAATACTGCATCGACTCACGGAAGATAGGATCAGTAAAGATGGAAGACAACTTGTCACCGTTAGGCACGCCGCGGATGCTGATCCAGCGCGTTAGAGCATTTTCAGCAAAAGCGGAATACAGTACTTCAATACCTTGACCTTGAACGTGCGGTTCAAATGGAACAACTTTATCGCCATATTTGGCTTTAACTGCTTTCAGGTATTCGTACAAATCATCTGTTGTTTCCAGTTTAGGTGAACCTAACTCATGGTAGATTTGTTTATTAACAACATACCCTGCGTTACCGTTCGGTTGGTTCGTATACCAGTTCGGGAACTGATACAGTTTACCGTCAGGGGAACGAAGCATGTTCAGGCCTTCCTCACCCATCCATTCCTTCAAGTTAGGGTATTTATCGAGATATTCGTCATAAGGCACAAGCATGTCTGCTTGACGCAATTTCTCTACATCCGGTCCGCGATCCATCCACATAACATCTGGAAGCTCCGTGGAAGCAATCATGGTATTGAATTTTTGTTGTGCGTTACCTTGCGAATGAATGGCATTTACGGTTACTTTCTTATTCTCTTTAATCCATTTCGAGGATTCGTCTTGCCCCCATGGAGGCATGGTGTACTCGTTATAATGACCATAGAAGCTGAACTCAAGCGGAGTTTCGCCAAGCACAAACTTGTCAGATGCCTCCGTTGGAGGCGTGCTAGTTCCGCTTTCGCCTGCTGGCTCAGGGTTAGCAGTCTTGCTTCCACCGCCGCCGCCGCATGCAGAAAGCATTAGCGCTGCCGCAAGCAAAGCCGTCATCGATGTGGTCAGCGATTTCTTTCTCAACCTCATTCTCTAATTTCCCCTTTCGTCTTTACACTTGATATTTATGTCTAAAGCATAATGCTTCAAACAACACATATTGTTGCCCTTACTCTTTCAGGGAGCCTACCAGAACACCTTTAACGAAGTGCTTCTGTACGAATGGATACACCATAATAATCGGAAGTGTTGCCACCATCATGGTTGCCATGGACAACGACTTGGAGGTCACACTCTGCATCCGGGAGAGAACGGCCTGAGAAGCCGAATCTAGATTGCTCATCTGTTCAGACATAATATTAGAGTTCAATATTTGGCGAAGCATGGTCTGAATTGGCAGCAAGTTCTCGTTATTGATGTAGATACTCGGCAAGAACCATTCATTCCAATGCGAAACCGCGGTGAACAATGACAATGTTGCGATTACCGGACCGGACAGTGGGAGAATGATCTTAAAGAAAATACCCCAGTTGCCACAGCCGTCAATTTTGGCGGACTCTTCAAGACCATTCGGGAGGCCGTTAAAGAACGTCCGGAAGATGATCATGTTCCACACACTTACCAAGCCCGGAATAATGAACACCCAGAAAGAATCCATCAGACCCAAACCGCGAACGAGCATAAAGGATGGGATCAAGCCACCGCCAAAATACATCGTAATAATACACATAACCATGTAGTACTTACGGCCGATCAGTTCGCTCTTCGTCATCCCATAAGCGAAGATAGAGGTTACAAGTATGGAGGAGATGGTTCCGATCACGGTACGAAGCACCGAAATCTTGAAACCATTCAGCAGCCTGTTATCCTGAAAGACGATCCCATAATTCTCTAATGTAAAGTCCCGGGGCCAGAAGGTAACGCCCCCCATTGCTGTATCTGAACCTGAGTTAAATGAAATGACAAGTCCGTTCCAAAACGGATAAAAAGTTACAAAGGCCAGTAATGCCAAGAAGATATAAATGATGACCATCATCACTTTGTCACCAAATGCTAGACGTACCACAATTACCCGCTCCCTTCATCATAGTGGTCTTTTACCATAAGCTGTTCCCTGATTTACGTGCAATCAAGTTGGCAATCGTCAGAAGCATGACGCTGATTACCGCTTTAAACAAGCCTACAGCCGTTGCATATGAGAATCGGGAATTTTCAATACCTATTCGATAGACATACGTGTCGATAACGTCGGATACCTCTCGCAATACCGGGTTCTTAGCCAAGAGCAAGATGTCTTCGAAGCCCGCAGTTAGCAAGTTACCAATGGCAAGAATCATAAAGATAACAACGACCGGCATAATCGATGGAAGCGTAATCGTAAAGATCTGCCTGAATTTGCTTGCACCATCCATGTCAGCTGCTTCGTACATGTGCGGGTCAACCCCGGCAACAGCTGCCAAGTAAACAATCGAGGAGAACCCGATCTCTTTCCAAACCCCTGTCGTTACGAGTATCGTCCAGAAATACTTAGGAATGGACAGGAAGTTGATCGGCTCTTCAATCAAATTCAGCTTTTGTAGCAGAATGTTCACACTGCCGTTATCCGTTGACAAGAGAGAAATCGCAAATCCTGAAACGATAACCCAAGACAGGAAGTGCGGTAGATAACTGACGGTTTGCACCAATCTCTTAAAGAACATATGCCGAACCTCGTTCAGCATCAGCGCCAGCATAATCGGTGCAGGGAAACCAATGATAAATTTAAGTAAACTGATGACGATCGTGTTTCGCATAACCGTCATAAATTCAGGTGATTCAAAAAACATTTCGAAATGCTTGAATCCAGCCCATGGGCTCTCGCCCATCCCTTTGAAAATGTTAAAGTCCTGGAAAGCCATTAGAATACCGTACATCGGTATATAGCTAAACACAAAAATGAGTGCGAGTGCAGGAAGCACCATTAACTGAATATCCCATTGTTTAGCAAAGCGAATCAATAAGCTGTCCTTTTTCCGTTTTGGAACAGGTTCCTGTTCTACGGATATTTGCGCCATGTCCAACCCCCCGTGTGTTCTATGCCATGAAGTTTACCTAATGTCTAACATTGTAGAATAAACTATCCAATATAAACATTTGCCTATTCAACGAAAAATGATATTATTCAATCGAGAATTGAAACGCTTACACAGCATGGGATATTTACGGGGGTACTGCTAGTCCAAAAAAATGATCCTGCCTCCGGCGAGGTTGTCCAATATTCATCCTTCCATTCTTAGTGCGGGACATAGAAAATCCCCTTAGGTCTATAGTGTCAAGTTCATTTCACATGAACTGTTGTTCCACCATTCACCACAAGGGGAGAGTATCAATTAGCACTATTTGGCTAACCCATTCATAGTTTTTATAAACTAAGCTAAAATGGATCTCTTGTTATGTTTAGGCTATGATTCATGAACTGATATAATTTCCGGTAACACCATCAATGTTTAGCTGAACGCTGTCCTATGCTGGTATGCTATAAACCATTTTCTGTAATGTCAATGGACTCGAACTCTTAATATATCATAGGTGATCATGAAAATAAACGCTTATCCCCCTGTTCGAGAAAAGGAGCCAAATAGGACGATGACAAGATACTATTAAGGACGTACCGATATCAACAAAAAAAACAAGGGTCGCGATTAAATCGCGACCCTTGTTTAAGAAAAAGCTTCCATTCTTATGATTTACTCTTCACCCGAACCGGCGGAAGCAGTTTATTCATATTCACCGTACGTTTGATCTCCCAAGTTTCCGGCTGATCATGTTCATACTGTTCCAAATAGGCGATGACTTCCTTGGTAATTGGAGTCGGTGTTGATGCCCCTGATGTAACAGCCACTTTGCCTACGCCTTCAAGCCATTCCCGTCTGAGTTCCGTCACATCGCCAATGCGGTGAGCCGGTACGCCGGCTATCTCTTCGGATACCTGGGCAAGACGGTTGGAGTTATTACTGCGCGGGTCGCCAACCACGATGACCAAGTCCGCCTGACCGGCTTGCTCGGCTACCGCTTCCTGCCGCACTTGCGTTGCAAGGCAAATTTCATTATGAATCTCCGCTCCCGGGAATTTATCGAGCAGGCTCTTCATGATATGCTTGATGTCCCATTGACTCATCGTTGTCTGGTTCGTAATGATGATTCGGGATGAATTTATCTGAAGCTGTTCAATTTCTTCTTCCTTCTCGATCAGATGCACGTGTTCCGGTGCGATCCCAATCGCGCCTTCCGGCTCGGGATGCCCCTTCTTCCCGATATAAATGATCTCATACCCGTCCGCTACCTTTTCCCTGATCAAATCATGGGTTTTCGTAACATCAGGACAAGTGGCGTCGAGCGTGGTTAACCCTTTATCTCTCGCAAGCTTGCGTACTTCGGGAGAGACCCCGTGTGCGGTAAAAATAACGGTGCCGCTCTCCACCTGACTCAGGATTTCCATCCGATTCGGACCGTCCAGCGTAATGATGCCTTCATCCTCAAAGGATTGCGTGACATGACTGTTATGCACGATCATGCCCAATATATAAATAGGCCGAGGAAGATCCAGATTCTGGGCCGCCTGACGTGCCAAGACCATAGCGTCAACGACACCGTAACAGTAACCTCTCGGTGATATTTTCAAGACTTCGATGATCCTCACCTGCTTTCCGTTGTAATACGTAAAGTATCTAGTCTATTATAACCTATTCCAGAGGAGGAGCAAAGACGACAGGCAGCCAGACGATAAAGGTGCTTCCTTCCCCTCTTCGAGTAACAACCTCGACAGAGCCCTCGTGCTCATCGATAATCCATTTGGCGATAGACAGTCCAAGACCAGTCCCGCTCGTGATGCCTCTCGACTGATCCGCACGGTAGAAGCGCTCGAATATAAACGGAACCTCATCCTTATCCATACCGATCCCCGTATCCGAAATTCGCAGACCGACCTGGCCCTTGTACAGGACGACATCCAGGCTAACTTCACCCTCCGGCGTATACTTGAACGCATTCTCGATAAAGATGAACAGCATCTGCTGTAAGTAGTCCTTATTTCCTTCCACATAAACACCGTTCAGGACAGACAGCTCTCCGACATGCCACTCAGCGGTTTTCTCCAGGAAATGAGCGCGCCGTGCGACCTCTTCAACCAAAGGCTGCAGAGGGACCGGATCCAGTTCAAAGGTCTGGCCGGTATCGGCCCGTGCCAGAGACAGCATATCGTTCACCAGTCTGCTCATCCGTTTCGCTTCATCAGATATATCTCCCACCGCTTCGACCGAGATTTGCTTAATCGTTTCTTCGTCCATATTCGCTCTCTCGCCAGGGGTTTCCGTCCACATCTTATGGAGAAGATCCACATTCCCCCGGATGGTGGTCAGCGGCGTTCGGAGTTCATGGGAAGCATCCGATACAAATCGACGCTGCGCCGCATAGGCATCTTCAAGCTCTTTGTAAAAGCCCTCCGTCCTCTCAAGCATCCCGTTAAACGTGCCGATCAACTGACCAATCTCGTCTTCCGGACCATCGTATTCGATACGTACGCTGAGGTCGGTCCCCTTCTGGATTTGCTCCGCTGCCTCCGTTACCTTGCCGATTGGTTTCATGGATTTCCGGGCGAGGAATAACCCTAATGTTGAAGCAATGACAAGTGTTGCTGCAGATCCCATGATGAGGATGGATTGGAGTCGATCTAAGGTTTGCTCGATGGTTCGCGTACTTACTCCGATCTGAAGCCATCCGAATAATTTCCTTGAGTTCGTTTCAACGACCGGGGATTCGTATACAATGAAGGATGCCCCATTAAAAGAAAACCGTTTAAACTCTCCGGGTTTGGTCATACTTAATGCTCTGTCTACAGTCGGATTCTCAAATTGCAAACCACTGAACTCCATATTCCCAGATCTCCAGATGGACCCATTATAGAAAGTATACAGCTGAACGTATAAATCAGCTGCCTCCATATTAAGCGCGGAGGAACGATCCGGTAGAAGTGCAACAGACGAAGATGTGTAACCAATCTTATTTGCTTCCTGTACTAATCGCTGCTTTAACTCCTCATACGTATACAAATGGACAAAGCCATACACTGCCGAGCTGAAAATCAGCAGTGTCACAAATAAAATGCCGGTATACCATGCTGTCAGTCTTAACCGAATGGACATGCTAGTTATCTCCTCTTAAAATATAGCCAGCTCCGCGGATCGTCTGGATCAGTCGTTTACCTCCATGTTCCTCGGTCTTCTGCCGGAGCATGGCGATATAAACCTCCAGCACGTTGGACTCCCCGCTGTAATCATAGCCCCATATTTTATCCATTATTAAATCGCGGGACAGCACCCGCTTCGGATTTTGCATAAACAGGTGCAGGAGCTCAAATTCCTTGGCGGTTAGCTCCAGTCGCTGCCCGCTGCGAATAACTTCCCTTGCATCGGTATCCATCACAAGATCCTCGTAGGTCAGTCGGTGGTTAGAGCTATCGTCCCCGGTTTTACGGCGCAGCAAAGCCCGTACGCGGGCAAGCAGCTCCTCCAGCGCGAAAGGTTTGACCAGATAATCATCTGCTCCGGTATCCAGTCCCTTCACCCGATTCTCCACTTCATCCTTCGCGGTCAGCATCAGCACCGGTGTCGTGCTTCCGCCTTCCCGGAGTCTGCGCAACGCTTCAAATCCATCGACTTGAGGCATCATCACATCCAGAATGACAACGTCCGGGTCCTCACTCAATATCACCTTCAAACCTTCCGCTCCGTTGGATGCGGTTAGGACGTCATAGCCCTCAAACGCAAGTCCCCTGCGCAGCATGGAAATAATCTTCTCATCATCATCTACAATTAATATCCGGGATCGCATAGCGGCATCTCCTCTATCTTCTAGCGTTTAATTTAGTTCGACGTTACAATCCCATTATATCGGTCGCCTCAAGGACAAGACAAGCGGAAGGGAACGGTCCCTTCCGCTTGTTGTCACACCTATCCAGGGTTACGGTTGCTGTTGCTGTTGTTGCTGCTGTTGGGATAGATCAAACTTATTACGGTCCCCAATCGTCAGCGGCAAATCAATGTTCTTACCGTTACGAACCACATTCAGTGTGATTTTGTCTCCAACCTTCTTCGATTGTATGAACTCAATCAGATCCTTCGAGGTCGGATATTTTGTTCCGTCCACGCCCACAATGATGTCATATTGACGCAGGTCCGCTTCATAAGCCGGCGAACGGAATACAACGCTGTCAACATAAGAACCTTCCTTCACGTCGGTACCCAAAGACTGGGCAATTTGCGGAGTGACCGTTCCCAGGCTTGCCCCGATAAACGGAATCGGCTCTTTCGGAACTTCCTGATTATTCTTCAGATATTCCACAACTTCCTTGATCGTGCTGGACGGAATTGCAAATCCGATCCCTTGCGCTTCGGCGCTGACGGCTACGTTCATCCCGATAACCTCGCCCTTCAGATTGAGAAGCGGTCCGCCGGAGTTACCCGGATTAATCGAAGCATCGGTTTGCAGAAGATGCTCATAATTCCGCTCAGCTTCGCCGTTCGTTCCTTGAATATCAATTTCGCGTTCCTTCGAGCTAAGTACGCCTGCGGTTACCGTATGCTCAAAACCATGCGGGTTACCGATGGCAACAAGCCATTCACCGACCTTCAGCGAATTGGAGTCGCCCAGCTGCACCGTTGGGAAATCGGCCCCTTCGATTTTTAGCACGGCCAAGTCGAGCTCATAGCTGGAACCGAGCAGCTTCGCTTCATAAGGCTTTTTGGTACCCTGTACCGTTACTTGGATCACATCTGAGCCATGGATCACATGCTCATTCGTCAAAATGTATCCGGACTTCTCAAAGATGAAACCCGAGCCGATGCCGGAAGGCTGAAGCTGGGATTCCTGACCTCCGTTGCTGCTGCTTCCACCGTTTCCACTGTTTCCGCCATTTCCTTCCTGGCTCGATTGGCCGCCGCCGAAGAAGTACCAGAACGGATCATTCATATTCGGATTCGTGCTCTGGCGATTGCTGCTGTTTACAAGCGTCTCGATCAGTACAACGGCAGGACTCGCCTGATCTACGACTGCCGATACATCTCCTTGGCCCGAAGGAATAATGCTCGATGCCGTAGTAGCTCCGCCGTTATCATCGACTTTGGCTGAAGTTTCTTGAGCTGGCTCTGATGAGTACGCCGCATCAGGTGTAAACAGATTCGTGCGGTCAGCGGCAAACATCAGGCTCGAAATGACAAGGACACCTGCCATGAAGGACAACAGCACCGTCTTCACGGAATTTTTAGGCTTCTGGCTGTAGTTCCATTCTTTATTTCTTTGCATCGAATCCATAGACCCGCCGCCCCCCTGGCTTCCGGAGGAATGTGACTGCGAGAAACCGGAGGATGGTATTGGTTTAACAGGCTGCGGAGCGGTAACTTCTACTTCCTTCGATTCCCGGCTCTGGTATGGCCGCTCTGGCTGCTGATCATCACGTTCGCTGGGTATGGACTGAAACGGTCCGTAAGAATAGTAATAAGACGAATTCTTCGTGGATGCTTCCTCACGTCTCGGTGCTTCATTGTTATTTGACTCGTTGTTCATTCCCTCATCATCCGGATACCCGTAGCGCTTTCTTTGATCGTCCATAGGTCTACCTCCTATTTAAAATCACTTGCTTCCAAGTGGTTTAATTGATTAACTGTTCTTATTGTGTACTATAAACCTTAATAGTACCTTAAAAACAATTAAAAGGCAGATAAAAAGAAAGCTAAGGCCGCGTCAAGGGAATCTGATCCGAGTGGAGTCGCTACATTTTGACCCATCCCTTACGGTGGGCGTAGATCGCCAACTGTGTGCGGTCTTCCAGCTCACACTTCATCAGCAGATTGCTGACATGGGTTTTGACCGTTTTAATGCTGATATGCAGCTCTTCGCCGATATCTTTGTTGCTCTTGCCTTCGGCAATGAGCAGCAAAACTTCCTTCTCGCGCTCGGTAAGCCCGGAATCATCGCCGTTCACCATATGTCGGCGGATCCCGCGGGTGAGTGCTTCCGACACGTCTTTGGTCATGACCGGCATACCCCTGAAAGCTCCCTGAAGAGCGTAAATGAGCTCGTCGGCCGAAACGGTCTTCAGTACATAACTAACAGCCCCCGCTTCGATGCACTCAACCACAAGCTCGTCTTCAAGAAAGCTGGTCAGAATCACGATCTTCTGGTCCGGGAACTCGGACATGACCGCACGTGTGGTCTCTGCCCCGTTCATCACCGGCATCATCAGATCCATAAGAATGAGATCAGGCCGGTCTGCCTCATCCCCATTTCTTAACATATCAACGACCTCTTGGCCGTTTGCGGCCTCTCCGATCACTTCAAATCCCGGGTCCAGTGACAAATACGTTTTTAATCCCATCCGAACCATATCATGATCATCCGCCAGCAATATCCGAATCGTTCCCATAATGATGTTGTCCCCTCTCTATTCCACTGGCTCAGCCAGTACTTCCTGATCCTTGCTCTCTTCCGTAGTCGGTCCCTGATTACCCTCGGCCTCAAACAGCGGAATATTCACGCGAACTGTTGTCCCTGCACCCTTTTTACTTATAATATCGACCTGCCCACCAAGCTTTTCGGCTCGCTCACGCATCGTGGACAGCCCGTATGAACCCTGCTTGCCTGCCACCTCGTCAAACCCAATCCCATCGTCGCTAATGCTTAAAATAACGCGTTTCTGATCCTCACGAAGCGACATGCTGACAAGGCTTGCACCGGCATGTTTCACAATATTAGCTACTGCTTCCTGTATAATCAGGAACAGCTGATGTTCAATCGCATCCGATACCCCGCCGTAAAGTTCCACATCCTTCATGCCCTTTAGGCCATTTTGGCGACAGTAATCCGGGAACCACCGTTCGAGTGCCTCCTCTAGGGTTCTTCCTTCCAGTTCAACAGGCCGAAGCTGTGCAATTAGCGCACGCATCTGCTTCTGCGCCACGTGAGACATCTCAATCAACTGGCCAAGCACTTTATCGCCCTGCTCCGGGTTTCTCTTCAGAACCGCCGGAAGCGATGAAGCCGACATATGGATCGCGAACAGCTGCTGACTGACCGTATCATGCAGGTCCCGTGCCATCCGGCGTCGTTCCTCAAGCACCGCGGCTTCCGCAGCAATCTCTTTCTCAATGACATCCTGCTCACCCAGGCGCTGCAGCAGCTTCATCTTCTTCTCCAGCGCTTCTGTCATTCCGTTAAACTCATCGTATACTCTGGCAAAAGAGCCGTCTTCCATGGCTGGAAGTCGCACGTTCAGATTTCCTTTGGCAACCTGCAGCATGTTCAGATGAAGCAGGTCCAGCGGTCGCTGGATGCGCTGTCCCGCAATGTATCCCGCAATCCCCGTAAACAGAAGTACACCGACTGTGTAATACACCCACAGCCGGTTATCTTCAATATGTATGTAGCCGGATTGGTTTGCTGTATACAGGAAAACAGCAACCCCGGCTCCAATCAACAGAAAGTAAAACAGTATCACCCATTTGGTATTTTTCAATATTCCCATCATAACGGTTATCCTACCCTATTCACTTTGACATCACCGATAAATACGCTGACGGTGATTCGAATTTTCTTACCTGCTTCCCTGTAATGCGGGCTTTCCAGACCGGCATTGCTCATAAAGCCGCTGCGGCTTTCCTCCAGCACCTTCATATCGCCGATGAAGGAGTTGGTCGTGACATGAATGCCGACATCCGAATCATTTGGAACGAATACTTTGACATCCCCGATAAACGCCGAGATGTTGATTTTCGTTTCACCGTAAGGGATTTGGGCTTTAGTCAGATCCAGCACCGTATCACCGATGAACTGCGAGATATTTGTCGGCTTCAGCTGAAAATAATCTTTCCCCATATGCACGTCCCCGATAAAAGAGGACTTGTTCACCGCATCATGGCTGTGCCAAGATTGATGATGGTGATGGTGTTGGTGGTGCTGTTCATCCTTATAATCCGATCCGTCGCTGTAGCTTTTGCCGTTATCGTCAAAATCAACATGAACTCTGAACCGGCTGCGATCTTGACGGTCCTGGCGCTGGCGTTCATGATGCTGTCCCTGCCAACGGTACCCCTTGCCCGGCTCATGAAAATCCGGTGATTCTAGTTCAGGATCGGGCAGGATATTTCCAGTCTTGTCAGCCTTGTCTGGCTTGCCAAATCTCCGTTCGAATTCTTCATCCAGGGAAGAATCAAGCGGACGCGCTTCAGGCGGATCGGGAATGTTGTAATCGTCGCGCCGATGCGAGCTGAAGTCATCCGGACTTGGCGGTGATGGCGGCGGCGTATGAGGTTTCGGTTTAAAAATAACCTGCAATCCAAACCCAATCAGGATAATCGGAATCGCATACTTGATCAGATCGCCGAATGAGAAGTCAATCAAATCCAGGTTTCTTCCAAGAAAGTACGATCCGATTATGATTGGCACAACGGAGCCCCATAGTGCTCCTCCACGTGCATAAATTAAGCTTTGCAGGCCGAACCAGATGATGAACACCGGCCAAAAGGTCGAGAATATATAACCAAGATCCACATGTATCATATCGAGCTGATTTAGAAGAAACACCACACCAATACCGATGAGCAGCAAACCGTTGCTAAGCTGGCTCCATCCTTTTCTACTCATGGTCATCCCCTTGCCTTCCAGTTCTATTTTTTTCTTAACTACAGTGTACAACATATTGCATTGAACAGGTTAGCGGCGGTGGAATGAAGTTGATCTCGGTCTTGAGACTGAGTCCATGGATAAAAATGGGAATTGGACCATAATAAAAGACCCCCGCTAAAGCGGAGGTCTTATTTGGCACGAACGGGCGCTGACATCTACACCTTAACGGTTTGCAGAATGGTCCCCTGGTGTGTTCAGTTCGCCAAACTCAGCGTCAAACTTCTCGTTCGGTTTTTTGTAGTTCTCCTGAACCTTGGAATTCCCTTTTGGATTGCTGGCTATGCTGGTATCTTCAGCAAACTCAGCGTTAAACTTTTCATTTGGTGTTTTAAAGTTTTCTTGTACCTTGTTCTTTTTAGCCACAGTATTCACCTCCCTGTTCATATGCAATACCATCATCCTCTTCAGGGGTTTAGCCCCCGAAAAGTAGTATGTGATGAACAGGTTGGCATTATTCTTAAATGTTTACTGCCAATCTACACGCCAAAATCATCCTAAATGGCTTCCTCCAAAACAGATGAAGGCAGGAAACGATAAGTTTCAATCGCGTTATCCAGGGTTCTCAGCATTTCTTCCGTGCATTTGCCGCTTCCGGTTTTAATAACCTGTACCTCGACGTCCTTCTTCCCCCACTCCTTAAACACTTGTTTGGTTGTGGAGAAGTAAAGATCGATTTTTTGCCCTTTGATCGCAGACCCGATATCCGCTACGATTCCATAACCATAGCCCGGTATATAGAGAATACTGCCAAGCGGGAATACATTCGGATCCGCGGCAATCGTAGATACCATATTTCGATCCCGCTTAACCTTCACCCCGGAGTAGGTGATTCCATATTGAGGATGTCCCGGCTTCTTTCCGGTCGATTCATAACCTGCCGTATACCCTGTAGCGGTTACCTTCACCGTATGCAGCACCTGGTCCTCCCTCGGCGCAAGCACAGGCATGGATTCGCGTTTCTTCCCAGGCTTGCTGGCCTTAGGCCCCGTATTCGGAACTTCCAAGTATCTATTCATATCTCTAAAACCTGCTACACGAAGCGCATAGAAGCGAGACATTTCCACGTAATCGGAGCCTTGAATTTCCCCGGCCGGATCATACACATTTCTGAAGTCTGTTGAATCATAGGATTCGCTTAGAATCAGATTGTGGGCTTCTACCATTGAAGAACCTGCACTAAACAAGACGGCTGATAAAATAAAACCAGCAAAAAACCTCTGCCACTTTTTCCATTGGATCATTGTGAGTACCTCCCCCTTACTAGCGAGGGTTCCCACTTCCCAAATAGAATATACGTGATGGCAGAGGTTTGCATGTCCCATCGTTACTTAAGCTTTATAGAGGTTGTTCAAAAAGTCCGCTTTTGATAAGAAAACCTCTATCGAGGCCACTTCAAGGATGAGCGACCGCGATGCATAGGTAGGTTTCCTTGCGATATAGAATTTCATCAGTTCCACTGATAACTCATAAATTCTATATCTAACACGAAGCGAATCAGGAAGCAGCTCGGCATCGAATCTTGAATTCAGCCGGGCCTAAGCGGATGCTTACGAAGTCATGTTTCCTGCGGAAACATCTTAGGTGCTCACGTACCCAAAACGTACGCTCCGCTCCTCACTCCCTAGCTTCATCCAACTGAAGCGTTTTGAAAAAACGCACATCGGAAGCATAAGCTTCGGTGCTGAAAATCGACCTTTTTGAACATGCACTTATAGCTAAACTTAAACGACGTGGGTGTTAATTTCTTCACGAAGCTTGAGGATGATCTCGTCCAGCGGCTGGGCACCGATGTCCCCTTCGCCGCGTTTGCGAACGGAAACCGCACCCGCGTTTTTCTCATTCTCGCCAACGATGAACATGTAAGGAATCTTCTCGAGCTGGGCTTCCCGAATCTTGTAGCCCATCTTCTCGTTGCGAAGATCCGACTCGACAGAGATACCGGCGAATTGAAGCTTCTCGGCCACTTCCTTGGCATAGTCTTCAAAGGCATTGGAAACCGGAATGACTTTAACCTGTACCGGTGACAGCCACAGCGGCAGCGCACCTGCAAAATTCTCAAGCAAGAAAGCAGTAAAGCGCTCCATCGTACCCAGGATACCGCGGTGGATAACAACCGGACGATGCTTCTGGCCATCGTCGCCGACGTATTCCAGCTCAAAGCGCTCAGGCAGCAAGAAGTCGAGCTGAACGGTTGACAGCGTCTCTTCCTTTCCTAGAGCCGTACGGATCTGAACGTCGAGCTTCGGACCGTAGAAGGCAGCTTCGCCTTCGGCCTCATAGAACGGCATGTCCAGGCTCTCGACGACTTCGCGCAGCATACGCTGGGACATTTCCCACATTTCATCGTTCTGGAAGTACTTCTCGGTATCCTGCGGATCCCGGTAAGAAAGGCGGAAGCGATAGTCATGGATGCCAAAGTCCTTGTAGACGGTCATGATTAGCTGAATAACTCGTGCAAACTCTTCCTTAATCTGATCCGGACGGCAGAAAATATGCGAGTCGTTCAACGTCATTGCGCGCACGCGATGCAAGCCGGTCAGTGCACCGGACATTTCATAACGGTGCTGCATGCCAAGCTCAGCAATACGGATCGGCAGATCCCGGTAGCTGTGCATATCGCTCTTATATACCATCATATGGTGAGGACAGTTCATCGGACGAAGGACAAGCTCCTCGTTGTCCATCTCCATTTTCGGAAACATATCTTCCTGATAGTGCTCCCAGTGACCGGACGTTTTGTACAGCTCCACGTTTCCGAGGACAGGCGTGTACACGTGCTGGTAACCAAGGCGCTCCTCCATGTCCACGATATAACGCTCCAGGGTACGGCGCAATTTCGCGCCGTTTGGCAGCCAGATCGGCAGGCCTTGTCCAACGAGCTGCGAGAACGTAAACATTTGCAATTCCTTGCCCAGCTTACGATGATCGCGCTTCTTGGCTTCCTCAAGCAGGTGAAGATGCTCATCGAGCTGCGCTTTTTTCACGAACGCCGTACCGTAAACGCGCTGAAGCATTTTGTTCTTGCTGTCGCCGCGCCAGTATGCGCCTGCCACATTCATAAGTTTGAACACTTTGATCTTGCCGGTTGAAGGGACGTGCGGTCCACGACAGAGATCAAAGAATTCGCCTTGCTCATAGATCGTGATAACGCTATCCTCAGGCAGGGCATTGATTAGTTCCAGCTTGTACGGATCCCCAAGCTCGCCAAAGATGCGCAGCGCTTCCGCACGGCTCACTTCCTTGCGGACAATCGGAAGATTCTCGCCGATAATGCGTTCCATTTCCTTCTCGATCTTCTGCAGGTCCTCCGGATTCAAAGGCTCTTCCAGATCCATATCATAGTAGAAGCCGTCCTCAATGACCGGACCCACGCCCAGCTTTACTTCTTTCGCTCCATACAAACGCTTGGTTGCCTGAGCCAGCAAATGCGCTGTACTGTGGCGCATCACTTCAAGCCCTTCAGGCGTATCCTGGGTTACGATCTCGATCAAAGCTCCGTCCTGAAGCGGTGTCGAGAGATCCACAACGATCCCGTCCATTTTTCCCGCGACCGCATTCTTTCTAAGTCCGCTGCTGATCGACGCAGCCACATCCTCAATACTGCTGCCCGCCTCATACTCCCGTACGGAGCCGTCAGGCAATTTAATGCTAATAGCCACCTTGTATTCCTCCCAAGAAAAAAGAATTTCACGTTTCTTCCATATATGAAGGACGCGTTAGTCTCCCCGCGAACTCCAGGCATGGACCGCTCGGTACCGCCTGGACTTCAACGAAAGATACCGGAACATGCAAAAAACACCCGTCCCGCGAAGGGACGAGTGTTATACCCGTGGTTCCACCCTAATTCGATCTCTCCCTCAGCTTATGTACCGGGTACATAATTGATTAAGATCCTTCATCAGCATTGAGTAACGGTCATGAACCGGTGAAGCCTACTCATCCGCATTCATCATAATGTGCGGGTTCGACGACACAGCTACAAAGGGGTAAATCAATGGCGAACCGGAGGAAATTGCAGCCGAGGTTCCTCTCTCTGAGCGGTCAAATCCGGATTGATTCATGTCTTTGTCAGAGCTTTTACGTGAATTTATCAGTAATTATAATCCTCACCGCTTCGGTGCGTCAAGTCATCATTCGTCCGCTTCCGAGAAGCGCGCTGCATTCCGGACAACTGCAGCATACTTCGGCGCGGTTATCAAAGATGTGGGCCAATGTCACAATAACGGGAAGCTCAGGCTGTCTCGTGTGGATAATCATGCGGGCCGGAGATACCGAAATCAGCGTACTGACCACCATATCTTCAATCTCCATATCCTGGTCCAGCCTTTCCATAACGAGTCCTTCATCTCGAGGACGTTCAATCGGGCGAAGATTGCCATCCAGCAGCAGAAAATCTTCCTCCCCCTTATGAATGACGTGTACCAGCGGCATTTTGGGCTCCTGAAAATAAACAAAATATTTCAGCAGGCTGACGAACTCCTCGTACTGCTGATCGAGCATAAATTCATCCACTGCATACTCCGCCATCTCGCGGAGCTCCTGTTCGTAGGACTGAAGCCGGAAGGTCATAAATCCATCCAGGTTAAGCTCAGGTGCCTCGTTCAGGCACTGATATATGCCTTCAGACAGCTTGCGTCTGCGGCTCTGCCAGAAGTCCCCGGACGGGCCTTCCTCTTTTTGCAGGAGCATCAAAAACCACTGCAGAATCCGCCCTGCTTCTTCCTCATCATCAAACTCGAATTCCGAGAACATTAACCGTGCAGCAATCTCCTGCTCCTTCGCTTCCAAAATATAAGCAGTGACTGCTTCGGCAGTGAGCCGGCGCAGCGTGTCGGCCGATGCGGTCCATGAGGACAGCGGAAGCTTGCCGGAGCACGTCCAAATCACGCGGTCATCCGAAGCGCTGAACGTGAATTTCAGCTGCTTGCATTGTTTATGTAGCTCTTTCTGCTTGTGTGACAATATACGGTGAAACGCCTTTTTCTCGTCTTCCGTCCGTGTACCGACAGAAATGCTGAACAGTTCCATGGAATCACTCCTTTCGAGTTCCCTTTTCAGTATATGGGGACCCGCTCGGGGATATACGGAACTCCTGCTTGGAAAAACAAGCAAGTCCGAAAGAATATTTAATAAATGGCGCGCTGCTCGGAAGGTTATACTTTCAGATAATAAAAAAAGCGGACCGAGTTGCTCGGCCCGCCTTGCGGATCTTCATGAAGTATAGAATTAGTTCTGCATGACGAAGTCGCGCTCAACGGTGCTGTTATCTTCGAACACGCGCAGAATATCATACCGGGTGTTGCGTTGAGCCGGAATGTTGCCGGTCTCGCGGATCAATTGAATAATCGATTCAATATTGACCTTATACACGGCTCCTGCGGAAGAAACCACGTTCTCCTCCATCATCGTGCTGCCAAAGTCATTACAGCCATAGCTGAGTGACAGCTTGCCGATCTCAGGTCCCATCGTTACCCAGGACGACTGCAAATTCGGAACGTTATCGATTGCCAAGCGACCGATGGCTACCGTCTTCAAGTACGCCTCCGGCGTTTCACGCTCACGCTTAAGGTTCGTGTTGTCCGGCTGGAACGTAAATGGAATGAAGGCCAGGAAGCCTTTGGAATCATAACCGTTCTGAATGCATTCATCCTGCGCATCACGCACGCGAAGCATATGTAGCGCACGCTCTTCCATCGTTTCGCCCAGGCCGATCACCATAGTAGCCGTCGTGTTCATGCCGACTTTATGGGCCGTTTGCATGACATCCATCCACTGGCGCCATGTGCCTTTCAGACGGCTGACTTTTTTGCGGATACGATCATCCAAAATCTCTGCACCGCCACCAGGCAATGAGTCCAGACCCGCGCTGTGAAGCTCGCGCATCACCTCTTCGAGCGTAAGCCCGGAGATCTCCACCATCTTCATAATTTCCGCCGGGGAGAAGGAATGCATCGTAATGTTAGGAAACCGCTTCTTAATATTGCGAAGCAGATCCGTATAATAATTGAAAGGCAAATCCGGATTGACTCCGCCCTGCATCAGAATTTCAGTACCGTTCACATCCTCGGTTTCCTGAATCTTCTGGAAGATCGTCTCATCGGGCAGAACGTAGCCCTCAGAAGAGCCCGGTCGGCGATAAAAAGCACAGAAACGGCAGAATACATCACATATGTTCGTGTAATTGATATTCCGGCCGATAACAAATGTCGTGATAGGATCCGGATGCAGACGCTTTGTCATCACATCCGCCGCATGACCCATTTTCTCAATCTCATCACTTTCAAAAAGCGTCACGGTATCTTCGAGGTTTAAACGCTCACCGCGTAAAGCTTTATCCAATATACGGTTTACCGCACTCATTCTTGCAGCCTCCCTACTTAGAGCAAAATAACAAACACCAGTAAAACTTTTTCTATCTCATCCTACCACAATCCGGCATTAAAAACGACATCCCGTCCGTGACAGGATGCCGAATTCTATGATTTGGCAAATCTTCAAATGACGTCCCTAACTTCATGCAAATCTTTAGTAACTTGCAGCAAAAGCCCGATCCAGATCAGCAATCAGATCGTCCACATCCTCGAGTCCGACCGAGAAACGGAGCAAACCATCCGTAATTCCGCGTTCATGCCGAACCTTCTCGCCCATAGCTGCATGGGACATCATCGTCGGGTAAGACAAGATGCTCTCCACAGCTCCCAGGCTGACCGCTACCAGCGGCAGCTTCACATGGTTCAGCACCTGCTTGGCACGCTCGCCTGAGCCGACGTCAAAGGAGATGACCGCGCCATAACCGCTTGATTGCTTCTCATGGACCTCACGTCCCGGATGATTCAAGAGACCAGGGTAGTACACTTGCTCAATATCGCTTCTTCCTTGCAGCCAGGCCGCCAGCTTGGCTGCACTTTGCTCGGAGTGGGCCATACGCGTGCTGAGCGTCTTCATGCCGCGCATAAGGAGCCAGGAATCCTGGACCCCAAGCACCGTGCCCAAACCATTTTGCAGCTGTTTCAATTGGTCTCCAAGCTCCTGGGTTCTGGCTACCGCGAGACCTGCCAGCACATCGCTGTGTCCGCCAAGGAATTTGGTCGCGCTGTGAATGACGATATCCACACCGAATTCAATCGGACGCTGGTAAAACGGCGTCATGAACGTATTATCCAGCAGGGTAAGCAGTCCATGCTCCTTCGCCCAATCCGTCACGGCACCAATATCGGTAATTTTCAGAGTCGGGTTCGAAGGGGTCTCCATATAGACAGCTTTCGTATTCGGTTTGAGAGCAGCCTTCACCTGATCCAGATCGGTCATATCTACGAAGGTGCTCTCGATGCCCATACGACTTAAAATGCTGGTTAGCAGGCGGTAGGTTCCGCCGTACACATCCTCCGTCACGATCATATGATCGCCCGCGGAGAGCAGCATGAACGAGCTGGAGATCGCCGCCATACCGGAAGCATAAGCGAAACCGCGTACGCCTCCCTCCAAGAGGGCGATATATTCTTCCAGCGCCTGCCTCGTCGGATTGCCGGATCGACTGTAATCGTGCAGCGGCGGGTTAAAGATGTCCTCATGATGAAATGTCGAGGCTTGATAGATCGGAACGCTGGAAGCGCCGGTTGCCCGGTCGATTTCCCCGCCGAAATGCAATAGTTTCGTCTCGAAACGGAGTTCATCTTCTTCATGTCCCCGTTTTGCTGATAACTGCTTGGTTTGCGTTTCCAAGCCTGATGGACCTTTATCGATGCTCATTCTCGCGTGCTCCCTTCCACTTCAGCTATGGCTGCGCTCAGTGCAGCATCCAAATCCGCGATCAGATCATCCGCATGCTCGATGCCGACCGAGAACCGGAGCAAGCGGTCATCCACACCGATCGCTTCCCGAATCTCAAGCGGGATGTCCGCATGGGTCTGGACGGCAGGGTAGGTCATCAGAGACTCGACGCCCCCCAGGCTTTCTGCGAACGCAATCAGTTTAATGTGCCGCAGCACGGGCTCCACATAGCGGGCGTCCTTCACCTTGAAGGAGAAGATGCCGGTGTTGCCGCTGGATTGACGATTCTGGATGTCATGTCCCGGATGATCCGGCAGGGCAGGATAATACACCTCGCCAATCGCTGGGTGAGTTGTCAAAAATGTTGCCACTGCGGTTGCATTCGCTTCATGCCGATCCATGCGCAGGGCAAGCGTCTTCATTCCTCTCATCAGCTGATAGGAATCGGTCGGGCTTAACACCGCGCCGATGGAATTATGAAGGAAAGCCATCTCTTCCGATAGTTCCTTGCCCTTCGTTACGATGATACCCGCCAGCACATCGTTATGTCCTCCCAAATACTTGGTGGCGCTATGTATGACAATATCCGCCCCAAGCTCGATAGGTCTTTGGAAATATGGAGTCAAAAGCGTATTATCCACGATGCTGATCAGTTGATGCCGCCTTGCCCACGTACAGACGGCTTCGATATCCGTAATCATCATAAGCGGATTGGTCGGCGTTTCGATAAATACAGCCTTCGTGTTGGGCCTTCTTGCCCCTTCCAGCGCATCCAGGTCATTCGTATCCACGTACGTAGCCGTTACGCCAAACTTGGACATGATCCGCTCCAGAAGCCTATACGTCCCTCCATACAAATCCAGCGATACAATCAGATGATCCCCTTGACCGAACAAAGCAAAAATCGTCTGAAGGGCAGCCATGCCCGAGCTGCAGGCAAAGCCGGCATCACCGGATTCCAGCTCGGCGCAGGCGTCCTCCAGTACCGAACGGGTCGGATTTTTCGTACGGGTGTAATCAAACCCTGTGCTCTGGCCTAATTTGGGATGGCGGTATGCCGTAGCCTGATAAATCGGAAAATTCACGGCTCCGGTTACCGGTTCTTGCACCGACCCGATCTGTGCCAGCCGGCTCTCTATATTCAAAGGTTTCTTCTCCATCACAAACTCTCCTCCCGTATACTTCTATATTTGCGGACCAATATCGTATGGCGTTTCCTGATATACATAGTAATTGAGCCAATTAGTAAATAATAAGTTTGCATGCGCTCGCCATATGGACGGAGGCGTCCTTGTTGGATCATCATTCGGGTAATAGTTGCGCGGCAGCGCGATATCCATTCCTTTGGCAGCGTCCCGGTCATACTCCCATTTCAGGGAGTCCGCATCATACTCGGAATGTCCTGTGGCAAATATCTGCTTGCCATCCCGGCTTGAAACTAAATAAATTCCTGCTTCCTCGGACTCGGACAGGATGACCAGATCGTCAATGCCTGTAATGTCTTCGCGCCGAACTTCCGTATGACGAGAGTGCGGAACAAAGAACATTTCGTCAAAGCCGCGGAGCAGCTTGGTACACGCTTCATTGATCGTATGTGGAAATACGCCAAAGCATTTTTCTTCGAGGCTGTATTTCGGCACGCCGTAATGATAATAAAGCCCGGCTTGCGATGCCCAGCAAATATGGAGCGTGGAGGTCACATGCGTCTTGGTCCATTCAAAAATTTCAGTAAGCTCATTCCAGTAATTCACTTCTTCAAACTCCAACTGCTCGACTGGAGCTCCTGTAATGATCATGCCGTCAAAACGACGGTTCTTCACTTCTTCAAAGGTTTTGTAAAATGATTTCAGATGCTCAGCCGACGTATTCTTCGAAACGTGGGAACTCGGATGAAGAAGGACAACATCCACCTGGAGCGGGGAGTTACCGATCAATCGCAATAATTGGGTCTCCGTCGTTTCCTTGGTTGGCATCAAGTTCAGAATAGCAATCCGCAATGGACGGATATCCTGATGAAATGCGTGACTCTCATCCATGACAAAAATGTTTTCTCCAGCCAGAACTTCCTTTGCCGGCAAGGCGTCCGGAATTTTAATCGGCATCGTGGCTCACTCCTTCGAAATATGAAATGATACATCCATAAAAAGCTGTGAGAAAGAGCGTTAGACTGTATAAACGCAAGAAACCTTTCTCAAAGTAGAGAAAGGTCATCATATACGTATCACAATGCGCCTCTCTCATCTGTCAGACTATACAACGGCTTCTAAGAAGCGTCGTATCTCCTGCAAGAATTAGCACCGTGCGATGTTGCCGCCGGTTGCCGGGTTTCATAGGGCTAGTCCCTCCACCTGCTCTTGATAAGATTTCGCTTTATTCAGTTGTCTTAAATTGTTCGTAATTGATACTTACTTTAAATCATTCCCAATTTTTCGTCAAGAACCTTTTCATAAAGTTTGTCACACTTCACCGAAGGTTTCCATACCCTGTACCATGGTCCTTGGCTGCGCCGGATTTCAACTTGAAAGGTCCTACACCCGGCGTTATACTAGACAAGTGCTGTTGAAAACCGAGTATGAAAGAGGTGACATGGAAGATGGACGGTGACCCGAGCCAGAAACTAGATCAAGACGCACAACCGCATAGGATTAAGATCAGTCTACCGGCAGAGGACGGCGTTATTTTTCATGCGCTTTTATCGTATTCTAACCTTCCTTGACATGCCCCTACACCGGTGGGCTGATATCCTGTGCCTTTACTGCTTAACCAAGCAGCTTGTATTTGACAAAGGAGTGATATCAGATGAAAATCCGGTTGGTCGATTCGGGCGTATTTACCCCTGTTGATGACATCGAAATGACGCTGACCCCTCCGGCCAGCGGCTTCTACTGGCTGGATGCGGACGAGGATGATTTAGCCGAACTGCAACCTCTCTTCTCCCTGCATGATCTTGCGGTTGAGGATTGCCTCAGCGAAGAAGAGCAGCGTCCAAAAATTGAAATATATGAGAACCACTATTTTATCGTTGTGAACAGCATCCGGTTTGACGACGAAGAAATTTTCCTTCGGGCATTGAACGTTTTCTTGGGCAGGCATTTTATTATTACGATGACCAAGCAAAAGATCCACGAGCTTCGCAGCGTTAAACCGCTTCTCTGGGAGGATGAAGTCAGCACGCCTGACCGCTTCCTCTATCTCTTGATCGACCTCGTCACGGACAACTATTTCTCCGTTGGGGACCGCATTGAAGCACGGATTGAAAAGCTGGAGGAAGACATCCTCATGCATACCAAAAAATCCCACTTAAGCGAGATTATCGGTCTGCGAAGCGAGATTCTATGGTTGAAAAAAGTGCTTGGACCGCAGAAGGAAGTCATCAATACTCTGAACAAAAAAGACCTACGGCTGATCGATGACCAGCTGCAAAAATATTTCAGCGACATCTATGAAAATGCCGTGAAAATTTCCGAGACCTTCGAGACTTATCGAGATCTCATGGGGAACCTTCGAGAGGCTTACCAATCCAGTATCGCCAATCGGGCCAATGAAATCATGCGTGTGTTTACCGCTATTACAACCATCTTCATTCCACTGACGCTGATTACGGGCATCTACGGCATGAACTTTGACAATATGCCTGAGCTTCACTGGAAATACTCTTATTATGTGGTTCTAGGCATCATGGTTTTTGCCGGTGCTCTTATGTTTTATCTGTTCCGTAAAAAAGACTGGATATGAAATACCACAGAACCACAGACAGAATCAGGACGGATCTCCTTGCCACGAGGAAATCCGTCCTGATTTTCGTTTATGCGGATTAGCTTGCGTTTGCTTTGCCAGACTCTTCCCGCCGGAAGCGAATCCGTATCAGGCGCAGCCGCTCATACAGCTTCTCCATTCCGCCAATGTCTTCTACCTCTCCATTCCGGGCTTGTCCTTCTCCATATACCCGTTGTAATACGGGTTTAAGAAACGTATCGCCCAGCTCTTCAAACGCCTTCCATACCGTTGCCTGCTCTGAAGCCGTCATCGTATTCAATTCAACCTCAAGCAGTTGCTCCGTATCATAACCTTCCTTCTCGAGCCCCTCCAATTCCTCAACCAAATCCCGACGAGATAACGAGGTGCGCTCTTCCAGCTGGGCCAGTGAAGCTCCCTCAGCTATCCCAATCAGCATCGTACGGCGGATTCGGAAGCGGTCGAGCTCTTGCTTGTATCGCTGCTCCTTCTGTTTATACAGCCAGGACAAGAACACCTCTTCCTGCAGCTGCTCGTAAACCCAATCCAGTGGAAAGGTTGTGGTTCGTTCAATTTTCGTCGTGATCTCCAGCCACTCCGCCCCATGCTCCGAAGCCTTGCTGACCCCGATTCCCGGAAGCTGCAGCAGCTCTTCCTCATTCTGGGGGATGAAGGCGCTAATCATACGCAGCACTCGATTGCTGGCTATGAAATAAGGTGCTTTTCTTCCGGAGGCCGCCTTTCTTCTGCGCCAAGCACACAGCTCCGTGTACAACTCCTCCGAGCCATACAGCTCACTGTAGCACTGCAGCTTCTGAGCGCCGAGATTCTTGCCTCCAGTCTCTCCCGGTTCATGGAATACCCCCTCAACTAGCGGCCGGAAGCCCTCTCCAAGCTTCTTCGCTAATTGATGTCGGTACACGCATAATAACTCATTCCATGAATTTCCTTCATACCACTCATCATCGGATACATCACCGTCCGGTTCCATGTTCCGCCAGCCAAGCCGCCATCCCCCCTCTTCTTCACCGATCCATACTTGAGCAGAACGGATGTGACCTGACTCATCCGCTCCGCTCATCTGATTCATGAACACAATTTGCATCCCTCAAATACCTCCCGCTTACGCATTCAGCACAACGATGGAACAACGCAAAAAAGCACCTCTCCTCCGCCGCAGCGACAAAGAAAGGTGCTTCCCGTTCCATACGTTATACTGTTGAAATCATAATACCATAATCTGTAATAAAATCAACCTAATTTTGATTCACTCTATATAAGAAATAGGGTCAAGCTTGAACGCTCTTGGCCTCATCTACTGCCAGCTTGGCCAACGCCAATGCGCCGCAGAGACCCGCATTATCGCCGAGCATCGGCGGAACGATAAATTGATCAATCCCATCATGAAGGCTTGGATGCTGAACATATCCGGCCAGCAGCTCCTGAAGCTTCGTGCGGATCAGCGGGAACAGCTGCTCCTGCTTCATAACGCCTCCACCCATCACGATACGCTGTGGGGACAGAATGAGGACATAATTCATCAGCGCTTGAGCCAGATAATAAGCTTCCATCTCCCAAGCCGGATGATCCGGCGTCAATTCCACACCGGGAACTCCCCAACGTTTGCCAAGAGACGGTCCGGCAGCAAGCCCCTCCAGACAGTCTGCATGATAAGGGCATGTCCCTTCATACCGGTCTTCCGGATGGCGGCGCACATAAATATGACCCATCTCCGGATGAGACAAACCGTGAATCAATTCACCAGCTACCACGGCGCCTGCTCCTACTCCCGTTCCGATGGTGATATACAGACAGCTATCCAGTCCCTGGGCAGCGCCCCATGTATATTCTCCAAGAGCGGCTCCGTTTACATCGGTATCAAATCCAATCGGAACATTAAAACGCTCTTCCAATGCTTTGACAATATTGTAATTGCTCCAATGAGGTTTCGGTGTCGTAGTAATGCAGCCATAAGTCGGGCTGCCCTTCACCGGATCAATCGGTCCGAAAGAACCGACTCCGATCGCCTCTATATCCTTATCAGCAAAAAAGTTAAAGACGTTTGCCATGGTTTCTTCAGGGGTTGTTGTCGGGAAGCTCACTCGCTCCACAACCGTTCCATCCTCCATACCCACGCCGCAAACGAACTTGGTTCCTCCTGCTTCAATTGCTCCAAGTAAACTCATGCTTCTTCCATCCTCTCCACGATGTGCTATGCCTTGTTCTCTATATAGTTGCTAACAAGCTCTATTCGAAGCATATGTAAACATTGTGCTCCCGTCAAGTCCGCCCGCCTCTTTCTCTGTTTCTGCCCGTTCCTGACGCGGCCAGCAACAGCCAAGAGAACAAAATAATGACAGCCGTCCACGCCCACGCCAGCCCGCTCTCGCCATTGCTTACCGCAACGTAAATCGCCGTGGGCAGCGTTTGCGTAACACCCGGTATATTGCCTGCAACCATCCAGGTTGCCCCAAATTCACCTAAACCTCTGGCAAAAGCCAGAATGAACGCCGAAATCCCCGCTCTGCGGACAAGCGGCAGCGTAATCCAGCGAAGCACCTGCCATTCGCCGGCCCCTGCCGATCGCGCCGAATCCTCAAGCTCCGGTTCCACGGACTCAAAGCCTACCCGCATGCTCTGATACACAAGCGGAAACGAGACCACAATAGCCGCTATAACCGCGGCCCCCCAACTGAAAATGATGGGCCTGGCAAACAGCCATTGCGCAGCTGCGCCAATCCAGCTGTTTCTGCCCAGCATGACAAGCAGAAGAAAGCCAACCACCGTAGGTGGAAGCACAAGCGGAAGCATCAGCAGCGTTTCAACCGCCGTCTTGCCGACAAACGAGCGCCTGGACATCCAGCGCGCTGCCGCTAATCCCAGTATAAATGCAATGATGCTGGACAGCAGTGATGTTTTTATCGA
Source organism: Paenibacillus sp. FSL K6-1330 (assembly GCF_037976825.1). Taxonomy (NCBI): domain Bacteria; kingdom Bacillati; phylum Bacillota; class Bacilli; order Caryophanales; family Paenibacillaceae; genus Paenibacillus; species Paenibacillus sp. FSL K6-1330. The sequence continues at coordinate 5,917,601 of NZ_CP150269.1, forward strand.
CAGCCATACCGGCATCCAGAACATTTCGGTCGCAGTCACGGCGACGCCTCCGCTACCTCAAATCCAGCTTCCGTGAAGATATCCCTGATCTCTGGCTTCCGCATAAATTTGAGGAACGCCTCAGCCTCCTGCGGATGCTTGGCATTGCCCGGAACCGCTGCAGGATATTCGATCGGCTGGTGCTTGTCCGGGTCAACCTCAAGCGCAAGTGTTGCCTTGGCGGAACTCTTCAGATCGGTTTTGTACACAAAACCGGCATCCGCATTCCCCGACTCCACATAAGCGAGAACTTGCGTCACGTCCTTGGCATACACCGCCTTGGATTCGACATCTTCCCAAAGGCCTTCATTCTGAAGAGTCTCCTTCGCGTACTCCCCGGCCGGTACAGTATCCGGCTGCCCGATAGCCAGAACTCGTACTTCAGGTTTGAGCAGATCGGATAACTGCTTCACGTTCTGTTTGCCAACAGGCTCAATCAGCACCAACGCATTTCGAAACATTAACTGAACCGCATCGGATTGTACGATCCCCTTCTCGACCAGTCGATCCATCGGCTCCGTTGCCGCGGATACAAACAAATCTACAGGCGCCCCTTGCTCAAGCTGTTGTCCTAGAGAGCCCGAACCGCCAAAATTATAACGCAGCGTAACATTCGGAAACTCTGCTTCAAATCGTCGTCCGGTCTCTTCCAGGCTGGATTTGAGACTTGCTGCTGCCGAAACCATAACTTCAACCTTCTTCTCAGCCCCTGAGGGCGGCTTAGAGGTATCGGTTAAAGGAGTCTGATTGGAGGCACATGCGGATATAAGAAGCAGCATGGCCCCAAGCAGTAATCCGGTCAAGATTGATTTTCTACCGAAATTAAACTGTCTCCACATAACTAGGAAACCACCGCCACCCCAAAAAGATGGCCCAAGCTCTTCATCTCAAGCTCCTCCAGTTTGGTTAATGCACGTTCGTGATCCACGCTCAAGCGGCATAGTTCCAGTTCGCACTCCATTGGAACCTCACAATGGATTTCCGCCAAAGACCTGGACAGATGCAGCATTTCCAGATCTGCCTCGATCTTGGTGCGGACCCCTTTGGTCAGTGACTCAAGATTCGCAAGAATTCCTTCCACGGTTTCATACTCCTGAATCAGCTTGACCGCCGTTTTCTCGCCAATCCCACGTACGCCAGGATAATTATCACTTGTATCTCCCATCAGGCCTTTCACATCGATAACCTGTCTTGGGGAAAGTCCTTTTTCGGCATACAGCGTTTCCGGGGTATAGTGCATATAATTGCCGTGTCCCTTTTTCATGATAATGACGGAAGTGGAATCGTTCACGAGCTGAAGCAGATCGTGGTCCCCCGACAGGATCATGACATTCATGCTATCCCCGTACCGTCTGGCAAGCGTACCGATGCAATCATCGGCCTCATAGCCCACGACGCCCAGGTTCGGAATTCCCAGACATTCCGTCACATCACGAACCAACGAAAACTGCGGAACCAGATCATCCGGCGCTTCCGGACGATTGCCTTTATACGAGGCGAATTGCTCGGTACGAAATGTTTTCGAACCCATATCCCAGCAGCAAGCTACATGGGTAGGCTGAAATTTATCGATAGCATCCCACATATACCGCAGGAAGCCATAAATCGCGTTGGTCGGCACCCCCGCTTTGGTTCGACGGATATAGCCGCTTGACGCGGTTGCATAGTAAGCACGAAATAATAAAGCCATCCCGTCTACAAGCATTAAGGATGGTTGTTGATTGGGTATCACAGTCATGATCGCTCCTAACTTTAACTTCTCTGGTATAACCTTAAATATACCTTGTCATTATACCATATCCCTATATAGACTTGGGCTTGTCACAAGGTATTTCTTTGAATTTCCTATCATTGCCTGTTCATAAGAAAAACGTCTATCGACGTACTTTCTCAGTAGACAGACCGCATATAGAGGAAGTTTTTCTTGCGAGATAAGGATGCTAAGCCTCGGATGTTATTATCTCTTAAAACGAAAGAGCATCCCGGCGGCCAAAAGACCTTGGGATGCTCTACCTTCATCAGCAGGAAAATGTGTCTATTCCGGATCGTTGATCTTCAACAATGGGGCCACTCAGTTCTTTCAACCGGCCTCAATTGGGCCGTCATTGCCTCCGACCAAAATAGCCATTCTACTTCTGCCATGACTCCTGATATTGTTCTGCTTTGAAGCCGACGGTCACTTTACTTCCGTCCGTCACGATTGGACGCTTGATCAATCTTCCGTTGGACGACAACAGTTCGATTTTCTCCTCATCGGAAAGTCCAGGCAGTTTGTCTTTCAGGTTCATTTCCTTGTAGACCTCGCCACTCGTATTGAAAAATTTCTTAAGCTCCAGGCCGCTCTTATCGATAAGATTGGCTAATTCTTCCTGCTCTGGCGGTTGTTCAAAAATATTTTGAAGTTCCAGCTCATGTCCTTCGTTCTGCAGCCATTTGACCGCGTTACGGCATGTCCCGCATTTCGGATATTGATATACTTTCAGTTTGCTCATTCGATACGTTCTCCTTCTCTTGTTGTTTTGAAAATATTTAAGTCGCCTCTTGCGCAAGCATATTTCTCAGAGAGTTCATATCCTCAGGAAGCGGAGCTGTGAATACCATCGTGTTCCCCTCAATCGGGTGAATCAGTGTCAGGCTTGCTGCATGCAGTGCCTGCCTGCCCATATAGCGGTCCACCCTCATGATGCATGATCCGACTTCCGGCTCTGCCGACCCCTCGTTCCCATAGGACGCAGTTTCCGTCCCATCTGATCGTAACTCCCGCTCACTGTATACCGGATGCCTATACATCTGATCTCCAATCAATGGACAACCGATGCTAAGCATATGCACCCGAATTTGATGGGTCCGGCCCGTTTCCAGCTTCAATTCAACCAAGGATGCGGAATGATAGGTTTCGCATACCTGATACCGTGTCAATGAAGGATATCCGTCCGGGGTTAAGATGCGGCGGTGGGGCTCTAAAGGATCCCGATCAATCGGACCGTCAATATCGCCTGACGGCAAAGCAGGCTTGCCATGAACAAATGCAACATACCTCTTGTCGACCGTGCCGGCTATCATTTGTTCGGAAACATGCTGGTGGATATACGGATTCTTGGCCACCACCAACACGCCGGAAGTTTCCTGATCCAGCCTGTGAACCGCTCGGAACCGGTAATTCCAGCCCTTCTCCTGCCAGTAGTGGACAACGCCGTTCGCCAGTGTGTCCGTATAATGACCATGCGTCGGATGCACAATGATCCCTGCCGGCTTGTTCAGAACAAGCAGATGCTCATCCTCGTATAGAATATGAAGGTCCATCGGCTGGGGCAGCATATCGTCTGAACGTTCCTGCTCCATCCGAATTTCAACCAGATCTCCCGCATGCACTTTCACGCTAATGTATACACGGGTCCCGTTCAGCATAATGCCCTGCTCGGTCAACTTGAGGCGCGAGAGCAGCTTGCGGGATACCCCCATTCGTTTTTGCAATATAGTCTTAAGCAGCATGCCGTCTTCGTGGGGGGACACGACATAGCTGATTGGCGGATAGTACAAACTCATGAATTACCGAAACACCTTTCCACTTCGCTCATATTCGACATCTGGAATCCCGGCGTGCACATTGGCTGCCCGAGCAGTCACAAAGAAATAGTCGGACAATCGGTTCAAATACCGGCGAACCTCCGGATTGATTTCCGTGGTTCGCTGCAGCGAAACGGTCAACCGCTCAGCGCGGCGGCATACGGTCCGACATACATGAAGCAACGAAGACAACGCGCTTCCGCCTGGCAAGATAAATCGTTCAAGCGGAGGGTTCTTCTCCTCGAATGCATCCAGCCATACCTCCAGATTATCCACTAGCTCGGCGCCTACCTTGAGTTTATCCTCGCGAGGTCTCGCATAGGCCAGATCCGAACCGCAATCGAACAGTTCATGCTGGATTCGAACGAGCTGAAGATGCAGCTCCTCAAAGTCGGCTTCCTTGGCCAAAAATACAGCTTGACCGACAAAACTGTTCAGTTCATCGATCGTGCCATACGCTTCGATGCGCGGATCATCCTTGGGCACGCGACCACCAATAATTGAAGTTTCCCCCGCATCTCCCGTTCTCGTATATACCTTCATCCCATCTTCCTCCATTTCAAAGTCCGTTCCTTATTGAACGAACATCATATTTCTTATTTTATTATGCTCAACTATAGCATAATTTCGGATAACGGTCCCTCTATGGCGGAATAAGTCCCAGGCGGGTCATGATTCCGGAGCGAGGTTCTACCATCCAGGGGAAATCATTTAAACGCAAACAAGGCTGATCCTTGAGTCATTGCACTCAGGAGCAGCCTTGTATTATTCAATCAAATCGTATTTTATAGTTTCTTTTTTGGATGAGCCTTCATATATTCGTTAATCTTCAAATCCAGCAAACTGCTGATCTCGATGACAATTTCGGACGTAAAGGACTGCTCTTCCAAAAAAATCTGTTCCATCTTCCGGCGAAGCATGTGAATTTCGTCTTCCAAGGTAATTTCCTGAGGAGTGGATTTGGCTGATTTAATTGACCATTTACCGTGATTATCGCCTTCAGCCGTATAGTCACCACGGTAGTTTGACAATTCATAATCACAAAACACTGGTGATCCCTCCTTGGAAAGTAAAATTCTGCCCCCAAAATAAAATTATAACATATATTTTCCCAATGGAAAGTGATTTTTTTGTTAATTCAAGGAAAAAGTTCAACGAATTCCTTGTCTACTTTATTTTTTCCACAAAATTGCCCATTCTCTCCAAGGCCTCATTCAGCTGGGCAATGGATGTAGCATAAGAGCAGCGGATGAATCCTTCCCCGCCTAGACCGAATGCGGTGCCTGGCACGGCAGCCACCTTGGCCTCAGTCAGCAAGCGCTGGGCAAATTCTTCTGAGCCGAGCCCCGTTCGCTTGATACTTGGAAATGCGTAAAACGCTCCCTGTGGTTCGTGGCAATCCAAACCGATCTCGCGCAGCCCTTGAACCACCAGTCTGCGCCGCTGGTTATAGGATTCAACCATTCGATCCTTCTCCCCCATACCGTTGCGCAATGCTTCGAGCGCGGCGACTTGCCCCATTGCGGGTGCACACATAACCGTATATTGGTGTATTTTCAGCATGGCGCCGATCAGATCGGCATGAGCACACACATACCCCATACGCCAACCGGTCATAGCAAACGCCTTCGAGAAGCCGCTCACCAGTATGGTGCGGTCCATCATGCCTGGCATCGAGGCAAAGCTGACATGTTTGCCTTCATATGTGAGCTCCGCATAGATTTCATCGGAGATCACAATCAAATCGTGTTTTTCCACCACTTCTGCAATGGGCAGCCAATCCTCATAAGTCATGATGGCTCCCGTCGGATTGCTTGGGTAGCACAGGATTAGAATCTTCGATTTGGGCGTGATTTGCGCTTCAAGCGCCTCGGCCGTCAGTTTGAAATGATGCTCTGCCGTCGTTTCAATACCAACGGGTACCCCGCCACCGATTGAAGCAATCGGCGAGTAAGAAATGTAACACGGCTCGGGAATCAGAATTTCATCACCGGGTACAATCAAGGCACGCAGCGCCAGATCAATCGCTTCACTGCCGCCTACGGTTACAATCATTTCATTGGCAGGATTATAAGTCACGTGGAAACTGTCGTTCAAATATTCCGCGATCGCCTCCCGCAGTTCCGGCATACCGGCATTGGACGTATATCCTGTAAACCCGCGCTCCAATGAATACACGCAGGCTTCTCGTACATGCCACGGCGTTACGAAATCAGGCTCACCGACACCAAGTGTGATAATATCCTTATTTCCACTGACGAGATCAAAAAATTTCCGGATTCCGGAGGGTTGAATGTCCCTGACCCTAGGCGCCAAATAGGAGCTCATCGATTTCCTGTTATTTTCTGCAAGCTGCTGTTCGTTCACAATCATAGCACACGCTTCCTTTACGGCGAGATCAGGAGACGATTGTCTTCTTGACGTTCTTCAAAAATAATCCCGTCTTGTTTATATTTTTTTAAAATAAAATTGGTTTTGGTCGATAATACAGAATCGATAGGTGACAGTTTCTCCGAAACAAAGTTGGCCACCTCACGCAAGTTTCTGCCTTCCACTTCAACCAGCAAGTCGTAGGCGCCAGACATAAGATAGACCGACTTCACCTGCGGGAATAAATAAATCCGCTCGGCAATTCCTTCAAAGCCTCTTCCGCGCTCAGGTGTAATTTGAACCTCGATCAGCGCCGTAACCTTCTCGTCTTCCATCTTGCCCCAGTTGACAACGGTCGCATACTTAACAATAACGTGATCTCGTTCAAGCTCCGCAATGGAGGTCTTTATTTCTTCCTCATCTACACCGAGTAGAGTAGAGAGTAGAGCCGGCGATCTTCTCGCGTCTTCTTTCAGCAGGTCAAGCACCTTCAGTTTCAATTCGCTAAGCTCTTCCATATACGTATCCTCCAGCACTTATTCCGAATAACCTTTCTTCATGCATGATATTTCGGAACAGAGATTAATACTTATATTACAATAACTTACACGGGATGTGCAAAAAAAAATACCGATGCATCACTGCAGCAACGGGCTGCAGGTGTCATCGGCTTATTGTTTGAGTTAACCATGGGATTATTGGGTTACATTATTAGATGTAGGGGCTACATTAGTGGTATGCGGCGGTACATTCGGATGATGCGCGTACGCGCCCATACCGGAAGTTTTTTGATTAATGATTTCCCGTGTTTTTTGCTGGGACTGCTGCGCTTGCTTATACTGCTTGTCCACATCGTATTTCAATGCATGCCGAGGCGCGGTATACATGTTCTGCTGCTTCATCATATTAAAAAATTCACCTTGCAGCTTCAGTGTATCCGCAGTCAGATCCGTAAACATTTGACGGACATCAGGACAAGAAGCTTCCGTTGTAGCTGTCGTATACTCTCGCACGACCCGTTTCAGTTCTCCCAGAATAGGGCTAAGCATATCCTCTTCGGGCAGGTGCGAAGATCCATTAGGCGTTATCATAAGTCGTTCCTCCTTAACAATTATGCATCCTGGTCTATATCTCCTCTTATTGAGGCTGCGTCGGCGCGATATTGCTGTGGATCTGCAGTGAGTTAACCAATGTATCGAGATGCTGCTCATGGCGTCCTACGAATTCCAGCAGCGCCTGCTGGATTGCAGGATTTTGACTGGCTGCGGCTGTCGCGGCACAATGCTTGGCCAGCATGCTCTCGTTGGAAATGCAATCCGCAATATAGTCCAGTTCTTTTGAGGTTAGAGGCTGTAATTGCTGATTAGGTGTCATCTTTGTGTTTGTTCCCCTTTCCAATTAGGTTGCACAGGGCTAGTATGCCACCTATATAAAAATCTATGTCGTGAGATGTCATTAAATACGAAAGGAACGTCCAAACTAATAACAATGTGACAATGAGGGGGTGAGGGACCATGTTACTGACCGGCGGAACAACGCCCTGGAAATATTTAAACACCGAACCTGTAAAAAGATACCCCGGTCTATCAGAACAGCTCAGCTGTGATGTGCTAATTGTCGGCGGCGGTATTAGCGGTGCGCTGATGGCCTATGTGCTGACCAAGCAAGGCGTGGACACCGTCCTGCTGGACAAAAAACGCGTATGCGAAGGCAGCACATCCGCCAATTCGGGGCTGTTGCAATTCTCCAACGACTGCCCCCTATCTGATCTGATCCAACAATTTAACGAACAACAGGGCTCCTCCTTCTACATGATGTGCAGAAACGCCGTACGTCGGCTCACCGAAATTGCAAATCATCTGTCCAGGGATTCCGGCTTGACCCCGCGAAGCAGCCTCTACTATGCCAGTAACCCCCAAGATGTCGGCATGCTTCGCCATGAGTATGACCTGCTCAAACGAAAGGGCTTCGATGTGGAGTACTGGAGCCGCGAGCATGTGAAGGCTAACTTTCCGTTCTCAAAAGAAGCTGCCATCTATACTCGCGGCGATGCCGAAGTCGATCCCTACCGTTTTGGGCATAATCTTCTTCAAGATGCCTGGGAGCATGGGCTGCGAATTTACGAAAATAGCGAAGTGAAGGAAACTCGGTATACCGACAGCGATGTCACCGTCTTAACCGATGAAGGAAGCGTCCTCGCCAGGAACGTGATCTGGGCCACCGGGTATAGCACCCAAGAATGGAAGCCTGATTATCAAGCGGAGCTGCTCAACACCTATGCCATCCTGACGGAGCCTGTATCCGATCTGTCTTCATGGTACAAGCGAGCATTCATATGGGAAACAAATCGCCCTTATCTCTATTTCCGGACAACGCCGGATCAGCGAATCATAGCCGGAGGGCTGGATGAACCGCTTCGTCCTTCAGGCAAACCAGAGGAATACGCTGAACCGAGAGGCCGGAGATTGCTAAATGAAATCCAGAAACTGTTCCCCCATATGACGGATTTGAAAATCGCTTGCAGTTGGGCCGGCGTGTTTGCCACAACCCAAGACGGCATCCCGTTGATCGGCAGACACCCGCAGTATCCGCACAGCTACTTTATCGAGGTGTATGGCGGAAACGGGACCGTTTACAGCATGATCGCTGCGGATCTGCTGGCCGAGACGATTGCAGGACGTGAGCCCGAAGAGCTGAAATGGTTCTCCTTGATACGGCCAATCGACCTGAAAATCACATAAAATAATTGAAGGTATCTCCTTATTGGCCATGGGGCCTTGGAGATACCTTCTTCCGTTGTAGGGTTACGCCGTAACGCTGTCTCTTGTTTATCAACTCGCCGTTCGTTAACTGGCACAACGCTTTTGACGCGAGCGGATGCGATTAGGCTTCAGGTGTTCAGGTGACTTGTCCTTTGGAAGGAAACAGCTTTCGTATAAACAGCCACGATCCGATAGGGGAAGCCCCCAGAAACAGCAGCAGCAGGGTTACCGTTAACGTGTCCTGTCTAAATGACAGAACAAGAATAAACACAAGGAGACCCGTAATTCGGCCTATGGTTAGACTGAGTTCCCGCAGCACGACCAGTTCCACCCGCTTCTCCACGTTTTCCTGATTCACTCCCATAAGATCAAAGCTGGCCGATATAGCCGGCATCATGTACAGCGGAATAAACAGCGACGTCCCGATTCCCAGCACCAACAGCGTAGTATAGTTGACAGCAAATAGCAGCGGCATAATTACCAGCAGCATCAATATCGAACCTACCAGCATGCCGGTTTTACGGAATTTGGGCTTGAACCACTTCCCGCAGGCCCAGTAGCTGACCAGCGAAACCGCCGAAGTAATCAATGCGAATTGCCCCAGCTTCGATTCCTGGTCCGTCGCCACAAAAACAAGGAGGGTAATAAGAAAGGAAAACACACCTTCCCTGATTCCCTGAACGGCCAAGCCGAATACAGCGTATTTCCAGACTCCGCCCTCCTTGAGTCGGCTAACCCCCTCCAGCCAATGATAGTCGCTCTGGACCGGTCGTTTTCGCAGAAAAAAGCTCAGCACCACCGTCGCCGCGAAGATGACCATCGATACGGTAAAAATAAACCGGTAGCCCTGATCCCCATGCATCATCGTGATGATCCAACCCGCCATCCACGGACCGATAATCCCCGTTATGGAGCCCAGGAGTCCGATCCAGCCATTAAACCAGTCCCGATTCTCTGCACTTGAAATCTCGAAGTAAACCACATTAAAGGCTAACCAGAATAATCCCAATGAGACGCCGAACAGCAAGCCGAGAGGCCAAATATAATGGACGGCATCCCTCCCTGCCCACAGAACGCATAGATAAAACAGGGCGGACACTGCAATACCCAGGCGAAGCGCATTCATTTTGTTATGCTCCTTCACCCATTTGCCGGCGGTCCAGAACGTCAAACCCAATGCAACCTGCTGAGCAATCGTGAACCAACCGAGCATCGTATAGTCCTGGCGGCTTTTCCATAAGTATACGTTGAGGAATGTACCCGACAATGCACTCGATAGTATAAACAACCCATGAACGGATAACAGAAGCATAGCCTGGGGGTCCTTTGTCAACTTCATATACAGTTCCTCCCTTGCCTTCACACTTGAAGTCCAAGGTATTTTACCCCTCTAATCCCCACTTCATGAACAAAAAAAAGGAAACTGCCGCAAGCAGTTTCCTTAAACTAGCCGTGGATCGGCATACAGCGCCTTTCCGCAAACTCTATTCCTTTTTATGGATAAAACTTTTGATCATCCGAAGCCGGTCATTCTCTGCCAGATTGTGCTGTACATGGAAGCATCCAGGGCACACATATACATTTAGATCATAAGGCGGCTGAAGGATAGGGCCTTGAATCAGGGCTGCGTTAACCGGCTGGAAGCCTTCCCCACTCACATGCTGCGTTCCGGCATGAAGCATATACTCTCTGCAATGCAAGCACTCGGGAACTTCCTCTTGCTGGTCCAGAATCCCCTCTACCGTCTCCTCAAATGCAAAGAGGTCATGATCCTCCCCATACTTATCCACGGTTCGAAGCGAGGACAGTGTTTCATGGTCGGATCCCCATATACGATGAAGATCACCCGCTTCCTCATCGGAAGCCTCATAAGCCTCTTCATATTCCTCCGGATCGTCCTGTACATCCTCGTCTTCCAATGCGATATTCAATGTGCGATAGCCTTTAAGCTCGTTCGCACAGTGAGGACAAGTATCTTCGGGACCTATCTCTTCATCCCATACAATCTCACTTTGGCACCATGGGCAAACCGTCGGTTCCATCGATCATTCATCCCTTTCTTTATTCAAACGGCCATGAATGGCCCTATTAACTTTATTTTTATTGAGACATCAAGTATACAATACCCGCCACAAAAAAAATCAAGGCAGCCGCAAACAATATCCGCGGTAAATATTTCATCGTCCTTTTCCTCCCGAAGCCCTTAAATGATGCTCGCTCCAATAATGTAAGATAAAGATACGGTGATAATTAGTACGATCAAGCCAACTGCGCGGTTATCCTTGCCAATCTCTTCATCGACAGAAAATACGGGAGTCAAGAACTCAAGCAACCAATAAGCCAATAAAAGCAGTATGAACCCGAAGAATGACCATTTAATCATGCCATAAATGGACGTATTGGCTGTTATGCTATACCGCATCACGTTACAGATGCCAAAGACCTTGCCGCCGGTCGCCATAGCTGCGGCAACATTTCCTTTGCGTATTTCATCCCAGCAGTTGTACTTGGTAACCAATTCAAAGCAATACAAGTAAACAATAAGTGCAAGTATCGCAACCGAGAAATAGCCGACGAGCACCCCAAGTGGATGGGTCAGCAAATGATCAATCGCTTCCGTCATTCCCTTTTTTCCTCCCTGATATAAACGGGATGCGGCACCTTTCGCATCCCGTCGTTCTGAACCTTATGATGATATGTTATACGATTGAAGGAGAAAACGGTTCCTGATTTCTTACTTTTCTTATTTCAACTCGGCAATCGTAACGCCATTGCCGCCTTCGCCGTAATTGCCTAAACGATGACTCTTAACATGTTTGTGTTTGCGCAAATAATCCTGAATCCCGGTTCGCAGTATTCCGGTTCCCTTACCATGTATGATGTAGATCTGCCCCAGGTTCCCCAGAAAAGCCTCATCAATGAACCGATCCACCTCGATCAGCGCTTCTTCCAGATTCGCTCCTCTTAAATCCAACTCATTCCGGATGTTGGTATCGCGAGTCCGCTTCAAGACGGTAGCATGCTGTTTCGGCGCTTGTTTGGCGCTTGCTGCCGGATTCGACAAAAGCTCCAAATCATCCAGCGCCACCTTCATCTTCATAATGCCAAGCTGAACAACGGCTTCCTTGGACCCGGCCATTTCTACAACATGCCCTTTCTGATTCAGGCTGGATACCCGAACCTCATCTCCTGGCTCAATGCTGCGCTGCTGCTTCGCTGAACGTTGGCCAGCCGTCTTCTTACCCTGCTGCGGTTCGGCGTCATCCAGACGCTTTCTGGCAGCAATCAGTTTGTGCTCCTTAACCGAAGCTCCTTCCTCTTGGGCAATCTTGCGTAGATCCGCGATGATTTCCTCCGCCTCACTCCGGGCCTTGTCCACGATCTGCCTTGCTTCCGTACGAGCTTTATCAACAAGCTTGTCCTTCTGCTCTTCCAGCTTCTGAAGCTCGTGCTGGTGACGAAGACGCAGCTCCTCCATTTCCTTCCGAACCTGCTCCGCCTTCTCACGCTCTACTTCCGCGGTGTGCCGGTTCTCTTCGAGCGATGCAATCATATGCTCCACTCGTTGATCTTCTTCCTTCACTTCGCCACGGGCAAATTCCAGAATGGATCCCGGCAATCCCAGACGTTCTGCAATGGCAAACGCATTACTGCGTCCAGGCACGCCTACCAACAGGCGATAAGTCGGGCTTAGGGTATTAATATCGAACTCCATGCTGGCGTTGATGACACCTTTGCGTTCGTATGCATAAGCCTTCAATTCAGAATAGTGCGTTGTCGCGATCATGCGGCAGCCCATGCGGTGGATATGCTCCAGGATGGAAATCGCCAGAGCGGAACCCTCCGCAGGGTCCGTCCCTGCTCCCACCTCATCAAGCAGCACTAGGCTCTTCGGCGTCATCTGGCTTAATATGCGGATGATGTTCGTCATATGGCTGGAGAAGGTACTGAGGCTCTGCTCAATGCTTTGCTCATCGCCAATATCCGCGTAGATCGCATCAAATACGCACATCTGGCTGCCTTCTTCGGCAGGAATAAAGAGTCCAGACATCGCCATCAGATTTAATAATCCGATCGTTTTGAGCGTAACCGTCTTACCGCCGGTATTCGGCCCTGTGACAATGATGGATGTATAGGAATTGCCTAATTCCACATCAAGCGGCACAACCTGATCCGCCGGAATCAGTGGATGTCGGCCTTTGCGCAGCTTAATATAACCTCTGTCATTCATTCTTGGTAGTGAAGCCTTCATTACATGGGCTAAACGAGCCTTGGCAAAAATAAAGTCGAGCTGGCCGATCAGATCCAAGTCAATGGATAGTAGCTCAGCCTGCTCGCCGACCTGGGCGGTCAGCTTCTGCAGAATCACTTCGATTTCCCGCTCTTCCCGCATTCGCGTCTCGCGCAGCTTGTTGTTCATGGCTACGATGGATTCCGGCTCAATAAACAACGTCGCGCCTGACCCGGACTGATCGTGCACGATACCGCCAAAATGCGAGCGATATTCCGCTTTTACGGGAATGACAAAACGGTCGCCGCGAATCGTAATTAACTGGTCCTGCAGCATCTTCGCCACGGATTGCGATCGAATCATGGACTCCAGTTTCTCGCGAATGCGAACTTCTCCGCCCCGCAATTCCCGCCGGATCTGAGAAAGCTCCGCGCTTGCGGAATCCAGCACCTCAGCAGCATCGTCAATACAGAGCCGAATGGCATCTTCCAGAGGCTTCTGCTCCGAAATAAGATCACTCAAATTATAGAGGATCTCAATCTTCTCGTCCTCGTGGATCGCTGCAATAAACCGCTTGATTCGGCGTGATCCATGAATCGTATTCGACGCAGCCAGCAATTCATGGGGATTAAGCGTCCCCCCAATTCTGGCTCGCTTCAATGCGTCGTTAATATCGGTAATCCCGCGAAAAGACGGATTGCCCTTGAGCCTGTCTACGGTGTAAGCCTGGTCAGTAGCCGCAAGTAAATCCTTTACCGCCTCCAGGTCGGTTTCAGGCATTAACGTTTCAGCTCTCGCACTTCCCATGGAAGTTTGAGTGTATTGTGTTAATGTATTTAAAATTTTTCGGTATTCTAAAGTTTGCAAAATCTTGTCATTCAAGAAGTTCACAACTCCTCTCAATCGATGCATATATTATATCGAAACTAATACGAATTCGCCAAGGAATCCAAAAACCTTCCACACATAACCGACGGCCCTATTGAACAAAATAAATTCTGCGTAACATTCCAGTCTTATTCTAAGGAGGCAGGTACCATGCAATTTCTCGGGCATGTTGTTCGATTTATCGTTGCCGCGCTCGTTCTTATGGTTGTCGGATGGATTGTCCCCCAATTCACCGTCGGCGGATTCGGAAGCGCCCTGTTGCTTGCACTCGTTATCGCCCTGATTGGTTGGGCTATCGAGGGCATCTTCGGCAAAAAAGTCACACCGTTTGGACGTGGCATCGTGGGCTTCCTGGTGAGCGCACTCGTGATTTACCTTGCCCAATTCATCGTTGGAGGCGTTAGCGTCTCCATACTGGGCGCCTTGCTTGCTGCACTGGTCATCGGGATCATCGATCTGTTCATTCCGGTTTCCACCCCTTTTGAAGCAGGCAAATCCCGCAAAGAATAAGATAGAAGAACGCCCGCTTCTGTTAGAGGATTCCTCTGAAGCCCTCTTTCTGAACGAACCGAACGGCAGCAGTATCCCCACACTAACCCCCTGTTAATCTAAACAGGGGGTTTTCCAGCTTCCCCTATATTATAAAGTAAATCTATATCATCGTTTGAAACCGTTCACGTTCACCAATTTTTCATAACACGTATGTGCACCCACTCTTTTTCTGCGCTATCATAAAGATTGGAAATTATATTTCACAATTATTTCATAGTCAGGAGAGATTTCAGTGAAAAAAGGCATTGCTTTACTTGTTTCATGTATGCTCCTATTTGTATTGGCTGCCTGCGGTGGAGACCAGAAAGAGTCCCAGGGAGATTCAGCGATCTCGGATACTGGTGTAGCACCGGAAGCTGAACTCGTGATTAAGGGCACCAATTTCCAATTCGACCAAGAGGAATATCGTCTCAAGAAAGGCGTGCCTGTCAAGATTACTTACGAGAATGAAGACGGCAACCACGGCGTTATGATTCCTGCGCTCGGACTGCAGCTCGACCGTAAAAACAACTCAACTGTCGTTACGCCTGATGAGACCGGAGAATTCGAAGTTTCGTGTTCCATTATGTGCGGAGCGGGTCACAGCAAAATGATGTCCAAACTTATCGTCGAAGAATAGTAGATCTTCCTCACGAAAATAAACCTCCGGATCGCCAGAGTATCCTCTGTCTAATCCGGAGGTTTTTTCAGGTTCACATCTTCGCCATGGCCTAACGCTGATCCTGCTCAATCAACTCGATCCACTCATTATATTCAACTTGGAGCTTCGCATACTCTTCCTTCAACTTACGGTGTTCTTCTTCAAGCTGCGCAGATTGCTCCGCCTTCAATTCCTGTTCTGCCTGAAGCAGACGATATTGGTGCATGACCAGCTCATACTGTTCACCTAAATCGGAATACTGTTGTGCCGCTTCACTCTTCTCTTCTTCCAGACGTTCATAGGCTTGGCGTGCGGATGCAATTTCCTGCTGCCATGACTGGAGCTCTTCTTCGAGAGCAAGCTTGGTTCGTTTCCACTCATCGCGCTCTGCGGCCAGCTTCTCGCTGTCCTCGGCAAGCTGTTCCCGTTCCGCCATCCCTTGCTGGTATTGCTCCTGCCACTGAACGGCGCGTTCCTCTGAATCTCTCAGCTGCTCGGCGAGTTCACGTGCGCGCTCTTCACTGGCAGCCGCCTTCTTGCGAAGCTCATCCAGCTGATTCGACACCGTATCGTATTCTTCCTCCAGCATAGCGTACAGTTTGCTGGTCTCTTCCTCTCGGACTCCCGCTTCCTTCGCGAGCTTCTCCAGCTCTTCATGGCGAAGCTGCAGTTCATTCAATTCCTCTTGGGCACTTCTACGCTCTGACATAGTCCGGTCAGCTTCGTCCTTCATGACCTGGATCTCATCCTGAAGTCCCTTCATTCCTTCTTCCAGGCTCTCGTTCGCTTCCATAAGCTCGACAATTCTCATCTCGAGCTCAGCGGTTTCCTCTTTGCGCTGATCAGCCAGCGTGCGCCAGGATTGAAGCTCGCCGCTTAGACGCTGCAGCTCTTCTTGCTGTTTGCGGGAGGTCTGATTTGCATCCACCACAAGTTTCTGCAGACGACGGCGCTCTTCCTCCGACTTGGCGGATTCCTGCTTCAGGCCCTCGAGCTCCTTCGTCAGCCCTTCGACCTTCGTTCGGAAGGAACGCAATTCCTGCGAAGAGGCCTCGGCTTGCTGTCTGGACGACTGGAGCGCTTCCTTCAGCTTGTCCGATTCTGCTTTTACAGCACCCAGTTCCTTCTCGGCGGACGACAAACGTGCTTGGAGCTGCCCGCCCCGCGTTCGCTGCTCGGCAAGCTGCTTCTCCAGCTCTTGGACGGTACTTGTATGCTTTTGCTCCATATCCTGCACCGTCTTCGTATACTTCTGCTCCATATCGTGCACGATCTTCGAGTGCTGCTGCTCCTTCAGGAGCGCCTCTTGTTTATAGGTGCTCTCCTGTTTCTTCAATTGCTCAGCCAGCTTCTCCTCGGCCTGCTTCGCAGAGGTCCGTTGACTCTGTTCCAGCTTCTCGATGGCCTGTTTATGAGTGAGCGTCAACTGCGAAATCTGCCCTTCATAGCGGCGCTTCATATCTTCAATAGACTGCTTATGGCCGCTCTCCAGCTTCTCGCGCTGCTCCTTAAGACGGGCCTCAAGCTGCTGCTTCTCCTTCAGCAGTTCCGCCACGCGGTCCGATTCCTTCTGAAGCAATTCCTTCGTACGCTCTGACTCCGCGGTTAGATTCTCCTTGGACTTCCTGTATTCCTCAGCCAGCGTAGTCTGCTCCGCCAGTTTGTGCTCCAACTGCTCCTGCTGCTGACGATGTCTCTCCTGCTGCTCGATTTGAAGTCCTTGCACCTTGGCAAGCTCCGTACGCAGTTCATTTCGCTCGGCCGTCATCTGCTTGGCCTCATTCTGAAACTCCAGCTTCTGCAAAGCTTCTTCAGCCATATGTACTGCAGCTAGGACGGCAATGCGCGGGGTATCCAATCGAGAGTGCGCCTTGGATATGGTACGCATGCGATCATCTACATAATTCGCTACCTGTCTGGTATAATCACTGCTACTGCCAACGAGTTTATAGGAAGTTCCGTAGATATCTACGGTAACGCTTTTACGGTCCGATGTAGTCAAAATTGTGCCCTCCTTCTATTATGTGTAGATTCTATGATGTCTGAAATGGTCTATTCTCTACATTCATTATATATGAGATAACATCTGTAGACGAACCTCAAGAAAACAGACCGAAGTTTGGTATATGATAACACAGTTTTGTGCTTATAATTATGTACCCTGCGGGCGTCCTGATGCAAATCCCAGTTCAATTTAGAGCAAAAAAGCCCGCATCGAATCCCTGATGTAATGGATTCGATGCGGGCGTTCACAATTCCTGCTATTTTCTTAATTCTGCGCCAAAAGTTTGCTGAAGGGCAGCAACCGCTTTTTCCGTGACGCCGGCAACCTCTTCATCGGTCAGCGTCCGTTCCTGATGGCGGTACGTCATGGAGATGGCAACACTCTTCTTACCCTCTCCAAGCTTGCTGCCTGTGAAGACGTCAAATACCTGAATCTGCTGCAGAAGCTCACCAGCATTCTCCTTGATCACTTGAATCAGGGAGCCGGCTTCAACCTCCTCATTCACCACGATGGCAAGATCGCGTTCCATACCCGGGAATCTAGGCAAATCGCGGTAAACGACGCGGGCGTTAGTCAGATCATACAGCGGCTTAAGGAGAATCTCGGCGGCATAGGTATCTTCCAAATCCAGCTCCTGCTGGGTCTTCGGATGAATTTGTCCCAGTACACCTAACAGCCGCTTGTTCTCGCCTTGACCCGCATATACGGAAGCGGAACGTCCCGGGTGGAAGCCCTCCGGTCCGTTGGCCTCGTAAGTGATCTCTTCTGAGCCAATTCCAAGGTAGTCGAGCACCGTTTCGAGCGCCCCCTTCAAATCGAAGAAATCGACCTTGGCCGGCTGAACATTCCATTGCTTGCTGCCTTTGCGTCCCGTCAGCAGCAACCCGAGAACAGGGCGCTCCAGCGGCTGCTTCGTCAATGTCTTCTCATGCGTATGAAACAGGTTCCCTATTTCAAACAGGGCCAAGTCCGGCTGCTTGCGGTTATGGTTGTACACCGCGATATCCAGCAGCTGCGGAAGCAGGCTGGTGCGAAGGACGCTGCGGTCCTCGCTCATTGGCATGGCCAGCTTAACCGCCGTGCCATCTGACGACAGGGAGGTGAACATTTCCGCTTGCTGCGGATGGATGAAGGAATAACCCAGAACCTCCTGGAATCCGCTATGCGTCAGCAAACGGCGAAGCGAGCGGCGGATGGCCTGAGCGATGGTCAATGAACCCGGTGTCGTCGGACCTTCAATCGCCGTTGTCGGGATATTGTCGTATCCATACAGACGGGCCACCTCTTCAATGAGGTCTACGTCAAGCACGATATCGCCGCGTCGGGAAGGCACTTGAACATCCACCATTCCTTGGCCCGAATCTCCGCAAGGGAAATGCAATCGGGCGAAGATCGTTTTTACCTCAAGCAGGGACAGCTCCGTTCCCAGATAACGATTGAGCTTCTCCAGCGACAACGTAATCACGGTAGGCTCGTTGTCCGCACTGCCTGCTTCGACGATTCCCTGATGGACAGCGCCTCCGGCATATTTCGCCATCAATGCCGCTGCACGGTTCAGTGCAGGGATAACTGCGGCAGGATCCACTTCCTTCTCGAAGCGGGAGCTTGCCTCCGAACGCAGTCCGAGCTGACGGGATGTTTTGCGGACGGTACCGCCATCGAACTTAGCCGACTCCAGGAAAATATTGACCGTGCTGTCCGTTACTTCGGAGTCCAGCCCGCCCATAACGCCAGCCAAGGCTACCGGCTTGCCCCCTGCTGTAATCACCAGCATATGCGGCTCCAGGCGACGCTCCGCGCCGTCCAGCGTTACCATCGTTTCCCCAGCTTCAGCCATACGCACATGGACCGCGCCATCCTTCAGCTGATCTGCATCAAAAGCATGCAGCGGCTGGCCATATTCCAGCATCACATAGTTCGTAATATCCACGATATTACTGATCGGGCGCACGCCCGCTGCCATCAACCGATTCTGCATCCACAGCGGAGAAGGACCGATCTTAACTCCGGTAATATAACGTGCCGCGTAATGGCTGCACTGCTCGTCAGCCCCGATCGTAACCGAGATATGATCGGCTGCTGCATCTTGAACCTCCAGAATTTCCTTCTCCGGGTTCGGAAGACTCAGCTCGCGCCCCAGAATGGCGCTCACTTCGTAAGCTGCTCCCAGCATGCTGAGACAGTCAGAGCGGTTCGGCGTCAGATCCAGCTCCAAAATTTCATCGTTCAGACCCAGCACATCTTCAATTGGTTTACCGATCTCCGTCTCAGCCGGAAGTACCAGAATCCCTTCCTGCAGCTCTTTAGGCAGCAGTTTGTCATTCATGCCCAGTTCCTTCGCCGAGCAGATCATGCCTTGGGAGAGCACGCCGCGCAGCTTGGCCTTCTTGATATCCATACCGCCAGGCAGCTTCGCGCCAACAAGCGCCACCGGCACCTTCTGGCCAGCATCTACATTTTTGGCTCCGCACACGATCTGGAGATCTTCCTCCTGACCCGCATCCACGATACATACATTCAGCTTGTCTGCGTCAGGATGCTTCTCTTTACTCTTGACGTAGCCTACGACCACTTTGTTAATGCCTTGATTCCGTTTCTCGATCACATCGATTTCAATACCAGCCGAAGTAATACGGCTTGCCAAATCCTCTGAGGTTACGCCTTGGAGCGAAATATAATCGGACAACCAATCGGTTGAAACTCTCATTGTCTATTCACTTCCCTTTATCGTTAAAATTAGATCCGCGTGAATTGATTCAAGAATGCTGTATCGTTGTTGAAGAAGTGACGGATGTCATCCACGCCGTATTTCAGCATCGCAATCCGCTCAACCCCCATACCGAAAGCAAAACCGCTGTACTTCTCAGGGTCATAACCGCCCATTTCAAGCACCTTCGGATGAACCATGCCGCAGCCTAAAATCTCAAGCCAGCCTGTTTGCTTGCATACGCGGCAGCCACTGCCGCCGCATCTTACACAGGATACGTCCACTTCCGCGCTCGGCTCCGTGAACGGGAAGAAGCTTGGACGCAGACGGATCTGCGTGTCATCGCCGAACATCTCCTGCACGAATTGCAGCAGCGTCCCTTTCAGATCACTCATGCGAATGTTCTCGCCGATGACCAGGCCCTCGATTTGATGGAACTGGAACGAATGCGTCGCATCATCGTCGTCCCGGCGGAATACACGGCCCGGGCAGATGATTTTGACAGGCGCTTTCCCATTCATCGACAGCATCGTCCGGGCTTGCACCGGGGATGTCTGAGTACGCATTAGCAGATCTTCCGTCAAATAGAAGGAATCCTGCATGTCGCGTGCCGGGTGATTCTTCGGCAGATTCAGCGCTTCGAAGTTGAAGTAGTCCGTTTCCACCTCAGGGCCTTCCGCTACCTGATAACCCATCCCGATGAAAATATCCTCGATATCCTGGATCACCTTGCTCAAAGGATGGACCGCGCCTTGGCTGAGCTTGCGGCCCGGAAGAGTTACGTCCACCTTCTCTGCACGCAGGCGCTCTTCGGTTTCCTGCTGCAGGAACGCTTCCTGCTTGCCGGAGATGACTTCCTCGATCGCGCCCCGAACGTCATTGGCCACCTGGCCGATAACGGGACGCTCTTCTGCACTCAGCGCTCCCATTCCGCGCAGGATTTCCGTCAAGGCACCTTTTTTGCCAAGGTATTTCACCCGCAAATCATTCAGCTGCTGCGGATCGGTAACATCCTGCAATTGCGCCAATGCTTCCTGCTTTAATGCTTCTAATTTTTCCTTCATAGCTATTCGCACACCCCTTTGTAAACTCCATCATCGTACTGAAAACAAAAAAGGCCTCTCCTCCCAAAAAGGGACGAAGAGACCGTGGTACCACCCTTGTTAACATGCATCATACCCTAACCAAGGCGGTAAAAAACCTTAGGCCCGAGTATGCCTCACCATGCTCACTTGACCGACGTAACGAATCGGACCCGTTATCCCCTACTGACCGGCACCATGCCGTGTTCAAGGAACTGCTCCGGAGCGAACTTCACTAGCCTGTTTCTATAGGGACACTCTCAATCCACGGCATCCCTTCCCTGTAAAGAGGCACTAGCTACTTTTCTCCATCCACGCATTTATTACATATGCAAATATATAGGGTTTATTATATGCAACCTTTCGGGATATGGCAAGTTTCATTTCCCCATTTTAACCCCATCTCACTGATTTTAATCGTGATCCCTGATCTTATTCCGACTGAAGCCTGGTCAGCTCTGCCCGGAGCTCCCTGATCTCGGCAAGCCAGCTCGCCTCGTCCCCGGCTTCAAAATCTTCGGCTGATAAGCCCAGTAATTCCTGAATCCGATATTCGAGCTCCATTCGCCGATTGTCCTTCTCCGTATTCCCCCTGATCACACCGGTCCGCGAGGCCTGTTCCTCCTCCTCATCCACACTTCCCTCAAACCAAACCGGAGCTCCCCCAGGCTTCAGCGTGAGCAGCCGGTTCGCGATTTTGCGCACCAGATACCGGTCATGGGATACGAGCGCAATCGCACCCGGAAAGCTCACAAGCACTTGTTCAATCACCTCGCGGGTATCCACATCCAGGTAATTCGAGGGTTCATCCAACACGAGCAGATGCGCCCCGCTGAAATACAGCTTGAGAAAAGCCGTTCTGCACTTCTCCCCCATGCTCAGCTGCCCCATCTTCTTAAACACATCGTCCCGCCTGAAGAGGAACGAGCCCAGCAAGGTACGCGCACGGCTCTCCGTCATTCCCGGAATGACGAGCAGACTGTCCAGCAGCGTGGTCTCGGGTTCCAGCCCCTCAAGTTCCTGTGAGAAATAACCGATCTTAACGGAAGGATTTCGGGTAATTCGGCCCTCCTGCGGTTCGATTTCGCCCAGCAGCAGCTTGAGCAGTGTCGTTTTCCCGCTCCCGTTAGGGCCTCTTACGGCCAACCGGTCGCCGCGGTTCAGATAGAAGGTGAGCTTATTAAAAAGCGGTTGATCTTCGTAACCAAAACAGATGTCCTTCACTTGGATAAGGGTACGGCCGCCGAAAGCTTCCCCTTCCAGCTCCATGTTCAGCTTAGGACCGCTTCGCGGTTTATCCACCCGCTCTGCTTCCAGCCGTTCCAGCGCTTTTTCCTTGGCATGATATCTTGAGATGTTCTTCTTGGCCTTGGCCTTGTAAAAGCTGGCGGTGATCTTGACGTCATTTACGTCCCCGGCCGCGTTATGCGCTTTATGGAACCACTCCTCATATCTTCGGATCGATTCCTCCAGCGCTTTGCGGGCCAGCTCCTGCTTCCGGTAAAGCGTCTCTTGTTCGCGCAGCTCCCGTTCCTTTTCGCGGCGGTAATCCGTATATCCTCCCCGGTAACGCCGAAGTTCCTCCGAGGTCAGCTCACATACGGAGGTTGCTACCCGATCGATGAATTCCCTGTCATGGGAAACAAACAACACAGTGCCTTTATAGGACGACACCAGCCACTGCTCCAGCCAGACCAAGCTCTCGCTGTCCAAATGGTTCGTGGGCTCGTCGAGCAGTAAAAATTTCGGTGCCGATACAAGGAGCCCTGACAGCATGACCTTCGTCTTCTGGCCTCCGCTCAGCTCGCGGTAGGATACGGGCCACACCTCTGGCCCGATGCCCAGCATCGTCATCGCTTTCTCCACCTCGGTCTCCCACTGGAAACCGTTCTGGGACTCGTAACGCTCCAGCAGATTGCCATATTGCTCAAGCAATGGTTCCATTTCGACAGGACTGCCGCCATTCATCTGCTGCTCGACGCCGGCAAGCTGAAGCTTCAGCTGCCATAATGAAGGATGACTGCGGCTGCGCACCGTATCGATGGCACTCCTATCGATTTCGTCCGGCTCATCCTGCTGCCTGAGCCAGCCCCAGCGCTCTCGCGGGAGAATCGCCTCCACAACGCCGGAGGTCGGCTCAAGCTCACCGGCCAGGATGGAGAGGAGCGTGGTTTTGCCGGTACCGTTGCGCCCATACAGCGCAATCCGTTCTCCTTCCGCCACCTCCAGCTGAATGTCTTCAAACAGCGGCCTTCCTTGGAGCTCCATACTTATATCTTTCGCTTTTAGAATCATAGTCATATCGTCTCATCCTCTCTCTTTGAAAAAACTAAAAAACCGCAAGCGATGGCCTGCGGCGGATGTTATAAAGAGAGATATGGGTCTGGTCTGAATGAACGGGACGAATTTGCACGACCGACACTAACTTCGGCTGTTCATTCCAGTCCAGCCTTGACTGCTATTGAAATGAAGCTCAATAACCTCGCCGTTAGCGGAAGCTGCAAATCCGTTCCATGGATGTGATTGTATTTCATTAGAGTACCATTTCAACATAACAAAAAGAGGCACCCCAGTCACATTGTTCAGACACACCAAATCTCTCCTCTACCGCCGTAGAGAAACGCCTGCAAACCACATGCAGTTGTTTAGAGAAAAGGGTGTCTTACTTCATTGGACTAGGTTACCTCGCATTCTTGGAATGAAATTATGGTCATTATAACAGATATTCTGCGCTTGTAAAAGGGGTAAACTCATCTCGCCCGTGTCGGTCAACACTGCCGTCAACCGTCTGGATGACCAAATCTTTGCAAGGAACTAATGTCCCTCCTATATTTCGTCGTCGACCCATACCGTGTTCGGAGACACGTTATAAGGGCCTAGCTGCTTCGGAGAAAACGAATACGGCGAGTGTTCGTCCTTCAGCCACATATTCCCCTTGATGATGAAGATATACGCGGCGATAACAAAATAAACCGAGCCCAAAATCCAATCCCACGCACTTGCCAGATTGTAACTAACGATATGATAGATATACCAGCCGCCGATCGGAAAATGAAACAGCAGGACGGCGCCCAAGCCGGGATTGTATATCGTTCTTGCTTTGATGTTGGCAAATATGCCGTGCCAAATAAATTGGAAAAAGCCCATGAAGACGGGGGCAAGACCAAGCCAGATGAGATGCGGGACAAACACGGGAAGAAGATAAAACAGATAAGCGATGCCGAGATTGATGATCATAGCAGACTGCGTATTCAGCGGATAGCGTTCCGGATGCTCGCTTCGAAAAATGACGCCGTTAAACAGCCCTCCGAAATACCCCGGCCACCGATATTCTTCGAATTGATGCACCAATATCGCCACAAAGCTGAGCCATAAAATGACTTCGATTTCCGGCATGAGACTCCCATTGACCAACAATCCAATGCATACAAAGAAGGCGACAACGATGCCCAGATCCTGCCAATAATCTCTTAGAAATTTCATTTTCCTCGCTCCTTTGCTTCTCCATGTTCAGGAAAATAGCGCTCAAACAAAAAATCGATTTGCCGGTCGATGGGAGCAGGCTTGACCCCGGCTCCGGATTCGAGCAGCGGCTTCATTAATGCAGGGAGAAAAATGGCGCCGAAAATTTGCGTAACCATCATCATTAATGAGTCCGGCCGTTTCTCCCCCGTGATCTCTGTAAACACCTTTTGAAGCTTATGAAATCCAGTTGCTTGCAAAAATTCCCCATACTCATGTTGGGACGCGAACATCGCCGAGCCGGCCGCTATCGTGTGCAGCACCAGCTCCGGATATTGCTGAATGACCTGAACGTAACGGGTTAAAAATAATTTCAATCGCTCCTTCGGTGGCACAGACACGTGATCGAGCACATCGAAGGTATCCCGGAAGCCGATCAGCAATCCCTTGATCGCCTCGTTGATCAGCTTGTCTTTCGAGCCAAAATAGTAATTGACAAGCGCGATGTTGGCGTCGGAACGGGAAGCAATCTTGCGAATCGTAACACTGTCGAATCCTTCCCGCTTGATTACATCTAGTGTCGTCTGCAAAATCTTCTCTTTGGTGTCATTGCTGTGGTCTGGCGATGCCATCGAACCCCTCCCTATCTATCCTGATGCAACAATTTATTAAACATTGTTTTAAACATTGTTTAATGAGAGTATACCACCCTTTTTATGACAAAGCAATCGTTAGAATTCTCCCGAAATTCCCCGCCAACGCGGTAAAAATCTGTACTTTTGCAGCATATTAAGTCGCTAGCCCTTCATGGGGGGCATTGGCAACGCTCTACCGGCAGCCCATCAAGCTTCGGTTAGATAAGCGCATCGTTACAGCAAAAAAAAGCCCTTGTCCTTTCAAGGACTTTTTTGTGTGTATGGTGCTTGTTATATGAATCGAACGGGAAATCGAAAGTTCGTAAATTCGGATTTCCGCAAACAAAAAACCCTTGTCACCAAGGGTTTTCGTTCTAACTATAAGCGGGTGATGGGAATCGAACCCACGCTACCAGCTTGGAAGGCTGGAGTTCTACCATTGAACTACACCCGCACATATACCTACAAAAGTGACGCTATGCTTCGGAGCATATTTCGATTACTTTTGCGAGGCCCTAATTCATAAGCGAATCGGGACGACACGATTTGAACATGCGACCCCCTGGTCCCAAACCAGGTGCTCTACCAAGCTGAGCTACGTCCCGATAATGAAGATGGCGTCTTTTGAAGACAAAAATAAATATACCATGTCGAACATATAATTTCAACATGTATTTTATGGAAAATGGATCGCCCGTATATTAAAGCAAACAGCATCCTTCCCGGGAAGGATGCTGTTTTACCTTGACCTGATATGAGGGCTGTGAAAGCACCTTGCCTATTTTTTGTCGAAGGTCACTTCCGGTGTCGTTAATTTATCATAAAAATCCACAATTTTGTCTTTATCCTCCGAAGCACGGAGTGCCATGGCGGAGCGCGGATGTTCGTCCAAGGTGCCTGTAATCATGTAAGGCATAATATAACCCCACTCTTCTTTTTCGCGAAGAGGGATCATGTAGCGCTCGATAATATCCAGTACCGGACGCAGCTCATACTTCGTGCCTTTCAGATGGGTAACCAGAAGCTCGGTCGGGCAGTTGCCGGCCGCACGTCCCATCCCGTACACGGATGCATCCAGAAGCTCAACGCCAAGATCTGCAGCGACCAGCGTGTTGGAGAACGCCATCTGCATGTTGTTATGGGTATGAACGCCCAGACGTTTGTTCGGCAGATGGGTCTTGAACTTATTTACAAGGTACTCCATATCTTTATGATCAAGGCTTCCGTAAGAATCGACGATGTAGACCACATCCACGACGCTCTCCTTGATCAGCTCAAAAGCTTCCAGCAGCTCGTTCTCCATCACGTTGGAGAGAGCCATAATGTTCAGCGTAGTCTCGTAACCACGATCGTGGAAGGTCTGAACCAGCGCAAGCGCCTTATCCACGTCTTTGATGTAACAAGCGACACGGATGAGATCCAACAAGCTTTCCTCGCGTGACAAAATATCGTCTTCATCCACACGGCCGATATCTACAAGGGCGGACAGTTTGGTCTTGCCTTTATGAGGAATCACTTCTCTGAGGAAGTCATCATCCAGAAAACGCCAAGGGCCCGCCTGATCAGCGCCTTTCAGCAGTTTAGGCGAATTTTTATAACCGATTTCCATATAGTCCACGCCAGCCTCATTCAGGCCCGCATATAAATTTTGTACAAATTCCACACTAAAACCCCAATTATTGACCAGTCCGCCATCGCGAATGGTACAGTCTACAATCTTTGTCTGACTACTCTTAATCATTCTAAGCTAAACTCCTCTCGGCAATTTTTCTCTTCATCATACTTGAATGCCGGTTGAAAAGTAAAGCAAAAACGTCCGAAAGACGGACGTTTTTCTAAGGGATATGGGACTCCCACTGACATCTTCATTTCATAGCAAGCGATTCAATCCATGACGACCTGGACCTGCTTAAGAATCCAGTCGGTGATGGTGCGAACGAGCACACCCGTTGCCCCTTTGGGATCCACGCCCCGCTCCTTGGATAAGTAAGCCGTACCTGCTATGTCAAAATGCACCCAGGGCAGCCCATCAGCAAATGTCCCTACAAAAAGACCACCCGTTATCGTCCCGCCTTCTCGGCCCGTCTGATTTCGTAAATCCGCCACCTCACTCTTCAATTTATCCCAGAACTCCGGATAGGATGGAAGCGGCCATATTTTTTCGCCGGCCCTCCGAGATGAGGTAATAAGCTCTTGCAAAAAGGTCTCATCATTAGTTACGGCCCCAGTGGCTATATCCCCAAGAGCCGAAACGACAGCACCTGTCAATGTGGCCACATCAATCAAACGCGAAGCCCCGAGCTGCTTGGCATAAGTTACTCCGTCCGCAAGCACAATACGTCCCTCAGCATCCGTATTCAATACTTCGATGGTGCGACCGCTCAACGTCGTGACAATATCACCGGGTTTAAAGGCACTACCGCTCATTACATTTTCCGCTGACGGAATCACCATCACTACATTTACCCTGGGACGAATCCGTCCGAGCGCTTCCATAACGCCCAGTACGGTAGCCGCCCCGCCCATGTCGCTGATCATATCCTCCATCCCAGATGCCCTCTTCAGCGATACACCACCGGTATCAAACGTAACCCCCTTACCAACAAGGCCAATCACATCCTCCCACGTCTCCCGTCCCTGATAACGGAGCGCAATCATGCGCGGTGGATGTATGCTGCCTTTACCTACGGCCAGAAGGCCGCCCATGCCCTTCTCGACAAGTCCTTCCTCGTCCAGTACCTGTGCTTCAAAACCGTTCCGTTTTGCAACCTGAAGTGCCTTCTGGGCCAAGTCTTCCGGCAACAGCATATTGCCGGGCAGGTTCGTTAAATCCCGTGCCAGACAGGTCGCTTCTCCAATCGCTGCCCCTAATGACATCCCCTTCGTCCACCCAGCTTCAAATTCCGCATCCATATCTTCTTCTATATAATAGAGGATTTCTTCTAAATTCGTTTGTTCGGCAGCATCACGCTTATAATGAGGTTTCCGATAGCTTCCGAGGATAAAACCTTCAGTTAAAGCCTGAGCAGCATCTTGGGGAGTCTGTTCGGCAGTGAAGTTGACCATCGTATTCGGAATTTGAATGGCAGCACTGCGTACACCCGATTTCACGGCGGCTTTCCCCGCTTGTGCTGAAAGCAGCCGCAGCTGCTCGGATGTCAAGATTCCTTCGGGGCGGCCCAGCCATATTAACAGGCGCGATTCACCTTCGATGCTCTCCGGCCATACGAATGACCGATTGGGAGTTCCGTCAAATAACCGACTCTCGGCCAACGGTTTGAGCAGTGGATCCCAGGCCTCGGAAACACCGCCTTCCGCCGTTTGTTTTTTCGTTACGGGAATGATGATAGCATCGGTATGCACCTGCCCGGATGATAAGCTGCCTTGTAATGTCCACTTCATGCGATCTTCTCCTCCTAAAAAAGAAAAAGCCATTCCATCGGAACAGCTGCTCTCGTATTTATTTCAGGCATGAATCGTACATTCTTATACTTCCGAAACGTCCAATTTAGGAAATGTAATCACAAACTCCGTCCCGCTACCAACCTGACTATCCACGGCAATCGAGCCACCATGATTTCTAATAATACTGTAACTCACGGATAATCCCAGCCCCGTTCCGCTCTCTTTCGTTGTGAAGAATGGATTGAACAGATGGTTCAATGTATTCTGATCCATGCCGCCACCGTTATCCGAAATGCAGATGTTGATATGTTTCCCCGTATCGCGGGCGGAAATATCAATTACTCCGGTGATATTCTCATCATGATGCTCATTAATCGCATCCAGGGCATTTTTAATAATATTCAGAATCACCTGTTTGATCTGCTTCACATCCACGGAAATAAACGCAGGTGGGGTCTTATCAGTGTGCAGAATAATTTGGCATCCCTTCATTAAGGCTTCACTTTCAGTTAGTAGAACGACTTCCTTCAATAAAGAGGATACGGACACAATCTTGGTTTCTGGAGCAGAGGGTTTGGAGGAATTTAGAAACTCATATATAATATCATTCGCACGATCAATCTCCGTAAGGATAATTCTGGCATATTCGTCCTTACCTAAGCTTACGAGATGTGGACGAAGCAGTTGGATGAAGCCACGGATGGAGGTCAGCGGGTTCCGTATCTCATGGGCAATGGATGCCGAGATCTTTCCCAGCATGGCCAGCTTATCGTTCTGATAAGCGGTTTGCTCAATTCGTTTGAAGTCAGATACATCCTTCACGCTGATCAGAAAATCGCCTTCCATCTGGTCCCCATAAGTCATGGTGATCAACCACGATCTGCCATATTCATCAACCAGTTCATGAAATCTCTTGCGATGGAATACCGTTTCCCGGAAAATGCGAAGTATTTTTCTCTTCTTGAATCTGGAGAGCTGGGGATGACGCAATAGTTGGGTCAGCGTACAGCCAGTCAGCGATTTACGGGATACACCTAATAATTTTGCCATCTGTACATTAACAAATGCCAACACACCGTCACTATCAAAGAGGATGATCCCGCTGTCGAGATTCTCCAGTATGTTCTCATACTTGTTCCTAATAAGCTGGCTGGAATGAAAAGAACGAATAGCCTGCAGCTCAGATTCACGGATTTGACTCAACAAGATGGCTCCCCCTTTTCTTGAAAAGTTGAACTCACCAAACCGACAAAAAACCTTGCAATAATCAGCTTGTCCGCCTTTGAATCAGAAGCAGCCCGAATCTGCTTCCTTCCATGATAGTCATCGAGACAAAGAAACGTCAATCAGAAATCCTGTCGAAAAATGGGAAATTGCATAAAAATACCATCCTTAGTTCTTATGTATTTCTGTTTATGTATTGTATCTAACACCTATTCCCAAACAACTAATATAATTATTACCCCCTTTGATTCCATTTGAAACATTAAAAAAGCCCCGAATATTCACGAGGCTTTATTAATTCCTGTTAAGGTTGCTTCTGGAGCCGGAGCCTGCGCTGACTCATCACGGCAAGTCGTCTTTTCAGTTCGCCCTGCCACTTCTCATCCTCCATCCATTTGGCAACCACCAGGAGATCTAACGACATATCAATCTGACTCTGAACCACCGTTAGCGGATCCTCCGACTCCCGGTTGACAACATTCTCAAAAATCGCGTCCTCATCTTCCATCACATAATCCTGAAAATCCACCTGGGATGCTCCGTCACCATGGGCATATTCGGCTAATATTTCATACTCATTCTCAACCCGATGGTGTACTTCGACGCGATGGCAGACCGGACAAGACAGCAGGGGAACATTATGTACTTGAGTGCGATAATGCTTCAGTGTACCCTTTGTACCCATCATACTAGCCCCACAGCAAAAACTCATATCGTTCACCCTCCTTTTGTGGATTCTCAACCGTTTCAAAATATTGTATTCGCTTTCACTCCCACTAATTCCTTCATGAAAAAAACCTCGATTAAAAATTTAGGCACGATTCCCTATGCTTAAGTCTGTAAGCCTATATATTTATTATATATCAACGCAAGAGCGGTTCTCTAAACAAGAGTCTTCCCCGATTTCATCCAATAAAAACAGAGGTGAAAAAACCCCCATTACCTGCACATAATGTCAGATAATGAGGGTTGCCTTAACTTTAACGAAATGGAATTACAGGTTGCTGTCGCCTGGTTTCCAGTTCATTGCGCACAATCCGCCGGATTGAAGTGCTTGGAGAACGCGAAGCGTTTCTTCTACACTGCGGCCTACGTCGTTATGGTTAACAACTTGATATTTCAATTCGCCTTCTGGATCGATGATGTACAAGCCGCGCAGAGCAACGCCTTCTTCTTCGATCAGAACACCATAGTCTCTTGCTACATTTTTGGTGATGTCGGAAGCCAGTGGGAAGTTCAATGCTCCCAGACCATTAGCTTCTTTAGCTGTGTTGATCCAAGCTTTGTGGCTGTGGATAGAGTCAACACTTACACCCAGAATTTCAGTATCCAATGCTTTGAATTGATCGTAAGCATCGCTGAGAGCCGTGATTTCAGTTGGACATACAAAAGTGAAATCAAGCGGATAGAAGAAGAATACGAGCCATTTGCCGCGGTAGTCGGACAGGCTTACTTTACCAAAATCTTTACCGTCTCCTGATACAGTTTCCATTGTAAAATCAGGAGCCGCTTTACCAACCAAACGTTCTGCCATGATTGAATTCCTCCTTAACATATGTAAGAAAATACGAGTATTTTCTACATGCTATGTTCCTATGAACATTTAATAGAAATGTTATCATTGAGGCTAATCAAAGTCAAGATTGTAAAGGTTACTTTATTATAATTATTATAAATAAGGAGTTTCTTTGAACGAATGCTTCTTCTATTAACGGATAGCCGCGGCGATCAAATCGCCCATTTCTGTCGTGCTGAGCGCCTTGCTCTTATCCACCGCAATGTCAGCTGTCCGATGTCCGGCATCAAGCACCTCGGCAACAGCACGTTCAATTGCGTCTGCCGCATCCTCGTAGCCGAACGTGAGGCGGTACATCAGCGCGACGGAAAGAATCGTTGCAATTGGGTTTGCCAAGCCTTGACCGGCAATGTCCGGTGCCGAACCGTGTACCGGCTCGTACAGACCGAAAGCTCCTTCACCCATGGATGCGGATGCCAGCATGCCGATGGAACCTGTCAGCATCGCTGCTTCATCGCTTAGAATATCGCCGAACATGTTCTCGGTTACGATCACGTCAAAGCTGGACGGACGACGCAGCAGCTGCATCGCGCAATTGTCTACCAGCACATGCTCCAGCTCCACATCCGGATATTCAGGAGCGATGCGGTTTACCGTTTCGCGCCACAAGCGGGACGTTTCCAGCACGTTCGCTTTATCGACAGAAGCCAGCTTCTTCCGGCGCTTCTGTGCAATCTCGAAGGCTTGATGAACGATGCGCTCTACCTCCGCCGTGTTGTATACACAGGTATCTACCGCTTCTTCCCCACCAGCACCTTCGCGTCTGAACTTCTCGCCGAAGTATATGCCTCCTGTCAGCTCACGAACGACCATCAAGTCGGTACCTTCGAGAACTTCAGGCTTCAATGTGGACGCATCTTTCAAGCAATCGAAAATGACAGCCGGACGCAGGTTGGAGAACAAGCCAAGCTCTTTACGGATGCCAAGCAATCCGGTTTCCGGACGAAGCTCCTTCGAATTGTTGTCCCATTTCGGTCCGCCCACCGCACCCAGCAATACAGCATCAGCACTTTTACATACATTCAGCGTTTCTTCTGGCAGCGGCGTCCCTTTCTCATCAATGGCAATGCCGCCAAACAGCGCATGTTCCGTTGTAAATGAATATCCGAACACCTCTTCAGTACGTTTAATGATCTTCTCCGCTTCCGCCACTACTTCAGGGCCGATGCCGTCTCCGGCAATTACCGCGATTTTTTTCGTTTCTGCCATTCTTCGTCACTCCTTATTTATATATACACTGGTCGTATTTAATCATCTAGTTACTGTTGTAACATACTTTCCCCTCGATTGACCAAGATATAGAAACTATGAACTTAATTCGTTTTGCCTATAAGTAGGGGGAATGTGGTCAGGGAGAAAACGGCTTCGAAGACTTAATGTGAAGCTCAAAGACTTAATGCAAAGCTTCGAAGGACTTAATGCAAAACTTCGAAGGACTTAATGTGGGAGGCTCCAAGTACGTATCGTTCCTCCAATCGCTGTTGTCGCCGAATTTCTGGATTGTATTTTAGGGGTTGAAATTCGGCTCCAAAGGCGACCGCTTCGCTTTTCCGGAATCGATTCGTCCTCTCCGCTGCTTTGAAGCCGAACGGATTAGCAGGTTCAATGGAGAAGAGCGAATCTCCCTGACCACAAGGGTTGTGGGAATTTGAAGAGCCGCCCTATGCATAAAGCATGGGGCGGCTCTTCAAGGTAACATCTTGTTGGGAGCTCTTTGACTCCTAGACTTTCTTTTTTCTGCTTGTCTGCTACTTGTGTCTTGCTCCCGCTACTTGGTCCTGTTCCATGCTCCTGCTGCTTGTCTCTGCTTCTTTCTTCTTGCTGCTTTATTTTTGCTCCTGCTACTTGAGTCTTCTCCCGCTACTTGATCCTGTTCCATGCTCCTGCTGCTTGATTTGCTGCTTGTTTCTGCTTCTTGCTTCTTTAAAATTAAGTTCTCCCACGTCATTAGTTACATTTTTCTGCCAATACGCTACAATAGGGGTGAATTTGTCTTATACCCTAAACGACCAAGGAGTGATCATTGATTATGCAGTACACTGCTCTAGGTAAATCCGGTATGAAAGTAAGTCGTTTATGTCTGGGGACGATGAATTTCGGTCCTGCCACGGATGAAAAGGAAGCCTTCCGCATCATGGATGCAGCGCTTGACGCCGGCGTCAACTTCTTCGATACGGCCAATGTCTACGGCTGGGGCGAGAACTCCGGGCTGACTGAAACCATTATCGGACGCTGGTTTAATCAAGGCGGGGGGCGCCGCGAGAAAGTCGTTTTGGCAACCAAATTCTACGGCTCCATGAGTGATCCTCTGGATGGCCCCAACAATGAAGCCGGACTATCAAGCTATAAACTTCGTCGTCATCTCGAAGCATCGCTCAAGCGTCTGCAAACGGATCATATCGAGCTGTACCAAATGCATCACGTGGATCCTTCCGTTTCATGGGACGAGCTGTGGGGAGCTTTTGAGGTTGCGGTTCATCAAGGAAAAATCGGATATGTCGGATCCAGCAACTTCGCGGGCTGGCAGATTGCGGTTGCGCAAGCCGCGGCCCAAAGCCGTCACTTCCTGGGCCTCGTTTCCGAGCAGCATAAATACAGCCTGACTTGTCGATTGCCGGAGCTAGAAGTGCTTCCAGCTTCGCAGCAGCTCGGACTCGGCGTTATTCCATGGAGCCCGCTGGACGGGGGACTGCTGGGACGCAATGCGCTTAAGAAAATAGAAGGCACACGCAGCGGAGGCAATGCGGAACGCGTGGAGAAGCATCGCACGCAGCTGGAACAGTTCGCGGCACTCTGCCAGGAGCTGGGCGAACCGCAGGACAATGTCGCCCTTGCCTGGGTACTTAAGAACCCGGCGGTTACGGGACCGATTATCGGACCGCGCACGCTGGAGCAATTCGAAAGCTCCCTGCGCTCGCTTGAGATTGAACTCGATGAAGCCGTGATGAAGCGTCTGGATGAAATCTTCCCGGGTCCGGGCGGCGCGGCTCCGCAGGCCTACGCCTGGTAAGATTCGGATTCCGCTTCGATGCCCAAATGAAATGCTGTCTTATCTCGTTGATCAGCTGCATCAAGCCGGTATCGGCGCACTGCAATGAGGCGTTAAGAGCTCGGTGCAAGTGTCTTGATACCAGCATTACACGTCTAGCCAACAGTTTAATAAAACAATTAAAAGAGGAGCCGCTTTAACAGCGGCCCCTCTTTTTCATGGTAAGCTCCTTTAGCGCTCACACTGCGATCAGAGCTCCCATCACGCCAAGTATGGATTACAGCGTAGCGCGCTCGCGCTGGCTGAACGTTTTGCGTTTCTCGATCAGGACGTTAACGGCATCCACGTAAGCTCGTGCACTCGCCTCCAAAATGTCCGTGCTCAAGCCGCGGCCTTGTGCTGCCACGTCGTTCTGCGACAGCACCACATGCACCTCGCCTTGAGCATCCTTGCCATGCGTAACCGACTTGATGGAATAATCCGCAAGCGTAACCTCTTCTCCGGTCACCTTGTCGATCGCGTTATAGATCGCGTCCACGGAACCGTTGCCTTCGGCCTCTCCCTCAATCGTCTGCTCCGCAGTCGCAATACGAACCCGCGCCGTCGGCGTAGATTCATTGCCGTAAGCAACAAAGATTGTTTCCAGCTTGAACACTTCCGGCGTATCGATCAGTTTCTCTTCCAGCAGAGCCAGCAGATCCTCATCGGATACTTCCTTCTTCTTGTCGGCCAGCACTTTGAATTTGGCGAATGCATCATTCACCTGTTCTTCGCTCAGCTCATAACCCAGATCCAGCAGCTTCTCCCGGAAAGCATGGCGGCCGGAGTGTTTGCCTAACACCAGCTTGCTTTCTTTGAGCCCGATGGACTCCGGCGTCATAATTTCGTAGGTCGTCTTCTCTTTCAGCATGCCGTCCTGATGAATGCCCGATTCATGAGCGAATGCGTTCGCGCCGACAATCGCTTTGTTGCCCGGTACAACCATACCGGTCAGCTTGCTCACAAGGCGGCTCGTGCGGGCGATTTCCGTCAGTACCAGCCCCGTCTTCGCTCCGAAAAACTCGGAACGCGTCTCCAGCGCCATCGCAATTTCCTCAATCGCGGTGTTACCTGCACGTTCACCGATTCCGTTGATCGTTCCTTCGATCTGATCGGCCCCGTTCAGAATGGCGGCAAGGGTGTTCGCCGTCGCCATGCCCAGATCGTTATGGCAATGCGCGCTCAGCTGCACCTTCTCGATGTCCGGAACATTTTCCTTCAAGTATTTGAAGATGGCCCCATACTCCGAAGGATTCAAATAACCCACGGTATCCGGAATGTTCACGACATTGGCTCCTTCACGCACAGCCATGCCGACAACCTCTGCCATGAAATCCAGCTCCGTCCGGCCGGCATCCTCCAGGGAAAACTCCACTTTGGAAAAGTATTTCTTTGCATAACGGATCGAGGCCTGCGCCGTTTCCAGCACCTGCTGCTTCTCCATCCGCAGCTTAAACTTGCGGTGAATCGGGGATGTGGCCAGAAACACATGAATGCATGGATCCTGTGCTCCCTGAAGCGCTTCGCGAACCGCATCGATGTCACTCTCTCTGGAGCGTGACAATCCAATGACCGTGACGTCCTTAACCGCGCGTGCCACTGCGTTCACAGCAGCAAGGTCACCGGGTGACGCCGCTGGAAACCCTGCTTCCATGCGGTCGATTTTCAACTTTTCGAGTTGAAGGGCAATTTCCACCTTTTCCCGAGTGTTCAAATTCACGCCAGGAGATTGTTCTCCATCTCTCAGCGTTGTATCAAAGACATAAATCTTTCGCATGTCGGCACCTCCTTGAAGTTTATCGCTTGACGTAAACATCCGGCGGCAGGTTGACTTAATCCCCTGCCGCCGGCTGCTTAATCTAACGGGTCCCGTGCAGCAGCATCATCCATCTCATGCTTGACTGCTCTATACCCGGAAGAATTCCTTATGAATTCTATATATTCTTATTTCTTGATCCAATGCATCATTTCACGAAGCTCGGCACCAACCACTTCAATCGGATGCTCGGACTCGTTGCGGCGGGTAGCGGTCAGGAACGCGCGTCCCGATTGGTTCTCAAGGATAAAGTCGCGAGCGAATTTACCTTGTTGAATATCGGAAAGGACTTCTTTCATTGCCTTCTTCGTATCTTCGGTCACCACACGCGGGCCTGTTACATAATCGCCGTACTCCGCCGTGTTGCTGATGGAGTCGCGCATGCTTGCAAGACCACCCTCATAGATCATGTCTACGATCAGTTTCAGTTCATGCAGACACTCGAAGTATGCCATTTCCGGCGCGTATCCAGCTTCAGTCAACGTTTCGAAACCGGCTTTAACCAATGCGGATACACCGCCGCACAATACCGCTTGCTCACCAAACAAGTCTGTTTCGGTTTCTTCGCGGAAGGAAGTTTCGATAACGCCTGCACGAGTACAACCAATACCTTTGGCATAAGCAAGACCGATCGCCTTAGCTTGTCCAGTTGCATCTTTCTCGATTGCGATCAATCCAGGTACGCCAAAGCCTTCAACATACGTACGACGAACCATGTGGCCCGGGGATTTAGGTGCAACCAGAAGGACGTCGTTGTCTTTAGGAGCTACGATTTGACCAAAATGAACGTTGAAACCGTGGGAGAACATCAGTGCCGCGCCTTTTTTTAGGTTTGGCTCGATATCGTTCTTGTACACCGCTGCTTGCGTTTCGTCCGGCATCAGGATTTGTACTACATCTGCACGGCTAACAGCTTCGGCTACAGGAAGTACTTCGAAACCATCGTTTTTCGCTTT
This sequence comes from Paenibacillus sp. FSL K6-1330, assembly GCF_037976825.1. Taxonomy (NCBI): domain Bacteria; kingdom Bacillati; phylum Bacillota; class Bacilli; order Caryophanales; family Paenibacillaceae; genus Paenibacillus; species Paenibacillus sp. FSL K6-1330. The sequence continues at coordinate 5,954,546 of NZ_CP150269.1, forward strand.
GTCGAACGACTTGCCTTCACGAAGGCCAATGACAACCTGAAGTCCGCTGTCGCGCAGGTTTTGCGCTTGGGCATGACCTTGGCTTCCATAACCGATAACCGCGATCGTTTTGTCTTTCAACACGCTGAGTTCTGCATCTTGTTCATAATAAGTAGTAATTGCCATTTGTATAAGTCCTCCTTTGATTTTAAAGACCCTTCATGATGAGCGGGTATCTCAATAGACCGATCCCCTTTCCGATCTGCTGAGACACCCGCTCATGTCATGCAGGTGTCTAACGCTTATATTGCAATAACTTTGTCATCCGGATAAAAGAAAAACGTAAAATCATTACGCATTACCGCGAATCATCGCGGTAACCCCGGTACGGGAAAGCTCCTGGATGCCATACGGCTTAAGCAGCTCGATCATGGCATCGATTTTGACGGTATCGCCAACAACCTGAACCATCAGGTTTGCTGTCCCGATATCCACGACGGATGCACGGAAAGTCTCGACAACGCCCATAATTTCCGGTCTGGCCGATGGCTCGGCTTTTACTTTAATCAGGGCGAGCTCTCGGGCTACCATCGGTTTCGAGCTCAGGTTGATAACTTTAATGACATCGATCAGCTTGTAAAGCTGCTTCTCCACCTGTTCCAGCGTTGTTTCATCACCGGTGGTTACGATAACCATCCGGGACAAACCGGATTCCTCCGACTGTCCCACGGTAATACTCTCGATGTTAAAGCCCCTGCGTCCGAATAACCCCGATACGCGCTGCAGGACACCCGGCTGGTCGTTCACTAGTACAGCAATGGTATGTTTTGTACTCATCTTACGCATCCCCCATCAGCATTTGATCGATTGTCGACCCTTGCGTCACCATCGGATACACGTTCTCGCCTTTCTCTACAACGAATTCAACGAGGACGGGTCCCGGTGTTTCCATCGCTTCGGCCCAAGCACGCTGTGCTTCTTCTTTCGTGGTGGCACGAAGTCCTTTGACACCGTAGGCTTCAGCCAGCTTGACGAAATCAGGGCTGCCTGCCAGATCGATGTGGCTGTAACGGTTATCGTAAATCAGCTCCTGCCATTGACGAACCATGCCGAGCACCTGGTTGTTGATAACAACGATTTTTACCGGAATGTTGTTGATGGCACAGATGGCAAGTTCTTGCGAACACATCTGCATGCCGCCATCCCCGTTGATCGAAATGACCAGGCGATCTGGATGCGCCATCTGGGCACCAATCGCGGACGGGAATCCGAATCCCATCGTCCCGAGACCGCCGGAGGTGATCCAGGAACGCGGCTGGTTGAACTTGTAATACTGAGCGGACCACATTTGGTGCTGACCAACGTCAGTCGTTACAATCGCTTCACCCTTCGTGGTGTCGTTCAGCATTTCGATAACCCATTGCGGCTTCAGCACCGTATCCGAATCGACGTAACGGTATGGGTATTCAGCTTTCCATTTTCTAATCTGATCTCTCCAAGCATCTGCTTTCGCTGCGTATGGAACGAGCGGATTCAGCATCTCAAACACGGTCTTCACGTCTCCGACAATCGGGATATCGGTTGGGACGTTCTTGCCGATCTCAGCCGGATCGATGTCGATATGAACAATCTTCGCATGTGGCGCGAATCCGTCGAGCTTACCTGTAACCCTGTCATCGAATCTTGCCCCGATGTTGATCAGCAGGTCCGACTGCTGAATACCATGGTTCGATGTGTAGGTTCCGTGCATACCCGGCATTCCTGTCCACAAGTCATGACCGCTTGGGAAAGCACCCAGACCGAGGAGCGTTGTCGTGATCGGAATCCCCGATTTGTTCACGAATTCGTACAGCCCTTCATGAGCTCCGGAGTAAATCACCCCGCCGCCAGCAATGATCATCGGACGCTCAGCTTCCTCAATCGCGCGGGCCAGCTTATCCAACTGAAGTTTGTTTGGTACCGTCCGAGGATTATATCCTCTCAGTTGAATTCGTTCTTCCGGCTGGAACAGCGTCGTTGCCGCGGATACATCCTTCGGAATATCGATCAGCACCGGACCTTTGCGGCCGGTTGAAGCGATATGGAAGGCTTCGTGAATCACCCTTGGCAGATCCTTTACATCTCTTACCAGATAGCTGTGTTTCGTAATCGGCATCGTGATGCCCGTAATGTCCGCTTCCTGGAAAGCGTCCGTACCGATCAGGGTTGTTGCAACGTTACCGGTTATAACAACGAGCGGAACGGAATCCATATAAGCTGTTGCGATACCGGTCACAAGGTTCGTTGCCCCCGGTCCTGAAGTCGCTATGCACACACCGACTTTGCCGCTTGCGCGAGCGTAACCGTCAGCCGCATGAATGGCGCCTTGTTCGTGACGGGTCAAGACGTGATTAAAGTCCTCAAAACCATACATGGCATCGTAGATGTACAGGACCGCTCCGCCCGGATACCCGAAGACGCATTCGACACCTTCGAGCAGAAGACTCCGAAGCAAGATTTCCGATCCGGTAATCACTTCAGGCTTCAACCATTTCTCTCGTAATTGTTCTGTAGACCGCACTTCTGGAGTTTGCGCGCTCATCAGTCATCCTCCTCTCAAATATTGGCACTCTTCATTCAAGCAACAAAAAAACCTTCCGTCGCCACACCCGGAGTATCTCCGTGTGAGGGACGAAAGGTTTAGCTTCCGTGGTACCACCCATGTTTGCCCTACACTTCGCAGTGTAAAGCCTCAGCAGGTATGAAGAACATAATGAACACAGCTCTTCAATATCTGCAGTCCGTAACGTGGACTAAGACGATTCCCCCTAATAAACGCTGTTACGACTTAATGCGATAAAGTCATAGCGTAGCATCTTTCAGGGAAACAGCTCCGAGGTGAGCTCGTATAAAAGGGGTTTTGGTGGTGGTTTCAGCTGATCCATCCACTCTCTGAGCAAAAGAGCCCTTTAAACTTCGTCCTCATCATTGCCGATTGGATATATTCGTTAAAATGTTTAGAAACATTATATGATTCATTCATTCCAGAAGTCAACACATTTATTTTACTTCCGATGAAAGGTTTTCATTCACAACTGGAGCAATCCCTTCGTTTCCTTAATGCAAAACACGCTCTTAAACCCTGCTACATATGATAAATGGAGCTATCCTTAATCGCGGTGAAGGGAGGAAACAACACGATGATCCGCTATCGAAAACCGGGGCAGGATGATCCGATGATTCTACAACTCATTGAGTCCCAACTCGTCCCGCTTTCCCATATGACAAAAAAAGAGCTGGACTTCATCCGTAAGGATATTCCCTCTCGATTACGACGCGGCGTGACCCTTGTTGCTTCGCCTCAGGATAACGATAAAATCATTGCCTTTGTCCACTTTATGATGCACGGCGAACTGCTGTATATCGATATGCTGGCCGTCGCATCCACAGCACAGCGAAAACGGTGGGGTGTCCGATTGATGGAACATGCCGAACGTTTCGCTGTATCCCGCGGATGCAAACGTGCCAAGGTCATGGTGGACATTGGCAACCATACCGGCCTAAACTTTTACCGAAAGCTTGGCTACACGGTAACCAGAATCATCGAACCCAGTCGATGTTATGAGCTGGAAAAGATTTGGTTCCTCTAATTACCAGAAGAAGCCCGGTCCGAAGCCTGGTCCGAAGCCCGGGCCAAAACCACCAAACCCTGGACCGAAGCCTGGACCGAAGCCTGGACCAAATCCTGGACCAAAACCACCAAACCCAAATGGAGCTGTACCTATCGCAAGCAGATCAAACAATGCAAGCGGAACAATCGCCTTGATTTTCAACTTTTTACCCTTAGTTGCCTGTTCCATAAAAAGCCGGTTGCCGGATACACGTACCAGCTTGCCTGTCACCATAGTCCCGTCTTTCTTATACGCTACGATCTGTTTGCCCACATATGATTTCACCTTTGCCTTACTGACAGGTTTGTGCATAAGATCCCTCCTCAGGTAATATACAAGTCATTCTATTCCGGAAGGGGTTCCCTTGCTTGTTTCATGGCCCTCACTACGACTAAAGATGGGTGAACCGCTCCACGATGCGGAGCACAGAGCTTGCGATTCCTATGTATGACGGACAGGAGCACAAAATAAAAAAACCGCCGTACTATTACGGCGGTTTCTTCATACACGTATAATTAAGCGTTCACTTTTTCTTTAGCTACAGTAGCCAAAGAATTGAACGCGTTCAGATCATTAACAGCCAAATCAGCCAGCATTTTACGGTTAATGTCCACGCCAGCAAGCTTCAGACCATGCATCAATTTGCTGTAAGACAGACCATTTTGACGAGCAGCCGCGTTGATACGAACGATCCACAATTTACGGAAATTACGTTTCGTATTGCGACGATCCCGGTATGCATAAACGAGGGATTTCATAACCTGCTCGTTAGCTGTTTTAAAAATGCGGTGTTTGGAACCGAAATAACCTTTCGCAAGCTTCAATACTTTTTTATGTCGACGACGAACGACAAATCCGCCTTTAACTCGTGCCATATCAAAAGACCTCCCAATAATTGTTGTTTACTATTTCAAGTTAGCCAGACCTTGCTTCAAACGTTTAACATCTCCAGGCGCCATAACTGGGCTATTGGACAATACGCGCTTCGCACGCTTGGATTTGTGGGAAAGCAAGTGGTTTTTGTAAGCTTTATAACGTTTAACTTTACCAGTACCAGTAATTTTGAAGCGGCCTTTCAGGCTGCTGTGTGTTTTCATTTTAGGCATTGTAGTACTTCCTCCTCTAATTTCTCTTAGGCTTTTGGAGCCAAAATCATAATCATGCTGCGGCCTTCCAATTTCGGTTGACGTTCAATGACGCAGAGATCCGCCACTTCCACCTTCACGCGCTCCAAAATCTTCTGACCAATGCTAGCATGGGTGATTTCACGACCACGGAAACGCACAGAGCATTTCACTTTATCGCCGTCTTTCAAAAACTTAACGACATTGCGAAGCTTGGTTTGATAATCATGCTCCTCAATGTTGGCTCGGAACCATACTTCTTTGATATCCACAATTTTCTGGTTCTTACGTGCTTCCTTCTCTTTCTTCTGCTGCTCATAGCGGAATTTACCGTAGTCCATGATGCGGCATACCGGCGGTTTCGCCTGAGGGGCCACGTTCACCAGATCCAGATTGAGATCAATTGCCATTTGCAGTGCTTCACGAATCGGCTTGATCCCGATTTGTTCACCTTCGGCACCAACCAAACGTACTTCCTTGGCCCGAATCTCGTCATTGATCATATGTTCCTTACTGATAGTCCTCCACCTCCAAATTACTTGTTGTTCCTGTTTGCAAAAAAAATAAAGGGATGACGGGTTAATCACCGACATCCCTATTTGATACTCATCTCACAAATGAAGTTGAATCCATTCATTGATTTCGTGATCAAACCAGCCAACACATGTCGGTCAGGTGAGAAGCGGCGCTTCTGCTTGCAATCAGATATTCTGTTTAACAGACTAGGATAGTATAACAGGTCATCCTATCTTCTGTCAACACATATGGAATAAAAATTGGATTAGCCTTGTTTGCTTTGAACTTCTTCAAGGCGCACAACACGGGTATGCTCCGTATGGCTCCACTGCTTGTTGTTCTGCGTGAAGAACGCATATACCGTGATAGGATACCACGACAGCAGGTAAATCGGGAACAGCACCAGATACAGATATACTTTCTTGTACTTCACCTTCTCCAGAATCATCGCAATCATGAACGTGAACACATTCGCCGCGATCGCCGTAAAGCTCAGCCACAGCGGTAAGTAACCGTACAGATTCGCGATATTCGGACCATCGAAGAATGAGGTGTCAACCCAGATGATGGCTGTCAACAAGAAAGTCAGCAGCACAATGTAAACATTGACCCCGTACAATGCCAAGTCCAGCTTCACGAGGCTGCGTTCTTTAATGGCACGCCACAGCAGCGGGAAGAAATAACGGCGGGCAACCGTAAAGTGACCCTGCATCCAGCGCAGACGTTGTCTGGCCGAAGCCTTAAACGTAAGCGGCTTTTCGTCAAATACCTTAGCGTCATAGTTGAACTTCGGATACACACCGCGCATAACGCTGCGCATAGTGAACTCTAAATCCTCGACCAGACTGGTTGCGCCCCAGCCGATCTCCTTCAGGAGATTGGTCTCAAAGCACATTCCCGTACCGCCGAGAAAGTTCGCCATGTTCAGATTGCTGCGGGAAAGCTGCCACAAGCGGTTGATATACCAGTAAGACACCCCATAAGAGGCAGTGATCCAGGAATCCTCAGGGTTCTTGGTATCGATATATCCCTGGATAACTCTTGCTCCAGAGCAAAGATCATTGTTCATTTCGTTCAGGAAATTCGGATCTGCCAGATTATCCGCGTCAAACATGACGACCGCATCATACTGGCGCGGCATTGCCCAGAGCTCTTTCAGCATCCATTCGATGGCATAACCCTTGCCTCGAAGATTCTGATTCGTACGTACGCAGGCGTTCATCCCGTGGGCACGGACGATCTCTGCTGTACGATCTGTACAATTGTCGCAAATGACAAATACATCGTACAGATGTTTCGGATAATCAAGCTGTTTCAGGTTCTCCATTAATGCACCGACAACCTGTTCTTCGTTGTGCGCAGCAACTAACACTGCAAATGATTTATTGGGTTTAAAATGTTGTTTCTTTTTTCTTTTGACCAGACCAAACAAAGAGAATACGAACTGGTACACACCCACCGCGGCCAAGAATAGTTGGAGCGCGATAAAGATGGCGTCTGTCATGATTCTCCGTTACCCCCTTTTTATAACCCGAGAATGTTTGTTATTTTTTTCTCTCTAAGTTTTTCGCTTTTTTTGTTGTTGCTATGACCCTGTGACTTGTGTCTGTCCTTCTTGTAGCCTCGGTGCCGCGGGGCAACTTCGCACGTCATACACGATTTTCCACACTTTTGAATCTTTTGTCAAAACCGTGGAATGCTCTAATTCACGGAAAAACTTCGTAAAAGAGCTCAGCTTGCAATCCAGTTTGCCAGCAAGCTTCGTTTCAAACGGCTTTAGTTCTTATTTTCATCCGTTTCCTTGCTTTTTATTTCTCTTGGCTGCCCATTTTTTCTTTTTCGACTTGTCCGCCAATAAATAAACGCAACAAACACCCAAAAAGTTTTCGTTTTTTTTCATGCTCTTTCTCTAATAAACTTTTTGATGTCCGTTTGAATCATTGTAGCGGCATCTCCTACTCAAGTCAAAAGACCACGGACCCTGATTTTCTACAAAATGCGCGTCGCTGACTAACTCCTTAAGTAGCAAGGCGCCAGCGAGAATCTTGCCGAATAAAGCTTGCGTTTCCAGGACCAAAGTCCCCTAAACGCAAGTGGGGAATGGTTGATTTCTTTTCCCAAAGTCGATATGTTAAAGTTAAAGAATAACGCTGCAGAACGGGTGAAAAGTAGTGGCTAAAAAAAGAGTCTTGCTGTTATCTGAAGGGTTCGGTGCAGGCCATACACAGGCCGCTCATGCACTCTCCAGCAGCCTGCGCCAGTTATCGCCTAGCGTACAGACCAAAGTTCTCGAGCTCGGGAGCTTCTTGAACCCTAAAATCGCTCCACTGATCATTTCGGCCTACAGAAAGACGATCACAACTCGCCCGAGATTGGTCGGGTACATGTATCGCCATCAAAAGTCCTTTAACCGCTTTACGGCTTTAGCACTTCACCGAATGTTCTATACAAGCACCAAAAATGTGGTCAGACAGCTCAAACCCGACATCATTGTGTGTACCCACTTCATACCAAGTGCGGTTATCTCGCGTTTGAAGCGGCTGGGCATTGATGTGCCTCTGTGTACCGTTATAACCGATTATGATGCTCACGATACATGGATTAGTCCCGAAGTCGACCGATATTTCGTGTCCACGCCGGAAGTGAAGCGAAAGCTGCTCAATCGCGGGGTGTCCCAAGCCAAAATTCAGGTCACCGGCATTCCAATCCATCCCGACTTCTGGACGCATCCGAGCAAGAAGGAAATCAGAGAACGGTTTAATCTGTCCGATATGCCCACCGTGCTTGTGATGGGCGGAGGCTGGGGCATCATGAATGACGAAATTGTGCATGAATTCCTGACCCGATGGCGCGGAGAAGTCCAGATTATATTTTGCCTCGGCAATAACGACAAGGGACGCGAGGAGCTGGAGAACAACCCTCGGTTCCAGCATCCGAACATCCGGATTTTGGGCTTTACGCGCGAGATCGACAAGCTCATGGAGGTGTCGGATCTGCTCGTTACGAAGCCTGGCGGCATGACATGCACCGAAGGCCTGGCCAAAGGAATCCCGATGCTGTTCCATCAACCTCTTCCAGGACAGGAAGAAGAGAACTGCCAGTACTTTACGGCCCAGGGATTGGGTGAGCCTATCCACTCGCTGGAGGTTATTGGCAATTGGATGAACAAACTGCTTCATCAATATGACGTAATCCAACAGCAACGGGCGCAAAATTTGCGAGACATCGAACGATTCCATCCTATGCAAAGCGCACGCAGCATCATCGATATGCTGGAAAACGAAAAGGTGTACTCCTAAAGAGGGAGCACACCTTTTTTTACGCCTTTTTCTGTAAATATGCCATCGCAATTGATAGATTTCCTACTATTATAATAGTTGCAAACGCTATCATAGGAAAGACTCTACGTAAAGGTATTATTTACCGTATTTTTCAAGGCGATTCTTTTGGTAGGAAGCAAGTGCTTCCTTCCCGACAATGGCCTCGCAGCGATGAATCTGCATACCTTGACCAACGAATTTCGTCTCGTATTCTGTCATGACGTGCTCTTCGTTCAGCCCGTCGCGATGCAGATCCAGCGAAATATTCGTCATTTGCAAGCCATAATCGGCAAATGCATTCAGGGAGAACTCAAACAGCGTGACCGAATCGGTCTTGAAATGAATTTCCCCGCGCTCGTTCAGGATTTGGGAATACTTGTCCAGAAAACGCGGATGCGTCAACCGACGGCGGGCATGCTTGGATTTTGGCCACGGATCGCTGAAGTTCAAATATAAACGTTCGATCTCGCCGGGTTCAAAGACCTGCTCGACGTTCTCGATATTAAACAGCGCCAGCTTCAGATTCGGCGGCGTATCGATGCCGTCCTGAGCCCAAGCATTGCGTCCCTTCTCGCTAGCGCGGCGAATCAGCTCGTCGTACATATCCACTCCGATAAAATTCACATTCTGATGCTTGTAACTCATCTGGCTTATGAATTGACCTTTGCCCATGCCGAATTCAACATGGATCGGAAGGTCATTGCCAAATAATGAAGCCCATTTCCCTCTATATTGACCGGGGTCCAAAACGACCAGGTCTTCCTGCTGCTCCAGATTTTCCCGTATACCTTTTCTTCCGCGTAAACGCATGTCATACCTCCGAAAATTTCCAAGTAAATTAGAATGATATCCCCATACTGCATTTATTGTGACGAAGTTAATCCCAAAAGTAAAGAGCCCCATAGAAAAAGGAACCTATGCTTTGCTTAACGCAAAGGCTTTAGGTTCCTCTTTCTTATATTTGGAATTGGGGTTCCGCGATAGTTAAACTGTGAATAATCTACCTTTCTTCCGTTGTAAAATCAAACGTCTTCTCAAAGGCAGCCCGAATCTTGCGACGTGCCGAAGCCTTCACATCCTGGTTGGAGTTAAACTCCACGCCGGTAAGGGCTAAAGCTTCGTTCGGGGTAAGCTCCACAGCGATTTTGTCTTTACTGTCATTCTTTACTGTCGATGAATTCATTCGTAATCACCTCACGGTATTATTGTATCCATGACGTCACACAAATATGAATCCTATCCGATATATACCCATGCCAAAATGGCTTGAATCATATTTTTATTTTTCTACTTTAAATATACCAATTATATGCAATTCATTCAAGTGACAACATCTTAATTAGGCTTGAAGACCTGTATATAACGCAAAGCTTTATTTTTTGTTACAATGGATATATCTGCTTTAGTAAAAGGCAAGTAAAAACATGTATACTTTGAGGCACAGTTATACCTGCCTCTATTCATCATATGCGGCTATAAAAGGAGCACACATGAGTACATCACTTAGACCCGCCCCAACGTTATGGGGCGACAAACGATTTCATACATGGAATTACGAGATGCGCAGCCAGTTCCAGGAAAAAGTATTCAAGGTTATGCTGGATGCGGGCTTTACGTGCCCGAACCGCGACGGCACGATTGCCAAGGGCGGGTGCACCTTCTGCAGCGCCCGCGGCTCCGGTGATTTTGCCGGACGACGGCGGGATGATCTTGTTACCCAGTTCAACACCATCCGTGACCGGCAGCACCAGAAGTGGCCGAGCGCCAAATACATCGGTTATTTCCAAGCCTATACCAATACGTATGCTCCGGTCGAAGAGCTTCGGGAATACTATGAAGTCATTCTGCAGCAGCCAGGTGTTGTCGGTTTATCGATCGCTACTCGCCCTGATTGCCTGCCTGACGACGTCGTGGAATACTTGGCGGAGCTGAATGAGCGAACCTATCTCTGGGTGGAAATGGGCCTGCAAACGATCCATGATTCCACCTCTGAGCTAATCAACCGAGCCCATGATACCGAATGTTATCTGGAAGCGGTCGAAAAGCTGCGCAAGCATAACATCCGTGTCTGCACACACATCATTTACGGCCTTCCGCAAGAGGACCATGATATGATGCTCGCCACCGGCCGAGCGGTCTCCAAGATGGATGTGCAGGGAATCAAGATCCACCTGCTGCACCTCATGCACAAGACGCCGATGGTGAAGCAATATGAGGCTGGGCTGCTGCGGTTCCTGGAGCAGGACGAATACATCAGCCTTATCGCAGACAGTCTGGAGCTCTTGCCTCCGGATATGATTGTTCATCGTCTGACCGGAGACGCTCCCCGGGATCTCTTGATCGGACCGACGTGGAGTCTCAAAAAATGGGAAGTGCTTAACGGCATTGACGCCGAACTCAAGCGCCGGGATACATGGCAGGGTAAATTGTGGGGGGGATCCTGATGGGCTTCCTCTCGGTTTTGAGTTTTGCCCACAAACTCGTGTCCGAAAGGCTGCGGCCTGGAGACATTACGCTGGATGCGACGGCCGGAACCGGGGCCGATACGCTGTATCTAGCCAAATGCATAGGATCCAAGGGCAAGGTGTACGCTTTTGATATTCAGGAACAAGCACTGCAGCTGACTCGTGATAGGCTGGATAAGGAACCGCTAGGCACCCTTGCAGAGATTGCCCTTCACCACCAGAGCCATGCGCTTATGGGAGAATGCGTACCTGAGCGCGAGCATGGCCGTATAGGTGCGATCATGTTCAATCTAGGTTACCTTCCGGCAGATTCATCAGATAAACGGATCATGACGGAAACCGCCAGCACGCTAACGGCTCTGGAGGCTGCCATCGAGTTGCTTCGCCCCGGCGGCATTATCACCATCGTGCTGTATCCAGGCCACAAGGGCGGCGATGCCGAAGCAGACGCCGTGCAGGCCTGGGCGGCGGAATTGCCCCAGCACAAAGTGCAAACGATATTATATCGAGGTCTTCAGCGATCCGAAGCACCATATCTCATTGCACTGGAACGGAAGAAGCCGATATGATATAAGTTCTAGGAGAGGTACCGCACTTACATCCATAGAATATTCCAAACATGATGAAAGGTAGATGATTACAATGACAAAACCATATCCATTGTTGTTCCAACCCGAATTTAAAGAACGTGTGTGGGGTGGCCGTGCCCTGGAGCAATTCGGCTTGGACATTCCGGAAGGACATATCGGAGAAGGCTGGATGATCGCCGACCATCCGAACGGTACGACCAGTATTGTGAACGGTGAACTTGCCGGCCGCGGCCTGGATCAGGTTCGTGAGCAATTTGGACGAGAGTGGTTTGGCAGCAAAGGATTCTCCGAAGTTAACGGACGTTTCCCTCTGCTGATCAAGCTGCTTGACTGTAATGACAACCTCTCGGTCCAGGTCCATCCAACCGATGACTACGAGGGGCTTCCGAAAGGCGAGCTGGGCAAGACTGAAATGTGGTATGTGCTGGATGCGAAGCCGGACGCCAAAATCATATACGGTCTGAAAGAAGGCGTTAGCCGCGAAACTTTGAAAGAAGCTATGGAAAGCGGCAAGGTTATGGACCAACTGCAAGAAGTGTCCGTAAAAGCCGGAGATACATTCTACATACCTGCCGGTACAGTACATGCGCTGTGTGCGGGCGTTGTAGTAGCGGAAATTCAGCAAAATTCGGATACAACCTACCGGATTTTCGATTATAATCGACCAGGCCTTGACGGTAAGCCACGTGAGCTTCATATTGAAGACTCCTTGAACGTGACGGCCTATGAAGGATCGGGCGCAACCACCATGAGCACGGAAGGAACCGCGCCTGGAGAATGGCTTGAGCTTGCCAAATCCCCCTATTTTGTAGTCGAAAAAGGCGTTGTTAACGGTGCCTGGTCCTTATCTACTTCCGCGGAAAGCTTCACTATCGTGGTGGTATGCGATGGTCAAGGAACCCTCAGCTGGGATAACGGCTCCATTGATTACACGTCCGGACAATGCTTCCTGCTCCCAGCTAACCTGGGTGCATATACACTGGATGGGCAATCTACGGTTCTTCGTTCATATCTTCCTTAAACAGGGTATAAATAATTGAGATAAACCATTCGTTTTTGTGGAGGTGTTAAGCCTGTGATGCAAACCGACACGTTTACGATGCTGAATGCGCAGGGCATGCATGTTTTTGTATATCAATGGTTGCCAGAGCAGGACCATCCCATTCGTGCCATCGTGCAAATTGCGCATGGTATGTGCGAAACCGGCAAGCGGTACGAGGAGCTTGCCGAGTTGCTGACAGGGTACGGCTACGCCGTGTACTGCAACGACCATCGGGGTCATGGACAAACGTCGGGCCTTACGCTTCTCGGCGATCCCGGGGAAAACGGATTCGAAGGGATGATTGAAGACCAGTTGCTTCTTGCTTCCGAACTCAAGAAGCGCCATGCCGGTGTTCCGCATTATTTGATGGGACACAGCATGGGCTCCTTTTTGACGCAAAAGATCATGTGTTCGAACGGTGAATTATTCGACGGATTCATACTGTCAGGAACCAATGGTCCACAGGGACTGCTGACATTAGGTATGAGCTTGGCAGCTGCACAAATGCGCTTGCAAGGAGACACGCACCGGAGTCTGATGCTGAACGCCATGGTGTTCGGCCCTTACAGCAAAGGTTTCGGCCCTATTCGCACGCCGTTCGATTGGTTATCCCGGGATGAAGCGGAAGTCGATAAGTATATCAACGACCCCTACTGTGGCAAGGTATGCAGCGCTCGTTTCTTCCGTGATTTCTTTAAGCTGCTGTCCCAGATCCACAAACCTCAATTGATGGAATGCCTTCTAAAGGATAAGCCGGTTTATATTTTCTCGGGCGAGGATGATCCGGTTGGACACCGCGGTAAAGGCGTGCGGCGGTTGATCGAATTGTACCGGAAACATGGCATTCAGGATCTTGAATACCGTTTGTATCCCGGCGGCCGCCACGAGATGCTGCATGAAATCAACCGGGATGAAGTAGCGGCACATGTTCTCGACTGGCTCGAACGGCACACATCGGGATCGCATGGGTCAGAGACACCGCAAGAGTCGGAATGGGTTATGTAAAAGAATGATGCAGGACGAATTAAAAAGGGGGCGTCTCAAGGTCAACTGACCTGGGACGCCCCCTTTGTCTGTTTTTTTTATAACGCTGCGCGTACGAAGCATTCATTCCAATCGCTGGTGCCCCCAATTAATCTGGCGAGTTCCGTCAAGTAAGTTACACTGCTTATGGGACAGGACAGCCCAATCCCTTACTCTTCCTCGTTCGGCGTACGGTCGATGATCAGCTGCGTGACCTCGGTGTACTCGCCATGCGCCACTTCATCCTCTGTAGCCTCTTCACGCAGATCGTCATTGGTTTCCATACCCGGTGCGACGGTGGGCTCGTTGTGCGTATCGTGTTCTTGCCCCTTCTGTTCCCCGTTCATAAACTTCCCCTCCTCATCGGTTGATGCGATTAGAATACCGATACCAAGGGGGTTTTATTCCAGGACGCCCAGGATACCGTCCGTTACGATAACGAGGGCGGCATGATCACAGTCTCATCCTATCCGTCCCTACCAACCCCTAATCCCTAGAAGAAAGGTAATTTGCCAAAACAATGGCCAAGACGCTCGCATCAAGTCCCAGTAAGGGGTTGTCCGTAGCTTCACTACTATGCCTGCTGCGCTAACTCCACAGGCATCGTGTAGTACTGCGGCTGCCCTGTTTCGTTCTGCTGGTACAATACCAGCAGCATCGTTGCATGGTCCGCGTTATCCGGGAATCCGGTGCCACCCTGGATGGCATCGCTGAGGTTAAATGGCAGCACCTCGATCATCGCATGTTTCTGCAGATCGCGCTCCGTGATCCCCAGATTGGCAAAACCGTCGGATAGGGCCGCAGGTTCCTCAACGATTTTACGAACATTGGCGGTCCACTGCGCTTTATCCTGAGTATGATCCCACCATATTTTCCGCGGTTTATATTTATGGCCCAGGAAATAATCAAACTTCATGAGACCGGAGACAACGTTCATATGCGGGGTCTTCCGATCTTCAAGGAAAGCCGTTAAACGCGTGAACAGGTCCTCAAGCTGATGGCCGATTTTTTGCCAGCCCTGTCCTTCCCAGTAGTCGCCAAACTCTTGGAAGAAATCAAACGGCGACGTAAATTCATGCTTCATCAAATAATTCAGGGTATGGTCCATCCGGTGCGCATTCCAATACTTCTCCAGCACATCCTCCAGTCTCTTCAATCGAACGATATCCGAGAACGGAAGCACGTCGCTGCCCAGAATCTCATACGGAGCATGATCCATATAAGTGTAGTTGTACTTGTCCGCATCGATCCGCAGCCCGGTTCCCCGCAGCATCTTCAGGAAGCCTAACTGCAGCTCCTCCGGTCCAAGCGCAAATACGTCGTTAAACGTTTTGCGGAACGTATCGTAATCCTCTTCCGGAAGACCTGCGATCAAATCCAAATGCTGGTCGATCTTGCGGCTGTCCTTGATCATTGTCACCGTGCGTGACAGCTTGGTAAAATTCTGGCGACGCTTCACCAGCTCATTTGTCGGATCGTTGGTCGACTGCACTCCAATTTCAAACCGGAAAATGCCAGGAGGCGCATTTTTCGCCAAATAATCCAGCACTTCGGGACGCATGATATCTGCCGTGATCTCAAACTGGAATACGCAGCCGCCATGGTTCTCAATCAGAAACTCGAACATTTCAAGCGCGTAATCCCGCTTAATGTTAAAGGTCCGGTCTACAAACTTGATCAATTTCGCTCCGTTCTCGATCAGGTACAGAATATCCGCCTTGGTCCGTTCAATATCGTAATAGCGAACCCCCACCTCAATGCTCGACAGGCAGAACTGGCAGCTGAAGGGACAGCCCCGGCTGGTCTCAAAATAGACAACCCGCTTCCCGAGATGCGGAATATCCTCCGGAAAACGATGCGGGGAAGGCAGCTCCGCCAGAATGCTCTTCGGTCTTCCAGGATTCACAATAATTTCGTCCTGCTTGCGGTAAGCCACGCCATAGACGAAATGATACTTCCGGTCCCCTTCAATCGTTTGCAGCAAATGGTGGAAGGTCTCCTCGCCTTCTCCCATGACGATAAAGTCGACATTGTGCAGCCGTTTCATCCAATATTCGGTATCGTAGGATACTTCAGGTCCGCCCAGTATGATCGTGACCTCCGGCATAATCTTCTTCACGATATCGATCACTTTAATCGTTTCTTCAATATTCCATATATAACAAGAGAATCCGATCACATCCGGCTTGCGCTGGAACAGGTCGGAGACGATATTCATCACGGGGTCCTTAATCGTGTACTCCGTCAATTCGATATCGAAATCCTTCTCGCTGTATGCCTTCAGGCAGCGAATGGCCAAGGAGGTATGAATGTACTTGGCATTCAAGGTTGATAGTATGACTTTCATGGTAGGATCCACTTTCCTTCTAAAATAATATAAGTTTTTGTTACCGGACGGATTATCTTAAACAATCAAGCGGCAAAATGGCTTCTGCCTGCTACGCCGGCTTATCATTCATAGTCATACAAGTCGTCGCCGTCACTCGATGTGCCTTGACCATTCAGGAAGAATTCCAGGAACGGACGGCCGTATTTACGGAATTTCACTTCGCCGACCCCTTTGACATTCAGCATCTCATCCTCGCTCTGCGGGCAAACCACACTCATCTCACGCAAAGTTGCGTCATTAAAAATGATGTAGGACGGCACATGCTCTTTGCTTGCCAGCTCACGCCGAATCAAGCGCAGCTGCTCGAACACCGTCTCGTTGACGGCTGACGGCGAATAATCGCGGCGACTGCCGCTGCGCTGGCTGCCTGCGGCTTTGGAAGGGCGCGGAACACGCTGCATGACTTCGCGCTGACCTTTTAACACATCGGCCGCCTCGCTTTGCAGCTTCACGACAGGGTATTGGCCTTCCGTCAACGCCAGGAACCCTTCCGAGATGAGCACATTGATCGTCTCGGATATCTCCTTCTCGGTCCGATTCGCCATCACGCCATAGGTTGGAAGACGATCAAAACCGTACTCCAGTACTTTTTTGGCCCTTGAGCCCTTCAGCACGGAAGCGACCATGGACACGCCAAAGCGTTCGCGCATCCGGTGGATGCAGGAGAAGATTTTCTGCGCATCTACCGTGATATCGACAAGCTCCCGATCATCCGTGCAGGAGCTGCACGTACCGCAGGACTTATCTTCGTGCTCTTCCCCAAAATAATCCAGCATCGCGCTGCGCAGGCACCTTGTGGTGTAGCAGTAATCAATCATCTGCTGCAGCTTCCGGTAGTCGTTCTGCTTGCGCTCGCCCTCCTGGGGATTCTGTTCGATCAGAAACTTCTGCGTCATAATATCCTGGGCGCTGAACAGCAGTATGCACTGGCTGGGCTCTCCGTCACGCCCGGCACGACCCGCTTCCTGCACGTAAGACTCCATATTTTTCGGCATATTGTAATGGATGACATACCGGACGTTGGATTTATCGATCCCCATGCCAAATGCGTTCGTTGCAACAATAACGCGAATATCGTCATAAAGGAAGGCCTCTTGGCTCTCCGCTCGCTCCGCATCACTCATGCCGGCATGGTATCGACCCGCAAGGAGCCCCTTGGCTTGAAGGCGTTGGCATAAATCATCCACCTCTTTACGAGTGGCGGCATAGATGATGCCCGGCTGGTGGGTATGCGAGGCCGCATAGTCCAGCACGAACTCCCGCTTGTTCTCACCGCGAAGCACCGACATCTCCAGATTGTCGCGTCCAAGGCCCGTCACGAATACCTGCGGCTGCTCCAGTCGAAGCAGGCGCTGCATGTCCTCCATCACTTCAGGCGTGGCCGTGGCCGTAAAGGCCGCTACAATCGGACGGTTCGGAAGTCCTTTAACAAAAGGAGCCACCGAGAGATAGCTCGTCCGGAAATCATGCCCCCACTGGGATACGCAGTGAGCTTCATCGACAGCCACAATCGAAATATCGAGACCCGCCATCTCCTCCCGGAACCAATCCAGTTCAAGCCGTTCCGGGGCGACATATAACAGCTTCAGTTCTCCGCGCTTGGCCGCACGTATGCGCTCGTTCACTTCCTTGCCGCTGAGCGTGCTGTTGATATAGGCAGCGGCCACACCCGCTGTCGTAAGTGCATCCACCTGATCCTTCATTAAGGAGATCAAAGGCGATACAACCAACGTCAGACCCGGACATAGGAGGGCCGGGATCTGATAACAGATCGATTTGCCTCCACCCGTCGGCATAATCCCTAGCGTGTCCTGACCCGCTAGAAGACTGGCGACAATTTTTTTCTGCCCCTCCCGAAAATCAGGATAGCCGTAATATTTCTGCAGATAACCCCGTGCTGTATCCATATTCATCGATTCTCTATCATTTGTTTCCACATTCATGGATAAAAACTCCTTAATTCACCTTGGTTTTCCATTTCGAAAAGCCCTCATCCTTTAAGTTTAACGGCCTTTCCATGAATGGGCAACCAAATCGGGGAAGGAAATTGCATTGGGCGAGGAGAACTTCATAAATGTGGAAAAAGGGTTGCGATCATGTAGAGCCCAAAAAATGAAGTTGGTGATCCTAATGAATGACGCACATACCGAAGCCGTAAATCAAACTATTCAATATATGAAGAAGCATCTGGACGAGCCCATGACTACCGAGCAGCTCGCTGGTCTAGTGGGATATAGTCCCTTCCATTTCTCCAGAGTATTCAAACGAGTAACCGGCATATCGCTCCGGCAATACCTGTCCGCGCTCCGGGTTGAAGCCGGCAAAATCGAGCTCCTTCAAAGTCCTTCCCTGCTCGTGAAAATCGGAATGAGCATCGGTTTGGCAAGTCCCGGCACATTCAATACCCGCTTTAAGCAGTTTGTCGGCCTGTCTCCAAAAAAGTTCCGCACCACCACGGAGTCCCTGCATCGTTACGTGAATCAATATGAGCACAAGCCATTAACCTGGACAGAGGAAGAAAGGCATGCTCTGCCCCGGATTCATTGCCGGATCGAAGCTCCCGAGAGGTTTCGCGGCATGATTTACGTCGGTCTGTTCCCAAGACCCGTACCCGATCAGAAGCCCGTAACCGGTACGGCCGTCAACCTCAAGAACCGGACCTGCACGTTAACCGGCATCCCGGCCGGTACGTATTATGTGCTGGCAGCGGGCATCCCCTGGAGCCTCAATCCGCGGGATTATTTTCTGCTGAGCAAATCCTTGCGAGGCAAGCTGGAGGATCCTGTCCATATCGACGAAGGAACCGATCTCGCCGTGAAGATTACCTTGCGCGAGCCTCTGCCCTATGACCCGCCGATTGTTGTGAATCTGCCTCTGCTCTTGTTTGAGAAGGATCGGAATAACAGCGCAAGGTAGAAGAATTTTCGAATCGCCTATCCCTTTATAATGGAACTGCAAGAAGCGTTATCCCAAAAGAAATGAGCGCTATATGATGGAGGATTAAACATGACCATTATTCAAGAAACCGTGATTCAGGCCGATGTGCAGCTCCTCTGGCGAGCATGGACGGAGTCTGCGAGGATAACCGAGTGGTTTGCGCCGGCTGCGGAAATTGAACCGAAGACGGGCGGAAAGTTCGAGCTTTATTTTAACCCCGCCAATCGTGAATCGATGTGCACCGCAGGCTGTAACATTTTGCAGTATGATGAGCCTCGTACCCTCGTGTTTGAGTGGAAAGGACCTGATCCCTTTGCGGAAACGATGAATCAGGGGGAGTTGACCGTGGTCAAGGTGTCTTTTTGGCCTGAACAGGACGGCTGTACAAGAATCACCTTGGAGCATACGGGCTGGAAGGATACCGAAGCGTCGCTGCAAGCCCGGGAATGGCATGTGGATGCATGGAAAGGCATGCTGACCAGCTTAAAATCCAGCATTGAATCCGGTGAAGGCATTCTATGCTGCCAGTAAGACAAGCCATAAACTAGAGGAGAGTATGACCTATGCCAAATCTTTGTGTTTTATCAATCAATGTCAGCGATATGGCTCAAGCCACGCGATTTTATTGTGACATTCTAGGATTTGAAGTTTCCAAGGCTTATGATGATCAGATCACCAGTTTGAAACATGAGGGCATGTCCCTTATTCTGCAAAAATGCGATCGACCTACGAAAACCGATTACCCGCATGAAGCCCAGGTTATTATCGGACTCGAGACGGCTGATGTAAGCGCAGCGATCGCGAACTACAAATCGCAGGGCGTGGAGGTCATCTTTGATACCCCGCAGCCGTGCCCTCCCGGTCTATACAGCGCGATCCGGGACCCTTTTGGCAATGTGATCGAACTGCTGGAGTTCACGGAGTAATCGTCCGTTTGGAAGAATCATGGTTTATCGGCAATACGAAGTGAAATCCATTTAAACGCTCGAAGGATACGCTGCATGTAGCAGGTGTCCTTCTCATATGAAGGTCAGCCGGAGAACCTGGTTGGCCTTTTTGGTTGAGCTGCCGAAACTTGTCTCTACCATTCCTGAACCGTCTGTTAATATTGAACCCGATGCGGGTAAGAACATATTAATGTTAACGCAGAAGACGACGCGTGGGCAGATTAGGAATCGCCGGTTTCGGAAATAATAGGAACTCGAACTGATATATTAATGACACAAGGGGAAATTCATATGGATATGACACCAGAACAACGCGTTACCCTGCATGGGTTCAACAACTTGACGAAATCGCTCAGCTTTAATATGTACGATGTCTGCTATACGAAGACCCGAGAAGAACGGGAAGCATACTTGGAATATATTGATGAACAATATAACGCAGATCGACTCACGAAAATATTGAGCCATGTGGCCGAAATCATCGGAGCGCATGTCCTGAACATTGCCAAGCAGGATTATATCCCGCAAGGCGCCAGCGTAACAGTGCTTGTATCCGAGGGTCCTGTCGTGGAGGTTCCGGAGGAATCCTATGACGAATCGCCGGGGCCGCTTCCGGATAACGTCATCCTGCAGCTCGACAAGAGCCACATTACCGTTCATACGTATCCGGAATTCCATCCGGATGAGGGAATCAGCACCTTCCGGGCCGATATCGACGTGTCAACCTGCGGGGAGATTTCACCGCTTAAAGCCCTAAATTACCTGATCCACTCTTTTGATACGGATATTATGACGATCGACTATAAAATTCGGGGCTTCACTAGGGACATTCACGGACACAAGCTGTTTATCGACCATGAGATCAGCTCCATTCAGAACTATATTCCGGACGAAGCCAAGGATCTGTTCGATATGATTGACGTCAACGTATACAAGGAAAACATTTTCCACACGAAGTGCAAGCTGAAGCAGTTTGACCTGGACAATTATCTGTTCGGTTACACGAAGGATAAGTTGTCCGATGCCGAGCAGCAGGAAATCACCGAGCGCATCAAACTGGAGATGGACGAAATTTATTACGGTAAAAACATGGACCGCAGTTACTGATTATGGGCTCCAGATGTGATGTCACCAACATTTGCTTCTATACAGGAAACACGAATGAATCAAAACCAGGCTGGGCTCATAGGAGCCCGGCCTGGTTTGCAACTTCTATCGCTTCGTCCCGGTTGCGGACGCCCAGCTTGGCATACAAGGTTGAAGCATAATTCCGTACAGTCCCGTCTGAGAGATACAACTTCATCGCAATCGCTTTGTACCGCAATCCTTGGGAGAGATACTTCAGAACCTCAATCTCCCTTGGTGTCAGATCATAAGACTTCAGCAGTGGAGACGACCCTGGATCGACTTCCATGACGGATGCAGTGCCATCCTCTTCCTTCATGAAAACACCCACTTCACCATCGAAAAGCTTAGCCGAGATCGCCGGATTCATTAAAGTTCCGCCACGATACACGATTCGTATGTTCTCGGCAAGCTCACGCGGCTTCATCGACTTCAGCAAATAACCGTCCGCTCCGCTTCGCATAACCTCCGCAGCTTTTCCCCTCTGCTCAAATGTGGTGAATATGATCACCTTCACTAACGGCCAACGTTGTTTGATCAACTTCGTCGCTGTAATGCCATCCAGCACGGGCATCTCCAGATCCATGAGCACCAGTTGGGGGTTAAGCTTCTCACACAAGTCCAAGGCATGTTCCCCATGTTCAGCACATCCTACCACCTCAAGATCCTTCTCCGATTCCAGGATGATGCCGAGACTCTCCCTGATAAAAGGTTCATTATCCACCAATAAAAGCCGGATGACTTCATCTGCAGGTTCGGAAATTCTAGGCAAGCTGCAGGTCACAACGGTTCCTGCCTCAGGAGTCGAATATACCGATACTTGGCCTTGAAGGCGATAGGCCCTTTCCTTCATGGCGCTTAAACCGAAACCTTCCTGGATTTGCACGCTACCACTGCCGTTATCCAGAATTTCAAGCCGGGTCTGCTGCAATTCGAATTGAAGCACGGCGTCAACCCTCGTCGCATTACCGTGACGCACACTATTCGTTAAGGACTCCTGAAGACAACGGTAGAAGGTCATTTTGGCCTGCCGGGATACCGGGTACTCTTCACCAAGCACTCTAAGTCCTACCTTTACCCCGGTATTGCGCTCGAAATCCTCTGTCACCTGTCTCAGTGACTGCACCAAGGGAAGCTGCTCTTGCGGTGAATCCAGCTCATGCAAATACCCTCTGACCTCATCCAGGCTTCTCCGCGTCAGTTCCAGCAGATTGGACAGCTTGCGCTGAGCTGCTACATCCGTTTCCGTAGAACGAAGCGTTTCCAAGCCCATGATGACCGCCGTATACGTATGGCCCATGGTATCATGCAGTTCCTTGGACACGCGTTCCCGTTCTTCCAACAGCGTGACCCGTTCGATTTGAGATAAATACTGCTCCAATATCGTATTATGTGTCCGAATTATTTCGTTCTGGCTGTAGTTGGCCATCAACAGATGAAAGGCAAATCCTAATGCAAACGCAAAAGCAACATGCTCTATCATCAGTATCAAATCCGTTGACGGGGCATACAGCTTGATCAGTATTGGAACCAAGATAGCCGCAAGGGGGCCTGTCCATCTGTACGTCGTTCCATAGCTGTTCGCAGCCATCAGAAAAGCCGGAATGATAAACGACAAGTAGGCCCCCGGGAATAAGGAAGTCAAATAAACGGCGATTCCGCCTGATAATAAAATCTCGGTGATCAAATATGCTTTATGATTCAGAAGCAGACACAACCAGGGTATCGAGAAGGCTGCCAATTCCCACATGACGACGATCCATAACGCTGCGGTAAACTGGTTCCTGAACTCTATACATGTGATGATCAGGGAGATGCAGCCCATCATGCGAATAAAGAGCATCGCCCAGTCGTACCACTTCCATTGTTTCACTATATCAAACAAAAGCTTTCACTCCCTGCAGTTCCTTCACGGTTCCTCCCTAATATGACACGGCCCCAACAGTGTGTCTACCTCCAAACCGAAAACATCCACTGCGTGTACCGGCCTGTCCATCTCGCCGCTCCCTTAGCCGCCCATGACCCTGCATAAGCAAACAGAAGGCCGACTCCCATCATAAGCAGGGACTTGGGCAAGGTATCGATGCGAATAAGTCCTACGTTGATATCCGCAAAGGAACTGATACATGGGGCCAATATCCATAGAATGGGAACGATAAAGAAGATAACGGCACTGAACAAACTAGCGATGCCAACGATAAACTTCAGCATGAGTACCGATACGGCTTTCCAATTTCGGATGTCCGACAGCTCCACTTTAGCCTGACTCCAGTAGGAGCCGGATGATGTTCTCTTCATAACAGGTTCGATCGTTATGTCCGTATAAAACTTCGCCTGAATCCGATCGTAATTCATGAAGGTCCGTGACGTTCGCATTACAAAGGTGAGAACCGGTATCCCGATCAGGGTGAAACTCATGCTGAAGCCAAATACAAGGCCTACAAGATAGTAGCAAAAGTAAAACACTCCAGTTCCAAAAGTCAGCATCAAAAAACAAAAGTTTAGCAGGTACTCCCTCAGCCATTTCTTCATAGATTAGACTCCTTTCATGTCTTTATGACCTTGATATTTCTGTATCCTACTGCACTCGTTGTCATGTGTAACAGTGTCAAAATGTCATATGACACGCCTTCCCAAAGAAGTGACCGAATGTTACTGACCCATATGACACACCATCAGCCATACTGATCCTCATGGAACCATAACCCGGGGGCAGTTCGCTGACCTGCTGATCCGCTCCCATGGTTGGTACATGTTCCCTGACATGATCGATGCTAATCAACAGCAACTACTACACCCTTCCGCTAGCCTCGAAATAAATTAGGGATCATAAGTTCATGAATGATCAGCAGTACCGGGCGGAGGTTGCCAGACAAAATACAACGTACATCCAGCCCTTTTACATCGGCTTTTATTTCGCATCCGACACGGACTTCTCAGCGGTTCTCGTCCCCATCTACCAATCGCCCGGAATGCTGCTCCAGGGAACAAGCACTGAAGTTTCTATATCAATTCGTTTCTCAGCTAGGGGAGAATAAGAAACCGGAGGCGATATCGGATAGAGCCCGAATGAATTTGTCGTACCAGGCCGAGATGATCATCAACATGTGGAAGTAGTTTATCACCTGAGAGAATCGTTTTTGCTAAAAAGCCGTCTGCCAGATCCGGATTACTTCGGATCTGCAGGCGGCTTTTTCTTATAAGGGTACTATTAAAATTGAACCGAAAATCCGTTGAACCGGTGAATGCCCGTTCCAAATCGGACAAGGTCTTTTTCCCGCAGCTCTTGAACTGCCTCTTTCACCACGGACAGCAATGCCGGATCCAGCCCAAGCGTATTGTGAGAACCGTAGATTCGCTTTACACCATCGATATTCGCGATCCGCTCCAGCGAGTTTACGAGATCCTCCGGACTTGTCGTTGGATAAAAAGCATATACCGGCGTTTCATCATACAACAAATCCCCTGTGAACAAATAACCTCGGTTTATATCAAATACCGCAATATGTCCGGGAGAATGGCCCGGTGTGTGGTAAATGACCAAGCTCCGCCCGCCCAGCTCGATGACGTCTGTATCCCGGAGAATACCGGCCGGCTGGCCCTGATAAGGGGTATAGGTTGCCGGATCGAAGGAAGACGGTACAGGTCTCGTGATATCGCGTGATATGTCCTTGCGGATTTGTTCAATGGAAAGCTTCTTAATCCCGCTAACGAGCCAGTCCTCCTCTGCCTCATGTACATAAATCTCCCCGTACTGCCCATGACTGCCGATATGATCTGCGTGAACATGCGTGGTTAGCACCATAATAGGTAAATCCGTCAGCTGATCCGTCATCCGCCTCATGTTGTCGATGCCAAGTCCCGTATCGATCAATGCAGCTCGCTCGCTTCCTATCAACAGAAACGAATGCACCTTCTCCCAATGTCCGTATTCGCTGATCGCAAATGTGGTCTCATCCAGCTGCGATACGGTAAACCATGCATCATCGATAACGACGTTGTATTGATTATTCTCCATATGTAATTCCTCCCCCATCAAGGATTATCGAATGGTTATATCCTCCTGATCATCTTGAAATGCGATCAACGACATATAGTAATTCTTCTCTTCTGCGGACAAAGGCACACTGCCTGTTTCGGCCATCTCCATCGTAAAGTGTTTATTCATGAGCTGCTTGAACTCGTCCACAAAGGCATGGAAGCTCTCCTTCGTTGCGTGAAAGCGGTAGGTTCCTGCAATGTTTTTTCGATGTTGTTCGCTCGCGCTGTCCAAGGTAAAAGAAGAAGCCGGTGCGCTCTCAATTTTCGTTCGAGTAACATCGAGTGTCTCCATAAACACCTGTCTGGACGTTTCTACCAAATCCAGGCTTGGCAGCAAATGATCTTCCGGTATGAAGCGGCTTGCGACGGCGCGATAGTATTTCTGCACGATACCGTTCTTCTCTTCCTTCCGGACCACATGAATGATGCCGTGCTTCTCCAGCTCTTTCAGATGAAAGTAAATATTGTTCCGCGTAATGTCCAGTATCTCGGCTAGCTGCTGTCCAGTGTAGGCATCCTTCACGAGATTCATCAGTATTTTGGTACGCAGGGGATCGGCAATCGCTTTGAGCTGCTCATGGGATTTAATTCTATAGACACCTGTCATTTTTATTTTAACACCTCCGTACATTTTACCGGTAAAATTAATTTTACTGTTATTCGTTTTCCATCCTATCATGATTTTTACCCGTGGGTCAATCTTATACGCAAACTGGAAACCGAGCACGAGTCAACGATGATACGATTAGGCAATACTGTTATAAAATGAAGGAAATCACGCTGAGAGGTCCCGACTTATAGCACAACAAGCATGTTCCCCTTAAACAGCTGAATTATGATATATTATCCACAATCGTATGTACTATCATTATGATGTTCAAAGGATGTGCCTTAATGTTTGACCCGACGATATTCGAAAATTTAAAGGTTGGCATCGAGAATGCGGTCTACGATCTCGACAACCTCGATGAAATCATTCGCGTTACCGATCGGAAGGATCTCCTGGATATGGCGACTTTGTCCAGAAGTTTTAGCCTCCGGTTCGAGCTGGCTACGCCATCCACAACTTCGGCCGAAATTTGCCTGGAGACCGGGCTTCGGGATTTGGCGGCCGAGATCTTGGAAATTCCGGAAGGTCAGCCGGCCTGCGAGCTGAAGCTCCGCTTTCATATAAACATCGCTGATGCTTCCATAGCGTGTCCGGCGATCGCCCAGATCATGAAGGAGATATGGAATCCGGAGCTTCCGCCGCTGCAAACGATACGGTACGCCTACAGCGATGATCCGGTACCCCTTCACAACACGATCGAGCTGCGCTTTCCCCGCAGGATCAACGAAGAACAGATGGGAGATATCCCGAATATCTTGGAGTTCGTGCTTCGTACGTTGGGGGAATTAGACCGGATATAACTTCCCATATAAAGATAACGGTGATATCTCATAGAAGAAGCCTGCCCGCTATCATAGCGGACAGGCTTTTCGACTTATAATATATTAAGCAACAACCAACCGGATCCAGATGTCCGAAGGATCTAGAACGGCCCAGACGTCATCGCGCTGCTCCAGGCGCAGCCCCGCCTCACGGATACGGCCGGTTACCGCCTCAAGCTCCTCTTGACTCGGAAGCTCAATCGTATAATCTTCCATACCCGCAGCGCTCCTTGGCGTGTTCGGTACACCGATTCCTGCCCAAACATTGAGCCCGATATGGTGATGGTATCCCCCTGCGGATATAAACAACGCAGCGCCGCCATAATGGGCTGTCAGCTCAAAACCCAGAACATCGCAATAAAATACGCGGGCATCGTGCAGGTTGGACACATGGAAATGCACATGCCCGATAACCGTCTCTTCAGGAAGTCCGTACCATTCCTTGTCCTTGGAGAGAGCCAGCAGTCCCTCTACATCAACAGGATCCGTGGTCATCACATATTCCCCTTTGGCATCACGCTTCCAGGTATCCCTTGGCCGGTCGGCATAAATCTCGATGCCGTTTCCGTCCGGATCATTAATGTACAATGCTTCACTGACCAGATGATCGCCTTGGCCGACAGGAATGTTATGCGCGATCAGATTGGCAAGCGCAAGCCCGAGCGATTCCCGATTCGGAACCAGGATCGCAAAATGGTATAGTCCTGCCGTCCGGGTCTGCGGTCTCACCAGATCTTGAATTTCCTCAATAATCAGCAGCGGCTGCTTGCCGTCTGCCGTCAATTCGGCAACCCGGCCATGCTGTCGAAGCATTTTCAAACCGACGACTTCTGTATAAAAGCGTACAGATTGTGCCAGATTACTGATCCGCAGAGAGATCGGCCCGAGCTTTGTGGATGGATGTATAATGGCAGTCATATTCTCACTCCTTAGAATGTTGTTGTTTGTTTTTTTCATAAAATATATTCAGGTCTACGACAGGCTCAACTTGTAATCAAATCAGTTACATCTTACTTGTAATCATTATAGTTACAGGACATCCTTATTGTCAAATCCAGTAATTTACAAATAGATCGAAAAGCCGCCAACGGTTAACCAAAAGAAAACGCCCATCCTGCATAGGATCGGGCGTGTGATTTTCGCTTATTCACTTGATGTTCCATTCGCAGAGGCATAAATTTTCCGGACGATTTCTTCCAGACTCACCTCATGCAGCGTGTTCTCCATGGCCTTCTGGGCGGCTGAAAAAACCGGGATGATCGCCGTTTGAATATGTTTGCCAACAGGACATTTCGCGTCTGAATTCTCGTGAATGCCAAACAGGGAATCCTCCTGCACGACATGAACGGCATGATAAATGTCCAGCAGCGTAATCTCGGACGGATGCTTTGCCAGCTTCGCTCCCGCTACGCCAGGCTTAACCTCGACCAGACCCGCTTTGCTCAGCATGCCTACAATACGCCGGATAACCACCGGATTCGTGTTCACACTCTCGGCGATATAATCTGAGGTGCTGACGCCAGCTTTATTCATCTCCAACACGGAGAGAATATGAATGGCCACTGCAAATCGGCTGCTTATGTTCATGTGACCCCTCCTGACGGACCAAATCTTCAGATGACTATCATGTAACCATCATAGTTACATTAACCCCTAAAGTCAACGGTGAAGCCGCCGTCCCATGAGCCAAAATCAGGTGTTACATATACAAATTTCTAAATAATAATGGAATTTAATGTAATTTTATGTTGATTTTCCTGAGTTTTTCACTATAATTATCACAACATGCATTGGTAAATTCACCCTATTTAAACATATTCCAGCATCCCTACATGATCCTAAAACATTCAAGGAGGAAATCCATGGATCCAAGTCAAAACCGAAACGAAACGTATTCTATCAGACGTCCTCGAAAACCTAAACGCCATATCAAACTCAAAAAATGGATAGGAATATCCTTATCCATACTGATTCTCTTAGGCGGACTAGGCTATATTTTCAGAAAAGAATTGTCCTGGATGGCGTTTCATGTTTTTTTCGCGAAAGATATCAAACATACGCTGGACCAGTCCTACAAACCCGTGGGTCCTGATTCGCCCGACCCTGTTGTGGAGGCAACGAAGCCGTTCTCGGTTTTGCTTCTGGGCGTTGATCAACGCGAGGACGAGCCTGCCCGTTCCGACACAATCATCTACTCTGTCATCCGACCTGACCTTAATAAAATATTGCTCGTCTCCATTCCCAGGGATACATACACCGAAGTCATCGGCAGGGGAGTCACCTCCAGAATCAACTCAGCTTACGCCCACGGCGGAGCAAAAATGGCCATTGATACGGTTGAGCATCTGTTTCAGCACCCTGTCGATTATTATGCAGCCATCAATTTTTATGGATTAATGGATATCGTCAATGCATTGGATGGGATTAAACTCCCCATCGATAAAGTCATCGAGAACAAAAGCACCAATCATATCAAATTACGGATCGAGCCCAACAAGCCTATTTACGATGGAACAGAGGCATTAAATTATGTCAGGTACCGGGAAGATTCGGATTTCAACCGCACCATGCGCCAGCGCATATTCCTCAGTTCCTTAATGGATCGGGTATTTGAACTGAAAAATATAACCAAAATCCCGGAGTTGATTCGTATCGGTGGCAGCAATCTTACGATGGACTTAAACTCCGATTTCATTCTCAATCTGGGCGAAAACCTATTTTTTAACGACTCCCCACCAACGTTTGAGAATTACATGCTGAAGGGAAAAGATTTAGTGATCCGCGGCGATTACTTTTATGATCCGGACGATTCGGACATCCGGTATATTCAGGAACTGCTTGCCAACTGGTCTAATGAAGAGACCAAACTAGAGGATTTAATGATCCCAGGTGCGAAGTAAAGCTGATTGCTCGAGGTTAGGTGAATCGCCTGACTAGAAGGTGAAGCTTGATATGAAATAAGCCGATCTATGCTAAAAAACCTCTCTTTCGCGTACCACGAAAGGGAGGTTTTTTAACGAATACCCTCTGCTCTTTCTAGAACATCGGAAACACGTATTTGATAAGAAAATACAAAAATCCAAAGAAAATAATCAGATAAGCCACATACTTAATCAACGTAGATGCTACCCTGCTGGAGTCGTTACGCTCCTCGATATTCCGGGTCTCGATCTCCACGTCTCGGTCACGCTGCCTGCTCATGGTCTCCACCTCCATCCGATTCTTTAGTTGCAGATGATGGTATCTCTTGACGCTTACTACTCTTTACACACACGTCTTGAGATTGAACCAATCTTCAGGTCAGAAGATGGCAAGCTTAGAAAAAGCCGATCATGGCAGGCAGAACGATAAAGGAAGCCAGCGTGGTCCACAGAATGCACCTGGATACCAGCTTGGGTGCGGCATCGTATTGTTCAGCAAGGATTACCGCATTCACGGCTGCAGGCATCGCCGACAAAATCAGGATAACCGCAAACAAGGTTCCCTCAATGGATAAAATCGCGAGCAAGCCCCAAGCCACCAATGGGCCCACCAGCATACGCATCGCCATGCCCGACCAGAACCCGCGCTTGGAGACGGCAGAAGCTCCGCCCTCCCGAACCCCAACCATCTGGGCCCCTAGGATGACAAGAGCGAGCGGCGCATAAGCCGCGGACAGCATGGAGACGCCGGTATTCAACCCTTCCGGAAGCTGAAAGTCCGTCAACCGGAAGAGGACGGCGAGTGCCGCCGCATAGACCGAGGGGAGCGTAAACACCGATTTGATCGCCTTTACAGCCGAAAAATGAGATCTCGCTGCCAGGTACACCCCTAATGTATTCATAATGATAATCTGCACGATGACATACACCGATGCTTTATCCAGCCCTGCTTGCCCGAATGCAAGCAGGACGAGAGGAAGCCCGTAATTCACGCTGTTGGTAAAAATCGTGGTCAAGGCGAGACCCGATTTCTCTGTCTGGGACAAGCCCAGCATTTTACCGGCAAAGGCACTCAGCGCCCAAAGGGCGATCACATTCAACAGGCAAAACGCAACCGTTACCGTGACCTCATTCGAGGTAATCGATGCCTTCTCCAGCGTCTCGAAGATCAGAGCCGGACTCAGCACATATAAAGAAAGGGCCGAAAGCCCTTTGGTTTCAATGCCCTTGAACCGCTTGAGTAGGGCTCCGCCGATGACGGGCAGCGATATAGGTAGGAAAACGCTATAAATCGTAGCTAGGAAAGAAGAGATCATGAGGTCCACCTTTATGCAAAGTAAAATATCATTATCTCTACATCCTAACCCATACCTCAAGCATTCGTCCAAGATTTAAAGACTATAGGTCTAATAGGCACAGGCTTTCATTATGCCATCTTCCTGATGACAAACGACACGGTAGTTCCTCTGCCCCTTGTGCTGTCAATCATGAGCCCTTGCCCATAGACTTGCTTCAAACGACGATCCGTGTTCATCAGGCCGACTCCCTTGCCGGTACGCTGTCCACTTCCCAGCATCAAGCGGAGCTTCTCGGGATCCATCCCGGCCCCATCATCCGCGATAATGACCTTGGCGGATTCAGCTTCACTTACAATGCGAATCGTTACGGTCCCTCCCTGGGTTCGTGCCAATACTCCATGAACGACCGCATTTTCCACAATCGTCTGCATGGTCAAAGGGGGAAGCTTCCACTGCTGAACAGCAACTTCCTCGGAAATATGCCAACGGACACGCAGCCGTTCCCCAAACCGCTCCCCTTCGATATACAGGTATGAGCGAACCAAGCCCAGCTCCTGCTCCAGCGGGATAAAACGTTCCAAGTTGCTGATATCATAGCTGGCTCTCAGATAGTGGCTGAATTCTCCGATCAGCGCAACCATTCGGGAAGGGTCAATCTCACTAAGTGAAGCGATCGAATTTAAGGTATTGTGCAAAAAATGCGGCTGAATTTGAGCCTGGAGCCAAGCTGCCTCCATATGCAGCCGTTCCTTGATGGAGCGCTTCAGCTCCAGCAGTGCGCGTACCCTTGTTTTTAATTCCAGATGGTCCACCGGTTTGATTAAATAATCGTTAGCTCCGGAAATGAAGCCCATATGAATATCCTCAGGCCGGTTTCTTGCGGTCAGCAGCAGAATCGGAAGCTCCGATATCATATACCTCTGCCGAATCGTCCTGGACAATTCATATCCTGACATCTGGGGCATCATCACATCAGATATGATGAGATCCCATTCTCCCTGCTCCAATAATTGAAGGGCTTCCTGAGCCCGGGTAACGGTCACGATCTGATACCCTTCGTCTTCAAGCAAATGATGGATAACTTTTAGGTTAACCGGATCGTCATCTACGATGAGCAGCCTGCCATCGGTTTGACGAGAACGCCTCTTAGCCTCGGATTCGGCATCATCCTGTTCGTGTTTATCTGACATGTAAGATAGCCTCTCCTTCTCTTTCTCTGAATTTGAAGATGAGGAGTCGGCCATAAACTCCTGTTTATCCGTCTTCTCCTGCCTCATCATATCGTCCACTTTCAGCGTGAACGTAAAGGAGCTTCCCTGTCCCGGAGTGGATGACACGGAGAGTTCCCCGCCATGCAGCTCAACCAGCTGCTTGCAGATGCTGAGTCCAAGCCCCAACCCGCCTTCCGCTGCGGCAAAGCTGGAGTCTCCCTGCTCGTAGGGGAGGAATATCCGTCTTAATGTCTCTTCGTCCATGCCTATCCCCGTATCAAGAACGTGAACGCAAGCCCTTCCATCAACAACGTTGGCAGTCACCGCGATTCGGCCTGACTCCGTATATTTGATTGCATTATGAATCAGATTAAATACAATCTGAATCAAACGGCCTTCATCTGCCCATACCTTGGGAAAGTCATCCTCGATCTCGCATATAAGCTCGATTCGCTTGCCCTCCGCCATCGGACGGAGCATATCCAGCACGCCTTGAGCAGTCGAACCGAGATGGACGCTCTGCACATTCAGCCGGATCCGCTTCTCCTTCAATAAGGAAACATCCAGCAAGTCATCCAACAATAGCGACATCCGCCTGCCAATGCCGGTAATCAGCTCCAGGTGGCCACGATCCTCTTGTTGAAGCAAACTCCCCTTGCGTTCCAGCAGCGTTTGCGCCATGTTAATCATCCCGTGCAGCGGATTTCGCAGTTCATGGGACGTATTTGCCAGAAATTCATCCTTCATCTTGTCCGCCTGCTTCAGCTGCTCTGCCTGTTCCCTCAGCACGACAGCGTTTCGGGTAAAGCGGATAAACCAGAAGGAAGCAAATCCGAGAAACGCAACGATCAGATCAATCGGGTAATACGGCAGTTCCTTAAAATACCGGAACCTTAAAATTCCGCTTACGATAATGTTGCAGGAAACGGCAACCGCCGACAGCAAGATAAATATGGCCGCTTCCGTCCGTTCGCTGACCGCCTTCCTGGCAATCGAAGGCAGGAACAGCACGGAACTTATTAATACGAATGATAAATAAGTAGAGAGATGTACCGTCAGATGAAACGGAAGCAGCAAATAGGCGACGGCATACGAAACCACAAGGATCGTATAGGCCCGGTAAAATCCTTCTTTGATTCTCGGCCGGAGCAAATGCTTGGTACACAGAATCAAACATAATGATATCGCCACATAAGCAACAACCTTAATCTTTACTGACCATTCGAAACTAATAGCAGGCTGCCAAACGAGCAGGAGTTTATCGTCGTCAACCAGCGTGGCCAGCAGCGTAAACAGGATAAGAGCCGCAAAATAAAAGAGGCCTTTGCTCCGATAGCCGATTAGATACAAGATTAAGACATACATGACATGAAGATATAGCACAATGCAGACCAGCAGCTGCATGTTCTCCGAGAACGCTTTCCCCTTCATCACCGCTTCTGCTGTCCCGAATTTGATCGGCAGCTTGATCCCGCCTGAATCGGCATATTGATAATTGCTCACTTCCAGGATGATATCCAGTTCATCATCGGCAGCCGGAGGGATGAATTCGACATGGGGTACGTTTCTTGCCACATGGGTCTCCGGCGTATCGGAGGGATGTCCGGATTCGTACAATAACTCGCCATTGACATACAAACGATAGGCTGTACGAATATCGGTGATCCAGAGGCCGTAAGTTACGTTACGCTCCGGTACGAGCAGCTTAAGACGATAAGTTCCGAAGCCCATTTGGTTCCCGTTCTCGTTTACGCCTTCCCATGGATCGGGAACCTGTATCCAGCGCGGATCGGCGGCAGGCTGCCGCTCCCCTTGAGACACTCTATCCGGGCCCATCCACTGATTCGGATAAAAGGCCCATTCCCCGTTCAGCGCAACCGTATTGCGGTCATCCGCCTGCCAATCCCGAAGATCCAGCACGCCTTGCTGAAACGGAACTTCCTCAGGGATCATGATGATTTTAAAATACGCCAACCGCACGGAAAGTAAGATGACAATAAACAGAAAAGTAATCCCCAGCAGCCTTCTGCCGGAGATCGGTTTCGATTTCAAGTTGGAATAGGTCGACAATCATAACAGTCCCTTATAACATATTGT
Organism: Paenibacillus sp. FSL K6-1330; assembly: GCF_037976825.1. Lineage (NCBI taxonomy): Bacteria > Bacillati > Bacillota > Bacilli > Caryophanales > Paenibacillaceae > Paenibacillus > Paenibacillus sp. FSL K6-1330. The sequence continues at coordinate 5,988,652 of NZ_CP150269.1, forward strand.
AAAAAATCAACAACACTGCATAACTGTCCATTATTTTACATCGTTACAGAGCCGTTGTCTGTTCCTTTTCCATAAAGTCCAATAAATAAGCAGATCTGGTCAGGCCGCTATACAAACGATAATGTCTTGCCTGGGCGCTGCAGCGGCTGGTACGGACATAATTCCGCAGCGGATACATGCTTCACCGTATAATAAGAGTAGAATCTTTTTCTCCCGGATGCTTCATAGATCCACGAAAAAAAGTCAAAAATCGAATCATCCACCCATTTTCCGTTGTACTCGATCAACGACCGCAAATAAGGGATTTGGAGTTTCACTCCCCCGTCCCACATAAAAATAAATGTGTTAACCTCGGCATTTTTTTGCAACAAAAAATGAACGGTACGCTCATCCAGCAAGTACTTTTCCTGACCACACAGAAATACCGGACCCTCATCAGTAGCAACGATGCCAATCCGCTTGCCGTTGAAGTGAACATAGAAGCCTCTGCAATGCTGGAGGTCCTTCTCCGCATCAAGCTCGATCTCCCGAAACGTTCCAAGCTCCAATCCCATGGCCTTATGCAGCGAAGATTCCTTAAATTTCCGAATGAATTTCATAACCGAATCATGTACCTCCCGATTGTTGTGGTTCACTCCACAGTATAGGAGGCTGTCCTCTACAATTTCTGAACAACACGGGAGATCCATAAAATCGGGCAACAAGATACAAAAAATCACCGGTCGATCAACCGGTGATTTCATATCGAATGTGTGTTTGGCTATTTCATCTATTTCATACTGGTGACTTGGATTCCATTGCTCCATTCGTCGTACCATTTCACAATGTAAGGACTTGGCTCCTCGCCCATCTCATCTTCCAACACCTGACACAGAAGACTGAATTGACGGTGCACTTGGGCCGGATTATCCTGCAAAGCATATATTTTCATCAATGAAAAATAAGCCTTTTCCTCCAGATGATGCTGCCTCTGGATCGAGAAGTAGCATAATATGGCTTCCTCGATGCGTTCCTGATCCACATACCATTCCGCCATGGATAAAGAAACGCTAAGCCACAACTCCTTCAGCCTTTGACGCTCTCCTTCTGCCCACCAGTAGTCATATTCCTGCAGGTAGTCCCCCGTATACAACTTCATCATTTCAATATGCCGATCAATCAATTCAGCCGACACGGAGGGATTTAATTCGAACCAACTCTCCCACTCCTCAATGTCCAACTGCACGCCTTCCATATTCAGCACGTAGCCTTCTGTCGTGTTGGTGATTTGGAAGCGGGCATCATAAGGCTCCAATGTTTTTCGGATATGATAAATAGCCGTGTACAGCTGGGGATAGGCTTTATCCATATCAAAATCCGGCCATAACATATCAATCAATGCCGACTTTCGTACAAGCTGACCTCTATGCTGGAGCAGATAAATGAATATCTCCTGAGCCCGGGTTGTCCGCCAATGAAGCAGAGCGAATTGCCCCTGCTCATTCGGCTGCTCGATCATAACCTGACGGAACATCGTCATCCGAATGTTTCGATTGGACTCCATGACCTCTTCCGGTCTGGACGCAATGCGGCTTCGCAAACGCTCCATCGTTTTGGCGACTCGATCAAGCTGGACAGGTTTAACAATATAGTCTACGGCATTCAATTCAAACGCGGTGACTGCATATTCGTGATACCCCGTCACAAATACAATACAGAGATGAGGCTTCTGCTCAAGCAGTTGCTCTGCCAGCTCAATGCCGTTCAATTCCGGCAAGCTGATATCCAAGAACACGATATCAACGTCCCTCGTAAGAATTTCGTCTCGTCCTTCAAAGGGATTCGTATATGTACCGATTACATCTATAGACATGGTATCCAGTTTTAACAGCTGACGTTCTAAATACTTCAAGGCCAACGGTTCGTCATCTACGAGAATTACCTTCATTCATATTACTCCTCGGATTGGAAAAATACGGTCACATTTAACTATATTGATTCCTTCGCATTGTTGCAACAAGCGAAAGCATGTTTTACAAAATTCTCAACTTTCGCAGAGTTTTCACCGGCAGACCACAGGCTGTATGTACGATACTGATATAACTTTACTCTATTTAACACTTCGCTTTGGGTTGTCCTATAAGCCTTATTCCTGTACCGTACCCATGACAATTAGTATCACTAAAATTGTGCAGAGCACGTAATAAAGGATCGGATTAACAATCCAAAAATAGGATTCTACGAGTTTATCTATATCATCTATCCGTTTAAAAATTTTATATATTTACTTTACATCCCATATAATACTTGTCCAACTTCTAACCATAAGTCAACTACTCCACAGCGTGCACCATCCACTTCTTTTAAAAACACCGTATATTGCTTATAATATTTAGATTCTAGTATATTATACGCCCGCCATTTGATCCTTTTCCTCTTGGTTCAGGGGCGTTTTTTATGTGTTTTATCAAAAATAATAAATTCGGTTCCTTCATGAATAAAGGGTTCATTCGGCAATGGTGGACTCTTTTTGAATAGCCGCCACTTGTGGTACTGAGTTATAGCGACAAATAAAAAAAGAATACCACAATGGAAGATAACTCGCATTGTGGCGTTGTTGGTTGTAATAAACGATAATTTACAAACTCTGATGTCATTGTAAAACAGGGGGAATTTACCTTCTATTCTCACTATCTTCAAAAAAATCTTCTTCTTGGTAAGGATAACTCAGTAGTTCTAGATTTTCTTTAGTCATATACCATGTTCGATAATCTAAATTACTATTTATAAACACACGTCCTTTAATTCTCTTTAGTAGAGGATATGTGGTGTGGTCCTCAACAACCAAATCCAGATTGTTTAACTGAAATAATTTCCCGATTACTTCGAGAAACTTTAACCATCCGATATCAAACGCATGCGTTTTAAATTGAATACTAATAAAAACATTCGTATCTACACCAAACGCTTCGAAGTTTGCCTTCCGATAACGTTCTATATAATCATCCTCATCATCTAAATTAATGCTCATTGAAAAATATGTGCAACCGATACTTACGCGTTCAGTACCAGTTCGATCCCATACCTCTGCCTCATAATTAATTAATTCTACAAATAATACTTCGCTTAACATATTGTAGAACAGTTTCCCCAATTCTTTTTTAGGAAAATTAGAACCAATACTTAACGAATAATCCATTTTACTTATACCTCCACTCCCATCAATCCCTGACTTATCTGTCCTTACATGCCATTCGTTTCATCCTCCTTTTATTTTGGGCACGCAAAAAAGCCCATTCCAACTTATATATTAAGCTGGAAAGAGCTTATAAAAGTTTATCAAGTGTTTGAATTGTTTAGTTTGTTGGTTGGTTGTACGATCTAGTTACTGGGGTTGCAATTGGGCTTACATAAAAATGTTGACAGCCCCTTACTTGATATTAGACTCAAACTCTATAATGATATTTTCCACTTTTTCTAAATGTGAAACTCTGTTGAATAATTCTGTATCATTTATCCCTTCTTCTTTCCAGTAATCCACTAATTTCTTATCGTTTATAATATTAAGTGCCTCTATCTTAATCTCATCTCTCAAACAATCGTGCTTTATACCTATCTCTGCTAGTAATACTGTAAACATCCACCTGACATCCTCATAGTCATCTGTTTGGTTTTCATACTCGTTGATTAACCTTGAAACAGCTTGAATTGAAGATAAACCATCGGATACAAACCTATCAAAATCATTTGGAACATACTCCATTAATTCCTCGTAAGTAATTTTTTCAAACATTCAAGTCACCTTCCATTATCTTTTTAGCTCTTTAACAAAGTACACAAACACCTCAATATTAGGGTATTTCGCTTTAAATTGTTCGATTATCGGACTACAACTCGCACAAGGCTCACGGTCAGTGTATAAGTCAATCCTCCCTTTGCGCTGTTCAGGTTTCAATTTTTTTAGCTCGTTAGTAATATCATCCAGAATCTTAAATTCAGTATCCCATTTCCTTGGGTAAGCTCCTGCTCCATCGACGATGTCTTCAGGGTTTACATCACGTGGAGTATAGTTCCATTCGCTTTCCCGAAGTGCCGCACGCTGCATCAGTACATATTCATACCGAGTATTTATCACTGTTTTGCTTAATGATCTTTACTTTCGTCCCATGATCAGCGCGGCTTGCTTTAAAATGTTTTCCACCCTGGGTTTGGGTAGAAACAAGCCTTTAGTAATTACAGTTTTCTGGTAGGCATTATGATAAAAGACAGTGTAACCATGAAAAAAAGCCCGTTCCTACTTATGTTTCAAGTTGGAAAGAGCTTTGAAAGTTCCATCAAGTGTTTGAATGGTTTAGGGATTGGTTTGTTGGTTGTATTGTACGATCTTGTTGCCAAATTGTAAACCCAATCTATATTTTTGCATGGGTTACTGGTTGAATGATTGTTTTAATCGTCACTAAGCGGTTCAATCAATATTGATAAATGTAACAATAGTTTACTCGGCACAACCATTATCTAGCGCATCCAAGGTTTCATCACTTATATCAAGTGGTTCCCTTTTAACTCGATTTGCAAGCGAAAGAAAATCAGTAGCACCAGCTACATTCAAATAACCTGCCCTTATAAAGAAATGGCCACCTCTTTCATATAGCTTTATTGCTGGCTCAAACAAATCTTTATTATCAATAGCAATTTGATTTCCTTCATCAATGAGTGCGTTTAACTCTAAATAACTTTTAACAATTTCTCTAACATAACTATTGTCAATCTCCTTTAGTATTTGTAATTCATCAACACTCACTTGTGACTTAGTTATCGAATTTGAAATGATAATAAAAGGATACCTACAAGGCCCGGGATAATTTTGGAGAAATATTGATCCTCTTCTTAAGTATTCTTTACTCAAATGAACATGTGATCTTGCTTGCTTGTGTCCAATACAACTCCAATCTACTGCAGAAATACGCTTCATTGCCTGATTAAAATTTTCCATCATTTATTTCGCTCCATCTTCTCTATTTTTATTGCCCAAGAACTTTTTTCGCATAATAGTCATATGCTCCAGGGAGTTCAAATGAAGGTTGATCAGAAGCTACATCATGTGCACCAGGAGGATCTGAACCAAAATCATCAGTATCTTTTCGATACGAACCAGGATTTTTATATGGGTAGCCTGTTTCATTTTTTCACTTTCAGTCAATTCATGTTTAGCTAACTCTTGAAACCACTTTTTTTGTTTTGGATCCAGCTCACCTTTTTGTGCTTCTTTCCATATAAAACCAACCTCTAAATCAGGAGTAAAGTGGCCAACTCGATAACTTTGATCATCTAAAGGGATTTTATGTGTATCAAAAAACATGTGTTGTTTCATAGCCCTAATTTCTTCTATTGTCATACCAGTATTTTTTGCAACCTGTTCAATATCAGTCATACCAACACTTCTAATATCATCATAATCCTTTGATGCAGCTTTATATTCTTTTTCTTGAAATTCATCCATAAATGTGGGTTTATAATCATCTACAAGCTTGTATTCATTCCAATCAACCTTTTACGCATAGAAAAAGCCTATTCCTCATTATCAACTTCATGGAATAGGCCTTTTATTACCAGATATATAGCATTTGTTATGATAATACGTTATTTTCTATACTCTTAACTTCTATCATTTTTTGTTCAATCCAATTCATAACTATTCCCGCCTCCTCACGAGCAATAGCCCCCCTCTCACTTTTATATTTATAATTTTCATACGCCCACACTAATATGATTTTCACAAATTCAACTGTCTCTAATTTACAGATCGGTTCTACCTCATCTTCTTCTTCATCATAAAATGGATCTTCAATTATTGTATAGTCTCTATAAGATATAACGCTTGATTCATTCCCTCCGTGCCTATATTCGGGTATACTTCCCCTTAATAGATTTATATAATTATCAATATCCTTTTTCAAGTCTTTGAATCTCCAAGGTATATCAAATCCTAATGGGTCACTTATCATATATGCAAATTCCAATGATTCTTCATCATTAAAATCTAATACAACTTCATCATCTTTTTCTTTATAATCTAATGAATATCTATATTTAATCATACTACATATCCCCATTCTTTTTACTAATACAACGGATACGCTGAAATAATCTTACCATTCCTGATCACCATTTCTATCCGCATACCCGCATCCGTATTTCCTCTATATTTATTATTCTTATGAACCTCTTTATTAGCAAAGGCTTCATTTATGGCATCTATCACTTGCTGTGGAGTCCACTTCTTGGGGAAAAATGTAACTTTAACCTTCTTTAATACTCCATTGACTTCAATATTGACTCGATATACACCGAACTCATTAGGTGGATTAATATTACCAACGATTTTACCATTACTATTTGGCAATCCTTCATAATGAAATCCATTAGCAACTTCCTACTCAGCTGTGCCCGTTGTGACTTTTAGCACAGCTTCTCGTTCCAAACTATCTATACGGTGCAGGATTTCGAGTCTTGGGTGCCCGTCCTTCTGATCTGCAAGATGGTTATAATAATCGGCCTATTCCAATAGCTTGCTTATTTCTGTTGCTACTTGAGTCCGTACTTCCAGATCGTCTTAACTCATCAGCCTGTTGCCGTAACGCTCGTGCTTTCTGACAGTAACTTCTTACTTCCTCCACTATCGTTTCATATTCTGCTTGGGCCTGAGCAATTAAACCCAATGTTTCCTCTACTACCTGTTCAAATTTCGCCATTCACCTTTTCCTCCTTTGATTTTGAGCATGCAAAAAAGCTCATTCCTACTTATGGTTCAAGTGGGAAAGAGCTTGTAAAACAAGTTAGAAAGAGCTTTGAAAGTTTATCAAGTGTTTCAATTATTTTTTGTTTGGTTGTTGGTTGTATTGTACGATCTTGTTGTTAGGATTGAAAACATAAAAATTGACATTTCAATTACTTTCAATATCAACGTTATCTAAATTTTCGTCTGAAATATCAATAGCATGTAACTTTGAATATCGTTCACGCCAATTATCTATGGGAAATGCACCGAACCCATAATCCAAATAGATACCCTGATCAAGTCTAAGAGTTCCCCCTCTTTCAAAATACTTAATCAATGGCTCGTAAATATCTAGATATTCACCTTTAATTCTTTTTCCTTTCCCAACTAAAGAGACCCATTCAAGATAACGTAAACATATTGTTTTACATAATAGATTTGGTTTACCTGATTCTGAAAAAATACTAGTGATAATATCCTCTAAATCCAGATTAGAGCCCAACACTTTTGCAGGACTAAAGAAAGGCCCCGATTCAGTTGATTTCCCCTCCAAAAATAGTGAACTTCTCCTCAAATACTCGGCAATTAAAAGTTCACTTGATTTCTTTTTTGTTTCAGAAGTTCCCCAAGCAATTTTTGAGATACGTGTTATTGCCTTTTCCAAGAAATCAGTCATATAGTTCACTCCATTTGAGATTATAAAATTTAGCAACATCTTCCTCATACCCTGGGAATGAGCCAAAATCAGGTTGCTTAGGTGCCAAGTCATGAGCGCCAGGTGGATCATTTGTAAATTTCATGCCATCCCATGAGTCAGGATGTCGGTAACTAAGACCACTCTCCATTAGTTTTTTTTCTGCTAATTCATGTGCCGCTAACTGTTTGAACCATTCCTTACCTTGGGGAGTTAATTCTCCAGTTTGCGCTTTAGTAAACGCATATACAACTTCTGAGTCAGGGGTGAGTCGTGATTTATAATAATAAAGCCCTTGTTGATCATAATGACACAATTCATATTCATTTAAAAACATATGGGATTTAAGATTTTTAGCTTCCTCAACACTAAGACCTGTGTTTTTAGCAAGTTGCTCAATATTATCCAATCCACTTGCTCTTATCAATTCTGCCTTCTTCTCTGTCGCTATATCAATTTTTAGTTTTGTTTCAACAGGAGGCTCTCCAAATCTTTTAGGAGCTTGTCCTGCCCCCCCAAACGATCCACTTGAGCTTGTTTTCTTTTTCTTTAAAGCTTCATATAATTCCTTCTCTTTCTTGAAATATAAATCTCTCTTATCTTTAGAAGCTCTTCTAATAGCTCTGCTCTCTTCAACGGCTTGCCGAACTCGCATTGCCATTTCTTTCTGTCTTCTATCTTGCCCACGTTTAAAGCGAGTCTTAGGTGTAGAAACCTGGTCAATCCCCTTCACATATCTAGCATTATAAGCTCCTTTGGCCCCTTTCAACAGACTTTTCCCAAGTATCGCTAGATCCACCGCTCCTAGCATTAACCCTGTCACATCCAGCATTTCCTGATTAATCCCTAAGAAGCTTGTGTCGGATACTACCCCATCATTTAAATCCTGCAGCTTCATGGTACTTACACCGATCTGTGCAACGCCCCAAACTCCGTTGGCTATAGCTAATAAATATAACGAACCACCTGCGGTGAAAAAGGCACCTACTACAGCTACGGCTCCAAACAATAAGTTGAGTTCTGTCATCAATTTTTGCTGTTTAACCACGAGCTCCTCAAAGGTGAAACGTGAAAAATAGATATCCTCATCCGGGATTTTGCTAAAATAATCCGGTACCTGCGGAATCAACTCGTTTAATTGATGTTCCTCTCTTCGCTCCTCCCAACGATCCCCCCATTTTTCTATCGAGCCAGATAATGCCTTTGATACATTCACAAGCCCCTGTAACGCTTCATTATCTTTAGCCTGATTCTCTATATGAGCCTTCACAGCTTTCCATGGGGAGGTTGGCTGCTTAGGCGGCGCCTTCTTGCCACTTCGAATGTCGATGTAGCCTTGATAGAACTCCGCATATTCTTGCTGTTCTTGGGCTCTTTCCTTTTTTGACTTGTTCTCAGGCTTAGGTGGGGGTGGAATGAATTTTTCTTTATAACGCCTCTGTAATTCATTTTCACCTAGGGATTTTAATGATTCTTTAGCGCTCTCTTTCGTTTTCGGATTTTGTACTCGAGCAATGGCATCGTTTGTAATTTTTTGTCGAACTTCTTCCGTCCAATGATAAGCCGGTGCAGAAAATCCGCTAATGTATCTTCGATTTTCTTTTCTTTCTTTATTCGCTACCTCTAATTCATGATCCACATACAACTTCTCAAGCTCTTCATCCGTAAGCATATCCAGAAAGTCCATTTCGACTTTCTCAAGACTCACCTTTTTGCCTTTAATCCCTACATACTCCGGCCGGATTTCCAGATAATGATCCGTGTTGGTGAAGAAGGTGATCGTCTCGTTAGCCACGAGCTTGATATGCTCCGGCATATTTTGGCCGCCTAGCTCGATTTCATTGGACGCGACTACAAGAATGGATTCTGTAGCGTTTAATGAAATATCGTTCCCATCCAGAGTTAAACTGACGGTATTCTTCTCGAATAATACACCGTCTTCACCAAGTTCCATCTTCGCCGCTCCAGGCATATGGAATACTTTTGTCATCGGCTTCTGGAAGACGGTGCGCGATTTCATCTCATCGTTTCTGCCTCGCACGGAGTTGATGGCAATCGCCTTTTTCTCCGTTCCTTCAGGAAAATAAACTTTGATGCGCGCCCCTTTTTCCGGCATACAGTGAAAGATGTTATTGCCTTCCGGCGAGTACGGAAACCACCAATTCCCTCGTTCGTCATGATCGTGATCAATATCCAAATGCACCTTAACCATGTTGTTACCGCGTTTTATAACGCGTCCTTCCAAGGCAACTCCCTGAAGCGCACGATTCGTTCTTACCTTACGCCGAAGTGCCGCACGCTGCATCAGTACATATTCATAATAGATTAAACCAGACTCATAAGTAATAACGGATTCCGTAACTACCCACATCTGTCCCTTAAAAGAAACGTTGTCCCCCACCTGGCAGTACTGATTCGTATGTACCCGGTAACTGACGAAGTCAGACTCCCCCAAGTCTGAGCTCACATCCGAATTCGCTTGTATATCAAGAAAGTTCCCCCGATCTTTAATGATCGAATAATAATGGGATCGGATAACCTTCCCCCATGAGAAATCAGGTACGCCAAAATAAACCCGAGGCGCATCCATGACGATATCAGGAAGGATGACCGTACCGATCCGTGATGCCAGCCTCTTTAAAAACTGCCAATTCGTCTCTTCATACTGAACAAGGAGCTGACCAATTGTCGCTTCGGGGGGCGTAGCTTCGTTCTGGGCATCCCCTCCGGGATACAAATTGGCAATCTGCCGAATCAAATCGGTATAAGTCAGGGACTTGTTCTGAAAGGAACGACTCTCTAAATGCCGATCCATTTCATAGGTTCGCGACAGGCCTTCTATGGTTACATGGGGAATACCATCTTCCATCTGAATATCGATATTGGAGATTCCACCTGCGAACAGGTACTCATTCCCCTGCTCGGTAGATTTACGTATAAGCAAGCTATCTCGGTATGTACCATTTCTTAAGCATATATCGGCTTGTTCCTCTGACATGGTCGTTGAAATATAACAACGGGTATGATCATTAAACTTGCACAACATGGATCCAGAAATAATAAAAAAGCTCATTCCTACCTAACAATCAAGTAGAAATAAGCTGTTAATAAGCTCAGCAATAGTATTGAATTTTAGTTGGAATGAACTTTTGAAAGTTTATTAAGTGTTTCTGATTTTTTAGTGTTTAGTTTGTTTTTTTAGTTTGTTTTTGGTTGCATTATACGATTTCTATTAGAATATAGGACGCATTTTCACAAACCTACAGGTTATACTATTAATTTCTATAATAGTAATTGATAGATTTGTTGTTAACTAAGAAAAAGAAATTACTTTTCGTGCTCGCTATCTTTTAAAAAATCTTCTTCTTGATAAGGATAATTCAGTAGTTCTAGATTTTCCTTAGTCATATACCATGTTCGATAATCTAAATTACTATTAATAAACAAACGCCCTTTAGCTCTTTTCAATAGAGGATACGTGGTGTGATCCTCAACAACCAAATCCAGATTATTTAACCGCAATAATTTTCCAATTACTTCGAGTAGTTTTAACCATCCGATATCAAACGTACTCGTTATAAATTGAATACTAATAAAAACATTCGTATCCACACCATACGCTTCGAGGTTTGCCTTCCTATAACGTTCTATATAGTCATCCTCATCATCTAATTCAATGCTCATTGAAAAATATGTGCAGCCAACACTTACGTATTGAGTACCAGTTCGATCCCATACCTCTGCCTCATAATTAATTAATTCTATAAATAATACTTCGCATAACATATTGTAGAGCAATTTCCCCAATTCTTTTTTAGGCAAATTAGAACCAATACTTAACGAATAATCCATTTTACTCATACCTCCAGTACGCTCTAGTTACTTGACGACCTTCGATGACTAATAGTTCATTTAAATGTTTTAAATCCTTGTGAGCTTGACTTAATAAAAACTCAATAAGTTCAGCTCTTTTTTCTATAGGATAATCATTCAAATTTAACACTATTCTTCTTGCTTGATTCGTAGTTTTATCTCTGAGCATTTTAAGAATGTTCGATAGATTAGTTGAATCAGGAGCATAACAATCAAACACTTGCCCCTCTATTATGAAGTCTGGACTTTTATCAGGATTAATACCATAGCCATTTCCATCAAAAGCATTTCCATTTGGAAGTTCATCAAGCATTACAGTACGATACCCTTGTTCTGAGAGCACATCAGCAGCTTCATTTTGTCTTTCTAATCCCCTGTCCCCTTTTGGTGGAATTTTCGCATAATTTCCTTCCGGTTTCCCGCCTTTAGGTAACGAAGGCTTTGTAATGATAGCATTTGGCCTGATTTTAGGTGTATAAGGAATATACTTGTCACCATATAGTTTGTACTCTGAGCTAGTTTTCCAGTCCACATTCTCATCACCATATTTTGATCGGAAATACTCATCCCATTCCGGTCCTGTTCTAGGTGTCTTAGGAGAATCCCCCGCCCCCTTTATAGGAGGTTTCTGCTGAGCCAGTTCCTGTACCGCATTCATGTTCTTAGCATTTGCAACTCGTTTTCCCCCTTTAAGCAACGTTTTCCCAAGTATCGCTAGATCCACCGCTCCTAGCATTAACCCGGTCACATCCAGCATTTCCTGATTAATCCCGAAGAAGCTTGTGTCAGATACTTCCCCATCATTTAAATCCCGCAGTTTCATGGTACTTACACCGATCTGTGCGACGCCCCAAACTCCGTTGACTGCAGCTAATAAATATAACGAACCTCCTGCGGTGAAAAAAGCACCTACGAAAGCTACGACTCCAAACAATAAATTGAGTTCTGTCATCAATTTTTGCTGTTTAACCACGAGCTCCTCAAAGGTGAAACGTGAAAAATAGATCCCCTCGTCCGGGATTTTGCTAAGATAATCCGGTACCTGCGGAATCAACTCATTTAATTGATGTTCCTCTCTTCGCTCCTCCCAACGATCCCCCCATTTTCCTATCGAACCCGATAATGCTTTGGATACATTCACAAGCCCCTGTAAAGCCTCATTATGATTAGCCTGTTTCTCGATATGAGCCTTCAGTTCCTTTATCGGTAGCTGATCCTTCACAGCTTTCCATGGGGAGGTTGACTGTTTAGGCGGCGCCTTCTTGCCACTTCGTATATCTACATAGTTTTGATAGAACTCCGCATATTCTTGCTGTTCTTGGGCTCTTTCCTTATCTGACTTTCTCTTTGCCTTAGGTGGGGGTGGAATGAACTTTTCTTGGTAGCGTTTCTTTAACTCATTATTTCCTAGCCCTCTTAGCGACTCTTTGGCATCATTTCTGATTGCCGGATCTCTAAAACGTGCCGCTGCATCGTCCCTAATTTTTTGATTGTCTTCCTCAGTCCAACTCGGCATAATATACGTGCCGGCCGGAACATGGCTAGCTTTTTTATTTTTTCTGGATCCATGTTGTGCAAGTTTAATGATCATATTAATGATCTCTGCAATATTATTGGATTTAAGTTGGAATGAGCTTTTGAAAGTTTGTTGGTTGCATTATACGATTTCTATTAGAATATAGGATGAATTACGCAAATCTACATGATATACTATTTATTTCCATAATACTAATTAATAGATTTGTTGTTAACTAAGAAAAAAAATTACTTTTCGTGCTCGCTATCTTTTAAAAAATCTTCTCCTTGATAAGGATAATTCAGTAGTTCTAGATTTTCTTTAGTCATATACCATGTTCGATAATCTAAATTACTATTTATAAGCACACGTCCTTTAATTCTCTTTAATAGAGGATATGTGGTGTGGTCCTCAACAACCAAATCCAGATTGTATAACTGAAATAATTTCCCGATTACTCCAAGGAACTTTAACCATCCGATATCAAACGCATACGTTTTAAATTGAATACTAATAAAAACATTCGTATCTACACCAAACGCTTCGAAATTTGCCTTCCGATAACTTTCTATATAGTCATCCTCATCATCTAAATTAATGCTCATTGAAAAATATGTGCAACCGACACTTACGCGCTCAGTATAAGACCTATCCCATACTTCTGCCACGTAATTTATTAATTCTACAAATAATACTTCGCTTATGATATTGTAGAGCAATTTCCCCAATTCTTCTTTGGGCAAATTAGAACCAATACTTAACGAATAATCCATTTTACTCATACCTCCAGTACGATCTAATTACTTGACGACCTTCAATGACTAATATTTCATTTAAATGTTTTAAATCCTTGTGTGTTTGAATTAACAAAAACTCAATAAGTGCAGCCTTTTTGCTTGATTCGTAGTTTTATCTCTAAGTTTTAACTAAAGGTATCTTCTTTAGATCGCAACAACAAAAGGCTCATTCCAAATTAAGTGGAATAAGCCTATTAACATATTTTAAATTTTACAATGGTTACATTAATGGGGCACAAATTCTCTACAGTGCCATAACAATTAGCCTAAACCAACGGTTTTTAATATAGTCGTTTCTTCTGCGCTTTCATTTAGGGTTATAACCTCCTTTTCTCTCTTCATGAGTACTATTTTTTTATAATCCTCTGTAAGGTATCCTTTAGTAACACTTAATTTGCAATCACCTTTAAAACTCTCTATAACTTTCTTAAAGAATTGCATTACTCCAACTACTCTATCATCCTCTGGAAAGTAAATATCTCCAACAGACATATTTACTATTTGACCAACAGCAACATTACTCTCTCGTCCTTTACCTACTTCAACTCTAAAATCATCAGAAACATATGAAAAATGAGATGGAAAATCAGGATCTTCTACCACATTTCCTTCTCCATCTGCAATGTATCTATTTGCTATCTCAACCACTTTTGGTTTTATGATTTGTATAATACTCTCATTTTTAATATCAATATCTATTTGTAGTAGAAACCTTTGATAAGTTCCATCTAGATAGGGAACTCCAAGCTTACTAAAATCCCCCTTAAAAAAGTAATTATTGACACTCAAAATGCGATGTCTTCTTTCTAAAACTTTATTATAATTTTCATCTAGCAATATAGCATTTCCATTAGTAGCCTTAAGTAAGTTTCCCATAAATTCAATGAACTTTGTTTCCCCACTAGGATAAATTATAATTCTCATTCCAAAATTTAGATTTAAGCTGAACTCCTCACATGTTTCTTGAACAAGACGTAGATTAGTATTAACTCCAAAATAGTTACAAGTGAAGTCCAGTGTATCTCCCTCACCTTCTTCACTCTCTTCTTGTCTACTAACTCGAAGAGTAAAATGATCATCAATTATACTTTTTACTTGTTCAAGTAAAAAGTCCTCTGTCTCTTCTCGTGTTTTAAAATAAGTATAGAAAAAATATGATAATTCCATCTATCCTTCCCTCCAAAACCATCTTATGATTGTTTCGTCTTTAATAACCAGCAATTCATCTAGGTATTTTAAATCACCCTTAGGATTTGCTTTTCTTAAAATCATATCTTTTAGTCCATCTATACTTCCCTCATAATTATCTAAATTTAATATAATTCTTGTTGCCTGGGATTTAGTTTTACTTTGTATTTGATTTACAGTATTCTTGAGATTGTCCCCTACTGGTGCATAACAATCAAAGACACTACCTTCTATTATAAAATCAGGATTGGCATTGTCCTTTATACCAAATCCATTTCCTTCCTTTAATTCTTCTAATATCTTTATATCATAACCTTCCTCCCTTAATAATCTCGCTGACTCAAATTCCTTCTCATGTCCCGGTGATTTATTCTTAGATGTAAACATCTCCATCTCTTTATCCGTAAGTTTTCCACCCTTAGGCAGTGATGGTTCAGTTAATCTTATTCCTCCAGAGCCCCCACTTTTACTGAACATAAAGAGAGGCTCGTCACCAGTACGGACAAGTTGTTTAAATCCTCCAATTGTACCATTTCCGGTAGAAAGCTGGCCTACTGGCACTGCTTCATAGTTTCTTGGATTAATTATTACACTTATATCATTCAATAAAGTTTTGCCTTCTTCAGTTGCTCTTCTAAGTTGATCATCCAACTTCCTCCGAGCTTCACTCCATTGTTTAGTTTTTGGTGGAGATATGTCGTTAACGCTCTTAACATATCTAGCATTATAAGCTCGTTTGGCCCCTTTTAACAGACTACTTGCGAGTATCTTTAGATCCACCGCCCCTAGAATTACCCCTGTCACATCCAGCATTTCCTGATTAATCCCTAAGAAGCTTGTGTCGGATACTACCCCATCATTTAAATCCTGCAGTTTCATGGTACTTACACCGATCTGTGCGACGCCCCAAACTCCATTGGCTATGGCTAATAAATATAACGAACCACCTGCGGTGAAAAAGGCACCTACCACAGCTACGGCTCCAAACAATAAGTTGAGTTCTGTCATCAATTTTTGCTGTTTAACCACGAGCTCCTCAAAGGTGAAACGTGAAAAATAGATATCCTCGTCCGGGATTTTGCTAAGATAATCCGGTACCTGCGGAATCAACTCATTTAATTGATGTTCCTCTCTTCGCTCCTCCCAACGATCCCCCCATTTTTCTATCGAGCCAGATAATGCTTTTGTTACATTCACAAGCCCCTGTAAAGCCTCATTATGATTAGCCTGTTTCTCGATATGAGTCTTCAGTTCCTTTAGGGGGAGTTGATCCTTCACAGCTTTCCATGGAGAGGTTGACTGTTTAGGCGGTGCCTTCTTGCCACTTCGTATATCTACATAGTTTTGATAGAACTCCGTATATTCTTGCTGTTCTTGGGCTCTTTCCTTATCTGACTTTCTCTTTGCCTTAGGTGGGGGTGGAATGAACTTTTCTTTATAGCGCCTCTGTAATTCATTTTCACCTAGGGATTTTAATGATTCTTTAGCGCTCTCTTTCGTTTTCGGATTTTGTACTCGAGCAATGGCATCGTTTGTAATTTTTTGTCGAACTTCTTCCGTCCAATGATAAGCCGGTACAGAAAATCCGCTAATGTATCTTCGATTTTCTTTTCTTTCTTTGTTCGCTACTTCTAATTCATGATCCACATACAACTTCTCAAGCTCTTCGTCCGTAAGCATATCTACAAAGTCCATCTCGACCTTTTCGAGATTCACCTTTTTGCCTTTAATCCCTACATACTCCGGCCGGATTTCCATATAGTGATCCGTGTTTGTGAAGAAGGTGATCGTCTCGTTAGCCACGAGCTTGATATGCTCCGGCATATTTTGGCCGCCTAGCTCGATTTCATTAGATGCGACTACAAGAATGGATTCCGTAGCGGTTAATGAAATATCGTTCCCATCCAGCGTTAAACTGACGGTATTCTTCTCGAATAATACACCGTCTTCACCAAGTTCCATCTTCGCCGCTCCAGGCATATGGAATACTTTTGTCATCGGCTTCTGGAAGACGGTGCGCGATTTCATCTCTTCGTTTCTGCCTCGCACGGAGTTGATAGCAATCGCCTTTTTCTCCGTTCCTTCAGGAAAATAAACCTTGATGCGCGCCCCTTTTTCCGGCATACAGTGAAAGATGTTATTGCCTTCCGGTGAGTACGGAAACCACCAATTTCCTCGTTCGTCATGATCGTGATCAATATCCAAATGCACCTTAACCATGTTGTTGCCGCGTTTTATAACGCGTCCTTCCAAGGCAACTCCCTGAAGCGCACGATTCGTTCTTACCTTACGCCGAAGTGCTGCACGCTGCATCAATACATATTCATAATAGATTAAACCAGACTCATAGGTAATAACGGATTCCGTAACCACCCACATCTGTCCCTTAAAAGAAACGTTGTCCCCCACCTGGCAGTACTGGTTCGTATGTACCCGGTAACTGACGAAGTCAGACTCCCCCAAGTCTGAGCTCGCATCCGAATTCGCTTGAATATCAAGAAAGTTCCCGCGATCTTTAATGATCGAATAATGATGGGAACGGATAACCTTCCCCCAAGAGAAATCAGGTACGCCAAAATAAACCCGAGGCGAATCCATGACGATATCAGGAAGGATTACCGTACCGATCCGCGATGCCAGCCTCTTTAAAAACTGCCAATTCGTCTCTTCATACTGAACAAGGAGCTGACCAATCGTCGCTTCGGGGGGCGTAGCTTCGTTCTGAGCATCCCCTCCGGGATACAGATTGGCAATCTGCCGAATCAAATCGGTATAAGTCAGGTGCTTGTTCTGAAAGGAACGACTCTCCAAATGGCGATCCATTTCATAGGTTCGCGACAGGCCTTCTATGGTTACATGGGGAATGCCATCTTCCATCTGAATATCGATATTGGAGATTCCCCCTGCGAACAGGTACTCATTCCCCTGCTCGGCAGATTTACGAATAAGCAAGCTATCTCGGTATGTACCGTTTCTTAAGCATATATCGGCTTGTTCCTCCGACATGGTCGTTGAAATATAACAGCGGGTATGATCATTAAACTTGCGAACAATTCGAAAGCTACGAACGGCTGAAAGTTCATATGGCCATTCAATTTGAAAACCGTCTATGTCACGCCATCTTTTCATCTTAACTGCCTCCTTCCTTAAGATCATTATCTTTCTAGAAATTCGGGAGGCGTTGGTTCCATTCCGTTAGTTAAGAGCTGAATCTTTCCCCCATACTTACAAGTTAAGCATGATTTTGTGGTAAGAGCGGGGACTCCATCGATCATGACATTTGAACTTCCGTTATCCCACTCTACTCCATCCGATGGTTTGGCTAAACCCGCCATCATTGCTGCAAAATTAGGAACTCCGCTTATAGAAGTTAAGCTGCTATTATTCATGCCCATGGCATATCCCATTGGCGTTGGCTGTAAGTGAGGCATCAATTTAGGAACACATGGAAAAATTTTATGTTCTTCGCCGTATGGCAGCACTTTGGTATCGGGATCATAATTGTATATATAACTTGGTCCCGAATCTCCTGTCGCCACATGGGCAATTTTCATAGGATTTAGCGCGCTCCGGCAAAAGCCAAAAGAATAAAAGTTTCCATTCATTTCACCCTTAAGTTCCTCAATAGGAAATCCCATAAAGGTTTTTTCTTCCGAACTTGACGGCACACAGTCCTTCACGGTCATCATCTTATTGTCGTTAATATACACGCCATTTGGTTCAAGCTGATTCAATACTTCTTCATGGGTTCCCATCGTACAATACATGTAGGCTCCCCGTGCAACATAGGTTTCCCGCTTGCTTTCCGCCCTCCATGGGGCATTCATTATTTCACTTATGGTGCTTTGTTTTAGAAAGCTCGTATAAAGTTTATCCACTTCTCATTCACCTGCCATTAATAAGAATTCGTCTTACATTTAATCCATACAGGCTAGTCCGCAGCATCCCTTCCGCCACATCAAGTCGCACAACCAAGTAGGATTTGCGGTAAACATTCAGCTTGAACATGCTTAAACCCTCAATAAGCTTTTCATCTACCATAAAAAGATCCAGTTTTTCTATAACCTCAGCGTTCTTCTTGGCGTATTCCTGATCAGTACAAGGTACTTCCGCGAAATTGGGCAGATAATAATGCACCTGGCCATTACGCGCCATATCGATCACGATGACCTTCTTATGAACTAATCCGTGCCCGTACCGATTGAGAATTTGATACACGTCCTCAGACACAAGTAAAACAGGCTTCTCCAAAATACATCCATATTCCAATGCCTTTGGCGAATCGATATATACAAACTCCTCGTCCTCGGCAAAATCATAGCCCTTCTTCATTTGCTCTGAACAAGTGATCAAACCGTCAAGGCTTCCTAGCCTGCGATCCTGCTCCAGGATAAAATATTCCAATCTGCTCACTCCTCTACCCAAACGATAGATTGCCGCTGGCTCTCAGATAATGAGACTAGAGATTGATCACGTCTTAACATCGTGCTTCCCGTTAAATCTGCTCCGGTAAAGTCGCTTCCCTCCAGCAACGCCCCTCTAAAATCACCGGCTATGGCTGCATGTTGAAAACTCGCTGCTCTCAAATTAGCGCCTTGGAACTGGACGCCATGAATACCAAACATGAGTCCATAGTTTTCGTTCATAACGTCCCGGCCGCCAGTAATTTCGTCAAAACAGGCCCGCTCCAAGTTGCATTCACGGAAGGAAGCATCAAACATAACGCTGCCGTAAAAGTCAACTTCCGAACAGTCACAAGCTTCAAATTTGCTGCTTAATAAATAACTGCCCTGCAGATGACTACCTAAAAGTTTGACCTTCTCAAGTCTCGTGAAGTTGAGTTGAATCCCCTCATAATTGCCATTAGAAATATCCACATCCGCGATATGCTCATAGACGTATTCATGATCCAGCTTTTTATCTAACCACTGTTTACAGGCGGTCGATGATTTTTGTCGGCTGTTGCAGCAGTATACAGATTCGCTTATTTCCATATCTCCGTACTCGCCTACGCAAATTTCGAATTGCGTGTCTTTAGCAAGCTCCTGGTAAGAGGGTAGGGTCATTAAGCGATCGACAGCATGCCGGACGGCATGAACCATATACACGTGAAAAGAATCCACTTGTTCCCTTCTCCAGTAGTCCAATGATTGCGGCTGAATAATCCCCATGTATTCCTTCCGTTTGTTTTCACAAGCTTGACTCCAAGCCTTAAAATAATCATGAATCCACTTTGCCTCATATCTATAAGGTGAGATCTTTGTACTACCTAAAGTTTCATGATCGAAAACTTCCAGCATATACTCCGCATGTCCCTCAAAAAGTCGAGTACGCAGCAATGATATTTTAATAATGCAGCATTTTTTCATAAGATCGAGGTTTTGCAATTGAATAGCATACTGAAAGAATTCATCCATGACCAGCACGAGGTCCGCGGCAATTCGATCCTTCTCCCGGCCAAAAAAATCATGCAAAGCTCTAATCTGTTCCGTTCTATACTTCAAAGCTTCCTGTGTGAATTGCTCCCATGCTTCAATCCGATTCATTACGACCTCCCGTAATAGAAACTATTCATCCATTAGAATTTCAACGCCTTTTAACTTAACCTGACCTTGGTCAATCGTTATACCAGCCTTGCCTTCCTTCGTAGACATATCGATTTGATTCCCAAGGAGCAGGATCGAATCAGACACCATTTCAATCTGCTTTCCAGTCTGAAGCTTGATCTTACTGTTACTGTTTAAAATAATGGTGCCTTCGTTGGTCAACGTTATCGATGCGCCGTTCTGGGCCCCGACGATCGTAATCTTGTCTTCCTCGAACATGATTTTCTGGCCTGTCTTCGTCAGGAAGAATTTCCTATCCGGGTTACTCATCAAGTCTTCTTTTATATCCGCATCATAGTGAATAACAGGCTGCAGCATTTCCTGCTTGACCACTGTCGTTGTGGTATGGCTGCCGCCAGTATTCTGACTTCCGCTCTGCTGCTGTCCGCCTCCTCCTGTTCCGGAATCCTGAGGAAGCTTCTTCCGTACACTGCTGAGCGCGATGCCTTCTGCCTCATTTGCACTTGGAAAATAAATACGCACATCATCGCCCTTCTCCGGCATGACGTACCACCCTGTCTGATCCTCCGAGGCATACATGGTCGAATAAGGGAACAAATACGCAGTTTGCTGGTTCCAATCCTGATCGTATTCCAGCTTCACCTTGACCTCATCGCGAACCACGACGGCTACTTTGCCTTGAATCGAGGCACCGATAATTTTGGTATTATTGACTCTTCTTTGATATCCAGCTCTCGGTAAGCCAAGCGTATATGTATGCGTAAGAACTCCACGAGACATTTCAGTGAGTACTTCAAACACGTGGAGTTGCTGATTTTTGAATGTGACTCTGTCTCCCAATTCCAATTCCTGATTCAGTACAATCTCATAGCAGATGAAATCCTGCTCACTGAGGCCGGACTCTTTTGGGTCTCCCGTATTTTTAAAAGCAAGTAAGTCTTTATACACCCGATAATGGGTTGCCTCAATTTGCCCTCGGTCGCTATGGTCGGGGATGCCAAGATAGAAACAAATGCTGTCGCGCGAAGCAATGGGAACAAGAGGAGCATGATACCGAGATGCCAAACGCTTTAGGAACTGCCAGTCTGTCTCCTGATATTGCAATGTGAATCCATTCAGAGTTCGCTGTTCGGAAAACGTATTACCGATATAAGCTCTCGAATAAGGCGCGGCGATATGCTTCATCACTTGTTCAATCTGCTGCGACTTGTCCTGAAAAGCACGGTACTCCAGCTTGATATCCATAGCATATGTATGAGACGCAGCCTCAGCCTCCAGCCAATAGACTTCCCTATCTACCTTAATGTGCAACTTGAGCAGCATACCGTGAAACAGCGTCTTTTTTGCCCCACTTTGATCGTAGTAGAGCAGTTCTACGGGGGTGTGCTCGTTGGCCATTATCATATATTGCTCTTCCATCTCTTCAGGAATAATACCGCTGAAGGTTAGTCTCGCATGGTCATTGATCTTCTTCACCAGCTTCACGTCATGCAGCTTCATCTCAAACGGAGCAATTTTCAAGGTATCATACGCAACGATCAAGCTTGACATATACTTCATCTCCTTTGCTTGCTTCTTTTCCTCTATCTGTAGGCTGACTGCATTAAACTCCCCTAATCCACAATCACCCGCTGGCCGCCGCCCGGGATCATGCCCATCTTACCGCCACCACCCCGGACACCGTCCAGGATACGGCTCAGATACTTGTGGATCTCCACGTTGGTGTACTCCCTGCTGCTCATGCCAAGACGGTTCGCCATATAGTGCAAAATGACGTCCCGAGCGAGGGTTCCCTCGTTCATGCACATCATCGTAAACATGAAGTCCTGCGGATCGCTGCTTCCCTTACGCATCATTTCCTCTGCGAAGCAGCGCAGGATAACCGGGGACAAGGTGCTTTTGCCGTAAGCCGCATAGCGGACATGCAAAACATTCACGGTATTAAATTCAGTCGCCAGGTCCCGGAAGCCCTGGTAATCCTGCCGCAGCCGGGCGCCTTCCTTCAACTTGTAGCGGCACAGCTCGAGCTCGGAGGCACCCGCCTCCATCTGTTCGTCGATCACGATCTCACTGCGATACGTCTGCCAGTCGCTGTCTTCTTCGCCTGCATGGAAACGAACCTTCAGCGCGGTCTCCCTCCCTGTAGCGTGGTACTTGGTGCTCACAGCATCGTTCAGCAAATATAAACGCCCTTGGTGCTTGACGATGCCAGGATGAACGGTCAAGGAATCTGCTCCGACCTCAACATGGGCACCAGTAATGATGCCGTCCGTATATTCCTGAAAATAGACATCCACAAATTCGCGTGGGAAATCGCGCAGATTTTCCAGCATCGCCGTCTTTAGGATCCGGCCCTTCTCGAACTTCGGTGCAATATGGTTAAACATTGCCTTCCCCTCCTTCCGGCTGTGACGTTTACGCGACTCTCCCGGTTAAGTTCTGTGTGATCAGATGACGGATCAAGGTTGGTGTCCCTCCATATGAGCTCCGTGCAGGTGCAGGACGGGATTGAAAGTAAAGATCAGAAGCGCTCTTCCCTACTTCATCCCGTCAAAAAAGTCCAGCTCCGACCGCTCATTCTCGAACGGGAACAACTCCTTGCGTCCGAGCAGCAGCCCTTCGTCCTGGCGGGCGATCGGCAGCACGTGAAAGCCCCAGTGATTGTCATCCGCAAAGACGAAATACTTCGTCTCTCCGTTCACGATAGAGTCGGTATCGTCCTGCGGAATTTTATCCTGATAGACCGCCTGGATATCCTCATATTTCACGGACTCATAGTCCTTGATCCGGTTATGGTACACATAGCTGTGCCGCAGCACGCCGTCCGATCCCCGCAGGAGGAACTCCACTTCCTGTGTGTGGTAAGGCCGGGAGATGAAGCCCAGCACCCGGTTCGTCCGTTCCAGGCTGGAGATTAGCTCCAGCTCGCGGCGGTCATGGGTGTATGCGCTAACCGAATACGGGATGACAGCGGCATGATTCGTAATGCTCGTCTCGATGACGCCGGCCTTCCGGGCGTTCAGATAGCGGATCGCTCCGCGCAGGCAGGCCAGCTTCAGCTCGGGAACACGGCCTTCGACGGGTTTTTGCCGGAATTCGATACTCCGTCCTGGCACAAACTCCTTCAGCGCCTCGCGAAATACCTCGATTCGGCAGGATTGCCCTGTCAGCTTAATAATCGAATACTCGCCCAGCACGCCGTCCTGGTAGAATCCATCCAGAAATTTGCGCAGCACCTCGTAGATATCCCCTTTGATCAGCTGGGTAATTTCCTTGATATTGAACACAACATTCGGAATTTCATATTCATCCTTCAATTCACCGCCCCGCAGCACCGACAGGAACCATCGCTCCATCGTCGTGATCTGCAGATCGTTATCCCGGCTGTCGTCCTCCTCTGCGTCGAAGCGGTTCCTCAGAATTCCGGTCTTGCGGAAAAACTGTTCCTTCATACCCTCGGCAATCTCCCACAAGAAATAAAAATTGCCGCGAACCCGGTAATACTCGTCCCGCGAGCGATTCTCGTACATTGCAAAGGCGGTCGGAATCATCGCCTCCGCCTCACGATAACGCCGCTCCAGTTCGGTATACACTGCGGCTACGCCGTTCTCATCCACTTCGCGGAACAAGTCGTTTGCCGGAATATCAATCAAATCATCGATATCCGTCACTCTGCGCCGCCCGCTTGTGTAATAATCCGCGAATATGATTTTCATAAACTGCATAATGCGATATGTAATGTTGTTGCCGCCAAAATGCGTATCCCCATTCTCATACGTCGCATCCATTACGATGCGGTAGGACATATGCCCGTCCTCGACGCGGAAGCGGCAGGAAGATAAATCCGTCGTTCCGCCCCCGCAGTCGATCACGAGTGCTTTATACTCCGTCCCCTCCATGAATATATTCCGTTCCAGGCCGTCCGCAATTGTGTTGTACAGTACGGCCATCCCCTCATCCAGCGCCTCCTGCTGCTCAATTCGATAATCCGGCAAAATCTCGGCGAACATTTTAAGGAACGGAGCCTTCATCTTGACGGGACTCGAGAAATGCAGATTCTTGAACTTGCATTTGAATTGATGCTCCGCCATCTGGATAACGTATTTCAAATACGCCTGGATGATATCCCGCCGCAGTACGGAAGCCGTATTTCCTTCGCTGTCCATAATCTCGACTGGCTGGTTATAGCTGTTCACCCAGCGTTTAAGCCCCTGAAATACCGAGGCCCTACTGCTGTAGCTGCTGCGGCGGATATTCAACAACGCCTCATGGCCGAACTGGTATTTTACCGCTGCCGGGTCTGAGCAATCGGCTACGCTGACCGCGGTAGGCAGCGCCTCGAGCCATTCCGTTCTTCGGTACGTCGGATCGGGAAACTTCACGAAATTCACTTCATTGGATCGAATATGACCGTTTAACACATCAAGACTGCTCGGAGACTGCGCATACCCGTGGTATAAAAAAGCGCCGGCCGTCGTATTGGAAGTACCGAAATCGATCGCCAGCACGGCATCCGTCTTTTGCAGCTCCCGTATGTCCAGCTCAGCCAGCGGAATTTTATAATATTGGATTTGAACGGGCGGTAGCGCCTGCGCCTGGTAATACGCCTTATACACGTATTCCGAATCACGCTTGCGGAGGAACAACAGGCTATACTGGCGATTGGACGTGCGCTGCCATTCCATGCTGCTGTCCGCTGCCAAATAAAAGCTGCCCGCCTCGCCCTCCTCTTTGCGCAAATGAAGAATGCCGCAGAGCTCCATCCGGTCGTTGACGAGCAGTACATTGGACTCCGCTAATACCGCAGGGGCCTTCACCTTATAGCCGTCGCTTTTATCGATGGCGATGTTTGGATAAATGACGATGCGGGCCGGAACACGAATGCCCCCGTCCCCTTGAAGCGATGCCTGCATGTATTTGCTCATCACCGTCTTTACGCGCTCGAAGCCGCCTTCGCAGAAAGGGCCGATGAACATCTCTTCGTCCGCGCCCAAGTACTTCAGGATGACGCGGATCATTTCTTCCCGGTCCAGCCGATGGCTAAGCCCCTCTACGAGCCGTTCCCGGTAGCAAATATTCCGCAGTTGGAAGGTGGTCATCTCCGTAAGCTCATCCTGCGTATATCGAACCTTCCCGCGCATCCGCTGTTGGCTGGTGGAATCCGTATACAGTTTATAGCCCTTCATGCTTGATCAATTCCTCCTCCAAAATGGTTAGGGGCATCCTTAAAAAATACCTGTTCAAAAAGTCGAATTTTCAGCACCGAGAAGGTTGAGTGAAGTCAGGACTGAGAAACTACCTCTCTCTAATACATGGCGATGCGATCCTGGATCATTGTATCCGCGGCATCGATAATCCCCACATGGCAATCCCAATACACCTCGGTGCGGTAGCGAACCGGGAGGAACAGCTCCATCAACAGCTCCAGCTTCCGGCCGGCGAGCTCCGTCTTCTTCTGACCGATGTAGAACAGCATCTCATCCTTCTCCTCGCTGTTGACATAAATCGTCGAGCGACGAAAAATTCGGCTTACCGTGCTTCGAAGCAGGTTCAGCGTCTCTCCCGTGTCATACATGCGGAGGATTGCGCAGGCGATCCACTCCCGTTCATCCCGCTCGAACAGACCGATCCGCTCCTTTACCCGTTCACCGAACGCCCCGGCTTCCAAATCTCGCAGTACGAATCGTATGTGATATTCCCGCTTATTCATGCCCTGCATGAAGTCCAGCTCCGCCAGGAAATGAATCAGAATATCAAACAACGTATGGCGGATCTCCTCATCTTCCATCAAGTTGATGTTCAGCAAATCGCGGAACACATCGGAGAATCGATAGAACGGGTTGACCTCAACCTCGACCTGCTCGCCCGCAACGGCATTTAAATCCTCTAAGCTAAGCTCCATGTATGGCGAATACACCTTGGCCGGAAGGAAAGTAACATCCCGCTTATGAATTCCGGATTCCTGCGCCTGAACGAGCAAATCCCAAATGTAATTCAAGCCCATTCTCCTTCACAACGATATTCGGGGAATGACATCTGGACTTGGGACACCAAAAAGCTCATCATATCCTCGGCTAAATAGCCCAACTCCTTGCCGGATTCCCGGTAGATGAATTTCAGGCACATCCGCCATTTTCCGTTATCCACCCGAACCTCATCCGTAATGAACCGGTTCAGCTCATAGGTCAGCGCGTTATTGGCGGAAGGGGGCCGAATCTCCACATCCACGAGCTCCAGCCATTCCGATACGGCAAAAGAATGGATAATCCGCACGATCTCGCCCTTGGAGCGAACGACCTGTCCTTGACTGCGGCCATAATTGCTGATGAAATCGTCCCGCTGCCGGTTCGACATCAGTGCGTAACTCAGCTTGCCCATGCCTGTACTAACCGGCTCCACCACCATCAATACCTGCCAGGAATCCGATTTATCGCGCGTCGATACAACGGTCAGTTCTTCCGGCGAACGCTTGATGTAACGAATGCTGTCGTCATTGGTGTCGACCAGATAGCCATGCTGCAGCCCGCTTTTGCGCAGCGGCAGCACATGTTCGAAATTCACGCGATCAGCCGCCGGAACCGGGAATCCTCCCGTTTTCAGTTCTAGGCGCTGAATGTTCCAGAGCGGAACTAGATCCGTTCTTTTATATGCTTCGTATTCCTCCAGATGAACGGTGATCTCTTGAACTTCCTCTTCTACCGCCAGCTGTACGTCCCCCCCGATCAATACGACGTTCACGAATTTGTAAGCGTAAGGATGATTGATCGTTTTCCAAGGCAGGCCATTGCTTAGAAAAACATGATACAGCTTCTCGATTTCTCGTATGTATGCGGTATTTCGCTCCAGCTTGACTTGAATGACATGACGGCCCATATTCGTAACCAGCTCTCCGCGAAATGTCCGGTCACTGTAGAGCAGCTCCTGGATCATGGGATATTTGCATTCCAGAAACAATGAGAATAACGGCTGCTTCTCTCCTTCGTTTAGACGGGCAACCAAATGATGCAGATCAATCCTGCGCGGCTCCGTATCCTCTGTAATCATCGGGAACAAATACTCGTGCAGGGGATCCCATTCCTCACGGCGGCACATCCCCACATACACATCGTATTTGCTGTCCTGATTGCCGACCTCCTCGAATACTCGCCGCTCAATCTGGCGGTTCAGCTCCTCCTGGTATTCAACCAGGCCGAGGAACACGCCGCTCATCAGATTGCGAAGCACCCGGCGCTGCTGCAAATCCTCCATTTTACTAAGCCGATCCATCACGATATCCTTCATGATCCCCCGCCTCCTTCCGGCGCAGCTGACCGATCCTGCCTGTCGCTCGTAGAACTTGCTGGGCTTGCTCCTGCCTCCTCAGATCCAGCGGTAGTACCCTGATTCACCGAACTTGGTCCTGATGAAGTTGATCCATCAGGCGAAGACGTGCCTCCTGAAGCTTGATCCTCGCTTCCTTCAATTCTAGTGGCTCGGTCCACGTTTGATTCTGAAGCACCGCTCCACTCGGAAGTCCCGCCGGATCCATTGCTCCCGTACGATCCGTTATTTCCACTTGAGCCATTCTGTCCGTTCATTTCATTCCAATCGTTCATCCCGGACATGCCCGAAACGGGCATCCCTCCATCCGGGAGCGAAGACGAATCCAATTGCCCCGCCGCAGGCACGATGGGATTGCGCTTCTCGTCGGCCTTGGCAATTTTCCGCTCCATCGCCAACACCCGCTCCAGTTTGTCGATCTCCTGGTAAATTTCTTGTGCCAGCGAATAAGCCTCAATGGCGGCGTTATAATCCAGTGCGGCTAGCGCACGGTCGCCTTTTTTCTCCAAATTGTCGGCCTTAAGCGTTTTGGTCTCCCGATAAATGGTATTGATTTTCCCCTCGGTCTCTTCCATCTTCGTCTCCAACTGCTTCTGACCGCTCGGATAATTCGCTTCAATCGCTGCCCTGTACGCCTTCTTGTACGTCTCCAGCGCGCTGGTGTAATCCTGATTCTGGAAGTGGATATCGCCTTCCTTTATGACTTCCGTCAGCTTGGCGACCGCCTCACTTCGCTCGATTCGAGCCTGAATATCCTCTACTTTGAACGGCTTGTACTTCTCCGCCTCACCCAGCGCTTTTGTATAACTGTCCAGTGCCATATCGAAGCTGCCGTCCTTCACGTATTCGTCCCCATCCGTCATGGCTTGGGCCACGCGCTGTTTGTTGCGAAGCAGTTGGAAATGCAGCTTGTCCTTCAGCTTGCTGGCCGCGTTCTTCGCTTCACTGTAAGCCTTAAGCGCCTTCGGGTAATCGCTGGCGGATGCGTATTCGTCACCCTCCTGCTCAAACTCGGTCATCTGCACGACCGTCTCGGCCAATTTTGCCGCCTGTCTAGCCTTCGCATACCAGATGCCTCCCCCGGCGATCACCATGGTGAGCAGCAGTATTGCGATGCGTATGATCCATTTCTTCCGGTTTTTGGGCTTCTCGGTAAACGTCTTGTTAGCGTAAACAGCGGCTGCAGTATAATTGTTCACCGTCTGCTGCTGCTTGCTGAGGACAATGTCCTCCAGCGTATCCGTCAAGCTGTCGGGATCACTCGATTCCGCCAGTGCATCGAGCATTTCCGGCAGCTCGACCTCTTCCCAAATTCCCGGTGTGCACAGAAGAAGCACATCTCCATCCGAAAGCGGAGTTTTATTTGAAATATAGGGTTCAAAACGATCTGGCCGCCCCATATAACTCAACAAATTTCCTCGCTCCTCATGGCCGGAAAATCCTTCCTCGGACACCCTTCCGTCCTCCAGAAGCAACTGCGCCAGGCTCTGATCTTTGGAACGCAAATTCAGCCGACCGCCGCGAAAATGGTATAATCGCGCATGGCCACAGGTCGCCCACACCATCCGCGTATAATTCGTCACGACAACGAGCACGCTGGCTTTAAGCCGGACTCTGCGGCTTTCAAACTTCAACCACTCATGAGCTGTCTCCAAATCCTGCCGGATTTTTCTCCGTGACAAGGATGGCTTCTCCATAAAATTCTCCAGGATGACACTGACTGCCATTTTTGCGCTATGTGCCTCTCGATCCGTATCGAGACCATCCGCAATAACGTAGCAAGCCATGTCCTCAAGCTCCACGAAGGCAAAATAATCTCTGTTGTCGATATACGAACCCGCTTCGGAGACAAATGCGGTCTTGAAATCGCTGTTCTCCTTTCTCATGTGTTCCTCCGTTTCCCCCGACCTGCTGCGAGAATAATGATGTGTTAATCCATTTGCAAAATAATGACCGTTGCATTGTCCTGATGCTTGTAACTCTTGCGCTCAATCAAGCTGATCATCTCTTCCGCGGCATCCTGCGGCGGCAAGCCCCGCATCAATATCTGCTCCATCTCTACCTCGGTCAGCGCATCATAAACCCCGTCACTGCACAGAATGATCGTGTCATTTGCTTGCAAGGATACCGGATCGCCAACCTCCATGCTTTTAAAACCGCCATATCCCAAATAGTTAACCAACTGGTTGCGATTCGGATTCTCCTTGGCTTCCTCCTTGCTGATTTCGCCGGATAGATACTTTTCCTCCAGCACCGTCTCCAGGGTATGCTTGGAATTGATCGGAATAAATTCGCCATCCCTAAACAGAATAATCATGCTGTCTCCAACCGCAGCCCAATGCAGTAATCCTCCGGACACGATGCCCACGACGAGCGTCGTTCCTCCGGTTTCCCCGCCAAGCTGCTCCAGGATTGCCCGGTTGCTGATCAGTGCCGCTTTGTGAAAATACTCGGGAATATCCGCCAGATCGTCCACCTTTAAGTACTCTCTCGAGAACACCGTAACGGCCAGCGTACTAGCCATTCGTCCATGCGACAACCCGCTAATGCCGTCGGCTATCACAGCCATCGTACCGATTTTCGTTGTCGAGCTTGAGAAGTAATCATCCTGCTCTTCCCGCTTGCCGATCGTCTGGGCATTCCCAATTTTGTTCGTTTCAATAATGTCTGGAATATACAGAAGTTCGCTATTCTCGGGCGTAGTTTCTACAGCGGGGCTCGTACGCAGCTTTTGCCGCATAACAAGCAATACGGCGACGGTGATCAGTGCAGCCGCAACGATTCCGTACGATTCGAAAAAACTCAAATCCTCCATCGTTACCATCCGTTCTTAACTGTTATCCCACTCAAAATGGGGTCCGCATAAAGGCACGAATACAAATTTACTGCGCCCGAGCTGGATTAAATCATAGGCGTTAAGCTCAGCCGGCGTGTATACCGCTTCGTTGTTGTGATAAGCAAGCCCTGAGGCATCGCCCGGCAGCAAATAAAAATTTCGCTTCTTCGGATCGTAGACGATCACGGCATGATTGCGTCTGGACACCGCGTTATCCCCGATAAGCCGAATCTGCATTTCCTCCGCGCGGCCGATGAAATTTTTCTCAGCCATAATACGGTAATCCTGTCCCATCTGCGGGCCCTCGACACATACCAACCAGCCGGTTACCGGCTGAATTCCCGTCGTCTCCCCCAGATAAGGCATCGTCTTCTCTTCCATATCCTCCGCGACCTGGGGTCTGCGTGATTCGTTCCGCGAAGGCTGCTCTAGCGTCGTATTGCAATATGGACAAGTGTTGCCATGCTTTCTCGTACTGAACATGTGTCCATTCAGGCATCTCGTCAAGCTCATCTTCGATTCAATCCCCCATTTGTAGGTAAGTGTGTTCTCCGTTATTTCACTAACAACCGCGTATTAGCAATAAAGATCATATCCCCTGTACCAATCTCTACAGGCTCTTCGACAACAAGCCGATTCGCCTCGCTGCGTCCTGCTTTGCGGATGCCTGTCCCGCTGTGGGAATCCGCATCTTCAATGAACCACTGATCGCCAACGCGATTCAGGACAGCATGCTCGGAACTGACAAGCGACGCATACTCGCAGTCCGACAAATCTATGTCAACCTCGCCGCGCTGCGTGTTTTTTCCGATCAGGACTGAGGTTTCTCCCTTGACGTACCATTCCTTCACGCGCTCTCCGTCATCATCGAGCAGCACGATCTTCACGACAGCTTCCCTCGCTACCTGTGGTTTATCGTTGGAACGACCACTGGTCCAAATCAACACGCCTGCAATCACGGCCGATGCCGCGACGATGGACATTTGCAATGTATAATGCAAAGGACGGAGCAGGGCATACAGCACCATACCGGCTAATATTCCGTATATCAACAGATCAATAAGTGTAATCCATTTGTGGTTCTCCGGCTTCAAGTCGCTCCCCCCGTCAATGTATGTAGGCAATATCGGTTATTTTTTATAGCCAAAAAATTGATTGAACATCGCTGAAGTATCCAGCGGATTCTTATCGTTTGCTTCCTTATCCTGCGAATCTGACCGCCCCTTGGGCGACGACATGCCAAAAAACTGCTCAAATTGCTTGTGTATCTCAGCCGGATCAAAGCCTTCCGACTCCACCTTCGCCGACGATGTGCCAGACGATTTCCGTCCGCCCTGTCCTGCCTGCGACCTGCCATTTTGCTGCCCTGAGGATGGATTGGCACTAGTCTGCCTCTCGTCGTAAGCTGCACGAAGCTGCTCATCGCTTAAGGTCTCGTAAGCCTCGACAATCAGCTTAAACTTGGCTTCCGCTTCTGCATTCCCGGGATTGACGTCCGGATGATAACGCTTGGCCAGCCTGCGATAAGCTTGTCGAACCTCGGCTGTCGTGGACTGCCTAGAAACTCCGAGCTCTGTGTAGTAATCGGTACCATTCAACGCGATTTCCCCGCTTTCGCTTATGCCTTTATCGGCCTGATCAAAGAGCACCTGACTTTCTTTCGTGCTTTTTCCCACTGTCGGCAGGTTGTCACTACTGCAGCCTTTCTTATCTCAAGTGGGCGTTCGCACAAGGTATAGTAAATCTCAAGGGGCCTGGCCCCTTGAGATTACTTGCTGCCCTGGTACTATGAGTGCAATGAATTAATTGCTTGCGTCGTAACCGCCGTTAAGCTTAGCCAACTCGGTTTTGTCTTTCTTCTGCTTCACGTACAGCTCGAAAGTACCTACACCTTCGGTGTCGCCGAATGTTTCTTTGTAATCCACCACAAAAGCGTTAGGGAATGTAATTTCCCGAACCACTTGATCCGCTGCGATCACTTCAAGCGTCAGCTTACGGTAGCAATCCGCCTTTTCTGCAGGAACCAAAGACCACAGCGCCAGCTTCAGCGTGTCATCCGCTTTGTCACCGTCCGTGGCAGTGATGATTTTACCGCTGATTTTCAATGTGGAACCAACATCAGTTGATCTAGCATTTGAATCATCCGGTGTATCCGTGTCATAAACCACTTTCTGAATGTTGTCCAATCCGAGCTCGATCGTTTCGGCTCCTTCTACCTTCAATCTGAATCCCATACGTAAATCCTCCTTAGCATAAGTGAAATTATTTGTTCGGGCAGATGTTCTTGCCCAAAATTTATGTAACGAGACGAACCGTTGAAGGATCGTCTCCCACATACAGATTAAGTTGATGCTTCAGCACCGAGAAGGTTGAATGAAGCTAGGGACTGAGGAGCGGAGCGTAGGCAAAACCTACGTGAGCACCGGAAGTTTCGGCTGAATTCAATATTCGATGCCGAGTATTCCCTCAGTTCCCGCTTCGTGATCAAAAGTTGTTTTTTGAATTTCCCCTCTTAGGCTTTGACTGGACTGGTGCCTTTGGTAATCATAACTTCCAAATTCTTCACATTGCCGTTATAGATCAGATCAATGTGACACAGGTTGTTCTTCTCGTCGATCACATAATTCATGTCATCGCCGTCATGAATAATTGAATTTATGAAACCGCGCTTGGCCAGCCACATGCTCTTCTGGCTGCTCGGATTGTTACTGAAAAATTTAATGATGTTCTCATGCTTGAAGTCGGCCGTCTGGAAGCGAAGAATCCGCTCTATGTATGTGCTGACCAGTGTTTTGTAAATGGAATCGAACCCGTCCTCCGACGCAGCTAGGCTTCTCGCCTTGTACACCGTAATCCGGCGGATATCCTTGCCTTGCAGCTGAGCGTTCTCCGAGGAGAAAATAAAGCCGAAGTTCTTCCGGTTAATCGAATCCTTGATCGTATTCGTAAATCCGGTAATTTCCTTCGCCATCGTCGTGACCGCCCGCAGGCTGTTCTCGCCAGCTTCAATGTCAAAACGAACGCCAGGGAACTCTTTGCTCGTGTTCTTGAAGGATTCCTTCAAGTACTCCGGACATTGATAGGCTGAGACGATACCCGCAGCCACATACGAGGCCCCAACATAAACACCCTCGATCCAGAGCTTGAGTATGTCTTCCTTTTCCTTGGAGAGCTGGGCTCCATTCTCGGTCTGAACCATGCGGCTATCGATGATTACGCCCGACTTTTCCTTCGGAATGACCGTAAAGTTCGGAATACATGGAATTGCATATTCACTGTACTCTTTACGGAGGAGCGGCGTGCATTTATCGATGTATTTATCGATTCCTGCAGTAGCCATATTGTTGAACGTCGTCTCTTCTCCCGATTCGAAGCTGAAGAAGATTTGCACCTTGAAGTCTTTGACAACCTGCATGAGCATCGACAAGGATTCCATGGTGTTGCCGTCCTGCTTGGCAATTTTCTCGTTACCCTTGAAGCGCTCGCGGGTTACCTTCACCTTGCCGGCACTCTCCAGCTCTACGGAAGGGACGATGCCGAACCAGATCGTATCCGAGAAATCATTCTTGGAGTTGACCGTGTTCAAATAAGTCTCCAAACGAGGGATATTGGCGCTTTTCACGATCATGTCCAGCTTCGTATTCGTCACGAGCAGCGAAGGTGCCATCCCTTTGTTCTTGACGGCATATTGATCAAAAAACATTTTGACGCCGAGAATTTTCTCCACCAGCGGCTTCACGGTTTTGACAAAATCATCCTTGGCCGTTTTGTAGAATTCCAAATACGTGTTGTAGTTCTGTACCTCTGTCTCAAGATTCACTTCCGTGCTTACCGCCGGCAGCGGACTAAAGGTTCGTACAACCAAATCCTTAACATAACCGGATGGAGTTTCCGTGATGGAGTTGTAATCGTCTTCGAAGACAACTGCCAAACCATTGGAGCTGTTCTCGTCCAGCAGCACGAGTTCCGTGCTGTCCCCCTTCGGAGCCTCGATGATTTTTAACTCCCCGCTCTCCCCGATCGTCAGCATCCCGATTTGCACCGCTTCGGAATCGCTTTCCTCGTTGGAGCTGCCGAGCAGCAGACGCGTCTTAATATCCTCGATCGCCAGTGGAAGCATAGCCATCACGTTGTTGTAATTGGCACTCGCCTCTTCGAACATCGCGTTCAGTTTGTCGCCCATATCCAGCTTTTTCGGATCCTCGTCATCCAGCTTCTCGTATTGTCCGTACATGTAATGGATTTCCTTACGAACCTGACGAATGTCATCCATGACCTTCTTCGGCGAAATCATGTCGAGCAAATGCTCAAACTTGAAATCGACGTTCGTCATTCCCTGGCTGCGTTTCGTGTCGATCAGTGTGAACAGCATTTTCAAGAAATCATTGTGTTGATCAATCCGGATTTCGGAAATCGCCTCCTCGGCGATTCCATCGGGCTTCTTCAGCATGTAGACGACTTTTTGGTTAGCCGCATTGAAAAATGAGTACACCGTCGGCGAGAACTTGTCCAAAAATTCATCGAAGTTTCGCACTAAAAGCTGGCTATTGATCTCCTTGATTTTGTCGTCGCTCAGACTATCAATGCCTTTAACATCGCCCACAATGGTGATCAGGTCCAGCTTCTCGGGATTGATCTCTTCGAACAGCATCGTTCGATTGGTCTGATTGATAATATCCATTGTCGTTATTCCTCCTCCCGTTTCTAAAAAGCGCAG
Source organism: Paenibacillus sp. FSL K6-1330 (assembly GCF_037976825.1). Taxonomy (NCBI): domain Bacteria; kingdom Bacillati; phylum Bacillota; class Bacilli; order Caryophanales; family Paenibacillaceae; genus Paenibacillus; species Paenibacillus sp. FSL K6-1330. The sequence goes on from NZ_CP150269.1 coordinate 6,023,917, forward strand.
CCGGCCTGATGAAGACCCCGGATTCTTTCCCATGCCGGACGCTTGCACTACTTATTTTTTCGACGATATCCGACTATTGTACGGGATACCTGGGTCGTATGACCGGGACGAGTTTCACTGTACCCGGGTCTCGAGGGTAATATTAAACATCGCTCCTATCAATTGTCAATATCTTGAATTGATGATGAATATAGGGACTTAAGAACCTTTCATTCATTCACATGAGGAAAATATATCCAATCAAAGACCTATTTTTTGGAATAATATACAATAAACAAGGCCCAATTCCGATATAAGTTTGAATATACATATTTGAGCGACTATTTCCGCTCTATTCCAATACTATATAGTACATAAGGCGGGTATCGGTAAATGAAGAAAAAAAGGCAAAAACAGACTCCAGGCACTTTTTTATTCACTAGGACTTTTATCCTGATTTTTGTTTTCATGTTTTTTACGACAAATTTTCACAATCCATTCCCTGTTTCTGCAAATTCCTTACAAAAAAATCACACCGATGCTTTTGATGCGGTCTTTGTTCTGGATACAAGCTATTCTATGAATCATGCTGACCCTAACAAAATGGCGAACGAAGTGATTCATATGTTCATGGACATGAGTGAAGCGAGCCGGACGAGAATCGGCTTTGTAGCCTACAATCATCAAATTGTGGATTCCAAACCGCTAACCTCCATTTCGGTAGCGGCTAATAAGACAGAGCTCAAACAAAAAATAGCCGGACTCCGCAGAAGCGGATATACCGATTTAGGATTAGGACTAAACACAGGCGGGAACTTGATCTCATCCAAGTCGTCTGAAGGAGAGGGCAGTGGACGTAAGCCGTTCGTCATTCTTCTTTCTGACGGAGAAACAGATTTTGGGCCAGCTTCCCGGTCTCAACGAACTGCTGCCGATTCAGCTAAGGACGTAGACAAAGCTATTTCAAAAGCGAAGAAGGATGGATACCCGATCTACACGATCGGACTGAACCACGACGGCACCGTCAATCCTGAGGAATTGGAGCGCATCGCGAATGAAACTGGCGGCGCCTCATATATGACCAGCAGTGCTGACGATTTGCCTGAAATTTTCAACCGGATATTCGCGACGCAAATGAGATCCGTGCTGCTTCCGGTAGCTGGCGTTACGGCGACGGGGCAGCTGCAAGAGGTACAAGTCGACATTCCCAATTCAAGTATGGGAGAAGCCAACATTATTTTGCTTTCCGAGCATCCACTCAAGGAGACGCAGCTTTTCTACAGCTCAGAGAATATACGTATGTTCAAGTCAGGGAGCTACACGCTGATCAAGGTATCTCAGCCCAAGAAAGGCACGGCCAAGCTTAAATTTAGGGGCACATCAGGGGATCTTGTAAAAATAAATTTGCTCGGAAGCTATGAGCTGGAAGCCAAAGCGGCAATCACGAGCAAAGCCGCCATCAAGGGTCAGCCTACGGGTATCGAGGCTTATCTCATCCATCCGGCTACAAATGAGCAATTAATGGAGCAGGAAGTGTATCAGTCTCTGCAAGGACAGCTTGTCGTGACGAATCTGGAGACGAATAAGGAAGTTGTTGTAGATATGAAGAACGAGGGCACACGCTTTTATGCGGAATACATCTTTTCCACCTCAGGTAAATACACATGGCAGGTAAAAATGGATGGTCCGAGCTTCTATCGGCACAGTATCGTCCAAGATCAGAATATTGTGAATATAGCGCCCTCCGTCCACGGCAGAGAACAACTAGAGGTCATCAAAGAAGATGGTCAAGTCGTACTGGACATGAACGATTTATTCCTTGATGAGAACGGGGATGATTTAACTTACACCATGAACAGCGGCCACAAGCCAAATAAAATGCTGACCCCTGAGCTTAAGAACGGGGAACTGCTTTTGTCTCCGCTTCAAACGGGGCAGACCCAAATTACGGTAACTGCTGCCGATTCGGAAGGCGGCTCGGCTACGGCGATATTAACCGTTAACGTCAAATCGAAATACACGGTGCTTAAATGGTCTATCGCCGGAGGAATTGTTCTTCTTGCCATTGCCGCCGGTTTATTTATGTGGCTGCGTCCGAAGCCGGGCTTTGCCGGCAAGCTGGAAGGATATTTTCTGGCAACGGCCAGCGGCAGTGAAGTGCCGGTCAAATCATGGCCGCTCACCTCTTTTGGGGGACGTAAGGTAAGTCTGCTGGAGCTGTTCGTGAGCCTTGATGTACATGAGCCGCTTCCTGAAGCGCAACAAATTGTCTTTACCCCAGGTAAAGACGGCAAGCTGATCGTAAAGAACACATCACGTTGTTCACTTGTTCGCAACCGTACGCCGCTGCCGATGAATAAAAAAGAAATCCTCGAATATAATGACAAATTGTACATTACATTCGAGGACGGTATAACTGAAATCGAGCTGCGTTACAAGGCCATTAAGCCGGCTACAAATATTTTTATCCGGAACGGATCCACCGGCGAGCAGACGGGCTAGTCACATATTCCATCGTAATCGCAGCCTTGAACCATTTAAGAGAAGAACAGCGTTTGTCCGGCTCAACGATCAAGCCGCGTCGGATGGCTCGGGACAGAAACGGCCAACGGCGCTTCAACCCCGTGCCCATCGGCTCCAGCCGATCATCGAACAATCGCTTGCGAACATCTGTGGGCGCCGTGCCGCGGCAGCAATAATACAACAATGCAGCCAAGCTGTATATATCGCTTACCGGCCCTTGACGAGATTGTTCGGAATAAAGCTCGAGTGGCGAATACCCGGCTGTTGTCAGAATCGGGTAGCCGCCGCTGCCGTCAAAACGAATGGCTGAACCGAAATCGAGCAGCTTCGCGCGCCTCTGGTGATCAATGATAATATTGCCCGGCTTTAAGTCACGATGAATGATTCCTTGCTTATGCAGATGTTCCAGCGTCTCAATCAAGGGAAGCATCGTCTTGTACAGAAAGCCGGGCTCAACTCTATCTGGACGTCCCTCAATCATTTCTGCCAATGTAACCCCTTCTATAAACTCCATAACAATATAGACGGTCTCATTTTGTTCAAATTGACCCATAAAGCGGACAATACCGGGATGCTCACAGTCCTTCAAAATCTTTCCTTCATTAATAAATGCATTCCTTAAAGCTTCATACTTATCATCCGGCACTCCCGATAACCGGCGTACAGAGCTGCCATCTTTCCCTCTACGTACTAACGATTTAGGGAAGAACTCCTTGATCACGAACTTCATATCCTTCTCTTCGCATCTGACCGCGTATACGATGGCCAGTTCGCTTGCAGAAATCTTACTGCGAACCCGGTAAGTCAGTGACGATCCTGACTCCCTGCTGTACAATCTATAATTGCGGCGCAGTCCATTCCCCTCGTTTTCCATCATTGCTTTACTCACTGTCAACCTCCAAGAACGTTTTAAAGAAGAACCTGGTTGTTATGTTTTTTGCGATTAATATCAAACAACCTATATATGTAATATCCTCATCTTACCAACTTCTCAACAAATTGACCATGCATGATCTGATATATGTTCTCTCAAAACATCCCCCTCACCGGCGAGTAAATATATTGAATTCTTCTTGCGCCCTCAAGGGTTTGAGTCAATATTCCGGGTGCGAAAGTTGAGTAACAATATACTCGTTATTTTTTCTCTTGAAAAACTCATAATTCCAAGTATAATACTTGGTATAAAGATAATTAGGAGTTTGCTAAGGGGGCTTTCAACTTGGATCCATGCGATAAAGAACCGACATCACTGACCCTCGATGATTATCTGGATCTTCTCAGTTTGGCTATACGCTTGGAAGATCGGAAGTGGCAAGCGGACATTGTTCGTACACTTCGCCACATGCAGGAACCTCAGGGCGAGAAACAAGTGAAGTCGGAGGAATGTACGGAACATGAGCTGTGGCAATGCATGAACCAAATCAATGACCGCATGTTTACCCTGTACAATGAACTGAAAGCAACGGATGATAAAGATAAACAGCGGAAGCTGCTCGACCAGATGTGGGAACTTAAAATTGCCCGGGTTGAGGTTTTCCGCAAAATACGCTCGATATATTAATAACAAACAAAGACGATAGCTCCTTCTGGAGTATCGTCTTTGTTTGTTATTGATGACCTTTCGCTATGATAAATCCAAATAATAATACGCAAATTCTTCATCCTGCACATACCCTGCGGATGCATACAATTGCTGAGCAGTCACGTTATGAAGCTGCGTGGACAGAGTCAGCCCCTTAGCTCCGGTCTGAAGGGCGTGCGCTTGGGCTTGATGGAGCAGTTTCCTTCCGATACCAAGTCCGCGATATTCGGAATCCACGTATAGATCATTCAAGATCCACAACCTGGACATCGATAGCGATGAGAAGGACGGATATAACTGCAGAAAGCCAGCCGTGACCAGGGTTCCCCCACTATTGTAATCCGCTAAATACATAACGGAATCACCTCGAGTCAGTCTCTCCCTGATATATTCCTCAGCCCCGTTTAAATCATCTTCTCGCTTATAGAATTGACGATACTGATTAAACAGAGCGGCTGCCTTATCCAAATCCTTCAGCTCTGCTTGATATATATGAATCTCTGCTTTCAAATCACGCACATCCTTTACATCATACGTTATTCCAAGTTTACTGGATGCCGGTCAAGGTTTGGAATGCAGAAAACCACGAATGGTTTGCACGCAACTTCATTCTCAGGCAGCCAGGATGCTATTGCCCTTGGTGATACAGCGCCCTGTATTCCTCCTCCAGCATGCTCATTATTATAGAGTCATGGTAACGATGCTGGTAGTACAATGCGTCTCGCTGAACTCCTTCACGCTTGAAGCCCACTTTCTCATAAGCCTTGATGGCACGCTCGTTATAATCAAACACCTGCAGCTCGATCCGGTGAAGATGAAGGATTCCGAAGGCGTATTCAAGCAAGAGCTTGATGGCTTCCGGTCCGTACCCCTTGCCGAGATGCTCGCCCTTATCAAGGGCGATGCGAATATTCGCATTCCGGTTAACGTAATCGATATCCAGCAGCGCGATATCGCCAATAATCTGATCGCTATCCGATAAAGCGATTAGCAGCAGGATGGTGTCGTGATTACTGGATTTCTCCTCGATATACCGACGTACCTCTTCCAGCGTAAAAGCCCGCTTCGTCCCGGTCAGCCTCCGCATTTCCGGATTAAACAGCATTTGAAAATACTCTGCGGTATCCTCTTCTCCAAAGGGACGCAAGTAGATCCGCTCGCCTTCAAGAAACCGTACCGGCTTCGTATTTGTAATAGATGAGTTCATGTCGATTGTAACCTCCCGTTTCCTCTGGAACTAAAAATCCCTTATACTATATCAAGAAATTGACCATATCCAAATATGCAGATTCGAATATTTATAAAGGACAGATGATATGAAACAGGTTCCGGTAAATCAAACAGAAATCACATTATTGCTGGATGATTCCAGCGTTCCCCTGTATGTACAATTGTATCGATACATGAAACAACAGATATCCGCCGGGCATTGGCTTCATGCAAGCCGTCTCCCATCGGTTCGAAGGCTTGCCGAGCTGCTTGGCATTAGCACCACCCCCATTGAAATGGCTTATCAGCAGCTGCTTGCTGAAGGCTTTATTGCGAGCAAGCCACGGAGCGGATATTTTGTGCAATGGCTAGCCGATGTTCCTTTTGCGCTTCCCATGGAATCGGCTTCTCCCAAGGGACCTATACTCAAACGACACTATTACTTTAAATATGACTTTCATATGTCCAAAAATGAATACGAATACTTCCCGATGACCGAGTGGAGAAAAGCCTATAACCGTTGCTTGCAGGAAAACAGCACGGCCGACATGCTGTTCTATGGGGATCCGCAGGGTGAAGAAGGGCTGCGTTGCCAGATTGCCAACTATGCCAAACATTTTCGCGGGGTAGCCTGTACGCCTGAACAGGTGATTATCGGCTCTGATCCCTTCCCTCTGCTTGATTTGATCAGCAGACTGCTTCTTCCTTACGGAAAGTCCATCGCTGTTGAGAACCCTTGTTATCCACAGCAGCCGGAGGTTTTCCGGCAGAAGGGGTATGATGTCATTCCAATCCCCGTGCTGGAGGATGGGATCAGTCAGCATGAATTGCAGAGCAGCGGGGCAGCATTCGTAACCGTCTCCCCCTCCCACCAGTTCCCCACCGGCGTCATTATGCCTATCTCCCGCAGGTTGGCGCTGCTGCAATGGGCACAAGAAACTGGAGGTTTTATTATTGAAGATGACGCTGACGGTGAGTTCCGATACTATGGAAGACCGATTCCGAGCCTCCAAGGGCTGATGCCCGACAGTCGTGTAATATACCTGGGCGGATTCTCGCAGGTACTGTCCCCTGCGCTTGGAGTCCAATATATGATATTGCCGAAGGTTCTGCTGCCGGATTATCACCGATTAAAGTTCCAGCTCTTTCTCGACTGTACGGCCTCTAAGCTGAATCAGATGACACTGGAGCGCTTTTTGCGGGAGGGCTATGTTGAACGACATTTGCGAAAAATGAGGATGATACTCCGTAGGAAGCATGATCGCCTGATCGGTTCTATTCAACGTCACTTTGGTGAACATGCTCAAATATCGGGTACAGGCTCCGGGCTTCACCTCATGCTTCATCTCAATCATCCGTTATCCGAAGAGGATCTGCAAACGTTAGCCGAAGCAAGGGGAATCCGCGTAAGCTCCGCTGCCTATACGCGAATGCTTCCTGCCAATGAGCAAAGCGGATCGGATCGTAGATCATTCATTCTTGGCTTCGGCGGATTAAAAGAAGATGAGATTGAAGCAGGCATAGAGCGGCTTGCTGACTGTTGGCTGGGAGCGGTCTCCCTCTAAATATCATAACAACATGAAAAAAGCTGTCCTCTCATTTACCAAAAGGGACAGCTTTTTGATATGTTAGTCTGTATGCCCTTTAAGGCAAACTATAAATCATCCATTAACGTATCAGCACTTAAACTGCACGACCGACAATGACCAAGTCCCGCTTGATGCCGTCAAGCTCCGCAACCCCGGGGAGAAGCCCCCATTGATCAAAGCCAAACTTCTTCAACAGCTTAAGGCTTGGTTCATTATGGCCGAATACAAATCCAACCAGATTACTGACGTGAAGGCGCGGACACTCCTCGATTGCCTTCTGAATCAATATACTGCCGGCACCAATGCCGCGATATTTCTCGTTTACGTATATGCTGATCTCAGCTGTGCCGTTATAAGCCGGACGACCATAAAAGGATTGAAAGCTCATCCATGCAACCATCCCGTCATCGGACCGCATGACCCACAACGGACGAAAATCGTTGCTGTGCTCTTCAAACCACTCTATACGGCTCTCCACCGTAACCGGCTCCAGATCGGCGGTTACTTTTCTGCCTGAGATCGTCGAATTGTAAATGTCCACAATAGCCGGCAAATCCTCTTTGACGGCATAATCGATACGGTATTGTTGCGTCACGATGTCCTACCTCCGAATAGATGCGTAATCTTTTTGTACGAGATCTATTGTACAAGAGGCAGCGGAAAAACGCTTCTTTTTTTTCAAGCGGCATTAATTCACGAAAGTGTTGCGCACTCGCTTGGAACGGATAAAATAAGGGATCCAGATACAGGCGTATAAAATGGACCGGGTAACTTCACGCATGAATGTCCCATTATCCCCCTGAGCCAGGATTTCGATTTGGCTGACTGCGACATAGTCCACTATGCTGGTCAGCAGACTAAATAAAATATAACCGATCATCAATTTGGGAAACGCCCTTTTTTTGCGATACAGCAAAAATAAAGCAAAGACTAGTGCAATAACAAACACCACATTAACCACGGTCTCAAAAAGGATTAGCTGGATAAGCGAACGATTATAAGCAGGTGATCCTTTATCCGTAAACATACTCCATATCTCCGGCTCAAACACCGGGAAAATATGATTAAACAGCAGGTATGTGATCGTGATCAATGAAAAATAAATGGAGATCTGGACCAAAACCAGCCAGCCTCCGAGCCCTTCAACACTCGGCTTTAAGAAATATTGAGGTGCCTGGCCTTGTGCTGAAGCATTGTTACTCTCCTGAACTTGATTCGGATCCATTCGAGTGTAATTCCTCCCATATAACATGTAATTTTTTACTCCGAAACATTATATAGGAAAATCAAGCCCATAATAAAGGAAAACTTTACTTACGCGATTGAACGCGATACCCTAACATTAATGGTATGACAACCGTCTTCGGGTGAAGAAAGGAATGAACAGGATGAACGAACGATTGCAAAGTTTGCAACAATCCATGAATACACAAGGCTGGGATCATGTCCTTGTGACAGACCCCAAGCATGTTTACTATTTGACGGGATTTGCGAGTGATCCCCATGAGCGTTTTCTGGGCCTGCTCCTCTCCTCAGCGAATAATCCGGTGCTGATTGTGCCCGCATTGGATGCAGACGCAGCCGCGGCCGCTGCAACGGTTAAGCATATTGTCACGCATCAGGATACCGATAATCCATATCTCTTGCTGAAGCAGCAGTTTCAAGGCGCAGCCGGTACGCTGGCCGTTGAGAAGGATCAGCTCACCGTATCCCGTTATGAACAGCTGCAGCAGCATGTGAACGCGAACCGGATCGAGGATGTTGGAGCTGTACTCCGGGAGCTCCGAATTCGAAAGTCGGCCGATGAAGTGAAGATCATCAAACATGCAGTGAGACTGGTTGAAGATGTGCTGACGCAAGGCCTGGCCCATGTAAAAATCGGCGTCACCGAGATTGAGGTTGTGGCAGAGCTGGAGTACTTAATGAAAAAAATGGGTGCGGATGCTCCGTCCTTCGCCACAATGGTATTATCCGGCCCCAATACCGCCTTGCCTCACGGTGTTCCCGGTACGCGCCGGATTGAAGCAGGAGATCTGCTCATGTTCGATTTGGGAGTGTATGCGGGTGGTTATGCTTCGGATATTACCCGTACCTTTGCCGTAGGCGAGCTGAAGCCTGAAGCCGTCAACATCTATGATACGGTTCTTGCAGCGAACCTGGCCGGTATTCAGGCCGTAAAACCCGGCGTAACCTATGGCTCGATTGACCAAGCAGCTCGCAAAGTGATTGATGACGCAGGATACGGACAGGCATTTGTACATCGCTTGGGTCACGGGCTTGGCATGGATGTCCACGAATATCCATCCATCCACGGTTTGAACCAGGATATTTTGCAGCCTGGGGCGGTATTCACGATCGAGCCCGGCATTTATCTGCAAGGCGTAGGCGGCGTACGAATCGAGGACGATGTGATCGTAACCGAGGATGGCGTCGAGGTGCTCACCTCCTTCCCGAAAGAACTGACCATCATCGGATAAGCAATTTTCAGCAGGAGAAAAAAAGCCCGGATTACCGTTTCACTCACGGTATTCGGGCTTTCTCTATGTACCAGAAAAGAGCCATCCGGCAGAAACAATGCCTGCGCAAGATGGCTCTCATGGATACGTTCTTATGCCTGAACCATATCCAGTTCAATATTGTCGTCGTTGTACACGTCTTTGTCCACTTCATTCATGACTTTCCCGGTAATCACACCGGCTGTCATGGAGTCATTCACGTTCAGTGCCGTCCGTCCCATATCGATCAGCGGCTCGACGGAAATTAACAGACCCGCCAAGGCAACCGGGAGGTTCATCGTTGAGAGCACGATGAGCGATGCGAAGGTAGCTCCGCCTCCGACACCCGCCACGCCGAAGGAACTGATCATAACGACCACGATCAGGGTAAGGATGAACGACCATGAGGTCGGGTCCACGCCGGCTGTCGGCGCAATCATGACGGCCAGCATGGCAGGATAAATGCCCGCGCAGCCGTTCTGCCCAATCGTGGCGCCAAACGATGCCGAGAGGTTCGCGATGCCTTCCGAAACGCCCAGCTTTTTGTTCTGGGTCTGCACGTTAAGCGGGATCGTGGCCGCGCTGGAGCGCGAGGTGAAGGCAAAGGTCAGCGTCGGGAATACCTTTTTCACATATTTGAGCGGGTTAAACCCGAATATCGCCAGCAGTACCAGATGGATAATGAACATGACGATCAAGGCCACGTACGAAGCAAGGACGAAATCGATCAGATTCATGATCACCGCAAGATCGGTCGTGGCGATCGTTTTGGCCATGAGTGCCAGAATCCCATAAGGCGTCAGACGAAGCACCAGCGTCACGATGCGCATAACCACGCCGTAGACCGCAGAGATCATGTTGCGGAACGTTTCCGCCTGCTCTTTGTTTTTTCGGTCCAACCCGAGAACGGCGATCCCGACGAATGCCGAGAAAATGACGACCGCAATCGTCGAAGTTCTTCGTGCTCCCGTCATGTCGGCAAACGGATTGCTCGGAATGAAATCCAGGATCTGCTGCGGCAGCGTACGGCCCTCAACATCCCCGAGCCGTTCTTGCAGCAGTGCACCCTGCTGCTCCTCCGCGGCACCGCCTTGGATATTGACGGCGGACAAATCGAAGGCCAACGCGGTCGTAATTCCGACAGCAGCGGCTACGGCTGTCGTCAGAAGCAGCACCGTAATGATAAGCCCGCTCATTTTGCCCAGATTCTTTCCGCCCTTCAGCTTCATGATGGCCGATATGATCGACACCATGATCAGCGGAATGACCATCATTTGCAGCAGCCTAACGTAGCCGTAACCTATCAGATTAAACCAATCGGTGGATTTCACCACCACATCGGAGGTCGAAGTATAGATGAGCTGCAGTGCCACTCCGAACAACACACCCAGTCCAAGTCCGGCAAATACGCGTTTGGTAAACGAGTAATGCTTTCTTTGCATCCAGTACAAAATACCGACCAGCAGAATCAGAACAAGGACATTGATGATAACCCAAAGCGTTTCCATCCTAATGATTCCTCCCATTCTTTAGATAAGGATATAGGTGCTCCATCCTCATGTCATAAGTGCGCTAGTATGTATTCATATCCATTACAGCCCACTCTAAACATATCATTACCCGATTGAGAAAATTCCTGCCCAAAATCGTTGTGTTCTCATCGATGCGGATTATGTCGACTATGTTGATCGGATTACCACTGATATCGCTCTACTATCATATCATGTAAACTTCAAAAGGAGAACCACAAATATTAACACAACCGTTTCAATTAGTTCATTGAGGGCTCCGTAAGTATCCCCTGTCAGTCCTCCAAGTCTTTGGGTCATCCGTTCTGCCGTCAAACTGCCAGCGGCCCAGGCTATGAATGGTATGACAAGGATTCCTCCGATTCCAATCATCCCAAGATTAGTCTCGCCTGCCGTGATCCATAGCAAACCTACAATAACTAGCGTTAACAGGACAGCCATTACGCCTGCCAGCGATCTCCTGCCGGCGGTCAATCCATGAAATAGAGCGGCAAGCCCCTCACTTCCCCGTGCCATCGGCCAGCGATACATCGCATGGACCATAAACCAGCGGCTCCAAACCGGAGCGAGCACCAGCAGCCATGCCTCTTGTTTCCATGCCCCGGCTGACAAATCCCATATAGACATGATCAAGGAAGCTTTCAAAAGGAGCAGCAGCATACACGCCATGACCCCCATTGCACCTACACGGCTATCCTTCATGATTTCCAGCATCTTCTCACGCGACCGATGGCTAAGCAGCGCATCAGCACTATCCATCCAACCATCGAGGTGCAGCCCTCCCGTCAGCGCAACCCATACAACCAGCAGGATGACGGCAGCGGGAAAGGAAGGCAGCACAAAGCTTACGCCCAGTCCCAATCCGACAACGATCATACCAATAACCGCACCCACTAATGGATAAAAAACGACGCTCCGTTGTTGCACTTCCGGCGTAAACGGAATTTCCCTCCGCACCGGCAGCCTCGATAGAAATTGAAAAGCGGCCGCAGCCGCTTCGATTATCTTGCTCATATGAGATACTCCTTGCTCTTGATTTCTATCGGAATTCCCGCAGTCACCAAAAATACTTCATCACATATCTGAGCCAGTCTCTGATTCATGATCCCTGCCCAGTCCCGATATATTCGGCCTAGCGGATATTCCGGAACAATCCCCGACCCCACTTCATTTGTTACCAGAATGACCGTTCCCGGATAACCCTGTACCGCTCTTGCGAGCCTGCCGATTTGAAGTCCCAGCCGTTCTTCCATTGCAGCACTTCCTTCAGGCTCAGCTTGCAGCAGCACATTCGTAAGCCACAGTGTCAGGCAGTCCACTACCACCGCAGGAGCATTAGGTTGCGATTGGCCCAGCGTATCCAGCAGTTCCGGGAGGGCGACAGGCTCCTCGACTGTCTCCCAACCGTAGGCCGAATCATGCCGACGGTCTTGATGAATTCGGATCCGTTCCCTCATCTCATCGTCATAGGCTTGCGCAGTCGCCACATACGTTCCGGACTCCGAGCGCTTCATGCACAACTTCTCCGCGAATGAGCTCTTTCCGCTTCTGGCCCCACCCGTGACCAACACGCTTCCACGATGGTTCATACGGCCCCTCCGCTGATTCCGGCGCTCTCAAACGTCGCCATCTCATGCATGATCCGGCACGCCGCCTCGACCAGATGCAGGCACAGTACTCCGCCTGTACCCTCGCCAAGACGCATGTCCATTTGCAGCATCGGATGCAGCCCCAGCTCTTTCAACAGAAGCACATGCGCCTGTTCATGCGAAACATGAGAGGCAATCATATAGGAGAGGGCGTCCGGGCAGATGCATTTGGCAACCAGCGCCGCCGCACTGGATATGAAGCCGTCAATGATAACGGGACAACCGTGGGCAGCCGCACCCAGGATAAGTCCAGCCAACCCGCCAATCTCGTATCCTCCAACTTTGGCGAGCACGTCGATGGGATCATCGGCATGAGGTCTATTAACTTGTATAGCCTGTTCCACAACTCGAATCTTATGTAGCAGCCGTTCATCGGTTACGCCCGTTCCCCTTCCCACGACTTCAGATGGCTGATTGCCGGACAGAACGGAGAAGATCGCTGCACTCGGTGTCGTGTTCCCAATGCCCATCTCCCCGGTCACGAACATTTGCGTTCCTTGCGACACCAACTCGGCGGCTACCTCTGCACCGGTTACAATGGACTGCAGTGCCGCTGCCTTTGTCATCGCGGGCCCTTTGGCCATATTGGCAGTTCCTCTGCCAACGTTCCGCGACTTCAGCTTCTCATCCTTCAGCTCGATCGCGACACCGATGTCCACACAATGCACGTCCGCCCCCGCCTGACGCGCCAGCACATTCACAGCCGCCCCTCCATTCAGGAAGTTCATGACCATCTGGGGCGTTACCTCAGCCGGAAATGCACTGACTCCTTCTTCACAGACTCCATGATCACCAGCCATGACAACGACGGATTTTTTGGTGAACGACGGCTTCACATTCCCTGTAATTCCCGCTAATTGGATCGCTAGCGCCTCCAGCTTACCCAGACTGCCCGGAGGCTTCGTCAGCGTGTCCAAATAAGCGGCTGTTTCGTTCTGAACCTCGACATTCAGCGGTTTAATGTTAGCAATGATGTGATTTAAACGATTAACGATTGTATTCGTCAATGAAACGACCTCCTTGTATCTTGTTCCTAAATCTTACATCCTAAAGCGGAATATGCGACAACATCGGTCAGGACCACGTGCTATTCGCCGTTAACAGCACCTGCGGAGCACCATTCTCGGGATGGGCCACAATCGAGGGCTCCACCCGGAAAATTTGACGTATATACGCCGCTGTCAAAACTTCTTCCGGCTTGCCAACCCCGGCGATCTTTCCCTGATCAAGCACCAGCAGTTTATCGCAAAATTGGGCCGCCAGATTCAAATCATGCAGTACGCTGATCACCGTAATCCCGGACGAGTTCCGCCACTCCGCCACCATATCCATGAACTGAAGCTGATAGTGGATATCCAGATAGGTCGTCGGTTCATCCAGCATCAGCAGCGAAGGCTCCTGGACCATCACCTTGCCGAGCGCGACACGCTGGCGTTGACCGCCGCTTAACTCGGTAAGCCGCCGTTCTTCCAGACCATTCAGATCCAGCTTTCGGATAATGGCCTCAATAAGCGGGGCTGCATCCTTATCTTCACGGCCAAGCCAGTTCAGGAAGGGGAACCTTCCCATCTCCAACACTTCCCGGACGGTAAAATCGGTAGGATCAAGCCCTTCCTGCTGAAGCACCGCCACGATCCGGGCCAGCGTCTTACGAGTATAGTGTGCAAGCGCCTTGCCCCGAAGCGTCACACTTCCTTGCGTAGGATTCTCCACACCGGATAACAGCTGCATGAGGGTGGATTTACCGCTTCCGTTCGGACCGATGATCCCCCACCATTCCCCTTCGGCAATGTGAAGGTCCACGCCTTCAAGAATCGGCACCTTGCCATATGCTTTGCCAAGTCCTTGAGCTGTAATCATGATAGACCCTCCCTGCGCCGTTTTTTGTTCCGGTATAGCAAATACGCAAAGAATGGAGCGCCTATGAATGCCGTAACCACACCAAGCGGTATTTCCGTTGGTGCCAGCACGGACCGTGCCGCCGTATCGCACCAGACCATGAATATCGCGCCGCCCAGAGCCGACAGTGGAACAATGACGCGGTAATCGGAGCCGGTGATCAACCGGATCATATGCGGTACCACAAGTCCCACGAATCCAATCACGCCGGATACCGACACGGCTGCGGCGGCGAGCAGGGTAGCAACGATGAGCACGCTGGTCTTCAACCGATCCACATTCAAGCCCATATGGGCGGCCTGCCGTTCCCCCAGCGACAAAATATTAAGCGCCCGCGACCTGCTCCATAAGTAGATAAAACCTGCGATAAAATACGGGAAAAGGATGGCCGTATACGACCATCCACGCATGCTCAGGCTCCCCATCGTCCAGTACAGGATCTGGTTTACCGTATCTTTGGACATGACCGTCAGAAAGGAAACGACGGCGCCCAGAAACGACTGCATCACCACGCCGGACAGAATGAGCCCGTGGATCGGCAGTTTTCCTTGGTCCCTCGCCAGCAGCAGAACGGCCCATAAGGTGCCTGCTCCGGTCAGAAACGCTACAAGCGGCAGCGTGTAACCTCCGGCAAAGGAATATTCCATCCCGAAAAAAATCAGGGATGCTGCGCCAAGCGCAGCACCCGAGGATACACCAAGCGTAAACGGATCCGCCAGCGGATTGCGCAATACCCCTTGAAAGGCGGCTCCGGCGACGGCCAGGGAGGCTCCTACGAGCATCCCCAGCAATATGCGCGGCAATCTCACCTTCATTAAGATTTGCTCGGATGAAGCTTCCCAGCCCGGAACGATGGAATCGCCGATTCCCGGCAGCCGGTGCAGCAGCATCGCCCCAATCTCTCTCACAGGCAGGTGCACGGAGCCGATTCCGAGACTGACAACCAAGGTTAACAGTAATAGGATGATGCCGGCCGCACCGAATCCTGCAAGTTTTTTACTCATGGATTCATCAGTTCCGGATAAACGGCCTTCGCCACTTCCACCAACCCTTGCGTCACACGGGGACCAGGACGGCTGAGCAGGTTCGCATCCACGGATATGACCTGATCGTTCTTGATGGCTTCGATCTGATCCCAGCCGCCGCGCTCCTTAATCAGCTGATCCAATGTTTTCTTGGTTGCTTCATCAACCACATCGTCCGTGTACAGAATGACGTCGGGGTTCGCAGCAATAATATTTTCCTCACTGATTTCGAACCAGCCTTCCGCATCGCCGGCTGCGTTGACGCCGCCAGCTAAGGTGATGATCTCATCCATAAACTCGCCCTTGCCGACGGTCCATCCCGGAGAGAATTCCACATACACTTTCTTCTTGTCTTCATCCTTCACGGCTTTCACGGCTTCCGTAACGGTAGCCAATTCCTGCTTCATCTGATCCACGACCGCTTTCGCCTCCGCTTGACGGTCCGTAATTTGTCCGATCAGTTCGATGTTCTCCATCACGGCATCAATGGTTTTCAGATCATTGACGAACAGGGTAACGCCAAGCTCACGCAATTTCTCGGCATTCTGAGCATTCATCGAAGCCGCAAATACCACATCGGCATCGGCTGCAATAATAGCCTCTTCATTCACTTGGAACCCGCCCAATTTAGGCTTAGATTTGGCCGCTTCCGGATAATCGTCATTATCGGACACGCCAACGATTTCCTCATCCAGGCCCAAAGCGAACAGTTTTTCCGTCTCGGACGGTGTCAGGGATGCAATTTTGGCCGGAGCTTTCTCAAACGTCATTTCAACCCCGGTTGAATCCTTAACGGTCAGCGGATACGTCGTTTTAAGCTCTTCGCCGGAATCCGCCGGAGCTTCGTTATTCTGCTCTTCCTGCTGTGCAGGCTGCGTTGTATCCTTCGGCGCCGCTTCTTTGTCTCCACAGCCAATCAAGGCCAGAGCCATCAGTATGGCTACTAGAAGTACGGACCATGTTTTGTTTAATGCTTTCATCTCTTAAAATCCCCCTATGCATAATTGAGAACCTGGCGCTTTCGAGTTTACATTCCTTCGACCGATCCTTACCGGGAGAAAAACATCAATCGTCATACTCCAAAGAAAAGCAAAAATCCCTGACTCCTCGTAAACAAGGACTCAGGGATTACGTTTTAACATAAGGACATCTGGATAACCGTTCACAGATAGCGCCTTAAACTTCCGCCCACACATGCTGCATGGGTCCGGCAAACGTAATCCTCTCCTCGAAGGACCGTCATTCATTCGCCGAGGGCAGGTCTCCTGACTTGCAGGCTGTAACGACTTCTCCGCCTTCCCAAGCGCTATGGCTCAGTGGCATATGAAGAAGTCCCTGCTTCACAGTGGCGGGACCGTGCCGGACTTGCACCGGCTTCCCTATTAACCCGGCAGAAGGCAACAACGCCTTCTGTCCGGGACCCTCGCAAATAATATGAATTTATGTATGTTAGGCCAAGCATGGTTTCTCTGCCCAAAATTATAGGCGATAAACCTTCCTCTTACAACCGAAAGAATCGGTCATTTCAAATGCCTTATGATACGGATTTATCCCGTTATCGCCCATTCCGCACCGATATCATACGATTTCATTTATTCGCTTAACCGCACGCCTTCCCAGCGGTCTCCATCCCATGTCAATTGCAGCTTGAGCTCCTCGCCCGGTGACACTTGCGTTTCCCAGAATTCCGTATGCGGAAGGGTAGCTGCCGCGATCTGCCGGATGACGCCCCCATGGGTGACCACAAGCACATCCAACTCAGCCCTCTGTGTCCCAGAACCATAACCGGCTCGCTCTGCCTCTGCCTCTGCCTCTGCCTCTGCCTCTGCCTCTGCCTCTGCCTCTGCCTCTGCCTCTGCCTCTGCCTCTGCCTCTGCCTCTGCCTCTGCCTCTGCCTCTGCCTCTGCCTCTGCCTCTGCCTCTGCCTCTGCCTCTGCCTCTGCCTCTGCCTGCACAAGGGTATCCGGATCTTCCTCCACATGCAACAGTTCCTTCAAATCCAAATACAATCCGGTCAAGAATGCCTGAATCCGGGAACAGAACGCTTCCCAGCTCTCCCCATTTGGCGGCGTAACTTCTGCGGGGTTATCAATCCAGCGCCGATAGGAGATATCCGACTTCAAGTCCTCGTAGATGTTCCCTTCCCAAGCCCCGAAATCGAGCTCACGCAGCCGCGGATCATACTCGACACCTGGAATAAACCTGCCTGGATCTTCATCATCAGGAATAGCGGACATTGTTGAGTCCGATAAGATAACATTCAGCGTCTGCCTGCATCGAAGGAGATCACTGCAATAGATCCGGACGAACTGCTTGGTACAAAACCTTTCCAGCAGCGGGAGGAGCTGCTGTCTTCCTTCCACCAGAATCCCCTGATCCTCGTGACCGAGATAACGGCGCTCCTCGTTCCACAACGTGCGGCCATGACGGACCAAATGCAGGGTAATCCTCATATCCATAAGCTTCCTCCTGCTGCGGTCACAAGTCCGAGCACCACGGTACCCAGTAACGTAAACAATACTGATACGCCCAGCAGCAGACGATTTGTCACCTGAATATCCTCCGCTTCAAGCGGTCGTTCGGGATCCCCCATGTAAGCCCGGAACGAGATCACGCCTTGATAGGAATTCTCGCCTCCCAGACGAATGCCCAGCGCACCAGCTACAGCCGATTCCGGGAAGCCGCTATTCGGACTGGGGTGCTTTCGCGCATCCCTTCTGACCATCTTGATCGCTTTTTTCCATTGCAGCGAAAACATCGCAGCCACTATGGTCAACAGTCCTGCGGTCAGGCGTGCCGGTATCCAATTGGCGATATCGTCCAGCCTTGCGGATGCCCAGCCGATATGCTGGTATTTGTCGTTTTTATAACCGACCATGGAGTCGAGCGTGTTCACGGCCCGGTAGGCCATCGCCAGCGGCGCTCCCCCGATCAGGGCAAAAAACAGCGGAGCGATGACCGCATCCACGATATTCTCCGCAACCGTCTCCACCGTTCCCCGTACGATCTCCGGCTCATCCAGATGGCCGGTGTCTCG
Organism: Paenibacillus sp. FSL K6-1330; assembly: GCF_037976825.1. NCBI lineage: Bacteria > Bacillati > Bacillota > Bacilli > Caryophanales > Paenibacillaceae > Paenibacillus > Paenibacillus sp. FSL K6-1330. The sequence continues at coordinate 6,042,433 of NZ_CP150269.1, forward strand.
CCCGACAACCATGCTGAGCGCGCGCCTGGCCTCCGTGATATGGTCGGAGCGAAGATGGCCGTAGACCTCCAATCCTGCTTCACGCAGTCCCTTGATGGCAATCGTAGTCGCAATAAGCACGATCTCCACTCCCCACGCAAGCCAAGGATGAATCGCTGCACATAACAAGAGGAGCAGCCACGCCAGCACGAAGGAGCCACCGGCCACGATCACCGGCAGCAGAATGCCCGTCCACTTCAGGCTCTGAGCGGAAGTCGCCCAATGGCGTATCCAGCCTTCAACCCGGCGGATGGCTTTCCCCATGCCAATGACGGGATGGGGGAGCCATCTCGGATCTCCAATCAGCAGGTCCAGTACGACCGCTGCCCAAATGACCCACACGACGGTCATATCCGGTCCTCTCTTTCGGAGACAATGCTTTCCGTAACACTCTCGTAGACAAGGCGGCCGATCATGCCGCCCAGATCGGTTGCGGTTCCGGCATAATGGTGGTTCACGCCATACGCTGCATTGCCGCTGACCCCAAGGACCATCGCGTCCGTCGTCGTTCCGGTCGCGACGGCTCCGGTTTCATGATCCTTCACCCCCAGATCATGTAGCGCCGCGGCTTTCGCTTCCGTCGCCGTCAGCATGGCGTTCACCATACAAGCCGGCGTCATCATCCCATCCACCATCAGCATGATATTAATCGTGCCCGGCTGGTAAGCGGCAAAGGTCGTACGGCTCGACCCAGCGCGGGCTGCATTGCCCACGCCGGCGGTGGTGCAGCACAGGATGGAAGCCTGTTCACTCTGCTCTTCCTGGATGGAGGCATACTTCAGTTTTACCGCGGTCATCAATCCAGCTGTAGATTCAGCCGGATAACCGTGAGCAGCTATAAAGTTAGACATATCGTTCACGGGGGCGCTGCAATCATAATGCTTGTCCACATAACGATTCACGATATGATCCAAGCTTACGAATCCGCCGCCGTATATGGCGCTGCTAATGGACTCAGCTGGCTCCGGAAGCGATATCCGGATATGAGGCTGTTCCAGCTCTGATTCGAGGGACACCACCGCTCCCGGCCACGCATTCGAACGATATAGGTGATTCTTGCCTTTCAGAAAAGGTACTGCCATGTTTCTCTCTCCCTGCTCTCTATGATCTAAATCTGCTTGATCCCCAGCTTCATTGGTATGTGCCGTTTAATACCCTTAAGTTGCGTCTTCAGAAGAAATGCCAAGAACCTCCGCCATAATGGCAAGCAGCCTGTCGTTATCCGCGGCATGTTTAACGGCTAGCCGGATATGACACTCCCCAAGGCCCGGGTACATGGCGCAGCTGCGGACAAGCACGCCGCGTCTTCCCATCTCCGACTGAAACATCTCGGCACGCCATGGCCGCGGAAGCTCCATGAGTAGAAAATTAGCCTCGCCCGGCGTAACGTCCAGCCCCAATGCTCGTAAACCTTGTATGAGCTTCTGACGCTCTGCGCGAATCAATTGCAGCGTATTCTGCTCGTAGTCCCTGCCGCTGCCAAGACAAGCCTCGCCCGCAAGCAGCGCCAGTCCATTGACACTCCACGTCACCTGCTTGCCTGCCATCTTGCGTATCACATCGGGATGCGCGGCCGTATACCCGAGCCGCAGGCCCGGAATCGCATAAAACTTGGTCATCGATCTGACAATCACGGTTCGAGGATAGTCATGAAGCTCTGGCATCAGGGTCTGTCTGTCTCCCAGCGGAATAAAGTCGATAAAGGCTTCATCCAGCACCAGCCAGGTCCCTTCTTGCTCTGCGCATGCCGCTATTTCGCGGATATCCTCAAGGCTGTACTGAACCCCATTTGGATTGTTGGGCTGTCCCAAAAACACGAGATCCGTGCAAGCTATCAGCTCCATCACATCCGCCTTGTCTGCTCTCCAGTCCCTCTCCGGATGTCCGCACACGGAGCGGATGTCCGAACCAAATTTTAAGGACAACTCCCGGTATTCGGAAAAACACGGGTCAACCACGCCCACAGTCCCTGGCGATAGCCCCATCAACAACAGCGCCATGCACTCTGCCGCTCCGTTGCCGACAAGGATTCGCTGGGGATCGGTGCCTAGCTCTGCTGCGAGCAGCTCCTTGAACTTGCGGTGTCCCGGATCCGGATAACGAATGACCGCACTCATTCCCTTTTGTAAGGCCGTAATAACTCCTTGCGGTGGTCCAAGCGGATTAATATTGGCGCTGTAATCCAGGAAAGCCGAGGCTTGCCTTCCGAATGCGGCAGCGGCCGTCTCCACGTCCCCTCCATGGCCGTACACCTCGATCAAGGGTTGTTTTTTGTCGTTCATAAGGGCTCCTCCTGTTCCATGCCCTGGACTCTTGCAAGTCCTGCCGTTATGTAATGCCATCATTATGTCGCTACTGTCCCTGACTCGTCAACATGGAATCCTTTGTCTCTGTCTTAAAATTGGTTTACAATAGTCTGGAAGCACCACATTTTGAATTGTGACGACGGAGGATACTATGCTATTTATCGATAATCAGGGGATCCACGATCCATCCATTAATCTAGCAATTGAAGAATATGCCTTGAAGCACTTGTCCATGGATGAGAGCTACCTTCTCTTTTATATCAACAAGCCTTCCATTATTATCGGAAAGCATCAGAATACGATCGAAGAGATCAACCAGGAATACGTTCGTGACAACAACATTCAGGTTGTACGCCGGTTGTCCGGGGGCGGAGCCGTATACCATGATCTCGGCAACCTGAATTTCAGCTTCATTACGAAGGATGACGGCCAGTCCTTCCACAACTTCCTGAAGTTCACGCAGCCGGTCATCGACTTCCTGCAAAAGATGGGCGTGCCCGCCGAGCTCAGCGGCCGGAATGACCTGCAGGTCGGCGAGAAGAAAATTTCGGGGAACGCGCAGTTCTCGACGCGGGGACGCATGTTCAGCCACGGCACGCTCATGTTCGATCTGAACCTGGATGATGTACAAGCCTCGCTGAATGCCAATCCGGAAAAATTCAAATCCAAGAGCACCAAATCCGTCCGCAGCCGCGTGGCGAATATTAAGGAGCTGCTTGGTACGGATATGACCATTGAACAGTTCCGTGCCGAGCTGCTTCGCTCGATTTTCGGTATGGAGCCGGATCAAGTACCGCAATATGTCCTTCAGGAAAAGGACTGGGAGATCATCAACCAGATTTCAAAGGAACGCTATCAGAATTGGGATTGGAACTATGGACTCTCCCCTGAAAGCAATGTGAAGCATGCCAAGAAGTTCCCGGTGGGCATTATTGATATCCGCATGGACATCCGTGAAGGACATATCGGAGAGATCAAGATTTACGGCGACTTCTTCGGCGTCGGCGATGTCGCTGATATCGAGAACCTGCTTCGCGGCAAACGGTATGAAGAAACTGCTGTGCGCACGGCGCTATCCGGCATCAACGTCAAGCATTACTTCGGCAACCTTGAGCTCGACGATTTGATCGGCTTGATTTTTCTTGAGGAATAGAGCCGGCTCGTATTAAATAAGCCTCCCGCCCGTATGCTACATGCATAAGGGTGAGAGGCTTTTCATTTCAAACAGGTATACCTCGGATCAAGATGAGGCCATAAACACATACCAAACAAGGACCAGTGTTAACACGATACATACATTCTCTACCGTGCGTCCCCATTTGCTTCCGGTGCTCATGATTTTCAGTTTAATTCTCCATTTGAACGGAGGAAGCGGACGGATTCCGCGATTGGTCAATGCATCTGCAAGCAAATGGATGGAGTAGGATAAACCGCCGGCAAACCATAAGCTTTCCCCGCCGATCTTGCCCTGCGATGCAAAATATAGCAGGCCCGTCCATCCGGCAGCGGCATAGACGGTATGGGTTAACCCCCGGTGGGTCACCAAGGAGCCTGCAATGAGCACGCTGCCTGCGATTGTGTTCCATGGGCTGAAGCCCTGCCCGAAGGAGATCAGTCCGAGACCGATCAGGAACATGACGATATGGCGCAGGGTCCGGCTTGGCAGGTACGAAACAACCCCGATCAACCCGGCCAGGGCGATGTTCCATGGGGCATACTCCTTGCCGTAGAAGACAACGAAGATGGCTGCGCCAATCATCGCTAGCTGGAGGATCCGCAGCAGCCCGGAAGGAATGGCTTTGCGGACCAGCAGGGAGTTGGGCTCGTCGATGTCGGGAAGCAGTGCGCTAACCAAAGCCACTGCGGCAGCTGGCAACGTGACAGGCACTTCGCTCATGCCCATGACGGATAACGTAACCCCTGTGCTAATAATCAAATGAGCTCTGCCCATCATGATGACAATCTTCCTTTCTAAGCTCAATGCTGACTATGGGATCGATGGAGTTGCCGGTCTTCACGTCCAATAGCCCAGGGTCATGAGAATATACGTTCGGTTCATTAGTATAGCAAAATCATCCTCTTTTTGTCTACCCCTTCCACTTGGGTTAGGCTTAAAAATGGTTGTCCGATTCTCTGATATGGGATACAATTTGATCACTTGCCTCAAGGTTACGACCGGGGACGAATGTACGGGAATCTCATCAGGAGTTTCACATCTTCAAGAAAGGATGACTTCCGAGTGAATCGCTCACGAATTGCCGATCTCAGCCTGCTTCTGGTGGCCATGATGTGGGGATCTACGTTCCTCATCGTTCAGCATGCGGTCCGCGTGCTCCCGCCGATGGCCTTCAATTCGGTCCGCTTTTTGGGAGCGGCCCTGCTCCTTGTATTGATCATTACCCTCTTTTACCGGAGCCAGTGGAAGCTAATATCCGGCAAAATGCTGCTGCATGCTTGCCTGCTAGGTCTTTTTTTATTTATAGGGTATGCCTTTCAAACCGCGGGCCTTCTGTACACAACCACGTCCAATACAGGCTTTATTACCGGCTTGTCCGTCGTGCTGGTCCCTTTCATATCCTATGCCCTGTTAAAGCACTCCATCTCCAGATTCACCTGGATCAGTGCCTTGCTTGCAGCAGCGGGTCTGTATCTGCTTACCTTCACCGGTTCCGGCATGAGCTTGAATAAGGGGGATTTGCTCGTATTCGTTTGCGCCATCGGTTTTGCGCTCCATATTGGTTATACGGGCGTTTATGCCGGTCGGTACCCTGCTTTGCTGCTGGCGGCGCTCCAGATGGCTGTCGTGGGAGTATTTAGCTTAGCGGCATCTGCACTAACCGAACATGTCGGCAATGTGACCGACCTGATGGAGAAGTTGACCCAGCCGAACGTGCTGTTGGCACTGGTTGTATCCATCGGACCCACCAGCGCATTCGCCTTCTGGATCCAAACCGTCTGTCAAAAATATACGACGCCATCCAGGGTGGCCATCATCTATGCAACGGAGCCAGTATTCGCCGCGCTGACCGGAATCCTGTTCGCGGGAGAGCGGCTTACGCTCATCGGCGGCATCGGTTGTCTGTGCATTTTGGCGGGAATGGTGATTGCGGAATTGAAGTCTGCGCCACAGAAGGTACAATAGAGTTAAAGACAGAGACAGAAACAAAAGGAGAGATACCCATGACAACTTACAAATTGATGGCCATCGACATTGACGACACCTTGATCAATGACGATAAAGAAGTAACCCCCGGCGTCCAGCAGGCGCTTGAGCAAGCCGTAGCCCACGGTGTCGTCGTGACACTGGCAACCGGACGTGCCTATGCGTCTGCTCAAGCAATTGCGCGTCAAACCGGACTCAATGTTCCCATTATCACCTACCAGGGTGCCTTAATTAAAAATCTGCTCGACGAGAAGGTTCTCTACGAACGCTTCGTACCCGTCGATGCAGCCGTGAAGCTGTATGAATACTGCGTTGAGCACAATCTCCATCTGCAAACCTACATCGATGACAAGCTGTATGCCCGTGAAGAGAATCAGAAGCTGATCGATTACTGCGCCCTGAACCGGACGCCGTATTATATCGAGCCTGATTTTATGAAGATGGTTCAGAAACAGACCCCGAAAATGCTCATCATTGACGATCCCGACTATCTGGATGAACTGATCCCTGTATTCCGTGAGCTGCTGGGCGATGACATGCATATTACCAAATCCAAACCGCATTTTCTGGAGTTCATGCATAAGGAAGGCACTAAGGGACATGCCCTCACCTTCCTTGCGGATCATTTCGGCTGCGATCTCAAGGAGACCATCGCTGTCGGCGACTCCTGGAACGATCACGAGATGCTGGAAGCCGCCGGTCTAGGCGTCGCCATGGGCAATGCGATCGAGCCGCTTAAAGCGATTGCCGATTACGTTACGCTCGGGAATAATGAGGACGGCGTGAAGCATGTCATTGAAAAATTCGTGCTCAACCAAGGTTAATATACGGGACAAATAGATCTACACAAACAAGCCTCCATGATATCCATGGGGGCTTGTTTGTGTCCATAAAAAACGCAGCCATTGCGTTCCCTAACCGGTCACCTGGGGTGGCGCAAAGGCCTTGCGCCTGTCCGTTATTCCCGGTCCGGGTTAAACGTCAGAATCGGCTTCAGAAGTGCCGCATCGTTGAACTCCAGCAGGCCTACCTCCATGCACAGCTCCATCAATTTATGAATGCCGTTGAATTGCTGCAGATTCCGCTTATGAATGACGGATAACGCTTCGCGAACCATTTTTTGTGCCTGCTCAATGCTCTGATGCTCCACGGCCTGAATAATCTCCTTGATACTCTCCAAGAAATATACAGTCCGCCTTAGCGAGCGAATCAGCAAAATCTGCCTCACTTGCGACGGGGTGTACAGCCGGTATCCATTCTCGGGGTTTCGATCCGGAGTGATCAAACCTTCCTTCTCCCAGTGACGGATGGCGGACGACTCCACGTTGGTCAGCTCGGCGACCTCGCCGATCGTCATATGGGCTTTGAGCTTTTTGTCCTTGATGATGTTAAGCTCGGGATTCTCAAGCAACGCAAGCGTTTCATCCGCAATGTTTTTTTCCTGCAAAAGTTTGACTTGCTCCCCATTCACGACCCAGAGGGCTTCATCCATCTCCCTCTTCTGAATGTGGCGAATCACATCATAAGTCACCGCGTAACCAAAGCCCGGAAACATGGCGCGCAGACAACGGAAGTAGGCCATATGCATTTGCGTGTATAAACGGTAGCCTTTCTCGTTCCGGGCAGGAGGGGGTACCACTCCCCAAGCTTCATAATGCCTTAAAGCACTCGTGCTGATGTGCAGCTCTTTGGCGATATCTTTCGGCTTGTAGTAATGCATGCCGTTCCCTCCCCAATCACGATTGAGAACCTACTTTACCAGAATCGCAAGCCATTGGCAAACCTTAAATTAAAACATTAAAGTGCTATGAGAAGGCCTGCGGGATAACACCGTTGACTTGGTTAGATTCGCTACAAGACATCTTCTCACTTGCATCAATGTTGTATATTGAGTGGTGTAGAGACGAGTTGAACTTATTCTTAACAGCGGGAGGCTGATTATGATGAACGTGCACATAACCGAGGATGTTCCACAGAATAAAGAATACATGGATCTTAGAGTAGATGCAGGACTGCCTGAGGTTGAGATTTCGGCCATAGAGACAGCGCTAAACCGCAGCGTGCTGTCCCTTCTGGCCAGAGACGGCCATGACCGGCTGATCGGGATGGGAAGGGTCGTAGGTGACAGCGCTTTCTATTTTCAACTGGTGGATATTATGGTTGCGGCCTCTCACCTTGATCAGGGTGTTGAAGAGATGATTGTGTCCGAGCTGCTCTCCCGCCTGGAAAAAATAGCGCCAAGCGGAGCCGAGGTCACTGTCATCACGGACGTGCCCGGAATCAAGCTGTACCAACAGGCCGGCTTCAAGCTGCTGTACCCTGATCGATACGGCATGGCCAGGTCTGTGTAAGAGAGCGGTGCCTTCAAACCTGTGTAAGGCATCCCACTGGGCTGCGTAATCGCTTCCGCTACATTTTCACGCTCCTAGTCACAAGAACTCATAATTTTCTTCACTTGCTCAGCTTTACTGTCATCCCCGCCATCGCCACACGGACTCCCTCTGGAAGAGGCAGCTCATTCCGAACGTCGACGTCGTGCGACATATGGGTATACACCGTTTGGCGAGGCTTCACCTCGGCGAGCAGCTCTGCCGCTTCCTTCATGTCATAAACGGAGCGCGTCTCGAATTTGGCAGTTTCATGAACAAAGCTCGTTCCCAGCACCAGGAGATCCACGTCCTTCAGCGGTTCCTTTTCCGCAGGGCTCAGATTAATCGAGTCTGAATTGTATACCCATGTGTACCCTTCCTTCAGGAACCGGTATGCGTAGGAGTACCCGTTCTGTCCATGGTTTACTTTCCAGCAGGAAATCTCCCAGCCGCCAAGCGTCATCCCATCGTCCACGGCCGTCATCTCCATCTGACGTGGAAGCCATGGATACTGGCGTACAATCTGCTCCAGCACCTCGGCAGGGGCGTATAACCGACCTTTTTCCCTCTGCCATCTGCAGGCATCACTCCATTCCGGAAGACCGCCGATATGATCAAAATGGGCGTGCGTAATCAGCATATCACTCATCTTCCGCTTTCTTAGCCCCTCCATCATAGAGCGCCAATCCGGGCCGCAGTCGATCATGAAAGTCGTTTCTTCGCCCCCCACCATCACGGCAGAGCGCAAACGCCGATTGATTCCCGTATTCCGAGCTTCCGTGCATACCTCGCAATCGCAATATACCCGCGGAACGCCCATGGCATCTCCCGTTCCCAAAAAAGTCAATGTATCCCCGCTCACATGACATCCCCCATTTGTGTTATCGATTCGTTCTTGGTTACGCAAACCTTGTCCCTATATTGTATAAGCGCACGAAGAAAAAACAAAGACCGCCCGGATCATCCCGAACGGTCTTTCGTCATTCCTGCCTAACGATACGGTATCATAGCCATTCACTAAGCAAAAGAGGGCTTATTATCGTCAACAGCTCCACTGATGACCTTGACGTATTTCTTATCTACACCTTCCACGGAAGGACCAACATATACACTGCTCTTGCTTGAGCGTCTGACCGAGCGCTTCCGGGTTTTCAGCGTACTCATCATCGGTACGGGTCCCCGAACCACCCAGCTGCTGCTATTGGCGGACCCCTGCGGATGACCTGACGTTCTCTTCTTCTCATTCCTGCTCACGACGAATCCCCTCCAACTAAATGCCTGATGGTACGAAGCAGCTCACGATTCTGTTCTACAACCTCCGCGAGATCTTCATCCGTAAGAATCTCATGTCCCGTAAAATGCACGGACAATACATGATTTACACCTAAAGGATAGCAGAACACATACACCTGCGCAACTTCCTCTTCGTGATAAAATGCCCATTTCCCACTATTATAGACATCTATCACGTAAATCGACTGGTTACTTGGCGAATGTTCCTTATTCCCATCGAACGGGAAATACCGTCCTCTACCTACATTACCCCCAATTTGGGCAATGCCTTCATCTCTTCGGCCCCAGAACGCGGCGCCGGTCACCCTGAAGTCCCCTGCAGCCGGTGGGAGCAAGGAGTTTCGGACAGCTTCACTCAGTGCATGATATTTTTCAGCTTCATCATTCACATGCACATTTCGGTTATATTCCCAGAAAAAATGCAGCACGCTTTGCTTGCGCCTCAGCTCCGCATCCTTCTGCTCAATCACGGTGCTCGGGTTGTTGTAGAACCCTTCGGTTTCGATCGCACTCAGAATATGCCCGCAAGCGACATCGACCGCTGATTTGTAATCATCATCGCTTCGCAGTTCGTATTCGAGCAGCGTTAAGCCCTGCAGGTCGGAGAGTAGATGGTAATCCTTAACGATAACGTCTTGAACGGAACTGCTGTCTGCCTCCACTTGATCCGGGATGATGCAGTACACCCTTCGCCGCCCGAGCTTTCCCCAATACAGCCCCATCTCGAACAACGTGTTGTCGCGAGTAACAAATACATGTTTGCCTCGAATGAGGGCCACATCATCCGGAGAAAAGACGAACACACCAAAATCACTGGACGCCAGCTGCTTCTCCAAAGCTTCCATCGTATACATGTTCGCCCCGAACGTCCCGCCGTACCAAGGTGTCACTTGAGCGGATCGTTTGAGCTGTTCGTGGATCGCCCGTGCATACTTGATGGCCTCTCTGGAAGAACCTATGAATAAATTCGGCTTCGGTATGGTCATAGGCACATCCTATTCTCCCTTTGTTATACATTTTAGTCTTATTCGACCATTATAACAAAGTTGCCTATTTTTGGGTGAAAATTATGGCAGGCGCATGTTGGTATAGTATATGCTAAGGTCTCAAAACAGACCCCATAAATAACCATGTGCCTGTGTCCCGATCTTCAATGGCAAAGAAAAAAGGGCGGTCAACATTCATGACGATCGGCTCGGTAAGCTGAACGGCTCCTGTCTCAACCATAACCGCTGTAATCGCGGCGGCCTCCGTGCCCTTCTCACTGACATCCACCACCGTTTTGTGTTTTACCTTTTCAATCCAAAATTTCTCTCCATCGTCTGCCATGGCGCTAAAATCAGCTGCATCCCTGTCGAATGCCTGAATCATTCCCAGGCTTTGAAGCGCATCCGGCAGCTCGAAGGTCTGTTCCACCTTAAATTTGGGCAGCCCAAGCTGGATGGTCTCATGCGAGAAATCGTCTTTCCAGGCGGACGCATCCTTCCACAACTGCTGCTGCAGCTCATCCATAGATGAGGTTTCCTTTGGCAGGATGACCAGCATGTGCATTCGGCCATCTCCATAAGGAATGCGGATGGCCTGCCAGGACGCCCCTTCTTTGTAACTGTATCGTGCTTCCCGCTTCATCATCGGAATTTTTTGCGTGGTGCCGTCAGAAAGCGTGAATTCTTCCTCTACGGTATTCGCCGGATCAAATTCATCCATCCACCCGCCGTTAAAATAAATGGCATTGATCAGAACCGCAACGCCGCCCGGAGGTTTATCATATATCGAAGGGATCATGCCGCTGGTCTTGTCGTTTACCCACTGGTTTATAGCATCCATGGCATCGGCATGCATCAAGTTGGCCTCCTTAACTTCAGCACGATAGCTATCCTTAACGGTCTGCAAATACGGCTTCTTCATCTCAAGTCCTTGCTGGTGCCACACGGAATTGGCCACGTTCAGCACGACCCCGCCCCCGTTCTCCAGCAATGATCGCAGCTGGCGGTTCCCATCGTTTATATCCGCATCATTCATGCCCTTCCAGCCAAGCATATCGGACATCTCGGCCGCCGTATCGCCGGCTGTGCCGTTATAGGCAAGTGCCAAAGCTTGCGTGATGCTGTATGGAGAAATAATCAGATTACCGTTCTTGTACTCAGGGCTATTCGATAACGCTTGATGCAAGCGTAAGCCAAAATCATTCTGCGCTTTCACCATGCCGGTATCTACCTTGCCCAATACCTCTTTGCGTTCCTGAGCTGACAATTCCTTCACTTTGGGCTCCTTATGCACAATTGCTTGCGGTTCCCCTGACTGGATCCCGCTGCCCTGAGCGCAAGCGGTAAGCCCAATAAGCAAGCACAGGCCTGTGAGTACCTTTCTTTTTCGCATAACCTTGTCCCCCTTCAATGTCAGATTCTTTATCTGCTATTGACGGAATGACACCACCTAATGTTTCATATAAAGGATCATTTATCCAAATTCAGTTGGCAATCAACTTTATCACCGTTACAATGTAGAGAACTCGCACCGTACTTAAGGCATATACAGAATACAGAGCGAAAGGAGTTTCTACATATGCAAAAAATTCGTCTTGAAGGCAGCAAAGTTACGCTAAGATCCAGAAAACCCGAGGATACCCCAGTTTTATATAATTTGATCTATGGCAATGAGAATCCGGAATGGAAAAAATACGACGCTCCTTATTTCCCGCTCAAGCAGATTTCCTATGAAATTTTTGAAACGCAGTGGAACGCCGACTTCGAAACCGATCAATTTCCGAATGACCTGCTCATCGAAGCCGAGGGAAAAACGATTGGCATCGTCACGTTTTATTGGGAGCATGAAACCTCACGCTGGCTGGAAGCCGGAATCCTGATTTACGATCCGAGCCATTGGAGCGGTGGCTACGGTACGGAAGCACTGTCGCTCTGGATTGAATGCCTGTTTCAAAATCTCACCATCGCCCGTGTTGGCATCACCACCTGGTCCGGCAATCCGAGAATGATGCGCTGCGCGGAGAAGGTTGGCATGTTGCTTGAAGGCCGCATGCGGAAGTGCCGGTATTACGAGGGCGTCTACTACGATTCCATTCGTATGGGCATTCTGCGAGAAGAATGGGAAGCGCAGAAAGCCCAAGTATAAAGCAAGATTGTTACTGCACAATCCCTATAAACAGAATACTTGCAGCGCATGAGGCATTATTCAGACGATTGCTAATATTCTGTACGTACAAATAAGCGAGCCGGCCCAGGAGATCCTGGACGGCTCGCTTTCTCTTTTTTTGATCGACGGGCCATTTACGAAACGGGACTTAGCACACGACTATCCCTCATGAGTCCATCCAACCATCCGTCTGCCATCAAGTATCATAGCCCGGCCAGCACCTGATACCAGACTCCACGCTTGGAATACAGCGTCTCGCGCACCTCATCCCATCCACCCAGATACTCGATATCAAATAGCCCCGGCGGGTTGAAAAACCGATCCTTCGTCTGTTCAAACACCGATTCTTCAACCGGACGGAACCCATATTTCACGAAGATGTTCTGCGCCTCCGGTGTGCGCAAGTACTCCACAAAAGCGGCCGATACATCCTGAGTGCCGTGCTTTTCAGCAAAACGTTTGACGACTGCAGCCGGATTCTCGATCAGCATCGTATGCTGCGGCACAACGATATCATACTGGACGCCTTGGGCAATCCGGGCAAGCAGCTCGTTCTCATACGTTACGATCACATCTCCGACCCCGTATTCAAAAGCCGCCATGGAAGCCCGCCCGCTTTTATCGAGCGACTCCACATTGCGGTGAACCGCTTCAAGGAAAGCTTTCGCTTCGGCAGGATCACGCTTTCCGTTCTCTTCGGATTGTTTCAGCCCCGCGCCGTAGATCGCGTTAATATCCCACTGGGCGCCGCCCGAGGTCTTCGGATTCGGATACAGCACCTTGACGTCCGATCGGGTCAGATCGTCGAAATCCCGTATCCCTTTCGGATTTCCCTCGCGCGTACCGAGAACGACAATCGATCGTGTCACCATGCCGTTATACGGCTGGGATTTCCATTCCGGGTCCACAAGCCCTTCCCTGACCAGCTTGTCGACATCCCCTTCCATGGCAAGCAGCGTGACGTCGGCCTCGAATCCGCCCGTGATGGCACGAGCTTGTGTTCCGGAAGCCTCGTAGGATTCCTGAAACCGAATCGTTTCTCCCGTCTGTTCCTTCCACTGCGCTTGAAAAGCAGGGATGATCTCGGACAGGGCATCTCTGGCCACGCTATACGCGCCCAGAACGATCGTTCTCTCTCCGGTTGGGGTTATCACTTCTTCGCTATCGGGCGGGTCACTCGTGCATCCTGCCATAACAAAACTGAAGAGAAGGGCCATGCCAACCAGCAGGAATGAGTTACGTTTCATATTCAAGATCCGCATGAATGAATCCACTTCCCTTCGGATATTTAGAATCATCAGATCATAATTGGCATCGGGTCAACCTTCAGTCGATTCTCCTCGATCCAGCTGTGGTCTTCATTAAAGAGATAAGCCCGGTGAACGAGGACGCGGACCTCTTGACCCGGATACAGCGTTTCCTTCTCCAGTGAACGGTAGGTGATCAGCTTATGTCCCTTAACCTCTACCTCCACCAGCCATTCGCTGCCGCGGAAATGCAGATGACGGACGATCCCCGTCTCTGTTGCGGACAACACGCTGAAATCATGCTTGCTGCCAATCTCGATATATTCCGGACGAATCAGCGCACGCGTCGCATTCTTGTTAGCCGCTGCCTCAAATCCCTTCAGCTCGGCCGCGCTCGAAATCACGGTGGATTCGCCTATGAACGAAGCAACGAACGGCGTCTTCGGCTCCTTGTAAATATCCCAAGGCGTTCCCTTCTGCTCAACACGCCCCTGATTAATAATCATAATTTCGTCCGCGACTTCAATCGCCTCATCCTGGTCATGCGTCACAAAAATCGACGTTATGCCGACCCGCTCGATCAGCTCGCGAAGCCAGGAGCGCAGCTCCTGGCGGATCTTCGCATCGATGGCTGCGAACGGTTCATCCAATAACAGCAGCTGCGGTTCAGGCGCGAGCGCTCTGGCAAAGGCTACACGCTGACGCTGTCCACCGGATAACTGGTGCGGATAGCGGCTCTCGAAACCTGTTAAACCGGTCAGCTCCACCAATTCCATGACCCGGTCCTTGATTATGGCCTTGGGAGTCTTCTTCACCTTCAAGCCGAAAGCGATGTTATCAAATACGGTCATATGCTTAAACAAGGCATAATTCTGGAACACAAAGCCGATTCCGCGCTCCTGCGGCGGAAGATCATTGACCACTTGACCATGAAAGGAGATTTGCCCGGAATCCGGATTCTCGAGCCCCGCCAGCATGCGCAGGATGGAGGTTTTACCGCCTCCGCTGGGCCCCAGAAGTCCAATCAGATGTCCCTTCTCAATCTCGAAGCTGACATCCTTGACGGCATGAAACGTACCGAAATGCTTGTTCAGATCGCGAACTTCCACATGCATATCAATGCACATCCTTTCTTTTTTTGGCCCATTCCATCAGCAGCAAGAGTCCCACCGAGAAGGCAGCCAGTACCAATGCGACGCCATTCGCCGCAGCCACATTAAAATTCTCCACATCCTGATATACAAGCGTCGTCGCCGTCTGAGTTTTGTTCATGATATTACCGGACACCACCAGCACTGCACCAAACTCGCCCAATGAACGGGCTACCGTGAGCACCAGGCCATATACGACAGCCCATCGGATGGAAGGCCATGTTACCTTTCGGAACGTTGTCCATCCGTAAGCCCCTAACGTCGCTGCCGCTTGTTCCTGATCATTCCCAATTTCCTGCAGGACAGGCATGACCTCGCGAACCATGAGCGGAAACGTGACGAAGAGTGTCGCGATCACCATGCCCGGGAAAGCATACACCACCTTAAACCCGATCCCTTCAAAAAAACCGCCCATGATGCTGTCGGGTCCGAGCAGCAGTACAATCATCAAACCGCCAATGACCGGCGATACCGCATAGGGCAGATCGACAATGCTGTTCAGAATGCCTTTGATCTTGCGGCTGAGCCAATTCGCCCGTACCAGGTACAACGCCATCATGATGCCAAATAGCGTATTAAAGAACGTAACGAATACCACAATAAGACCCGTCATCATCAGGGCATGCAAGGCTTCCGGCCTGAACAGACCTTCGGCAAACCCATTCAGCCCTTTATCAAACGCACCGATCGCAATTCGGGACAGGGGGATGATTAGCAGAATGATAAATACGGCGTACGTAAGTCCGATCCACAGACGTCTCAAACTCGTCTCCCCCTCTGCTGTACGGCATTGATCACCCAGAGGATGATGAAAGAGAGGGTAAGGAGCAGAATAGATACGGCAGCTGCTCCAGCAGGATTATCGCTCTCGACCTCACCAAAAATAAAAACCGATGCAATCAGCGTTCTTCCCGGAATGTTGCCGGCCACCAAGACAACGGCCCCGAATTCGGCCAATGCTCTTGAGAATGCCAGCATGCCTCCGCTTATAATCCCTGGTAGCATCGACGGCAGGATAACTTTAAAAAAGGTTCTCGTCCTGGAAGCTCCCATCGTATATGCCGCTTCTTCCTCCAGCGGGTCGAGCTCCTCCAGCAGCGGCTGAACCGCCCGGATGACAAACGGAAACGTGACAAACATCATCGCTATCACAATCGCGGGCTGGTGGAACACAATTTCAAAACCCAATTTCTCTGCCAAACCACCGAGGAAGCTCCCGGGGCCCAGCAGCAGCAATATCATCAGACCACCTACAGCTGTCGGCAGCGCAAAAGGCAGGTCGACCAGACTGTTCAGCAGCGTCCTTCCCGGAAACTTATAACGTATGAGCACCCATGCAATCATCGTTCCGATAAGCACGTTGATGAAAGTAGAGATGACGCCCAGCTTGATGGTAAGCAGCACAGCCTTCCACGCTATCGGATCCATAATGCTCTCCGTAAAATGACTCCATCCTGCAGAGAATGATTGCACATATACCCCAAAGATCGGCAGTACGATCAAGGCAAGAAAATAAAGCAGTACGGTACTTCGAAAACCCCAAGTCCAACCTTTATGACGAATCCATGTTGTCATATCGTATCCCTCCCGCCTCCGGGTGGCATCCCGGTCGACACTTTCACAAACCATCTTTATATTTCCTATTTGTATACTTGGTTTTCTTTACACATACTTTACCAAAAGCTGAATCCCATCGTCAATCCATCTTTTGCACTTTATCGGGTAAAATAATAGAAATGGTAAGAAAAACGTCTGTCGACGTACTTTCTCAGTAGACAGACCGCATTTAGCGGAAGTTTTTCTTGCGAGATAAGGATGCTAAGCCTCGGATGTTTATACTTTCTTATCTCTTAAAAAATGAGGAGGTATTCTACATGCTGTATACCGGTGAATTAGATACGCAAGGCCGCGATGAGATGAGGGATATTACAAGGGAGATCCACTCCTACGTGAAACAGAGCGGGGTCCAGCAGGGAACGGTGCTGATCTATTGTCCGCATACGACGGCGGGGATTGCCATCAATGAGAATGCGGATCCTGATGTGAAACGGGACGTCCTGATGTCGCTGGATGAAGTCTATCCATGGAATCATCCCAAGTATCGCCATGCGGAGGGCAACACCGCTTCCCACCTCAAATCGATCACCTGCGGCCCTTCCCAGACCGTGATCATTCAGAACGGACACCTGCTTCTCGGACGTTGGCAGGGCATTTATTTCTGTGAATTTGATGGTCCGAGGCAGCGCCAATATCATGTGAAGATCATGGAAGGATGATCCCTTAAATAAGATTTTATGTTGACGCCAGCACATGTATAACAACACAAAAAGCAGACAGGCACATGCTAGGGGGCGTGGACCTGTCTGTATTTTATTCATTAGGTGATTGACGTTTCAACGCTAGATCGTTGTAACGGATTGAAGTATCAAACTACACGTCTTGGCAACATTTCAAAATCAGACCCTGCTGTATAGACTCCGGCATAACACTTTGATATGGGTAAGAGCGGCTGGTTTAATCTCATCAAAACCAATTCTGTCCTGAATATAATACGATATAAATCCATGCAGCGACAAAAACAAAGTCAGCGGAACGGTTCGCCGTTCTTCCTCACTGTAATTCTCCTCAAGCAAATACTGACGGACCAGCATAGCAAACATTTCAAAACAGCGTCCCTGCTCAGAGCGACAGTAGGACAGCAGTTCTTCGTCCCGAATCATGAACATGATTTCGTATTGGTAAGGATTATCCAGACCGAAACGAACGAATTCCAGCATCAGCTGCTCCAGCTTCGATACCCCGTCACAGGGAGGCTTTCCTGAGATTTCCAACAGCAAATCATTTAGATCATTAAAGTCCTTCATGACAATGGCGTAGAAAAGCTCCGCCTTTTCCTTAAAATGATAATACAAGGAGCCATGGCTGTAACCCAGATGCTGCCCGATGCTTCGCATCGATATGGCCCTGTATCCTTTGGTTATGAACAAATGCCTGGCTGCTTCCAGTATCCGCTCTCTCGACAACTCGCGTTCTACTGCTCTTCTTGCCATATTATTTTATTCCCCTTCAATAAAATAAAGCCGCTCTCCCTCTGTGATCAAGGACTGCCCCTGTGTCAAATCCACCATCCAAGTCATAAAGCTTTGCGCATCACCATCGAGCGGCAAGCAGGTCAAGGTCACCGTGTCGGCAAAGTTTGTCTCTCCCATACGAACGCCCCGGTTACGAAGCTCGTTCTCCACCTTACCCAGCCAGGTATAATCCAGCTCCACGAAAATCTCCCGGTGCAGAACCCTTGTAATCGGTTCGCCTGACTCAATCGCAGCCACGGCTCCGTCGGTGTACGCCCGGATCAATCCGCCCGCACCCAGCATAATGCCGCCAAAATAACGCGTGACCACAATGGCTACATTCTTCCGCCCCTGATTGCGGATCACCTCGAGAATCGGCTTCCCCGCCGTTCCGCTCGGTTCCCCGTCATCCGATTGCTTCTGAATCTCATCCCGCTCTCCGATCATATAAGCAGAACAATTATGGGTAGCATTCCAATGTTTTTTCTTGATCTCTTCAATAAAAGCGACGGCTTCCTCTTCGGTTTCAACTGGCATTACGTGCCCGATGAAACGCGATTTCTTGATGACGATCTCTTTGGAGCCCATCTGACGTACCGTTTTGTAACGATCCAGCATGAACCTACAACCACCTCTATATTGCCAAGAAAGCAGTCCACGGCAATGATATGCCAGCGGACTGCTTCCTTCAGCGTCTTACGTCTAATCTAATGAAAGTGTCAGATTATTCGGAAAGTCTAGCTTCCAATTCGGCCTTCTCTTTCTCATACCCAGGTTTGCCGAGCAATGCGAACATATTTTTCTTGTACGCCTCTACGCCCGGTTGGTCAAACGGGTTGACACCCAACAGATAGCCGCTGATACCGCAGGCCTTTTCGAAAAAGTATACCAGATATCCGAACGAATAGGGAGTGAAATCTGGAATTGTCACAATCAAATTCGGAACTTGTCCGTCTGTATGGGCCAGCATGGTGCCTTGGAAGGCCTTTTTGTTGACAAAATCCAATGTTTTCCCGGTCAGGAAGTTCAATCCGTCCAGATCATCCGGATCCGATTCAATCGTAATATGCTCGGATACGTTCTCAACCTGAATGACCGTCTCGAAGATGTTGCGGCTGCCTTCCTGGATGAATTGACCCATGGAGTGCAGATCGGTAGAGAAATCGACGGATGCCGGGTAGATCCCCTTGTAATCCTTGCCTTCGCTCTCGCCGTAAAGCTGCTTCCACCACTCGGATACAAAATGCAGGGAAGGCTCGTAGTTCACGAGGATCTCGATGCCTTTGCCTTTACGGTAAAGCGCGTTACGAACCGCCGCATATTGGTATGCCTCGTTCTCGGCTACGTTCGGGCTGCTGTATTCCTTGGATGCGTCAGCCGCGCCTTGCATCATTTCTTCAATGTTGATGCCTGCCGTAGCAATCGGAAGCAGACCCACCGCTGTCAGCACGGAATAACGTCCGCCCACATCGTCAGGGATGATAAAGGACTCGTAGCCTTCCTCGGAAGCCAGCTTCTTGAGGGCGCCCTTCGCTTGATCTGTCGTAGCGTAAATACGTTTGCGAGCTTCTTCCTTGCCGTATTTCTTCTCCAGTTCCGCACGGAAAATACGGAATGCGATAGCCGGCTCCGTCGTTGTGCCGGATTTGGAGATGACGTTGACGGAGAAGTCTTTGCCTTCAATCAATTGAAGCAGGTGGGTCACATAAGTGGAGCTGATGTTGTTACCCGCAAAATAGATTTCCGGTGTCTTGCGCTGGTCCTTCGACAGCTCATTATAGAACGAATGCGACAGCATTTCGATGGCCGCGCGTGCCCCGAGGTAGGAGCCACCGATTCCGATAACGATCAGAACGTCCGAATCGCTTTGGATTTTGGCAGCCGCTTTCTGGATGCGCGAGAATTCTTCTTTATCATACTGCGTCGGCAGGTCGATCCAGCCCAGATAATCGGAGCCGGCTCCCGTACCGTTATGTAACTGTTCATGAGCTGTGCGGATCGGCTCAGCGAAATAATCAACTTCGTGCTGATTAACAAAAGTCAGTGCTTTACTGTAATCAAACTTGATTTTTTTAGACATGCCTTAAAACCTCCTGTGAATTTAGAAATAGGATACTTTAATTTAATAACGACCGCAAGTTTCACGGGCCAACCGTCATCTATTCTTCATGCGCGGATCTCCTTACCGCTTCCATTCCTCACAAACGCTGGCTTCGTTTCGGGAACCCATGCTAAGATAGAGTGGATCAGGAATCCATAATCGAAGGTGATATAGCTATGAAAAAAATCGGGTTTATCGGACTGGGCACCATGGGCGCTCCCATGGCCTCCAATCTGCTGAAGCAGGACTACGATGTGACCGTGTATAACCGCACCCACGAAAAATGCCGTCCGCTCGCCGAACAGGGAGCCTCCATTTCGGAGACGCCTCGTGAAGCGGCTGAAGGACAAGATCTTGTTATTACGATGGTAAGCAACGACCAATCCATCCGCGATGTATTCTACGGAGAGAACGGTCTGCTTGGCTCCCTGAAGAGCGGGATGACCGTCATTGACTGCAGTACGATCTCCGAGAGCCTTGTCAAGGAGATTGCTTCCGCCGTATCCGGTCTCGGCGCTTCCTTCCTGGATGCCCCGGTAACCGGCAGCAAGCCTGCAGCGATTGATGGAACCTTGGTCTTCATGGTTGGCGGCGATGCCGCGGTCATCGAAGCCCATGCAGACGTATTTGACACCCTGGGCAAAAAAGTCATCCACATGGGACCTAACGGAAGCGGCGCTGTCGCGAAGCTTGCGCATAATACCATTGTGGGCATTAACAATCTGGCGCTTGCCGAAGGCTTCGCCATCGCCGCGAAGTCGGGCATTCCCGCTGACAACTTCCTGGAGCTCGTGCAGTTGGGATCAGCTGGCAGCAAAGCGGCAGAGCTGAAGGGACGCAAAATTATCGAGGGCGATTTCAGCAACCAGTTCTCGCTTGCGCTCATGCTCAAGGACCTTAAGCTGGCCTCTTCACTCACCGATGGCATCGGAATGCCTTCCCCGATGCTGAATCTGGCAAAGAGCCTGTTTCAAGCCGGTGCCAGCGAAGGCTATGGCGAAGAGGATCTTTCCGCTGTCGTGAAATGCTATGAAGCCTGGATCGGCCAGAAAATCGGCGAACAGCAGCCATAATACCAGCTAAACCATGCTTTACCTTACACTGGCCTCCTTTATACTGGTTCCGGATTATCCGGACCAGGAGAAGGAGCCAGTTTTTTTGGTCTTTTCATGTTTTTACTTCCAGAAGAAACTTTTTGCATTTTATTTCGTCTACTATGCGAAGGGAGGAAATACAACATGAAATGGACCAAAGGTTTAAAAGCAGTGACAGCCGCTGCCCTATTAACCACTGTACTATCTTCGGTAACAGCTGTATCACCGGCTTCTGCCGCAGCCAAACCAACCGCTTCGATTAACAATGTGACCGCTAGCGGTGAAGTGCTGATTAAGCAGGGCTCCACCTTTGTTACCCTAACCGATCTCAAGCCTCTGGGTAACTATGTCATGAAGTACGACAACAGCAAGAAACAGGTGACGATTCAGGGTGACCACCGAACGGTGATTCTCACGGCGGGTAGCACCCGCATGGAAGTGAACGGAGTTCAGAAGACGCTGCCTGCAGCCCCGCTGCTCCATAAAGGCAAGACCATGATTCCCCTGAGGGCCGTAGCCCAAGCTTTTGATGCCGACATCGACTGGAATGGTTCTCTAAAGACGGCTTATATCAATAAAGCAGATGCCGTTATGCTTGCTGACTTAAAGAGCTCCGATCTGGCCACCGCCCGGAATGCTGCAGCCAAGCTGCCTTATTCATCCCAACTGCAGAAACCTGAGCTGGAAATGCTCCCTGTGGAAATGCAAGGCGTGAATTATTATTTTCCAAAAGGCAACTCCAATCGCTTCTTCCTGGTCGATAACGACATCGCTGAATATTACGAGATCCAGGGTGGCGTCAAATACTTGAAATGGCAAGGCAAGCTGGACTACTCCGCCAAAGCGGCTGCGAATCAGAACCTGTTCTTCCTGCCCCCGATTCAAGCAGAGATCGGTAAGCAGCCGGATGCCAGGAACTGGACTGTAGCCGAATTCGCATTCCGTTATCCTTCCGGCGTCACCAGCTACAAACTGCTCGACCGCGGCAAGGAATGGGGCGAAGGATACGTAGAGCTTGATAACCACTCACCAGGCTACAAAGGCGAGATCGTGCCGATTCCGGAAGAATGAATCCATTATAACAACCACCGTTAACGGCATGCGTTGATATCTGGCATTGACAATAAGGGTTCAAAGCCAACGGCTTTGAGCCTTTTTGTTGTGCATTTACGGACACGAAATCACATCAGCATTTAATTTATTACATGGTCGGATAAGAGCAGCAATAATCCGTAACGGTGCGGATTTCCAGCTTAAAGCTTGAATTGCCCGGAACGTTAAAGGTCGCGGCCCCTTGAATCTCTAACCACTCCTGCTCACCGGGCAGCAGGACACGCAAATCGCCCGACAAAATTTCCATAATCTCAGGGCCATCCGTGCCGAATTCATAGCTTCCCGGAAGCATGATGCCGAGCGTTACCTTCTCGCCACTGTCCAGCAGCACCGTACGGCTGGTTACCTTCCCCTCATAGTAAACGTTGGCTGCCTTTGTAACGGTAGCATTCTTAAATTGTGTCATCGACAAACTCTCCTCCTCCAACATCGTTATGGCTTGATATATGGACGGCACCCGCATGATGCGGGTGCCGGAAAATCAATATGGGGTTAGATCCGCCTGGATTACAGCAAGCCTTTTACGCGGCTAACCACATTCTCAACGGTAAATCCGTACTCGGCAATGACACGGTCGCCAGGAGCCGAAGCGCCAAATGTGTTGATGCCCAGGATGTCGCCTTTGTCTCCGACATAACGCTCCCATCCGAACGGATGAGCCATTTCAATAGCCAGACGGGCTTTTACGTCAGGAAGCAGCACGGAATCTTTGTATGCCTGATCCTGGCTGTCGAACAGATCCCAGCTCGGCATGCTGATGACGCGTACATCGATGCCTTCTTCAGCCAATGCTGCTTGCGCTTTAACGGCAAGCTGAACCTCAGAACCCGTTGCAATGATTTGAGCTTGCACGTTGCCATCCTTCGCATCGGCAACAACATAAGCGCCGCGTTTGATGCCTTCACGTGCATGATCCACCGTACCTGGAAGAATCGGCAGATTCTGACGTGTCAACACCAAAGCTACCGGACGGTCGGTGTTCTCAACCGCATAAGCCCATGCCGCGGAAGTTTCGTTAGCATCCGCAGGACGGATCACCGTCAGGCCTGGAATAATGCGCAGGGAAGCCAATTGTTCAATTGGTTCATGCGTAGGGCCGTCTTCACCGACAGCGATACTGTCATGAGTCAGCACATACGTAACCGGCAGCTTCATGATCGCAGCCAAACGTACAGCCGGACGCAGATAATCCGTAAATACGAAGAACGTACCGCCGAAAATCTTCAGTCCGCCATGGAGGGCGATACCGTTCATGGCACCGGCCATTGCGAATTCACGAACACCATAGTACACGTTACGGCCTTCGTAGCTGTTCGCTGTGAAAGAGGCCAGGTCGTTCAAGTGAGTCATTGTGGAGCTTTCCAGGTCAGCCGATCCGCCGAGCAGCTGCGGTACGCCTGCAGTCAACCCGTTCAGCGCTTTACCGGAAGCTACGCGGGTGGAAACCGCTTTGTCATCCGCGCTGTATTTCGGAAGGTCTTTGTCCCATCCTGAAGCCAGTTCACCGGATTCGCCGCGCTCGAATTGCGCTGCCAGTTCCGGGTAAGCTTCTTTGTATTTCGCAAACTGATCAACCCAAGCTTGATAAGCCGCAATACCGCGCTCTTTCACTTTGCCGAAATGCTCGCGCACTTCCTCAGGCACATAGAAGTCCTCTTCATATACCCAATTATAGAAATCCTTGGTCAGCTTCGCTTCATCAGCTCCAAGCGGAGAACCGTGCGTACCGCCATGGCCGCCTTTACCTTGTTTGTTCGGGCTGCCGTAACCAATGACGGTCTTCACTTCGATCAGCGTCGGACGGTTCGTATCGGCTTTCGCTTCCTCGATCGCTTTCTCGATCGCAGGCAAATCGTTGCCGTCTTCTACGCGCAGCACTTGCCAGCCATAAGCATCAAAGCGCTTCGCTACGTTCTCGGAGAATGCCAGGCTGAGCTCGCCGTCAAGGGAGATATCGTTGGAATCGTACAACATGATCAATTTGCCAAGCTTCAAATGACCTGCCAGGGAAGCTGCCTCGGAAGCCACGCCCTCCATCATGTCACCGTCGCCGCAAATCGCATACGTATAGTGATCAACCACATTGAAGCTGTCTTTATTGTAAGTCGCGCCCAAATGAGCTTCAGCCATTGCCATACCTACAGCCATGGCCACGCCTTGTCCAAGCGGACCTGTCGTTGCATCAACGCCGGCCGTGTGGCCGAATTCCGGGTGACCCGGGGTTTTGCTTCCCCATTGACGGAACTGCTTCAGATCCTCAATGGACAAGTCATAACCGCTCAGGTGAAGCAGACTGTAGAGCAGCATGGAGCCATGTCCTGCAGACAAGACAAAACGGTCGCGGTTAATCCACGCCGGCTGGTCCGGGTTATGGTTCATCGTCTTCGCGAACAGTTGGTAGCCCATAGGTGCAGACCCCATCGGCATGCCCGGATGACCGGAGTTGGCTTTTTCGATCGCGTCGATCGCCAATGTCCGGATCGTTGCGATGGACAGGTTGTCGATCGTTTGGTTATGTTCAGTTGTCATGATTCGTCCTCCTCAAATCTTTTCCATAGTAAGCTTCGAAAATGAAGGCTTCTTACGTCCCGCCAGCCCCAATCCACATAGTATCAGAGCAGTTAGGAATGTTGAGAATATCATTTTGACTCTTATTGTATCACCACACGTCTTTCATTTCCATAACGTAATTGTCAAAGTTGTGTAAAGGCCGTCAGGGAGAGCGACATCCCCCTTGCATTATTTCCCTTAATAGTCCGGTTATAACCGGATTCGACATCCGTTAAACGATTTTATGGACTTCGGCGGTATGGAAAAAGTTACTTCACTCGACAAATGAAAAAGCTTCGGCCTAAGCTGCACATTAGACAGCTTAGGCCGAAGCGTGAGGCCGCACATCAGCGCGTGCCGCGTTTTTTGGCTTTGAGGAGGCGATCCATGGAGGAGCCTCCTTCCGGAGCCGGCCCGGTTCTCTCGGGCCGTCCTTGGCCGTCCCCCTGCGCCTGCGGCGGCGGGGGAGGCGGCGCGGCCGGCTTCGCCTGGGCCGGCCGCTCTTCCCGCAACGGGGCATCCGCCCGCTGCGAATCGCGCGCCTCCGGCGGGGCCTTGCGGCCCCCTGCCGGAGCTGCGCCGGGTGCCGGGGCGGGGTTCCCGCCCCCGGCACCGTGGCCCGCGCCGCTGTGCTCGCGCGCGCGGGCGGGGCCTGCGGCGGCTTCGCGGAGCTGCCGCCGTAGAAATCGGCGGCGCGGGCTTTGCGCGCCGCCAGCCGCTCGAGGCCGGCGTCACGCGCGGCCTCGCCGACAGGTGCCGGCCGCCTGCGGAGCAGGGCGGCCAGCCTAGCGCCGATGGCGCCCCATGGCAGAGCCAGGCGCCGCACGGCGATGTCGGCGACCCACAGCAGCAGGGCCGCCGCCAGCAGCGGATAGCTCCAATCATGGAGATTCATCCGCGAGGTTGCCTGCCGGTCAAACACTTCGGCCGGGTTGTCCCAGGATAACACGCGGCCTCCGGTCGCCTCGGCCAGCCGCTTCATGGCTTCCTCGCCGCTGCCGGAGGACAACCGGTATTCCGGCGAATACGGCACCACAAAACCGGTGCCTGGCACGGCCTGCAGCGCTTCTTCCCCGCTGGCATCCTCAAGAGACAGGAGGAATGCCCCGGGCTTCGTGACATTGACGAGCCCGGTATAACGGCCGGGAGCTTCCTGGATAAGCTCCACCGTCTGCTCGCCAGCTTCATCGTCCCCGATCACCGCATTCAGCTTCTCCGGCGGATTCTCGCCCTCTGCCATAACTTGGAGCTTGACTTGGTTGCCGGCCGTCTCGGTAGTCACTTCATAGGGCGACGACGTAAACTGAGGGAACGTCCACTTCACGATTTCAGTCAACATGTTGGCAAAGCCGGACCACGATACCCATTCCTTGGACCACTTTCCGCTTAAATCGCTCGTCCATGCCACCGTTCGACCGGATCCGTATTGCCAGCGCGACAGGATCGGGTCCGGCTCCGGACTGGACAGAACCGTCTGGGCGGAAGACTTCGGCGTTGTCGCTACATAACCATATAGCGCCGGTACGCCCTGCTGGAATAGACTCGCCCAATCGCCCGCATTCTGAACAGCCGGGATAAAGGGTTTATCCACGATATAGGATTTGGCCAGCATCACGGCCTCCCTGCTGAATACCGCCGGCAGTGTCGTTTCATCCTCAACGAAGTAATAACGGCCTTTAGCCGCATCCGCCAAGGATTGAAGAAGGTTCGTATCGGCATCCATCCCGACCGCCACCGAAGACATCGTAATTTTGTTCTCCACCATCGTATCGGTCAGATCCTGATAACCGGAATTCATGGCCGATTGTCCGTCGGTCATCAGAATGATATGTCTGCGCTGGGCGTTAATCTTCAGCATTTCTTCAAGTGCGGAGGAAACGGCAGGATAGATGTTGGTTCCTCCGGCGCTCGGAATCGACTGGATGCTGCTGAGCACCTCTTCCTTGTCCCCGAGCTTCTGCGGCGGAACAACCCACCACGGCTGATCGTCAAAGGCGACGACGCCGACCGTATCCTTGGCTCTCAGCAGCTCAACCGTGCGCATGGCCGATTCTTTGGCCAATTCGATCTTATTGCCATCCATGCTCCCCGAACGGTCAATGACGAGGATGAGACCAAGCGATGGAATCTCCCGTTTGCCTTCCAGCTCCATCGAGACCGGCAGTGCTTTTTCAATCGGGGTTTTAAAATACCCGCCCATCCCAAAGCTGTCCTCGCCGCCCGCCATCATAAACCCGATGCCGAAGCTTCGGACCGCCTGCTCGATCAGCTCCATCTGCTTGCCGCCGACGTCACTGCCCGAGACGTTATTAAAGATGATGCTGTCGTACACGGCATACTTCGCCGCTTCCAGCGGAAGCAGCTCTGGCTGAATCACTTCGGTGCCGATCATTCCGGACTCCAGTGCTGCCGTGATATTACCTGACGTTCCCGGGGTTCCTTCAACGATCAGTACGTTCGGCGGACCTTCCACCCGGGAAAAATCAAACGCTGCATTATTGGCGGATGCCTCATCCCCATCCATGAAGATTTCGGCACGGTAACGGTGAAGTCCCGGGCTCTTAGCCAGGCCTTTTACGGCATACCGGTTCTCGCCCGGGGTTACGTCGACGCGTTCCCGGCCGATCTCACGGTTGTCCTCGTAAATGCGCAATTCACCGGAGGTCTTAAACGTGCTGCGGATCATAACCTCCACATAGAAAGACTCCGCTTGATACAGCTTATCCGGTACCTTTAGTTCCTCCACCGCAACGTCACGGATAGCCTGCTTCGGAGTTGGAAGCACATCAACCGCAATGCCCCGGTCCTTCAGCAGCCTTCCGGCCGCTGCCATGCTGCCCACATTCTCTTCCCCGTCCGAGATCAACACAATTCTGGAATCGCTGTTGCCCTCGAACAGGCTCCCTGCAAGCTGAAGACCGGACTCCAGCCCCGTAAACTGCTGCTCCAGCAGCGCATTTAAAGAGGCTCCTGCATTCTCCGTAGAAGATAATCGCCGTTCCACAGCGCCCTCAAGACCTGTAGAAACAACAGCGGTGCCATCCTTCTCGCCTTTTGCCGCAAGGGAATCGTTAATCCAATTCGTGATCCGGGCCGAATCCCCCATACTGTCGGAACGGTCCGCCAAGTACACCACCTGTTTATCCCGCAAGACGGTATAACCGTGCAGACCCGAAATCATAAGAATCAATAACAGAATGACGCAGGTTCTAAAGAATAAGGCCAATTTCTTGCGAAAACCGCTGAGCCGAAAATCCGATTTGTATGCGTAATAGAGAAAGACTCCTGCCGGGATCAACAGCAGCAAAAACCATGGTTGGCTAAATTGAACGCCCACGCTGGTACACCCCCCATTCCGCTACGATCACAGCCAGTGCCAAGGCCGCCAGCCATGGCATTAACGAACCGGCATCCCTTGCCGTCTCACTGTGCCCAGACGTCCCGGCACGTTCACCAGCTGCCGTATCCGAGTTCGGTGACGTTTGACTCACGACCGGGCCCTGATCGTTGCTCCAATCTGCCTCGTACGGGTCTGCCGTTACTGCCAGCCAAAACTTAAGCTTCTCACCCGCTTCATTCTGCTGTTCAAAAGCGTACAGCCCCGGATATTCCGGTACGAGCTGTACCGGCGATATCCCTTGCTCGTTCCGGAGGGCTTCCGCAGCAGGAAGGCCGTCAACAAGAGCAAGACCACTCTTAGGTACCCATTTTGCCGCTACCGTATCCGCCGCAATCGGTATATCCGCTTGCGCGCCCGCCATATATCGGCCAAGGCCGCTCCCCTTGCCCGAGGTCATCCACTCCAGTGCATTGCTAACCATGACCGGGAATTCCGGCGATAACGGAAGATCGCTATCCTGAAGCAGGAAATTAAACGACAATCGCGGTCGCCCGTTTTCGCTTCCCGCATAGACGATGGGTTGATCCCCCAGCTTGACCACAGGTTCGCCCCAAGCAGGGGCCTGATCCACCAGCGTACCGAAATAGACGCCCGATAAGGTTACATAGGCGGTCACCGGATGCTTCGCAAGCACGGCGCGTCCTCCTTGGCTTCCAACTTTGGTGCCTTCTCCGCCGATCGTCCAGAGCGGCGTTTTGGCGGCCAGCTCCGCCCACTTCCCTTGCTTGAACCCTTCCGGCATGCTCCCGTCTATGACGAGCAGATCAAATTCGCCATCAGGTACGGGCGGTACATCCGATGCTGTGCCATTATCCGTATTTTGATCCGTGCCTGGATCCTCACCCGTCTTGTCTTCGGAGCCATCCCAGGCAACCCGGGTGACTTCGGCTCCGCTTAGCTGCAAGGCCTTCTCCAGAAACAAATTGCCCGAAGTCAGCAGAAGTACGCGCGAAGATCCG
The DNA here is from genome assembly GCF_037976825.1 of Paenibacillus sp. FSL K6-1330. Classification (NCBI taxonomy): domain Bacteria; kingdom Bacillati; phylum Bacillota; class Bacilli; order Caryophanales; family Paenibacillaceae; genus Paenibacillus; species Paenibacillus sp. FSL K6-1330. The sequence goes on from NZ_CP150269.1 coordinate 6,071,442, forward strand.
TGACCCAATCCGAATGCAAAGGAATAATTGTCTGCCGCATACCCGTCATCCTGGGATAACTCAAGCCGATACACCTCCGCAAACGGGAGATCGGCAAAAGATTCGGTTAATTTCTTCCCCGGCGTAAGATTCAACACCTTGCTGGCCAGCAGCTGTTCATCCCCGTAAAGATTCACTTCGGTCGACATCGCTTCCTTGGCATTCGTGCTGAGGACAGCGACCGCCGCATAGGATGAACCTGTTTCACCTTTGAGTGAAATGCCGAATTGGTCGATGGAAACGTTAAGAGGGTGCTCCCCCTGTACCTTCTCTACGGATACTGGAACCTGAAACGATATGGGAGCCGTATCCTGCTTCCAGTAGCTATCTGTAAAAATAACGACTTCTGCATCATGTTCTTCCCGTGTCAGAGCGGAAGCGAGCGATAAGGTTTCCCTGTAGGATGCCTGGCCGTAATAGGGCCGCAACCCATCCACGGCCTTATCGATGGCCGCGCGGTCGCTTTCATGGGAGACCAGCGTCGTGGGACTTGCTCCCACAGACAGAAGGGTGATCTCGCTCCGTCTCCCTTGGTCCTTCACGTACTCCTTAATTCGTTCCTGCATCATTTGTAGCCTGGATGTGGCTTCGCCTTCTGCCGAAGGCTGAATCTGCGCGCTCATGCTGCCCGAGGTATCGGCAACGATGACCACATGGGCGCTGCCTCCGCCAGACACCTGCATAAAGGGCTGCATCAGTGCGAAGACCATCAGCGCAGCAGCAAACAGCTGGAGCCACAGCAGAAGCCGGTTCTGCAGCTTCTGCCACGGCCTGTTAGCCTCCAGGTTCCGAAGCACCCGCTCCCACAGCAAGTGGCTGGGAACGGTTGTATCCACATATTTTCGTTTGAACATATACATAAGCACGATAGCCGGCAGCGTTAAACCGAACCATAGGCTCAGCCAAGATTGAATCCCCAACGTGTCCCCTCCTTACTCCCGTGGACCCTGACTAACACGACTTGGTTGTTTTCTCAAAGCATCGGATGAAGGCTCGTCCATCTTTTCCTATTTGAATGAGTTCTCTTCTTATTTGTTCTAAAGATCACAGACAGATGCTCGTGAAGCCTGCATTTCATAGCGTGTCTATTTACCGGTCTTACCCTGTCTACAAGCTTCCCAAAGCGTATGAAGTCCGGCAGATGCTTGGAACACTGCGTCCTGTATGGGGCTTGCCTTATCCAGTAACCAGACCTGCTCCTGCCAGTACCCCGAACATCGCGTCCGTAAGCGGCATGTCCGCCGGAATGAGCACGTAAGACATGCCCCGCTCCGCGCACACGCGGGACAGCATCGTCCGATACCGCTCCAGCTCCTCTTTGTAAGCATCGAGCACTTTACCCGTCAACGCTACTTCCTTGCCGCTCATCGTTTCGCTGTCGACCAATCGCAAATCGCCGGTCAATTTAGGCTCTAGTTCTTCCCTCGACAAAACATGCACCAGCACCACTTCCTGCCCGGTGCCGGACAAAAGGGATAGCGCCCTGAACAATTCCTCCTCGCCGCCCGCCAGCCAAAAATCCGAGAACACCCAGGTCATCCCCGGCTGCCGAGGGAGTGCGCCAGGAACCGCAAGCGCGGCGCCCAAACTTCCCTCACCTCCCGTTTCTGCCCCTTGCAGGAACGAAAACAGGCGATGGGCCGAGCCCTTTCCTCTCATGATCGGAAGACGAGCATGAATCGAACGGCTGTAACAGGCGACCTGCAGCCTGTCGTAGGAGGACAATGCCATGTAGCCGATGCTTGCGGCGAGTTGACGTGCGAGCAGCCATTTCAGGCTTCCCTTCGTTCCTGCCGGATCCGCAGCGGATAGTCCGGATGACGATGACATGACAGCCCCCATCGATGCGGAGCAATCCACGAATAGGCTGACTGTCAGCTCCTGTTCGTCCATGAATTGACGCACGAACGCTTTTCCCGTACGAGAATAAACGCCCCAGTCAAACCTGCGGACATCATCCCCGGGCGAATACACTCGGTAATCGGCGAACTCGAGGGATGATCCGAGCCGGCGGGATCGTCTCTTTCCCTGCAGCGTTCCGGCAACCCGTCGCTTGGCATCAAGACTCAATCGCTCCAGGCGCGGAAGCCATTCCGGAGGAAGCAGGTGCCCGGCCCCGCTCACGCGGACACCTCCAGCGCTTGCAGAACCTCCTGAATGACATGGTCTGTTGTAATGCCAAGCGCCTGCCCCTCGAAATTCAGGAACAAACGGTGACGCAGCGCAGATAAAGCCACGGCGCGAATATCCCCTGTCGATACATGCATCCGCCCGCTGCACAAGGCCCGAACTTTGCTCACCGAGATGATGGACTGAATGCCCCGCGGTCCGGAACCGTACTGGACGTATTTCCGTACCGCCTCCGGTGCCGCAGCCTCCTCCGGATGCGTCATCATAAGCAGACGAACCGCATAGTCCAGAATCTCCTCGGCAACAAGCACTTCCTTGGCTCCATGCTGGATTTCCAGCAGCTCTTCCCCCGTCATTTGCCGTTCCACCTGGAATTCGTGGGAGGACGTCGTCCGCTTTACGATTTCCTTCAGTTCATCCGCACTCGGATACGATACTTCGATCTTTAGCAGAAAGCGGTCAAGCTGCGCCTCCGGCAAGGGATACGTCCCCTCGTTTTCCAATGGGTTTTGCGTCGCCAGAACAAAGAAAGGTTTTGGCAGCTGATGGGTTACCCCGCCCACCGTGACGGTCTTCTCCTGCATGGCCTCCAGCAATGCACTCTGGGTTTTGGGCGTGGCCCGGTTAATCTCGTCGGCCAGCACGATGCTGCTGAACAGCGGACCCTTTTGAAAGGTCATTCCGGTGTCTCCATGCTGCCCGAACGACAAGATGTTGGTGCCCGTTATATCGCTCGGCATCAAATCCGGCGTGAACTGAATACGGGAAAAGGACAATTCCAACGCTTCCGACACCGTGCGAACGAGCATCGTTTTACCGAGACCCGGAATCCCCTCCAGGAGGGCGTGCCCTCCTGCAAAGATACACCAGAGCATCTGCTCCACAACATCCTGCTGCCCGACAATCACCTTGCCAATATGTTCCCGCAGGCCTGATATTTTCTCCATCCATTCCTGTGGTCTCACTGCAATATCCGACATGGACGAAACCTCCATCTTCTTGGTAAAGTTCAAATACTCATTCTATATAAGTTGAACTAAAGATTCTTAGCCTGAGCATCACTACGAATGCGGATTATTCTTCCGATCGCTGATATGAACGAGAACTGTCAAATAGCAGTTTGTAACTCCCTTGTTTTTCCCAATCCCCCTTTATACAAGAGAGGGTGTAAAAACTGAACTAGAAGGCAAAAGCTATCAACGGTGAGCAGTCTGATATCCGCGGGTTTTGTATACCGCATGTTTTCTCTCCGTCTGCAGAGAGTGCACCACGAACTGTTGTCGTGCGTCGTTTCCTTTGGAGGGATGGCACATAGCGATGGACGTGGATTCTCTCTTACGGCTTTTCCCTTTGCCTTCTAACTCAGTTTTTCATCTTCCACCTGTTTTTTTGGGGAACGGGATCACCTTGAATCAACCATTCTCACAATACGACTAGATTCCAATAGGAATGGTGATCACCTATTTATCCTTTTCTCTTCAAGTTCTCGGGCAATCGACCAAATAAATCCACTTAGTTCACGCGCCACGGCCACAACTGCTTTGCCACTAGGCTTACCCTTTGACAGCATTTTCGTGTATTTTCGATGTAGTCGATGCTGTGCCTTCCAGGATATGGCCTGAATTTCAGGAGATTTTCCTTGTTGACGTTTCTTTAACTCTCCTTGTAGCGCAGGTTTATAGCGGTAACTCCAAGCGGATTCGACCAATAAACGACGAAGGTGCGTATTCCCCGATTTCGTAATGTTTCCCTGCCATCGGCTTTGGCCACTTGAGTATTCCCTCGGCACCAAACCTGTGTACCCCATGAAAGCCTTCGCATTACCAAACCGGGTAAATGAACACACTTCCGCTACGATTCCTGTTGCTGTCGTTTCAGCTACTCCACGTAAGGTTTGAAGGGCTTGTATTAAGGGGGCGTGGTGCCCTTCCGTGGCTTCTTCGTGAATGGCTGCTTCCAAACGCTTCAGACGTTCTTCATTTTCATCCATCTGATGCAGCATTTCCTGCAGAACCAAACGTTGAGAAGCGGACTCGAATGGAATACGTCCTAACCATAACCGGTATTTAGCCGTCCAGCGGCGAAGTGGCTCTTTAGGTGCAATCTGATGACGAAGGAGAAACTTCCCGATCCGCTGCCGGATTCGAGCTCGGTCTTCCTTAACATCTTCACGCATTCGTACCAAATCACGAAGCGCTTCTTCCTCTGGAGTAGGTACATGCACACGTGTTAATTCACCTGCTCGAAGTAATTGTGCCAGACGCATCGAATCCCTACGATCCGTTTTTACCCGTTCTCCTGGACGACTAGGCATAAGTGATGGGGCGATAACAATGCAGTCATATCCATGTGCAGTTAGCAAACGAACTAAAGGATATCCTGTTGGACCTGCCTCGTAACAAACGCTTAATTCATTGGGTTGGCCTAACTTCCTCAATACTTTCAAGATGTGATACTCGGTATGAGGAATCGTGCCCAAATACCGAGCGCCTTCTCTTCCTGGATCTGCTACAGATACAGCAATATTTTCCTTCGACACGTCTAAGCCTACGTATTTTATGGTATCCTTCATAGTACAGACTCTCCTTTGCAATTTAGCTCTGATTTTGGTTTTGGTTTAGCTTCTACTACACCATTATTCCCAAAATTAACCTAAGATGTTGCAATTACGGGGAGTCTGTCTCGTTCATGATAACTGTTGCCCCCACATTTCTTCTATACATCCATATCATGGTTAAAATCCGGTGAGAAAGGCGACCACTTCGTTTCTCCAGAATAATTCCGCCTTCTCCGTTGAAGTTCATCTTTTCTTTAGTTCAATCTATATAGCTTCCGTTATTGGCTCTTCGATCCTTTACGGATTCGGATTGATTTGTATGAAATATTCTTCAACCAACCCTTGCATCTGGTCAGGCAGTTGATTGCGATCTAATGTTTTACGCGCTTCGGTCTCATAATCGCGGTACACTTCCTCATAAGGCCTAGACATGCCCGGAACGGTCGGCGAAACGCCGCCCTTCTGAATATCACCGCCACTGCCCTTGATCTCGCCGGAATCGTTCTGCACATTGCCGCTGCCTTTGTAATCCCGAGGGATCGTCACAAGCTCGCGACCGCCAGAGCCAAAGCCGGCTCCGCTGCCGGTCCCGCTTCCCGATCCTCCGCTGCCACCTGAGCCGGAGCCTGCTCCTGATCCGGAGCCGCTCCCCGAACCGGACCCACTGCCGGCGCCTTGACCTTCACCGGCTCCGGAGCCGCCTTCCCCGGAGCTTCCCTCCGAGCCTTCGCCTTCTTCTCCCGAGTCTCCCCCAGATCCCGCCTGCGCCAACGCCTCGGCACTGCCGCCGTTACTCCAGGCATCGGATACCGACATCCCGGCAGCCGTCATCTGATCGGCCAAGCTCAGTCCTTGCGAAGCAAGGGAGGACGCCAGCGAAGCGGCGGATTGCGACTGACTATCCGACGCGGCTTTGGCTTGCGCCGCTTTAGCCAGCTCCTCGGCCAACTGCTGGAGCGCTTCTTCCAGCTCCTTCGGCAGCTGGCCTTCCTTCAGCGAGTCCGCTGCTTTCTTGAGCTCTTGCTCCAGCTTCCCGTCCTCCAGCTGCTTGGCAGCTTCCTCAGCCAACTTTTTCAAAGCATCGGACAGCTCGTTCTTCTCTTCTTGGGACATCTTTTTCACCTGCTCGGTGAGTTTCTTCATTTCCTGCTTGAGCTCATCGGCCATGCCTTCGGCAAGCTTTTTCCCCACCTGGGACAACGCCTTCTGCTGCTGCATTTTTTGGGCAAGCTCAGACAATGCCTTCGCTTTTTCCTCCTGCTGTTTCGCTATTTTTTCAAGCTCTTTCATGGCTTCTTCCAGCTTCTCCAGCGCTTCCTCGGGACGCTTCTCACGGTCCAGCGCTTTTTTCAAAGCATCCAGCTTCTCCTGCAGCTTCTTCCTGTCGGCAGGATCGAGCGTTTCTTTTGGGAGCTCCTCCGCAAGCTTTTCGGTTTTGGCTGCCTGCTCCTTCATCCAGCTCTGCGCCTCTTTTGCCGCTTCCACCTTCTTGTCCATCGGGTTCGGAACAAAAACAAGGATGAGCACGGCAGCCAGCGAAGCACCACAGATCAAGAGATGTCTTTTACGACTAGGGTAAGGAAGACGCTCCGGCAATTGCTCCGCAAAACGTGCACCATAGCGTTCCGCCTGCTCACGCTGCCATTTAGCGGCCTGCGATTCCTGTTCTTTGAACGATAGTGCCGTGACCATCATGTCGCTTCGCTCTGCTCCGTCCGGAACATGATCCATCGCTGAAGCGGCCTCTTCGATCGGAACCCGGTGCAGCCATCCCCATAACAAGCCTACGAAACCTGTTCCGACAGGAACGGCCACGGATGCGACGGGAAGCCAGGCAATGGGTACAAATCTCCCCAGCACCAGGAGCAGCAGCAGCGCGGCAAACCCTGCCATCAGTCCGTATAAAACATATGTTATGACGCGAAATCGCTGCAGCCGCCGTCTCGCAGCTTCGATAAAACGCATGATGTTGTCCATTGCTCTTCCTCCTTACCGTACTCTTATGCTTTAAGGTTACGCTTCATCCCGCGTCATTTCCGGTACTTGCGGGAGCTGTGACTCGTCCTTATCCTTACGTTTCCGCCTTGCGATAGGACGTATTTTCCGTATGGCAACCCACAGGGCAAGAACAATCACAACCGAATACACGATGAAGAATTCCAGCCACAATTCAATGGGGGCCTTACTGTTCAAACTTCCGCCGTGCAGCAGGAACACTTCCTTGGAGAACGACGGGTTGAACAAACTCATCATCGCTCCGCCGGGATTCAGACCCAGCAAATATCCGACCCATGAATAACTGCCCGGTGTAGGCGTTATCCCGCTTTGATACATATTCCGCTGTTCAATCCCCATGAAGAACAGATACAGCAGGCCTGTGACAAGGAATATAATAAGTCCCGCACCGTAGGCGACAATAATCGCGACGATGGTTCTTTTGAATAAAGTCGAGAACATCACGCCAAGCGAACCGAGCAGCAGCATCACGAATAAATAAAAAACAAAAACGGATATGAGCTGTTTCGGCGAAATCCCTCCATACAGGAAAACAATGCTGTATATCGGCAGGGTGGCCAGCACGATCAGTGTCATGAAGCTGAGTGCCGACACCAGCTTGCTCAGCACAATCGTGGCTGAGCTCTGCTGCGTCGTCAGCAGCATGCTCAGCGTTTGCTTCTCCCGCTCGCTGCTGATGACGCCGGCGGTAAGAGCAGGTGCCATGAACGCGATGAGGACAAGCTGAGCAAAACTCAGCACATAGAACATCATTTGGCTCATCTGCGGATCGAATCGCTGAGGTCCCCGCTGTCCCAAATATAAGAAGAGGTAAATGAAGCCCATCGCAACAGCTCCGAGCGCCAACACATAAAATAACACCGACAGCATAGAACGCGTAGAACGCATCCGCAGCCGAAATTCCTTGTCAATGACCGGATTAATTAGCTTTCTGCTCCAATTCATTCGCGGGGTCCCCCTTTGGTAATTTCGAGGAATACATCCTCCAGATTGCTCTGTGCTTCCTGAAACGAGACAATCGGAATTTCCCAGGAGACCACCTGCCGCAGCAGAGCGCTTTGCTGCGCATCATCCCCGCCGTAATGAACATGGACACCGGTGTTATCTGTTAATACCGACGAGACAAAGGGTTCGTCCCGCAGCTTCTCGGCCAGTTCCTCTTCACGCTCGAGCGTGCGGATATGGATGACTTTTTTCACGCGGAGACGGCTCTGAATATCAGCCACCTTACCTTGGGCAACCATCTCGCCGTGTTCAATCACGCCGATTTCATCCACCATCTCCGCCAGCTCAGGCAAAATATGCGACGAGATGATGATCGTCTTGCCCATAAGCTTCAATTCCTTCAAGATTTCACGCATCTCGATCCGCGCCCGCGGATCCAGCCCCGAAGCCGGCTCATCCAGAATTAATACGTCCGGATCATGCACCAGACACCGGGCAAGGCATAAACGCTGCTTCATGCCGCGCGAGAGACTGTCGACGTACGTATCTGCTTTGTCGCTCAGGTTGACGAGCTCCAGGAGCTGCGGAATGAGCTGCTCCCGCTCGGCGCGCGGAATGCCGTAACTTGCCCCGTAAAAATGCAAATATTCGGTAGATTTCAGCTGGTCATACACGCCAAAGAAATCGGGCATGTAGCCGATCCGCTTGCGGACCTCTTTGGGATGCTGGGTCACGTCAAAGCCGCCGACTTTGGCAACGCCCGAGGTTGGCAGCATCAGGGTGGCCAATATGGACATCGTCGTGGATTTGCCTGCTCCGTTCGGGCCGACAAATCCAAATACCGTCCCTTTTTCGATATGAAGACTGATGTCCTTCAACGCATGGAACGTTCCGTATTTTTTACTGAGGTTTCTAATCTCGATCATGGAGTGGCCTCCCCCTTCACAGACAGCTCAGGCATCATAAAGTTGGTCTGATCCTTGGCGGTGATCATGAAACGGATCCGATTTCCCACGATATACTGCTCCGTATTTTTGGTAATGGTATGCACATTGTTCACGTCTGTAACAGGCTCCCATTCGCTCTTCTTCGAGTTCCAGATCTCCATCATAACGTTGTTGTTGAATTTGGTGCCTCTCATGGACAATTCCGAATACTTCACGTTGCCTTCCGATATTAACGGGAATTCGGCGATCAAGCTGCCCTGTCCCATTTCGACCCCATGAGGGTAAACCCCATACATCGGCGCATTCACCTGCGATATCTCGGGAGACAGGAACCCGTAAGGAATGTTGATCTCCCCGTTCAGTCCCCAATCCATCTCCACGGGCTGTATCCAGAAATTGAGCTGATCACTCTCTACCTCAGCGCCTTTCAGCGTATAATTCGTCAAATGATCCTTGCTCCATCCCAAAATGTAAGCATCCCTGTTGACCATTCTGTTGGAATATCCGTATTGGGACAAAATATCGCGCTCACGCTGTTTCGGATCATTCTGCGAATAAGGGTACAGCATCCCGGATAAGTCACCGCCCGTATACTTGATGATTTGTTTCGGGTCCTCAGGAACGGCAGCCGCCTCTCCCTTCTTAATATCTCCCAGCTTATAGGCTTTGCCTCCAATAACCAGTGCAACCTCGGTCAAATCGTTAATCGTGTCATTGGTGACCTTACCGTTTAATTCTCCTTTGGCATCCAGCTTCAAATCCATGCCGAGGCGCCCCATCTCCTCGGTTCCTTGACGGTCCACCCATACCTTGGCTAATGACCATTGGGACATGTCGCGAAGCTCCAGCGTCGTGGACGCCTGCTCCATTCGGACAAAATTTTTATTCTCGCTCATTCCCCCAAACGTGTTCCGGGACTGCCCCGTTCTCAAATACGTATTCTCCGGAAATTCCAAGGCATAGTTCCCGCTTCGAGGCGTGAAGAATGCGGAAGCCGTCGATTTAACCGCATCCCCCTGACCGTTTAGTTCAATCAAGTTGATAGTGTGTGCGAGTTCCCGCGTCTTGTCCGATGAACCGGCCACGTAAACGGAACCGCTCGCGATGACGGCAATGATCGGGATCAAGAACCAAGCCCATTCCCGTTTGTCCGCCTTTTTCAAGATGTAGTAGAGCAGCGGCGCAACGACGACCGCATAAATAATGAGCATCCACAACAGCAGCGTGAAGGAAGGCATCTTCAGTGATGGAAAATACTCCAGAACGTAATTCAAATTGTCCATAAGCGAATTGTAATACATACCATTCTGCGCACCCATCATGGGAAGGTTATTGCGCAGTATCGATGCCCAAGCATCCGGATGGCCTGCCCATGAACTCACCGGTTCCATAGCCAGATCATAGGCCGCATATTGAACACTTCCTTGGCCATAGGTCTTCGAAGCAAACAAAGGTTGTCCATCCGCTTCAATCCCGATTTGGGCGCCTTCCACTGCTTTTGCTGTAGAAATGGTAAATGCCCCATCCAGTTTCAGCGGTTTCCCGCCAAGCTTCTCCAGCTCCGCCAGCGAGTTAACGGTGGTGGTGCCATTCGCAACAACCGGCGTTATGTCGGCAAACGGTGCCGCTGTTTTGGTATATCCCGCGCCTCCGGCCAGAATCAGGGTGCCGCCGCCATTTACCCAATCCGTAATCGCCTTGAGCTTCAGCTCTGACAGCGTATCGGAAGCAAAATTGTTAATAACGATAACGTCCAGTCCGTTCAGCAGCATTCCATCCGATGGAACGCTGGCGTTCTTAAGCGGGAACACATTCACGCTGTTGCCTTTGCCGTTAAGGACATTCATGAAATTCATCGTATCCGGATCATCCGATAACACCGCAATAAGTGCGCCTTGATAAGGAGAAGCCTGCACGTAATTTTTACCTGTGGCAAACGGAATCTGCTTCCCCTTGGTATAAGATCCTTCATAGAAGAGGATCTGGTTATTATCTTTATTCAGCATGGCCCCTGGAATGCCGATCACGACTTCCTTCGGCGTATCCTTCGGCAGGTCCACCTGCTGGACGTAGGAAGTTTGATATCCGAAGCCATTGTAGTTCTGAATCTGCACGACCACGTCACCGGATATATCCCGGTCACTGGTTAAGGTCAGTTTGAGCGGATTCCATTTATCATGTTTAATCTTGCCTTGATAACCCATTTCGGATTGAATGCCAATCTTCGCTCCGTCGGCGTAGACGTTTCCGGACGGAATCGACAAGGATAACGTGGCAACAATCAGCAGCGCCACCATCGGCAGCAACATCCACGTTTTTTTTGTATAAAACGACAACTGATGATTCCCCTCTCCACATATAAATTGCTTTCACATGAAAAATGACACATATGTTCAGAAGACGTATGTAAAGGTTCTCTTCACAAGTTCAACTATATTGACGAGTCGAATTCATGAAAAGTTTGACGTTTCCTTCCATAAAGAGATATATTGGCCTGTATTTTCAGCATCCCAGAGGTTTTTGGTGTTTTTTACCAAGTTGGTTATAAATAAAAATCCCACTCCAATAAGAGGAGCGGGATCAAGGGGTAATCCATTGCAGCGTTAAAGTGTTGGGCTGCTCCATTGTACTATCTATGATGAATCGTCCGAATACAGCCTCATATTCTTACATGAATCTCAGGCACAGGCCCGGTTACTCTGGCATGGCTCGCCATTGTGTTCGTGCTGTTTCCGAACCTGCTGGCTGTCTTCCTGTCTGGTCATACGTACGCTTGCAAATCTTTTGCAAACCGTTAGTTGAATACAACCGTTTTATTGTTATGCACCAGAATCCGATCCTCGACATGCCATTTGACGGCTCTTGCAAGCACCACGCGTTCGATGGTACGGCCAATACGCTTCAACTCGTTGACATCGTCCCGGTGGCTAACGCGCTGCACATCCTGCTCAATAATCGGTCCGCCATCCAGCTCTTCGGTTACATAATGGGCGGTTGCTCCGATAATTTTCACCCCGCGGTTATAAGCTTGCGCATAAGGCTTGCCGCCGACAAAGGCCGGAAGGAAGGAATGGTGAATATTGATAATCCGGTTCCGGTAATGTTCGATAAAGGTTGGCGAAATAATCTGCATGTAACGCGCTAGGATAATCACGTCGATGTCATCGCCGATCACATCCAGCTGACGTTGCTCCGCTTGAGGCTTCGTATCCGCCGTAACCGGAATGTGGTGATACGGAATACCGAACGATTCTACGTACTCCTTCATATCCAGGTGGTTACTTACCACCAGTGCGATATCCGCATCCAGATCGCCAGCCTGCCATTGCCACAACAGCTCTACAAGGCAGTGATCTTCTTTTGAAACAAAAATCGCCAGTCGTTTCTTACGGACCGCATGATAGATATTCCATTCCATATGGAATTGATCGGCAACTTCCTGGAAGGACTCCTCCAGCTTGGGAAGCTTCGTATTCAAATCCTCCAGATCAAATTCAACCCGCATAAAAAACATGCCGCCGGCCGGATCCATCGTATATTGGTCAGACTGAACGATGTTCGCGCCATGCTGGTACAGAAACTGGGAGACCGCTGCCACAATTCCCGGTCCATCCGGACAAGAGATCAGCATACGGGCACGATTAGGGTACTGACCTGCCACAGACGGCAGATCCTTCTTGATGTGAATTTCCATGAGACTCGGTGATCCTCCTTTTAAATCTGCAATTAACATGAACGGCACCTCTCAAGAAAAACAAACCGCAACATGCGGAAGTTTTCTTGAGAATGCCTTAGTACTCTTAATATAAAGCCATTTAATGAAGCTTATGATGTCAAGGAAACACCGGACAACCAAGCGATCAGCCGTTGATTGATCTGCTCCTCCGAAAGGTCGGACAGCAGGCCTGCTGCCATGACCATATCATACAGACGCTCCATGGGTTCGCGAGGATCCGCCTTTTTGGCTTTGGCATCATTCTTCAGAAGTGTCCAGGTATCCAGCACGAACGAACGGGATTCAATGCCTTCCTTCGCAAAGAAAGCACTCAGCTCTTCTACTTGCTGAGCAAAAGTTGGCCCGAAACGGCCTTCCACATCCCCACGCAGAAGCGCAATCTCGATCTCATACATCGGACGCTGCGTCTTCGGATCTTTACCGATCCACGGCGTCTCCAGAATGAACGGTCTGCCCTGGAGCTTCTCATGATGAACCACTCTTTGAATGGCTTCATAACCGATCCATCCGGTTCCAATCGGCGTATGACGGTCTTTACCCGCTCCACGCGGATTCTTGCTGTCGTTCACGTGCACAACCGTTAACCGGTCGAGTCCGATCAGCTTGTCGAACTGCTCCAGCACGCCGTCCAGATCATTTACGATATCATAACCCGCATCATGAATATGGCAGGTGTCGAGGCAGATGGCCAAACGGTCATTGTACTTCACCTTATCAATAATGGAAGCAATTTCTTCAAAACTGCGTCCCATCTCAGTGCCTTTGCCGGCCATCGTCTCCAGCGCAATCTTCACTTCGGTCTCATCCGTACCGCCGAGCACTTCATTGAGGCCTTCGGCAATTCGGTCGATGCCGTATTCCGCGTCCTTATCGGTATATGCACCCGGATGGAGAACGATATTCTTCACGCCGACCGCATGCGTGCGGCGAATCTCCTCTTGCAGAAAGCTCACCGCCAGCTCAAACGTGTTGGGCTTGTACGATCCAAGGTTGATAATGTACGGCGCATGAACCACAATCTCATCAATCCCACTTTCCTGCATAGCGGCTCTGCCTTCTTCGATAAACATGGAATCGATCGGCTTACGGCGCGTGTTTTGCGGTGCGCCGGTATATATCATGAACGAGCTTGAGCCATATGATGTAGCTTCAGCCGTCGCAGTCAGCAATCCCTTGTCCGAAAACGACACGTGGGAACCAATTTTCAACATGCTGTATCCCCCTTTTTTAACACACAATTACACCTATTTTAGCTTGTATATCGAAATAAATCTAGAAATGCGTTATAATTCTCATGAAAGTGTCATGTGACAATAATCATTGAGGTGATATACAAATGAAGAGCACAGGGGCCGTCATGGGCTATTTGTCGTCCAGTGCGCCGCCGTCATGGTTCATGAACTCCATTGCCTTCTGGGGATGGGTCATGCTTGGGCTTATGGGCATCGGCGGATTTTTCATGTTCCGCAAGTTTCTAAAGGTACTGCCGAAGGCTGACGGTAAATCTAAGCTTGACTGGCAGAACTACTGGGTGGAGAAGAGCCGCCCGCTCTGGAACGAAGACTCCAAGGCCTTTCTGGGTGAGCTTGTAATGCCGGTTCCTGGCCCGTTCCGGGATATCGCCAAACACTCCATTGCAGCCGAAATCGGCAAAATCGCCGTCGAATCCGGCGCAACCGAAGTCACCCGGGATCACTGCATCAAAGGTTACATCGTGGCTACGCCGAAGCGGGATTACAAATTTTTAATGAACTTCCTGCACAAGAAAGGCATTGATTATACGCCTTACGAACACCTGATTAATAAATAGAAGTCTGTTGAGTTTAATTGACCGGACAGGCTTACAAAAAAAGAGAAACAAAGCCCAGCCAGCCCGTGGTGCATGGCGGTTGAATTCCGCACATGCCCCACGGGCTGGTTTGTTCCACATCAGGATGTAATCCGAACCGCAGGTATCATGCCATTATTGTACTAATTTGAAGACGGAAAGATGCGGCGTTCCGCCTGCCCCATCCTTATCCCTCCAAACAGAGCCGGATTAGATCGTCCACATGAGCGGTAGCCAAGCATTCCACCGTGTCGGCGGCCCCGTAATAGATTTTCACTTCTCCATCCTCCTCCAGCACCATGCCGCCGGGGAAAATGACATCATTGCGGAAGCCCCCATCCGTCTCGTACAGTGCCTCAGGCGCAAGCAGGGGCGATGCGCTCATACCAAGGATCTTCTTCGGATTGTCAAGATCGAGCAGCATAATGCCGGCAGTATACCGTTTCTTCCAGGTCGGCTCCCAGCCGTTCTTCCCTCTAGCGGAATCAATATCCACCGCATGGAACGTAGTGAGCCAGCCCTTTTCTGTCTTCACCGGCGGTGCGGCCGGACCGATCTTGTCATTGGCGAACGGCACCTGCTCCACCGCCAGCAGGAGCTCGGAACGGCCCCAATAGATCAGATCCGGCGACTCCGAGATCCAGGTGTCGAACCGGTCCACTCCGCCGCGGCTATACACCGTGAACGGCCGTTCCAGCCGGACGTAGTTGCCGTTGATCCGCTCCGGAAACAGCACCATATTTCGCAAGTCTGGCGTTGACATGCTCAATACCTCAAAGGATTCAAAATCGTCCGTTACTGCGATACCTCCCCGGATGCCGTGCCGCGTATCTACCGCGAAGCACATGTAGCAGCGGCCGTCAATGACCGTCAGACGCGGATCATAGGCGCGAAGAATCTCTTCGTCGCGCAGCTTGAAGATCGGCTTTGGCCCCGCTGTCCAGTGAATACCATCGTCGCTGAAGGCGATGCCGAGATCTGTCGTATGATGCGGATCAATGATCTGCTTCTCCAGCGAGCCATAGTCATTGCGGAATACCATGATGTAGCGGCCGTTAAACTTAACGACGCCTGCATTGAAGACAAGTGCGGTGGGATACGGTACACGTGCTGCGTCCAACACGGGGTTGGCGGGATGGCGGCGAATGAACGGGCTGGACGCCAGCGTTCCGATGTTGGGCATATTCGTGGTTTTCATCTATTAATATCCTCCTAGTAAGCTGGAAAGTACAATTTCCGGGTTATCATGTGGCCTATTGCGGATTCGCATTCACCCATATGTTTCTAAACAAGAAGCCCATGTCTTGCGAAAGGATAGTCGATCGTAATCCGTCCTGCCTGACAATCGCTAAGACCGCTGTAAAGATCAGCCTTGCCGTCCGGGCGCATGACAATGCCTGAAGAAAAGACACAGTCAACCAAATACGGTGCCTTGGCAGGCCCCACCGGGTAGCAGGAACGACTTCCGATCAGATGAAGGTCAGATGACTCTCGGGTGGTTGGATCGAAGACGAAGGCCATGTTCAGGTACACCTTCAATTCCCCTCCGCTCTCATCCTTATCCTGGTAGCAAATGTGGCCAATGATGCCGATTTTCCCACTGTCGAGAAGATAAGCTTGATTGACGCCTCCCCATTCGCCTTTCCCGAAAATGCCGTGAATGTACGGTGCGTTCTCGATGACGTCCGCAGTCAAATCTTCCAGTCTGTCAACGACCGTAAAGCCGATCATGGATTCGCTCCCATATTTACCTGTCATCTCGGCACTCCGCGGACGCGAGAAGACGCCGATCTTGCCGTCAGACAAAGGAACAAGACGAATATCCTTCATTTTGTTAGGTCCGGTAGTAAAGTAGTACAAATTATGGAGGTCGGTGCCCCGAAAGAAATAGCCGAAAAATGTGCTGTATCTTCCACTCTGATATTGCACATGAGTCCCGCCCATGACAAGCTCATCACCGATTTCACTGATGTAAGGGTCCTCCAGAGTATAGATCATGCTATCTTCCACCACGCTCCATTCATCCTGTCCCGTTTCCTCGAACAGGCGGACCCAAGAGCGGGCCCATTCCTCGCGACGTTCTACCCGCCCGAACAAATAGCACTTCCCATCCCGTTTGAATGGAATCGAAATATTGTAGACATCAAAACCATCCACGCCATGAAATTTCAAGGTTGCACTTTCATAGATCATTTTTGTCGCTTCAAATTCAATTCGTTGCTTCTGCAAGGTCAAAATTCCTCCACACCTTCCTTTTGTTTTTCAACTCGTTTATTTAAGTGAAGCTTGATACTCCTGGAATTGCTTCTGGTATTCAGCAACCACTTTATCCAGACCGGCTTTCCTCATTTTTTCTAGTGCAGCCGGGAAGGCCTTATCGTATTCTTGGACACCCATATAAATCGGAGTGATGCTTGCCGAAGCTTCCGACAAAATATTGGTGTATTCAGCCCTTACATTCGTCGGGTCAAAAATAAAGTTCGCCGCGATACTATTGATTGCATTCGGATTTGGCTCAAACAAGACTTTGTTGTTATCTGGAATGCTGTTCTCCAAGTCAAATCGCATGAAGTTTACGTTGCCGTTTTGCGAATCAGAACCTCTAAACCCCGGATTATTATTGTTATTCGGATCTTTGATCGGCTTAAAGCCCGTCTCACCGTCCTTGGTGTAGTGCTTGCCTTCAATGCCATATTGTACAAGATCATAATTTTCCTGACTTGCCAGCATCCAATCCATGAATTTGACGGCCGCTTCCGGATTTTTGCTATTTACCGGTACGGCATTTCCGTTCTTGAAGGTGAGCGGACGCATATATTCTTTCTCCGGGTTAAACCATACAACGCCGATATCGTTTACAGTGGCTTCTGGATTGTACTTCTTGAGCCCGTTCAAGCTTCCGCCAGTTCCCAAACGGACGAACCATTCACCGCTGTCGAGTTGTGCATCTACCTGCTCCTGCTTCATGACCAGGATATCGGGATTGGTAATACCCTTTGTGTACAGCTCGCGCATGAAAGACGCATCTTTCTTGAACTCTTCGGTCTCAATCCAAGACTTGACCTCACCGCTTTGATTCACATAAAAGAACTTATCCCTCACGGTAAACGGGAACGTGTCATAAGTCCTGTGCAGGATGGACGTATGCAGGTAGATCGGGTCAAAGTCAGCGCGAGTGCCAAGATAGGGCTTATTGCTTCCCTTCCAGTTCTTCATGACAATCTCCCAAGCGCTGATCAATTCAGCTGGAGTCGTCGGCTCTTCGAGATTATTCTCAGCGAGAATGTCACGACGAATATTGAATTGACCTTCACTCGCCATTTCAACCCAATAAGAGGGAACGGCATAATACTTGCCATCGATTTTAGCTCCGTCGAAGATATCATCAGGAATATATTTCTTCAGATTTTCTCCATGCTTTTCGATCGCATCCGTGATATCTGCCAGTGCACCGCGGTTATAGTAGCTCGAGAACGGCGTGCGGTCCTGCATGACGTGGAACAGGTCGAAATCTTCCCCAGTGGACAGCATTAAGTTCAGTTTCTGATCCCACGCATCCCACGGTATATATATTTTTTCCACCTCAACGCCGACACCGTCCGCAGCCAGCTTCTCATTGACCTTTTGGAACACTTCCTTGTAGTCTTTCGGCTCTGTGCCTGGAACTAAATATTTGATTTTGACCGTATTGGCAGGCTTGTCATTATTCTCTGAATTGGAGACTGAAGAATTGTCTCCCTTACCGCATCCAATTAAAGTCGAAAGCACAAGAACCACAGCCAATAGAAACACACCATACTTTTTCATATTAAATATTGACCTCCTTCTATAAAGTGCTTAATTTATGTTAACCCCGAAGGGGAGTATATCAGCCTTTGACAGAACCAATAACCAGGCCTTTCACGAAGTACTTTTGCAAATACGGATAGAGTAAGACGATCGGCCCGATCGTCACGATCGCTGTTGCCATCTTGACCGATTCTGAAGGAAGCGTGATGTCGCTTGTTCCGGCCAGCATCGTCATCTCGTTCAGCATGCTGATCTCCGATTGCATTTGCAGTAGCATAAATTGCAGCGGGTACAAATCCTTGCTGTCAATCAACATGATTGCATTCCACCAATTGTTCCAGTAATCAAGTCCGTAGAATAGCGCAATCGTCGCCAATACCGGTTTGCATAAAGGAAGATAGATCCGGAAGGCAATCGTAATATCGCTGGCCCCGTCTATGTTTGCCGACTCTCGCAGCGAGTCGGGAATCCCGCTCATGAAATTCCGCACAAGGAAGAGGTTGAACGGGCTGAACAGCAGCGACGGAATGATCAAAGCGAAGATGTTATTGGTCAATCCAAGCGACCGATTCATCAGATACCAGGGAACAATTCCCGCGGAAAAAATCATGGTAATAAAGAAATAGAGCGCCATTGGATTGCGGTATTTCACATTTTTGTTCGCCAACGTATAGCCAGCCATGGACGTAATCAGAATCGCCAGCACCGTACCAACAATTGTGACGAAGATGGAAATACCGTAGCTCTGCATGACCTGGGAACCCCCTGTAAAGATTAGCTTATAGGCATACAAAGAGAACTCCTCCGGGAAAAGGCTGTATCCGTTCTTCAATATGGCATCCTCATCCGTGACCGAGATCATTAAAACCAGAAGCATTGGAAGCAAACAAAGCGCCGAATAAACCGTAATGAGAGCATACATAATCGTCTTGCTGAATGAAAACGTCTTCACTTCTATACCTCCTAAAACCATTCTTCGGGAATCTATCGCCGAAACCGGATTCTAATACAACGCGCCATCTTTAAAAAATTTGCGGGTAATGGAATTCGTGCCGAAGACTAAGATAAACCCGATGACGGACTGGAACAATCCGACAGCCATAGCTTCGGAAGGGTCGCCAATCTGACGCAAAGAGCGGAATACATACGTATCAATGATATCCGTGGTCGAATACAAGGTGCCATTGTCGCCAATCAAGGCGTAGATCATCCCGAAATCGCCGTACATGATTTTGCCGACCGAGAGCAGCATCAGTATAACCACCGTAGGCATCATCAACGGAATCGTAATGCGCATGCACATCTGCCACCGGTTAGCCCCGTCAATCTCGGCAGCTTCATACAAAGTCTCATCAATCCCAGTGATGGTAGCCAGATAAATAATGGCGCTCATCCCTGCTCCCTTCCACACATGCATGATGGTAAGAATAGCCGGCCATACCTGCGGCTCGGTGTACCAGTTGACCGAGACGAGGCCAAGCTGGTTCAGCAATTTGTTCACGATCCCCATATCCATAGAAAAAAACGCATACAGCACATAGCTGATGACGATCCAGGAAATGAAGTTCGGAAACAACATCATGGATTGGCTGATTTTGACGAACAGCTTCTTGCGCAGCTCGTTCAGGATCAGTGAGATGGCCAGTGCCGTCAGCGTTCCAAAGACAATAAAGAGCAAATTTAGAAAGATTGTGTTAAAGGTGACCGTAAACGCCTTGCTCGACCCGAAAAAGAACTCGAAGTTCTTTAATCCTACCCACTCGCTATGAAATATGCCCTTTGTATAATTGAATCGTTGGAAAGCAATCAGTATATACGGATACGTCATATACCCGAAAATAAACGTGTAAACCATCGCCGGAAGGACCAGCAAGTAAGATGTTCCATTCCTACGGATATCAGAAAACATGCCGAATGCCGGTCGCTGTCTCTTTTCCAATTTCTTATCCTCCTTCTTTGCAGTGTACATTTTGGGGCTGCGTTGACGCTTGCTCTAACTCTATAGCAGCGGGTCAGCGTTTCCAATTTCAAATACCGGACATCGCTTTCACGATTCGATTAAAGGGCTTTCACATTTCGAATTGATTTTCATTGCACAAGAATGGAAATTATTGATATAAAGCACAAGCCTTTCAAATTATCGAAACGGCTTTCATTTTTGCGAGAAGGAGTACCTTTTTAGCCAGATATGTCCTATAGTGAAGAGGTTATATTAACGGCATTGGGAGGAATTCTTCATGCGGAACACCATGAATCGGCTTGTTCGATACAAGGCGTTTCAAAAACTTACAATTTCATATTTCCTGCTCGTTCTACTAACCGTCAGCCTGCTGTCCGGCGTCCTCTTCCTTCTCTTCTCCAAAAGCGCCGTCAAGGAGATCGACCGCAATTCCAAAGCCATGTTATCCCAAATCACTTACGCCTCGGAGGTCGTCTATAACCAAGTCATGACAATCGGCAATGCGCTGCTCATCCAGCCGGAGATCACCTCATTCCTGAATGACAAGTTGGAGGACAAGACGAACAATTATCGGATATTCCAACAAATGAACCAGATTATAAGTGTTTATCCTTATATTTACAGTGCCGGGATCTACCGGCCTTCTACGGGAACAGCCGTCGATACTGCCGGGCTTCCATTCGACTCCTCGCTCATCACCCTTAGCGCGGAGCGGTACATGGAATTCTATCCACGTAGCTTGACCGTTGCCGACCGCAACAACGATGCGCCGCTTCAGCTCCTGACCTTTCTGCTGTACCCGGATTTTTCATTTAAGACCTCCGACAACCCGCTTATCTATATCAATGTGGAAGAAAAGTCGATTCTGACGACGATCCGCAAAATCAGCAAAACGGATTCCGCCAACAACGTTTTTGTCATCAACAAAGAGGGCAAAGTGCTCTCCCATACCGATTCAAGTTTATTTCTGAAAGATTGGTCCGAGGAACAGTATGTGCAGCAAATTCTAAATCAGGACAAGGAAGAGAACAGCTTCACAACAAATATTCTAAATAAAAAGCATCTGATCACCTATGTGAAGTCGGAAAAAATGGACTGGTATTTTGTAAGCGTTTCCCCCTACTCCGGACTCATCTCCAACATTGACCGTCTCCGCAACGTTACGCTGCTTGTGACAGCCGGAATTGTACTGACAGGTCTGCTGATCTCTATTTTTCTGACCAAGAGCATTTATAGACCGTTATCGACGCTGTTTGAAAGGATCATGCCGGACACGGATTCTCCAGTCTCCGATTCGCCGTTCATAGATGAATATAAGATGATGACCGAGGTTTTCCATTCGTTGGAGGAACGTGAAAAATCGATGCAATTCGTGATCAACCGCTCTTCCCGAACGATTCGTGAGCATTACTTACTTTCGTTACTCTGGGGTCATCCGCTGGAACATTCTGTTCCGAGCGAATTAATTCGGGATATCGACAAGAAAGTATCGGGGCCTTATTTTTGCGTGCTTGTATTCAAAATCAATGCGCTGGAACCGACAAGAGGGAGGATGGAGACGGAACAGCAGCCGCTGCTGCTCTTCGCTCTAGGCAATATTGCAAAAGAGATGCTGGAGCCTATCGGAGCATGTGATTACCTGTTTATGGGGGGAAATGAAGCCGTCGCAATCCTTCAGTGTACGAACAACCAACAGCCTGAGGAGCTCGAGGCTGCCTTGGGCAATATTCAGAGTTTTCTGAACCGTTACTTCAAGGTGACGGTATCCATTGGCATAGGGGATATAAGTTACGGCAGGAAAAATATTTCTTTCTCCTATACTTCGGCGCAGCAGTATGTTAAATACCGGCTAATCTACGGGAAGGAATCGATCCTGGATGCCGTAACAACACGGCCTCATATGATGACGGCCTTAAGTTATCCCAGCGCCTTCGAGAAGAAGCTAATCGATGCTGTGCAGTCCGGGAAGCCGGAAGCAATCCGGGATGCAATCGGACAATTCGTGGAACAGATCTCTAACGGTTCAATCAATCAGGTCATTACATACAGCACCCAGCTCATGCTATCCTTACTTAAACACTTTGACTATTTGCAACATGTGCCAGATTCCAATTTCAACGAGTATCTGGATGCGGTGACCGAAATTGAATCCGCCGAACATCTGACGGAAATCAAGGAAACTTTCAATCGCTATTGTTTTAATATCTGCACATTAATCGAAGAGAAGAATCTCTGGATGAATGCCCAGAAGCACAATGTTATCATTGAAAAAGTGCAGAATTACATCCAGGAACATTATGCCGAGCCAAACTTATCTCTGGAGCTGGTGTCCAACATTGCCGGCCTGTCGCCAAGCTATTTGGGTAAGCTCTTCAAAAAAGCAACCCGTCAATCGTTCAGTGAATACCTGAATCACACCAGGCTGGAGAAAGCTAGGGATTTGCTTGCTTCCACCCATGAGACTGCAGCCAAAATCAGTGAATCGGTCGGAATGTACAATATCACTTACTTCTCCACTCTATTCAAGAAAAAATACGGCCTAACTCCTTCCGTCTTCCGCGAGCAGGAGGCGATAAGAGGCAATGAAAGGGCTGGAGAATAAACAAATTAGAGCTTTCGGTTTGCGAGAAAAACTGGTGTTGTGGCTAAATTTCCAGCTCCAGCTATGACAGTGACCTCAATGAGTAGAGTGCTGTTCTCAAGGTACAATACAAAAAGAATTCATTTTTACCTATAGATGATTCTACACAAAAAAGCATCGACTACCCGCCATACCAGCATCGCTGGACGAGTTACTCTTGTTGAAGCTTATAAAGTCCCTTCCGGGATTGTCCGTCTGGGCTTCTGGCAGGGGCTATTTACCTTAGCCAGTTAAATTAAATAGATACACCATTATCCCTACAAGCAAAGGTCCTATCACTAAAAACCCGAATATCAGGGCAATAACTTTTAGAGTTCCTGATATTCCTTTTGACGAGTTCAAGGTGTCTAGTTTATTATTGATTTCTTTTAGCTCTTTCAATATTTCTCTATTTAGATCTTCAGACACATCAAAGTCCTCCTTATACACATGAATCAAAAAACACAAGATGTTTTTAATAAATCGTTAACATATACAAAGCTAGTCATGTATAGTAATCGGTACATTTTACCATAATCATCATACCAGATGTTTTTTATGGATCTAGTAAAAATAAAAAACCAAAGGCCCCTTTAAAAATTAGGGTACGCCTTTGGTTTTCTGCAATAATTCGAATTCTCTCTAAACTCATAGAATAATAGCTTCGCAAATCTTACTTCTACTATAATAATCCCGTATTAATATAACCCCCGACGTAGGGTGAAACTCCATCCGGCAATAATAAAGGCATCCCCCTCCATCAGGGGGTATTCTTTATAAGGCACCATGGATTCTCCCTTCAACATCGTACCGTTTCTGGAACCCAGATCCTTCAGGACGTATCCACCGCTTTCGCGCGAAAGCTCCACATGCGCCCGTGAAGTCCCCACACCCTGAGCGACGAATTGGGCTACATCGGGAGACCTGCCGATGATGAAATGGGGCTGATGCAGTTCAATCCGCTGCGGGACGGCTGCATTCGGTTCATTTAACTCAAGATAGTCCCTGGCTGAAAGTTGTCCGGCCGGACGAGCGGCAGTATCCGGACTTAACAGCACGGTAGCTCCCCCACCACCAGAGGACGAAAGCACCTCCGTCCGTTGGGACAGCTTGGCATAATAATCCCCTTCTTCCCCAAAAGAATCTCTTTCCCCGGCGTTAGGCGAACGCGAAAAAGCCTGGTCCCGCAAAGACTGTACGGTAGATCCCGCTGAAGGGTGATCCCGCTCAAGGTTAAATGGTGATTTAGGAACCTGCCATCTCCAATGCTCCTTCCCCTCACCAAGCTCTGCTTCTGCTGCTTTCCCTGAATCTGCTGCCTGATTTCCTGTAAGAAGACCGGATAAGGGATCTGCCTCAAAACGCGGGACGGACTTCCACTTGGCATGCTCCTGCGGACTCAGCTCTGTGGATTCAAACACGGGCAGTGAACCGGACCAATCCTCCGCTCTCCGTGAGAGCAGCCGGAGTTTGCCCGTGTAGCCGAGCCAAGCGATCACGGCAAGCAGAATCGTAATCCCTACCGATAGCCCCAGCATCAGCGGACCCGGTTGATTCATGTACAACATTCTCCAAGCTCCCGCTGCGGCGAGCAAACATCCTAGCAAAATATAGGTCCGAACCGGCGAAGATTTGCCATGCTCCGCTTCATCAAGACTTGAATCATCTGTGCCAGATGACCACGCGGGAAGACCTGATGGGATTCGACCGGCGTGAGAATTACCTTCTTCGTTTCGGCCGCTTTTCCCAAACATCTCGTTGGTACGTTCCGTCAGGCTTCGAATTAAACTCTGTTTATCCGTGTTGCCGTCATTCTCCGTCTGCAATGCCGCACTCCGGCTGTGAGCCGGCTCTGCAAATGAGAAGGCAGGCCTGGAGACGCTGCTGTTTGAGGGATTATCGGTATAGGGCAATCTTTCATTCACATGTGCAGCCACTGCCATCTTCGCTTGCGTTCCTGCTTGATCGCTTTCACCATCTTCTCCTGCAAGCAGTTCAATGACAAGCCGCTTAAGTCCCGGCAAACTGAAGCTCTGTTCACTGCAGAAGGTCATCAATGCTTGTATCCCCCCTCCTTTCAGCTCCGAGACCGATAAGAGAAGCCTTGTCATAAGCTCCTTAAGCGTTACAGGGAGACGGTTACTGCTTGTCTCATTAACGGCAAGGGGAACATTAGTTAAATATAATGTGCCAAGATGCAGGGAGCCTTCAACAAACAGAAAATCCTCATGAAGTATGTAATTCTCGGGTTGAAGCATATACAGCCTGCTGTCCTCCAATGCGGAAGCGATCTGCAGCAGCAGCCCATAGTACTCGGTCAACGTCATGCGCTCGCTCTTCAATGCCTGAGACAGCATCTTTTTGCCGGTGATATCATATTCCAACGTTACTTTGTAATCGACTTCTTTCATATGCAGCTTCAAAAAGTGCGGGATTCTCGAAGAACGGATCATGCCCAATGATTCCACCAGTCATCTTATTGTTCCTGGACTATTCATCTAATGGCTTTAACATTGCTATCAAGACACTAAGTGTACTAACGATTATCACATGTGTTTTTGGATTGATCCGGCATAGAGAATTGAAATAAGCGGTTCATATTCATATTGACTCACACAGGGCCCTAGGATGCTGCCTAAGGGCTTTATTTGTTTTCAACCGCCAACTTTGGCGGGTCATGTTAAAGGTCTCGTCGATTGGATGACAGCCCTACGAATGGAGTGATTACTAATCACGTCATATCTGGGTGTCACTTGGTGACATTCCATTAGACCTTCTGAATCAAAAGGTCAGGAATCTACAATAGTTCAGACATGGTGAATCGCCATATCCGAAAACTCTCAAGGAGATGTATTGAACACACACCCTTTCAGTAGCCCTCAAGTTGACGGTAACTGAAATTCAGATTTGGTATAATCCCAAAACCGAAATCAGTTTAACCATATACAAATTACGGACAGATGTACATCTCATGAGTATAATTTTGCACGACCATTGGTCGCCTTGAAAGATGTTGCAGAAGCAATCGGTGAATCCAAATTTGGATTTTCCAAAGTCACGATTCGTTACAATAGCGTTGGACACATCGTCCAACAACAAAAAAAGAACCAGGACTTTAAGTGTTGATCCTCTTCAATGTTACAACAGCAATGTAATACATTTAAGGAATTAGAAATTGAGTCAAGCCTATTAAAAATTGTACAAGCCATATGACAACGATGGTAATAAGGACAATTTTGATTATCCTCCATTTTTTTTCTTGGGAAGCCACTCGTTTCTCTAAATTACTTAATCGTTGTTCATGATCCATAATAGCATTCCTCCTTTGTTATACAATATTAAACTACCACCTAGATTATGCAAGGTGGCAGTTTAATATTTTTATAGAAAATAGAATCTCATAGAAAGCGTGAATTATCTTATGTCGTCCATCTCATAGAAAATGATTGAGGTCTTGAAATAATTTCTTCGCCAATGCCGCCTCCACCAATTATTGATAGAGTTCTAACTCCCTTGATAATTATTTGTGCTGTTCGTCCGTTAACATTGGCAGTTGCATTAGTCGCAGCCCGATCATGCTGCCAAGAGTTGCCAGGGTGGAAACCCAATAGTGAGCTTGAGCTGTCAGTAACACTGACTATGTTCCAGTTGCCAGCACTATCATGTCTGTTAAAACTCACAGTAGCTGAAATCCAAGAAAGGTTTGCACCCGCAGCCAGTCCATCTCCCCAAACTGTCTGTGTAACGCTATCAGTTACAATAGCCATAGGACTAATCTGATTAGATGATCCTTCAAAAGTTTGATTAGATGCAATAGTTTGATTATTGTTATCAGAATAATATGTCAGTAAAGCTGCATATTCATCTAAATCATTTACAATTATTGCTCCGTTATCATATTGCATAGTGCTGGCTCTTCCGGTTTTCACTGGTGTAAATCCTGTATCTTTCAAAATATCTTCTTTTGATTGATACTTCCCTTTTGCAGCTTCAAAATACTCAGCTGGTATAACATCACGAACAGAGATTGTGTCTACCTCAGCAGGAACAATTACATCATTGATACTGGTAGATGAAACTTGGCTAGGACTAGCACTAGCACTAGCAACACCTAAAGAAGTGAACAACATTGCACTGGATAACAATAAAACTGCACTTTTCTTTAGCATACAAAATCCTCCTAATTTGTTAATATAATGGATACAATTAAAACGTTACCATAAATAATGGAATATTGTCTATTATTCTAGCAATTTATGTAACAAAAACAAATAATAGCTGGTAAATATGTAATAAAATTATAATTACAAAAATAAGTAATATGACGATTACGGAAAGAGTTTAAAACAGATGGTTTAAATAATACTGTTAATGAACGGAAAATCACTCCTTACAAATTATCTAAAGATACAGGAGAACGAATAGGCACCATATACAAACTTGTAAATAATCAAGACTTGAACAGTGTACGGATACCAGCGTCATTAATTGTCAACTTATGTAGTTATCTTGATGTCACTCCAAACGATTTGTTCGAAGTCAGAGTTAATAGCAGTGACGATGTATAAGGTAGTCTTACACTGGAACGACGACTAAGTAAAAAAGACTCCCCAGTTGTGGAGAGTCTTTTTTACTTTACAACTTATTTCATATACGAAATCTACATTTCATCACTATTTAAAGCCTTGTTAAGCTTTATCTTTCTCCATGCATCCTCAACCGTGTTATTAATTAATCGAGAGTTAACATTAGACAAGTCAAAGTTACTTCCCGAGCGAAGCAAATCATAAACAAACCCTCTTCGAGAAGGGGAGTTTGTACATTTTTTAAAGTCATTGTTATCGATTAAAAAATCATAAAGTTTATTTAGTTTAACTTCAGAATCCGATTTTTTTCTATTGTAATTTTCTTCTTTTGCTTCCTCAATTTCCTCGTTGTGTTCTACAAACAGCATTTCCAGAAAATCATCCTTGTCTTCAAAAAGTAACATTGAATTTCTATGATGGTAAGTATAAATAATACCCTCGTTTTGAAAGTACAAACTTATAACCTGTTCTTTACCGACATGTTTCTCAAGTTGCTTTAAAGCGTTATTATAGTCTTTAATTTTTTCTTTGATTTGCTTATTGCTGTTAACGTACTCAAGATTATAGTTTAAATCCTCATCGGTGATTAAATTATTCTCGATTTCACTCTCATCCAATATATTCAGATCGTATAAAACTACATTGACTCCTAAATCATTCAATAATGCGCAAAAGGTGCCATAATCATAAATAACAACATCTTCTCGCTCACAATATACTTTGTAACTATTTATGCTATGTGATTCAAAAAATCCGGTTATATCTTTGAAAGACAAATAGTCCATTACAATCTCCCTTTTAATCAACCTTGCATTTCATTATAAATACACTACCAAAGTTCCATAACTTGTCCATACTCTTTAACTTCAGGATACATCTTGTCAATCGTAGATGCACCCAATACAGATTTTATTAAATGCTCTTCTGGCTTAAACTTAGGTGCGTCAACCGTTATCTGAGTTACCCTATGGTCCCCACTCATAATGCCAATCGTTACAGTCTTTGCTCCTTTTATATCATCCTGTTGAAGAAAATCATATGCCTGAGTAAATACATGTTGTGTCGCTAAACCTGGTTTTACAGAGTCTTTCATATGTACCACTAGATCAATATGCTCCGTTATATCTCTCGAATCGGTTACATCTACTTTCATAGCGTAAGCAAAAACAGAGGTATCTATTAAGGATTCATCTTCTTCACTATCTATAATGGTGAGTGCTTCTTCCTCCGTGCTTTCTTCGTCGTTTCGTATGCCTTCTTCTTGCTCATTGGATTTTGTCTCACTCTGATCGTCTTGAGACTCGACATTCGCAACAACTGTTTCATTAGTAGTTTCGCTCGGTGCTGCTGAAGGAGACGCCTCATTAGAACAAGCCTGTAAAACCAAAGTAAAAGCAAAAAGAGATGCAACTAAAGTAATCTTTGTTTTCATTATGGTACTTCCCCCATATGTTTCTTTCTAAGTAAAACATGCCTTTTATCAAAAAATCTTTATTCCTTCTAAAAGCTTTGTTTTTATTTCCTCTGAAACGAACGAAAATACAGAGGTATGTAATTCAGATGCTTGCTTTTGTATGTGTGCTTTTTGGTCATCACTGAGGCAATAATTATACTTTTTTATCAATCTTTCAATTTTAGATCTCCTTGCGATGAACTCCTCTTCCGATTGGCTTTTGATTTTAAGAAAGTCAACCCAATCTAGGCTTTGCCTTTGATTGTTACACTGCTTACATGATAATGCGATATTCCCCCAAGCATGCAATCCAGCATGGTCCTTGTTCATGGGAACCAAGTGATCTTTATCCCACTGTTTGTTGTTAAGATTCTCATTACAATAACAACATTTATATTCAAAAAACAGTATAAGATCAAATTTGCTTTTGTTATCACTAAAAGGCTTGAATCCCCTTGTTAAATCATACTGCTTCCCTATTTCTCTTAGCAACTTTCGCACTGCTTGACTTGCAGCTTGTGACGGGGATGACACTCTGTCTCACTTCCCTTTGAAGTAGCCATTTTAACTGAATTTATTTTCTGGTAATCCTATTTGCTCTTTTCTTCTTAACTTCTGTGCTAGTGCTAAATAAATAACTATCGCCTTCATGGGACCACGGCTTATCATTATCAATACTAAAATTAACAGTGTCCCAGCAACGTTCAGGGATTAATTCGGAACATCTTTCTTGAACATAGGCAGCCGCTTCTTTAATACTGGTAAATTCCTTAAAGAGGATTTTGTTTTTGTATAGTCTCACGTTGTAACCCATTAATTTCACTCCTAGGTAAAACAGTCATTTGATTAAGTTACTATCTTTTTGAAGTGAAAAGTCGTTTATGTTGCGTCGAATATAAGTGGTTTAGTCGAGAATTTTTTTTTATATATCTCGAAATAGTCTGTGTGACTTTAGAATGCAATTCCCCATCCGCTTCTAGGATAAAATAATCTTTATTTACTTCCAGCAATTTGATTTGAAATTTTTTATTGGTGTAACGTTTTATCGCCTCTTCAATTTCGTTCTTATCGTCTTCAGTAAAGCTCAGTGTAGGATTAAAAATATATAACTTATAACTCTGAATCATTCTCTATCCCACCTTATAAAAATAGTTATTTGATCAACTGAGTACTGGATCTAAAACTACAATACCATCAATCTCCTCAAGAAGTTGCGAATTTGCATTTTTCATAAATCGTTTATATGATGTTCCTTTACTTAATAAGACAACAACATCAGAAAGTTTAAATGTCATATCTCCCTTCACTCTCCACTCTCTTTCATGTGTCCAATCTGTTATATTCTCTGCATTTCCAAGATGAAAATCAACAATACGCCACCATTCTTCTTCAGGAAGGAACTTCTTAGCTTTTATCGAAGATTCATATATGACAGGTCTGCCGCCCTTATGGAAAATTGTTTTCTTTTTAAATCCAATTCCGACAGGTTGGTAACGAATTTTCCCACCAAGATCTTCCCTATAGTTTTGCTC
Organism: Paenibacillus sp. FSL K6-1330; assembly: GCF_037976825.1. NCBI lineage: Bacteria > Bacillati > Bacillota > Bacilli > Caryophanales > Paenibacillaceae > Paenibacillus > Paenibacillus sp. FSL K6-1330. The sequence goes on from NZ_CP150269.1 coordinate 6,101,580, forward strand.
ATAGAGAGTATTTTGACAGAGAGCATGCACAGGCACATCCTGAAAGCATACTGCTGGACTGTCACCAACAATAAATCCCGAATCGGTAGTACTTCCAATAAGCTTCTTGTCATTCAAAATTTTAAGTAGTACTTCACTTGCTGACATTGTTTTTGTTTTCTTCGTTAGATGAAAGACATAAGTGCTCATATCTGAACGATGTCGCATCCTATGTCTCCACTGATCTATTGAATAACCCACTTTTTTATCACTCTTTTCTTATGAAATAAACCTTTCATAATGATGAGTACCTGTTACTGGTCATTTTCATCTCCTGATCAAATGTACGTTTTATCATCTTTTATTCGAATAAAGCTTTCTTTGTGACTTCCACCAATAAAGCCTTTGCCATTTCAAAAGGTAAACTTAGAAAGTCCATTCCTTTCTTCTTAGCTATTTCTTTCGCCTTATTGACAACAACCTCATTTCTAGCTGCATCAAGGAAATCGTGGCCTTTCCAAGTCATATTTTTAACATAGATTACATACGGATTGAGGGTTCCTTTAGCTTCAACGTAACCAGCATCTTTTAAAATTTTCACTTGGTATTGTACCATCTCTCGTTCTTCTTCTGTTTCGTACCCCTCAATTTCTACCACAATGTTGTTAGTTGCCGTATTATGTTCTTCAATATACTTTAAGACCTTGATAATTAAGTCCATATCGCGCTTCATTTGAACACCCCTTTCTTTTAAAATATTTGTTTTATTTTCTTTTGAATAAAACAATTGATGAGTTTTTGTTCTCATTCTTTAAATACTCCCCATTGTATCGATAAGTGTACACATACATCTTCCCATCTACAAATGTGCATTTATGAGGATTACCTCTATCAGTGATCTTAATCTGGTCTTCTCTTGGATAAACATTTACTTCATTAAGCATCTTAAACAAAAAAGGCTTTATTTCAGTCAGTAGGTCCATGAATTTTTACCTTCCGTTAAAAGATTCGTTTTATCGCTTTCTAGGATTATCATTATTGATTAGTTCCTCTACAGTCCATCTCTCATGCGGGTTGTAAGTTCGCCCTGGTTTAATACATACTTGCTCAATTAAGTCCGTTAATTGGAATCCATGTCTAAGCTTATGCAGCCCTAACTGCCTCCTACATTCAGCTATCCCGCCTCTTCTCATGCCTTTAATTACATGAATAAAGTCACCGTCAGCCAAAATGTAGTCCCCTGAATTGCGTTCTCCAGTGATTGTAGGTATATTCATAAAAAACACCATCCTTAATTAGGGCAACTACATCAACCCAAATCCTTCTACAATTTTTGATAATTCTTTCGGACATTCAATTTGAATAATTTTCTCAGAATTGACCCATAATCGAATAACTCCTAATTTATCTAGAGATAGAGATACGTCGTTGATTATTTTTCGTATTCTAGAAATATCGGGATTAGCTAGTGCCAAAAAGGTCGTATCAGACTTAGAATCGAGCTGCTTCATAAGATAATATATCTGAGCACTCGCATGTACTTTTAACTGTCCACTATGGAACACATTCTCTGTTTGATTGTTTCTTCTAGATCCTTTTGACTCAATAATTAATGAGTAGCCATTCAATTCAGCATGTACATCAAATCCCTGTTCTTTGTCTATGGCTATTCTTAATATGTTGGCTCCTCTTTTTTTAAGGTACTCAGCAACTGCTAGGTTTACTTCATTCTCGGTCATTGAGAAGGTGTCCGGACTTTTACTTATCGGGATAGGCATACAACTCAACTCCAAGGATTTATTTCTTATGAAAGGCTAATTTTATCTGTTGTTCGATTGTTCATAATCATTAATTCTTGTAATAATATAATCAAAAAGCATGATACATCTTATTGAATTGACTTTATAGCCATATGTTTATCTGCTCCATGCAGAATTGCATGCCGACTCAGTGGATATTCTATATCTTTGCCATGTTCAAATGAACTAAGAACGTGGGACAAATAAAACAATAGAATATGTTCATCAAAACTAAGAATGCTGGTTTCGTTTAGTAGAGTTTTTGCAGTTTCTTTGATTTTATTTTGAGATATATAATCACTACCATCGCACCTCTCAGCAATTATTCCTTCAAGTTGAGGTAGTAATGTAGAAATAGCAGCATAATATCTTGAATCATTATGGGACAGTATAGCTTCTTCGAGAATTGGCATTCGATCAGAGAGCCAATTCATCTTCCTCCAGTCAGTTTTCATTTCTTGAATTACTTCACAAGTGAAAAAATCCTCAACAAATTCAGTAATTAGGGCAGATGTTTCTTGAAGAGTATGATTCTTCGCATGAAGTCCAATTTCTTTCATTTTTCTAGTGTCAATATAATCATGCGGTGGAAAGCCGCTATCATACATTGCCTTCTTAAAACTAGCAATACCCTTCTCAGTTTCTTCATTAAAAATGTAAGACTGAGGCTTAACCAAGGTAGCTTCTTCAATGGCCTTCTGTAGACGATGATATGTACCTGTGTAGTCTGTTGTGTTTTTGATTGTGATTATTGCATCTTGTATGTAGTCAAACGGTTTAAAATTTTGGAAGGTTTCATTATTTTCTTTCATTTGTATTCCTCCTAATGTTCTTTATAAAAGACTCATTTTAAAGCATTAAGCTTTTCAATTGCATATTGATCGGCTATCACTTCGAAGGGATGTTCGCGATATTTTTTATGAAACAGGGTTAAATTGTTAAAAAATTCATCCGACCCCTGCTCAGACATTTTAATTAGTTTCTCTAACTCACCCAATTCTAGTTTTGACATTTCAGCATTGTAGTCTGAATTAAATTCATTTCCACTTAAACCTCTCGATGCATATCTTGTCTGAAAATCAAACCAATGACCTAATTCATGTAAAATGGAAAAAACGGCATATAATTCAGGATCAATAGGTTCATTATTGGCGAGAAGATGGTTTCTCCGCAATAAATTTTCAACTCCAGAAAGTATGCATGGATCATCTGGTATAGCTTGATGCAAAACCGTAATTGAGTCTTCTACTGCAATTTCCGGAATAACGATGCCAGCTTTATAGTTTCCTTTTCCTTCAGGCCAGAAAGCAGGAGTTGGTTGCCTTTTTGCGTTTATTAAAGTGGAGACTGGGATTTCTTGATAGAAGATGCCATCGGGTATTATCAATCTTGCAATATCTATTAACATCATATGTTTAACGCTCCCATTCTTGATGAAAGAATTGTTTTATTACCATCTATGTAATGTCGTTATTTTCACGACAACACTTCGTTGATACGCCGCTCGGAAAATATCCACTCCGGTGGAATCAAGTCATCAGGGTATTGTGCCTTAGTCCACACCTTGTTTTCCCTTAGCACGGTATCTCCAGTGCCATTGCGCGCTTTTTTCATTAAATCAGCTACTTCAGACGGTGTTGCTATATAAACTCTGGGCATCTCATTAATTTGGACACCTTTGAATTGAACAAGGCTAAATATAGTTTTCTTAGAGTGCTTGAGTAGCCATGAATCAATTGCCTCATGATAACTAACACTTTCACTCTTGTATCCTTGAGTTAGTCCCCAACCACCATCTCTACTTCCTTTTACCGATACTTTTATAATGCTTTCTCCTTTTGATACCATTAAGTCATACTCTGGTTGGTTTGCTCCATACTGAACAGAGACATCAAATCCAATTCTTGCAAATAAAAAAGCCGTAATGGACTCGGCTGCAACTGATACATGCCATGAATTAACCAATATTGCTGTCACTCTCCTTTTGATAAAAGTATTATTTCACAGCACGTGTAGCTTCCCATATCTTTTTCACGGCTCCTTATTTTTCTGGACAAGTTGACAATAGGTCAGAGATCCAAGCATAGGTCTCAGATCCATTTTATATCCTATTTATCCCTAATAGGTCATCTACAGACATATTGTGTAGTTTTGAAAGTGAAATTATTGCTTCAAAATTAGGCTCTCTTAATCCAGTCTCATAGTCATCCTGCTGACATTAAGGTATTCAGCAACCTGCTCACCCGTTAAGCCTTTCTTCTTTCGATAGTAACGAAGTTTAACACCAATTTTTTGGGCATTGGTCATTTCTTTAGGTTGCTCACTTGCATCTATCTTCATTTCCATTGGTTCGATATCATCATTAGACGTATCAAGTGTAGCGCCTTTGGCTTTTTCTGCAATAATTCTGAATTTTTCTCTAAACCCATTAAAAATGATTTCTGTTTCTTCTTTGGATGCTCCCCAAAGATCCCAATATTGCAATGCAAATTCTTTAAATAAAACCGCTTCATTAATTGTCGCTACTCCAAGTATTTCTGCCATAAGGGCAGGTGACTTTATTTGTTTCATTATATCCTTATAAATTTCACTAAGTCTTTCAACAGCAAATTCTCCTTTAAGCTCTTGGGAATAACTCATATCCGGTATAACTGCCATTATTTCAAATCTATTAGCTTCCTTATTATTAGATACAATCTTATTATCTTCTAAAAACATAATTTGAATCATTTCTATACCAGTAAGTATTTCCCCTTGAATATTGGCTTCGGTAGCCAAGTCTTCTCCTACTATTTAATCCCATATAAATATAAACCCCTGCGCAGGATAAACGACCATCCGGCATTAATAAAGATCTCCCCCATCGTAGGGTATTCTTTATAAGGGACCATGGACTCCCCTTTAACACCGTACCGTTTCTCGAACCCAGATCCTTCAGGACGTACCACCGTTTACACTACGAAAGCTCGAGCCGGTAAAGTCCCTACGCCCTGAATATAGAGGAGATCTTAGCCAGTTAAATTAAATAGATACACCATTATCCCTACAAGCAAAGGTCCTATCACTAAAAACCCGAATATCAGGGCAATAACTTTTAGAGTTCCTGATATTCCTTTTGACGAGTTCAAGGTGTCTAGTTTATTATTGATTTCTTTTAGCTCTTTCAATATTTCTCTATTTAGATCTTCAGACACATCAAAGTCCTCCTTATACATATGAACAAAAAACAAGATGTTTTTTCAATTAATCGTTAACATATACAAAGTTATTAGTTAATCGGTACATTTTACCATAATCATCATACCAGATGTTTCTATATATCTAGTAAAAATAAAAAAACCAAAAGCCCCTCAAAAAATTAGGGTACACCTTTGGTTCTCTGCAATAATCCGAATTTTCTCTAAGCTTCATAGAATAATAGCTTCGCAAATCCTACTTCTACAATAATAACCCCGTATTAATATAAACCCCTGCGCAAGGTAAACTCCCATCCCGCAATAATAAAGACATCCCCCTCCATCAGAGGGTATTCTTTATAAGGCACCATGGACTCCCCCTTCAACATCGTGCCATTTCTCGAACCCAGATCCTTCAGTACGTAACCTCCGCCTTCACGCGAAAGTTCGACATGTGCCCGTGAAGTCCCCACTCCCTGTGCGACGAATTGGGCTACGTCAGGGGACCGGCCGATAATGAAATGGGGCTGATGCAGTTCAATCCGCTGGGGGGTAACTGCATTCGGTTCGTTTAGCTCGAGGTAAGCACCTGCTGAATGTTGCACGCCTGGACGGGCTGCGGCATCCGGACTTAGCAGCACGGTAGCCCCCCCGCCTCCAGGGACCGAAAGCACCTCCGTCCGTTGGGCCAACTGGGCATAATAATCCCCCTCCTCCCCATATGGATCCGCAGTCGCAGCTGCTGCCTCAGATGAACGCGAATAAGCATGGCCCTGCGGAGACTGTGCAGGATATCCCGCTGAATGGTGATCTCTCTCGGAGTTAACTGGAGATTTAGGGACCCGCCATCTCCAATTCTCTTTTCCCTCCTCAAGCTCTGCTTCTGCTTTTCCGGCGTCTGTTTCCGAGTTATCCCCAAGAAGCCCCGATAAAGGATCCGCCTGAAAACGTGGGACGGACTTCCACTTGGAATGCTCCTGCGGGCTAAGCTCTGTTGACTCGAACATGGGCAGGGAACCGGACCAATCGCCGGATCTCCGTGATAGCAGCTGAAGTTTACCTGTCCAGCCAAGCCAGGTTACTGCAGCAAGCAGAATCGTAATCCCAACCGACAACCCCAACATCAGTGAAGTAGGCTGATTCATGTAAAGTAATCTCCAAGCTCCCGCTGCGGCGAGCAAACATCCTAATAAAATATAGGTGCGAAGAGGCGAAGTCTTGTCATTGTCCGAAGCTTCTGAATTTGTATCATCCGTATCAGGCAGCCACGAGGGAGTGGAACCCAAAGGGCTTCGACCCACATGAGAATTCGTTTCCTCGCTCTTGCCCCTCTTCCCAAACATCTCATTGGTACGCTCAGTCAGACCTCGGATTAAACTCTGTTTATCCGTGTTGATGTCACTCTCCGTCTGCGGCACTGCAGTCCGCCCGCGAGCCGGTTCTGTAAATGCGAATGCAGGCTTGGAGCCCATGTTGCTTGATTGACTACCGGTATAGAGCGATCCTTGATTCAAACCTGAAGACACTGCTGCATTTGCTTGAGTTACAGCACGATGGTCTTCACCCTCTCCTGCTAACAGGTCGACCACAAGCTTCTTAAGTCCCGGCAGATTGAAGCTCTGTTCACTGCAAAACGACATCAGTGCCTGTATCCCTCCCCCTTTTAGCTCCGTCACCGATGCGAGCAACCTTGTCATTAGCTCTTTGAGCATAACTGGAAGACGTGTGCCGCCTGCTTCGGTAGCTGCAACGGGAACATACGTTAAATATAAAGTGCCAAGATCCAGGGAACCTTCAATAAACAGATAATCCTCATGAAGTATGTAATTCTCCGGCTGAAGCATATACAGCTTGCTGTCCTCCAGAGCGGTGACGATTTGCAGCAGCAATCCAAAATATTCGGTCAGCGTCATTCGCTCGCTCTTTAACGCTTGAGACAGCATTTTTTTGCCGGTGATATCATACTCCAGCGTTACCTTATAATCGACTTCTTTCATATGCAGCTTCAAGAAATGAGGGATTCTCGAAGAACGGATCATTCCCAGCTGTACATGATTAAGTTCTGATGATTGGATTCCTTCAGCCCGGTCCAGCACCATAATGGTTCCACCATTCTGCATAAAATCCGCCTTTAATCCGAGCATAAGCTCCCCCCTCCTACAAGTGCAGTACCACATACGTGCTGATTACACCAGGAAGGACAGCAATCATAAAGGGGAATCGCAAGTGTTCCTCCTGGCTATTGCGCCATGGTAACCAGCTCTTCATAACAAAAACGCCGGCGATACTGCCAACGACATTGCGTATTCGCTTCATCGTTTCCCGCCGCCAGAGCAGGATGAGCAAACCGATGACACCGGCAAAAATTACAGAATACATGATGCCCTGCAAGGTAAACCATAAACCGGTCCAGGCACCAATCCCCCCAAACAGCTTAACGTCACCCGCTCCCACAGCCCCTATAAAATACATGATCAACAAGATAAGAAACCCTGCTCCAAGACCCTGCAAAGAAAAGAACAGCCCCTCCCACCCGTCCAGAACGCCATAATAGACAGGACCGGACAGCATAGCAGAAACGGTTAAAACATTCGGTATTTTCATGGAACGAAGATCTGTAATGAATGCCGCGATCAGATAAACGGCACAAACAACAAAAGCAACGGCCATACTACATCAAAACTCCCTGCTTAAACTATTCACTGGAATAGCCTTGATAAGATTTTAACTATGGATGAACAACGAATGCTTCTTTAGAATGACTCTCTTAAAAACTTATTTGAAAAACTTATTTGAAACACTTCTCTGAAACGCTTCTTAGGGAACACTTCATTTCGGACTCTTGCTATCAAGCCTCAAGAACCTGACCGCGCCACCACCGTAAACGGAACCTCAATTCGCTGTCCGTCTGCTGTCTCAACGACAAACAGCCACGTTCCAGGCGTTGTATTAAAGCCTACGTTCCATTCCCACTCGATATAGCCGTTACCGTCGGCGGTCTCCCAGCCCAAATATTTAGCCGTGCTCTGACCACTCTTATAATAGACTGACAGTTGGGCACTGCTTCCCGGCTCCACTTTCACTTTTACCTTAGCCTGCTTGCTAGCAACGGCCGGATTCGGCTTCTCCAACAGCTCAATAGCCCCGTTAGTCCCCGAGCCATTCCCTGAACCCGTCCCTCCTTCGCCGGTGTCACCGATCCATAATCTCTCCTGAGCTTTTGCCTGCAGCACGATGCGTTTGTTCAAGAAAGGAACCCGGATCGGAAGCGCGTAATTCACCTCAATGCCGAAATAGGGACTCGCCCCGCTCTTCAAATTCGGAATGTGAACATTGGACACATGGATTCGATCATAGTCCAGAAGATTATCAGGCATAAATGGCTTCAGCATCGGCTTGACCACGGGATCGAGTACGGCTTCCACGGTTTGGTTCTTAAGCTGCTGCAGCGGCTCCTCGCCTGACGCTACGGCTTGCGTTATCCATTCATTAACAGGAGAAGGAAGAGAGTCGCTGTAATTCGAAACCCAATCAGAAAGTGACAATTTGGGAATCTCCCAATGGGATGTGCTTGGTGAACCTTCTCCTGTTCCACTACCATCGGCATTGGCCTGCACGGCTAGCGAGACGGGATACATATGAGCCGCTACGGTTTTGACCGTATCCGAAACGGTACTCTGGAGCGCTGTCGATATCAACGTCATTTGCACGATATAAATGAGAAAAATGACAAAAAACATAAACATCGGCAGCACAAGTGCAGCTTCCACCACCATGCTTCCTTGTTCCGATGACGCTTTACCTTTATGGAGAGGTTTCTGTATTACCGATAATCGTTTCATTCAAAGTACCCCTAATCCTAATAGGAAAAATCCGCCTTGCGCTTTACCATGTAACGATTTCCCTGAACTTCGTCCCCATCGCTTCCAAATACAACGCCGATTGCTTTCGTCACCCCTGGAAGAAACCATAAACGCATGGCCGTCTTGACCTCTCCTGAAGCGTAGGTAAATCGCTCCGCAGGATTGATGCCGGTGTTCAATCGAATCAACGCCAACATACGCGACAGCTTCTTCTCGTTATTGCTGTGAATAAACAGAAATATTCGCAAATGATCCCTGTAAGTCAGCTCAACGGGGACATACTTGGATAGCCGAACGCTCCCCTTCTGACACAACTGGATCATATCCTCAATGGCCTTCTCAATCCCATACAGAATCGCTGCCGCCAAAATCGCCAACGGATTTCCCAATTTACTATTCACAATGAATCCTTCCATCGTCCGGATCGCGAGTCTGGAACCAAAGATCTCTGCATAGGCCGCCGAGATATTCCCGGCGGGGTTATGAAATCCGTATAGAATGTACTCCACTTCCTGGTTCCCAATGGCGAATTCCTGGATGACATCCCCGCCCGTGTTGGAACCATCAACCATTCCGGTTAATTTCCCAATATCAAAATGCTGATAATAATGAACGGCGTACTCATTTTGAAACAGTTCATCCCTGACACCGCCCAGCACGTTCCCCATAAATCCAAACATACCGTCCATATTATCCATTGCTTGTTTACCGGCATCATACGGATCATCGTCCATAGGCTTTCCCTTATTCATGTTGTCCGCTTCAGCATTAAATTGAAGGCTTTCGTCATAGTACTGCTGGAGTTCACGGAACTCATCCATAATCGCCTGATGTTGTCCATTCAACCCGTTAATCGCCTCAATGACTTTGGATGCCTGCTTCAGCTTCTGACTAGCCTGCTTCTCCATCGCCTTCCGTTCCTTATCGGATGTGCGGAACTGTTCCAATGACGCCTGCTGCCGATCTATAATATTTCCACTGCCTGATACTCCATAATTAGACACAAAACTTTGTAATGTGCGACTGGCTTCAAGCACCGTCCCCTTCATTCCCTCTCCCCCCAGCGAAGACTGAAGAGTGGTGACCGCTCGGGCAACCTGTTGGTATCGACTCTCCTGGCTATCAATCTCTTGCCGGAAGCCGTTCAAGAACTCATCGCTGTGAATTAATTTGTCAGCTTGCTTCCGTATGGATTGAATCATCTCCGCTTCTGCCCCGGATGAATCGCTAGACCCTGGTGTTACATCATTCGTGACCTGATCATATCCCCTATTAGATGAACGGTTCTCGGAATCCTTGATGACCTGCTTCATCTCTTCATTCAGATTCCTTGCTTCCTCCCATAATTGATGCGCATCCGAGAGCAGCTTGTCATTCTCCTTCTGAACTCGGCTGGCCTCCCTCGAAATCTGTGAGCCAATGGAAGAAATTCCGCTCCGGTAAGCCATGAGCAGCAGCGTATACTGTTGTTCCTTAGGAGGCCTGTCCACATCTTCCTGTTGTTTAGCCTTATAATCCTCGTATTGCGATGCCACATCAGCGGCGGTATACATACTGCCCCCCAGCGAAGTGTCGGAGATCGATTGTCCCGGCGGATCCATAACAAGCTTCGAAAGCCGGATTGCATGCTCCCCTGCTTTTCGCTGCTTTGCCAGCATTTCATCCAGCGCCGCTTCCCGCTTGTCATACAATTTGCGAAGCTTCTTAAGGACATCTACCGTATTGGAAGCTTCCTTCATGGACTGCGATAACGGTTTGAACTTGCCCACTAATTCCAAAGTGAAATCAATCGGCGCTTTATACTTCATATCCTCGATAATCTGCCGGTTGAATATGTCATAAGTCCCCAGCGGACGCTGCAGCTCAAGACCCGAACTATCGAGCTCCATTGCCATTAACCGGAATGCATCGCTACGTTCTCCCGGATTCATGCTGTCATTCAGCACATTGCCCATAATGAGATCGCCGCTGGTGTCCCCAAGGGCATATAATCCATATTCCTTCTGCAGCTGCGGATCATAGGAGGACATCACGGAGCGTACGGCTGCTCTTGTCAGCCTCTCACTTTGCACCTTCATGGCCGCGATACGCGAGAAATCAATGAATATGGCTACAAACATAAATACGGCTGCCAGGGCGATAATCAAAAAAACAGATACAGATCCATCGGACGATCGGCCCACCTCTCTCCTTTTCCGACTAGACCGCGCTTTCCCATGCTTCGTCATGACTATCGCGAACCTCCGAACTTTTGTAGAACTTCTCCTGCGGCAGCCTTATCCGTTCCATTTCTCCCGCCTTGAAACTTCGATCCGTAATATCGCATTAGATCCACCGTGCGAATAAATTCAACAGGATCCACCACGATCGATTGTGCGCTGACCTTGATCTGACCTCCATCGTCCAATATTCGACTCAATGGCGTCAGAGATACCTGCTCATTTAACGAAGTCGTCACCTTTCGAATGAGCAGCTGATTCGAATAACGCATCTCTCCCGCCATGCTAGCGGGCACAGCCGTACCGCCCTTGGACATTTTGAGTTCCGGCAGCTTCCCACTGCCTTCTTCGCCGTGCGGCAATTGTATCGACTTCGTGCCGTCTCCACCGGCCAAACCAAATAGACTTCCTAGAACATGATCATCCGTTAACCGCCAATATAACGAATCATATTGTCCCTGCCCTACGGATCCCGTAGCTGCGAACTTGTGGCTGTTGTCCCAGCTATACGCGGTCCTTTCGGAAGCCGCGGCCGATGCCTGAACCAGCATCGACTTCTGGTAGATATACAAGCATAGGAACAGAAGCAATACCGTCACCATCAGTACGATGGGAAGAACCAGGGAAGCTTCCACCGTGAAGCTCCCTGTCTCGTCCTTCCATCTTCTCGGCAGCCGTTTATTCAAGGAACTCTTTACTCTTGTTATTCACGTTTTTAAACAAGTTGTTCACCAAGGCCGTAATCTGATCTTTAAATATAAGCGCGATAATCAAAATAACGACTAGGATCAGGATCATCTCCAGCGTTCCTATCCCTTTCTCATCCTTCCAAAAAGCTTTCATCCCGTTCTTTGCCATGCTTAACATCATATTTCATACACCGGTCCCTTCTACATGTTCATCATCATAAATGCAGGCGCTCCGAGCAAAACAATCACGATCATGAAAATGACCACCATTGGCAGCACCAGCTTTGAGGAGGCCTGCTCGCCCCTTGTTCTTGCAATGGCCTTGCGCTTCTCCCACAGCACGCGGGACAAATCCCGCAGTGCCAGGACAAAGTCATTCCCGCCACGCCTAAAATTAAGCAGGACGGTTGTTGTAAATATCGATACCTCCTGAACGCCGCACCGTTTATTGAACTGCTCGAAGGCTTGCTGGAACGGATGGCCTCCCTCCCATTCAAGCACCATTCTCTTCAGCTCAGCATACAGGGGATGGTTCGCGTCCTTGTTCCGTTCCACGCAATGAATGATCGCCCGCTGCACCGTCTCGCCGGCGCCAACAAGCAGCACAATCTTGTTCAGAAGCTCCGGCAGCTCCATCACGATATCCTGCTCACGCAGCGTGACCTTTTTATGGAGGTCCTTTACCAAAGCGACGGGCAGCAATGCACCCAATCCCAATCCGGCCAGAAGTCCGATGACATCCCCCAACAGCAATGTCCACAGGCAGCCACCGATCAAAATAAGCCATGTATACGCAAGTGCCTCGGCCATAAACAATAATGTCATTTCTGTGCTGTGCCGCAAGCCATGGATCTTCTGAACGGAGCCCTGCATTCGATAAAATATAATCGGCAGGCGCATTGGAACCTTCCCTCGCTCGAGCAGAAACAACAGAGGCGGTGCTAACCGCTGCAGCCTAAGACCTTCCATTGGCACTTTGCCAAGACGATGGTACCGTTCGCCGCACGTTTGATTCAGCACCACCCAACCACCCACAAGCAGAACCATCAGCGCGCCGGATATCCATGTCAGCATGCCCGCCTCACCTCCTTACACCTTGATATTCATCATTTTGGTGATCCATAAGAAACAGCCTCCTAGAGCCGCCAGTGCAAAAGTAGAGATTATGATCCCCGATCCGCTATACATGGACTCCATATAATCGGGAGATGTCATATTCATGAACAGCAGCAGGAGGAAAGGAGCCGCAAGAAGCGCCTTGGATTCAAACCGCTTCTGGGCGATCATGACGGATATCTCCTGCTGAATATCCAGCTTTTCTCCGATGACAGAAGAGGTTCTGCGCACGACTTCAACCAGATCACCGCCTGTTCGTTTGCAAGTCGAGAAGACATCGGCAAAGTTCGTTAGATCCTCCATCCCCGCCCTACGTGCAAAATCCTGCAAAGCTGTTTCAATAGGCTCGCCGTACTCCAAACGGGACACAATGACTTTGAGTTCAAAGATCAGATCGCTGTTGCCCCCGGGATCCAGCAGCAGCAAGTCCTGAACGGCGTCCCTGAACCCATTCTCTACGGAGCGGCCAGCCGACAGAGATGAGGACAAGGAATACAGAGCTTGCTTGAAGTGAAGATTCAGCGTCTTGCGCCTGATTTCCAACATAAACCGTCGCCAAAATTTAGGGACCGTCAGACCTCCCGTTCCAAGCAGCAGCGACAAAATCAGATTGTGATAAAACAGATAACCGATGAAGAAAAACAAAAGGCCGCCAAGGATGACACATCCTGTTCTCTGTCTAAGCGAGAGATGATAGACGCCGTAATCCGGGAGAGTGTTGGTTCGAGTAGGCGCAGCATGCTCACGCTTTCCAGCCCCCTTACTCCTCTTGATCACCCTCTCACCTTGACCCTCTTCCGGAGTCAATACCGAACCGCCAGATTGCTTCATGACGTCACCTCCATCATCTTCTGCAGCGGCCAAGCCGTAATCCCGGCCATATGAAGCTTGTCCGCCGATTGAAGCGGGTTACCGCAAGGTTCAAGACACCCAATCACCCGGCCGCCTGATTCGCCCGTCTCGCGGAACCGGTACAGTGGATTCAGCAGCACCTCGCCGCCGCTCATTCCGATCACTTCGCTAATCTCCGTTACGCGCCGCGATCGATCTCTAAGCCGGGATAAATGAACGAAAATATCAATCGCCGAGCTAATCTGCTGACGGACTACGCTGATCGGAAGATCCGCACCGCTCAGCACCATCGTTTCCAAACGGCTGATCATGTCCTGCGTGCTGTTGGCGTGCCCCGTCGACAGACTTCCGTCATGCCCAGTATTCATCGCCTGCAGCATATCCAGCGCCTCGCTTCCCCGTACCTCGCCCACCACGATCCGATCGGGGCGCATCCGTAGCGAGGAACGAATCAGATCGCGTATCGCGATTTCCCCCCGGCCTTCCGTGTTGGCATTCCGGGTCTCCAGCGACACGAGATTCGGAACCGTCACGATCTTCAATTCCGCCGAATCCTCGATCGTGATGACACGCTCATCAGGCGGAATATACTGCGATAATGCATTCAGGAAAGTCGTCTTCCCCGAACCTGTCCCTCCGCCTATAAAAATATTGTATTTACCCTTGACCAATATCCGAAGCTGCTCCGCTGCCTCCTCTGTTAGCGCGCCCCTTCCAACCAGGTCATCCATCGTCATCGGCGATTCCGGAAACTTACGGATCGTCATGGTCGGCCCTTTCAGCGCTATTGGAGGCAGTACGATATTTACCCGCGAGCCATCCTTCAATCTGGCGTCAACGATGGGCGTTGATTCATTCACTACCCGGTTTACCGTACCGACAATGCTCTGAATGATATCCTCCAGGCGGCTCTGCGATTCGAATTGGAGCGGCAGCTTCTTCACCTCGCCATCCTGCTCTATGAATATGTCCTGGTGACTGTTAATCATAATTTCCGTAATTCGAGGATTATCCACTAATGGTTGAAGCACATCCAACCCGCGAAAAGAATCAAATACTCTCCGCACCAGCCTCCGCTTCTCGGCGGCTGTCAGCTCCATAAGCTCGCGTCTTCTCCATACCAGTTCCTCGATGCGGGCCATCAATTCCGAATTGTTAATGCTCGCACTCATATCAAGCTCGGAACGAACCTGGTCACGAACCGACTTGAACGGATCCTCCATCATCACTGCTCACCACCCGCTTGCACTGGTGTGATACTTGAGCCCTCCAGCAGCTGCTGGCAGAGCTTCAATACCTCTCTCTGATAGATGGGTGAGGACAACAGCAGTTCTTCCCGATGGAGCTGTTTCCATGAAGGAATATAAGGCAGTACGCTGTCTATGCTGATATCCTTGCGGGGGAATCCGTTAACAAGTTGTCCTGTGTATCGATTGACAATGAATCGGCTCCGCTTCTTCAAGTTTCCGAAAAGCACGGAATCCTTGAGCTCCAGTTGATCCATCCATACACCGCTCTTATACATACTCATTAAATCATCCAGTAAAACCCAGAATAGTACTCCGGCCTGTTCAAGAACCGCCTGCATTCGTTCCTCCATGTATCCCTCGGTATCCACGACAATGGCATCATATTGATTACACGATACGAGGGAAGCCAGCAGCAAAGCAGTGTCCTCCATGGTCATCTCCGTGATTTCCTTTACATTGAAGCTGGGCTCAAAAGAATCGCACTTCAGGCCATGATGTCGGATGATATAAGGGGTTATCGACAACTCGGTCCCCGAAGCCGATTCTTGTGAGGCCTTAATGTCATACAACAATCTTGAAAAGCTGCCCTCCATGCCCACCGAACCGGAAGGAAATAATGCACTGCTGTTCACCGTCTCCAAATTGAGATAGAACACCTTCAATCCCAGCACGCCCAACTGCTTCGCCATGTTCATGGCTATCGTTGACTTTCCGCTCCCGCTCAAGGGAGATACGATGCCAATCACCGAGGTTGTTCCGACATTCAGTTTCTCCAGCGCCCCACCGCTTCCCTTACAGTGGGTGATGATGACTTCCATCAACTGAGGCAGCGGTTGATACTTGAATGTACTGTTGCCCCCCTCTACGAGAGAAGATGATGAATGGCCTTCACTTAGAAGCAGCCAAGGAACCGAAGTCTCCCCCCGGCTGAGCCAACTCTCCAGCATTTCCGTATCCCCCGCGACCAGATTCGGCACTTCCCCCACTTCCATATAATGTAGAAATGAATCGGTGCGGGTAAATGCGATCACCTGAAGAACCGATCCGTAAGAACTTCCATGCAAATAACTCAGCAGCGGTTCAACATACCGGGAATCCTGCACTGCCAGCACAAGTCGGGCCGGTATCATAAAGCCAATCCCTCTTTTCTGTAACAACGCCAAAAAAGCACCGTCAAAGGCCGCAATATGCGGTCAATGAACGGTGCTTCCGTTGTCTGTTATAATTTGACATTAGAATATCACAGTTGCAGCAGAACGGCAAGATTTTATTTTTGATATACAGATAGCCCTTAATCACTATTGTCAAAACAAGGATAAATGTCCTACTATATAGGCTTAGAACGAGTGTTCTCTATATAGAAACTTCTTATATAGAATTAACATATATAAACTCCTAAACCATCTAAACCAATACTTCCAAGTCTGGAGAGTGACACCCATGAACAAACGTATATTAGCCGCGTTTCTAACCGCCCTGCTGTTATTATCCGGCTGCAGCCAGCCGCTGATGTCCCCTGCGACATCAAACAATGAAACCGCAACAACCGTTAAATCCGAAGCCAAGTCAAACACCAGCACGACGAATTCCAAACAAACGACCTATCCAACCGATGATCTGAATCTTCCACGGGTAGCCGTGGAACTGGTTAAAGCCGTTGACGGAGACACCATCAGCGTAATGTTCGAAGGCAAAAAGGAGAACGTTCGGATGCTCCTGGTCGACACGCCTGAGACGAGTCATCCGAAGCTGGGCGTACAACCATTCGGGCCCGAGGCCAAGGCTTTTACGAAGGATCTGGTGGAACAAGCCGATCAACTTGAATTGGAATTTGATATCGGTCCGAACCGCGATAAATACTCCAGGCTTCTTGCGTATGTATATGCCGACGGAAAGATGGTCCAGGAATCGCTGCTTGAAGAAGGACTCGCCCGCGTGGCCTATATCTACCCGCCCAACACCCGCTATGTAGACAAATTTGATGACTTGCAGCGGATCAGCCGGGACAAGGCGCTTGGCATATGGAGCGTAGAGAACTATGCCCAGGAAGACGGCTTCCATCCGGAGGAGCAGGACGACGCCAACAACAAGAACAACAGCAGCGTAAATGGCACAGCAGCAACCCAAGCCCCGAAAGAGAACAGCCAAAAGTCAAAGCAAGGCTGCGACATCAAAGGCAACATCAACTCGAAGGGTGAAAAAATCTACCACACACCGGAATCTCCATACTATGAGCGCACGAAGCAGGAGCAGTGGTTCTGCAGCGAGGCAGAAGCCGTCCAGGCCGGTTTCCGGGCCCCGAAGTAAAATCATCTGATATATGAAATGAACGCTCATGTTCATCTTATATAAATTTTAGCCGTAAATGAAAAGGAGCCACCAGCCATGGGGAAAAAGAAACCTCCAGCAAGCAAACCAAATGAAAGTCAACCGCCAAATCCAAGCTCTGCCGCATGGTACAAAATCGTATGGAGATGGCACTTCTATGCCGGCATCATCTTCGCTCCCTTTCTGATCATCCTGGCTATCACCGGCTCCGTTTACTTATTTAAGCCTCAGATTGAACAAGCGCTATATCGGGACTACTACACGGTAACCCCTCAGGTTGAACGGGTAACGCCCAGCAAGCTGGTCGGACAAGTTAAAGAGCTCTACCCTGACGCTACGATCACGAAATACCGCCCAGGCGAGTCGGACTCCCGCTCTACAGAGATTAGTTTGACCTCAGGGGGCGAATCCATGACCGTCTTCATGGACCCCTATACGGGAGAAAAGATTGGCGAGCTGAAAGACAAAGACCGCATCATGGACAAAATCGAGGAGTTCCACGGCGAGCTGATGGTCGGGACCGTGGGGGACCGGATCGTGGAGCTTGCCGCCTGCTGGGCGATCGTGCTGATCATGACCGGGGTGTATTTGTGGTTTCCGAAAAATAAAAATAAAAACAAAGGCAAAAAGAAAAGAAGCCTCGCGGGCATCCTGTACCCGCGTCTGGGCAAGGGCAAGCAGATTCTTCGTAGAGACCTGCACGCCGTTCCTGCATTCTGGATTGCCGCAGGCATGTTGTTTCTTATTATGACCGGGTTGCCCTGGTCAGGCCTGTGGGGCAGCAATTTTCAAACCATGGCGACTAATACCGGTGCCGGTTATCCGCCGTCCATCTGGTCGGGCAGTGCGCCATCCTCTCATGTCATGCAGACCAAGGAAGTGGCCGAAGTACCTTGGGCCGCCGAGAATCTGGAAGTTCCCAATTCGACCATCTCCGACTTTACCCCGCTTCCCATCGAAGATGTGATGTATGTGGCCCGAAGTGAGGGGATCCATCCAAGCTACACCATCAGCATCCCGCAGCAAGCGGACGGGGTGTACACATTGTCTGCCTATCCGCCCAAAGCACAAGACGAGGCTACCATGCATATCGACCAGTACAGCGGCGCGGTCTTGGCGGATTATCGCTATGATCATTACGGAATCGTCGGCAAAGCCGTTGCCCTTGGCATTACGCTGCATAAAGGAACGCAGCTGGGCATCGTCAACCAAATCTTCAGTTTGCTTATATGCATAGGAATCATTTTTATTGCGGTAAGCGGTTTGTACTTGTGGTGGAAGCGAAAACCGGAGCATGGACTGGGGGCACCAAAAGCGCCCGAGGTAGATGCCAAAAAAATGAGGCTGTTTCTTCTGCTGCTCATCGCTTTGGGGATCCTATTCCCGCTTGTGGGCTTGTCGCTCATCATCGTGTGGATCATCGATTATGTCATCGTTCGGAGGGTACCGGCGATCAAGACATTTCTGAATGCCTGATTCGGTTATATACTCAAACTACAATAAGGGGTGGCGGTTTCATGATCATGAAAAGCCGTTTTATATTATCCGTTCTGCTATCGGTCCTGCTGCTGAGCGCTTGCTCGGCCAGTCCCGATGCAGCCAACCGGTATGAAAAAGAAATCCCGCTGATCGCCGAGGTGAACATTCCGGATGCATTATCCGTACATCAACCGGAGACCATCGAGATTATCCTTACCCAGGATGGCAAAAGAGTACCCGGTGCGGATTTTGTCCACTATGAGCTGTGGAGCCATGACGGCTCCCTGCGGGATCCCATGACGGATGCGGTAGAGGTCGGTGACGGCATATATACGGTAACCAAAACCTTCGATAAAGAGGGGCTGTATTTTTTCAAGCTGCACAGCGGCAACAACGGTTCCATCATCATTCCCCAGAAACCGTTCGCCGTCGGCAAACTGTCCGAGGAAGAGCTTGCCTATCTGCAAGCGGGTACCCCCACATTTCAAGAAGGTACGACAGAACATCATCATTAATACAAGATCGCATTAGGACAAAAACCGGCGCCGAATCTCCGGCGTCGGAACCATGCATTCAGTGGATTGTCCGAACCACCGGTAACGGTTCTTCGCCACCCAGCGGTACACCAGGTTCCGTAAAAAAGGGGGAATCAGAATCAGAATGTACGACAGCGGCCAAGGAAAACGAAGACGTCGTGCAATCCGAAGAGCGGCCGTCGACCTTGTGTAATACTTCCCCTGTTCAATCAGAACCATCGTTTCCGTAGTATCTCCACTAAGCCCTCCCTGCCTCAACAGCTCCTGCCCAATCTCGGATTGTAGCGAAGCAAAGCGAAAGGCACCCCCAGGATCTCTCTTGATAATGAACTGCGTCAGACCCTGGCACAAATGGCACACACCATCAATCAGCACAATGGCATATTCCTCATGATTTTCCGTTGCACGATCCTTCATATACTCCTTCGCTCCCTTCCCATACCCATAAACAAGAAAAAACGCAGGAGCCCTCTCCTACGCTTGATCAAGTACGCTTATTGGTTTATTACTCAGCAGCTTTGTTCAGCCACTCGCCGTCTTTCATCTGCTGGTCGAATTCGTTTGAGAATTTCTCCATGCATTTGCATATGAAATCCTTACGACAAACCGGGCAAGGTACTTTCCCAAGTCGGCTAAGCGCAGTCAGTTTCCATTCCGGGAAGCGGTTATAGAATACGCGAATATCCGTTCCGTCAGCCGTGTGGATAATGAATTCGTAAAGCCCTTCTTTTTCATTGCTTCCAGCTGTGGTCACATTTGCAATCTGCGGTCTGTATGGCATGTTCATCACCCGTTTATTTTATTTAAATTCCCTATGACTGGTTTGTACTTTCTGGTAC
Source organism: Paenibacillus sp. FSL K6-1330 (assembly GCF_037976825.1). Lineage (NCBI taxonomy): Bacteria > Bacillati > Bacillota > Bacilli > Caryophanales > Paenibacillaceae > Paenibacillus > Paenibacillus sp. FSL K6-1330. Next base: position 6,121,705 of record NZ_CP150269.1, read on the forward strand.
TTAGTCATATTAAAGAATTTTAGGGGTGATGTCAACCGAAGAACACATCCAGGATCGAGCCAAGCTGCCCCCTCTTTTTACCTTCTAATATATCCGGGTTGAACACTTCCACATATCCGCAGTTCGTGCAGGAAACAAATAGGAAATGATTGTGCTGAATATCAAACATCTTACTCAGCCCGGCCCCTGACATCGAGACCTCTTTCGTCTGGCAGTGATTTCCTCCACATTTGCTGCATACAAACCGTTCCTCTATCATTTGTTCAATACGCATCTTAAGCGCCCCTTTCCATTTCATAGCTTTAACTGAAATACGGCGTATCATGTAAAAAGTTTCATATTCAGCATCATAAGTCGACAAAAAAAGATGACCCTCCATTGTCAGAGAGCCACCCGAATTCCTTCCTTTATGGTCAGCTTACGCTTAACTCCACGTCGATGTTGCCTCGGGTTGCTTTGGAATACGGACAAAACGCGTGCGCTTTCTTCGCGAGATCCTCCGCCTGGCTTCGTTCGATACCCGGCATTTCGATCTTTAGCTTCACTGCAAGCTTAAAGCCGTCAGCGCCTTCGTCCTTTCCGATCATAACCTGGGAGTGTATCACAACGTCTTTGAGCTCGACGCCCTCTTTACGGGCGATATTAGCCAGAGCGCTTTCGTAACAGGCGCCATAGCCGGCCGCAAACAGCTGCTCGGGATTGGTTCCGTTACCGCCCGGTCCTCCAAGCTCCTTCGGCATGCTTAATTTGTGATTAAGAACCCCATCCGTAGATTCAACAGAGCCTTCACGCCCTCCAATGACTTTTACATCTGCTGTGTATAATGGTTTCATGCTCGTTCATCTCCTTCATGCCCTATTATGGTCTCTACATGTATTCTTTAAACTTGCAGCACAAATTGAAACGATAAATAGGGCAACTCGCAAAAGAAACAGCATATTCCCAGCTCGGGAAAGGCAAACAAAAAAGCTGTTTATCAAAGGAAGAGTTCCTCTTGATAAACAGCTTCTTCATAAAGTATGCGGTAGAGAGGACTCGAACCTCCACGGGTATACACCCACTACCCCCTCAAGATAGCGTGTCTGCCATTCCACCACTACCGCATGTTATAAGGGATGTTCTGTAGCGAACATTCCCTATTATACTGTTCCATCATACAAAAGTAAAGAGCCAAATTATGGGTCGTTGGCTTAGGCGCAAGAGCAGCTAGTTCTAGTCGTTTCGCTTTTCCTTCCGGTAGGCTGAAAACTCAATATATTCACGGATAAACTCCTTCTCATTCTCTGCCAATCCGGACATTAAGGGAAGATCGGAAGATTCCGAGTCCACTCCATACTCCCCACGCGCTTCCCTGACTCGGGTAGGGTTGCCCTTGCCAATAATCAACCAATCCAAGCTTACGGAAAAGAATGCTGCTATCTCAATTAATTTATTCGTGCTCGGCGTTGTTTTCCCCCTCTTCCAATCACCAAAATTCCCTGTGCTGATCCCGAGGGTTTCACAAAACGCCTTCTTGGTCATGCCTCGGCTTTCTATGAGATGTTCGATTCGTTGGTAAATAGACTGCATCAAACAACCGCCTTCCTAATTCTCTTTGAAAGAAAATTACTTATGTACGTATTTTTCTCTTGCAAAACAACTTAATTAAGTGTATAATCAACATATATTGCCTAAATTATACCATAGTACTCATGGAACGTTGTATCTTTTAGTCATGAGTCTATTTAGTATGAGGAGCGAGTCATTTGCCCTACGATACCATGATCACATCCTGGAATAATGCGGTTCATTCCTTGAATAAAGGACTGATGATCCTTACCCCGGATGGCATCATAGACAAAATAAACGATCCACTTATTACCATGGCCGAAAGATATGGTGTTTCCGCTGAGTTTGGGTGGGAGGGGGCATCTTTTTTTAATATCGCTTCCCAGCCCTTGAGTTTGGCTTCATTTGATCATTTTTTCCATGAGTTGGATGTGCCCTCCGTAAGAGATGTTATGCTGGGTAAGCTGTCTGATTACTCCTTTGAATATGCGGTGCAATGGAACGGCCAAGAGATTTGGGTTTTATGTGAGGTACTGCCGCTGCTTATCAACAAGAACAGCCGTATTCACGGAGCTATGATATTATTTACGGATATTACGAAGTTCAAACGCAAGGAACTGCTGCTGGAACAAGCGCTGGCTCACAGCTTTCCCCTTCCCGGGCATATTCCGATCTGCGCCGTATGCAAATACGTTCACCACGGGCAAGAGTGGGAACCTGTGGAGAGCTATTTGGAGAGCCGCCTCCCTATTGAATTCACCCACGATATCTGTCCGGGTTGCATTCGCAGATTATACCCGAAGTACTCTTCCATCCTTGATGATCCGGAATTACTGGATTAACTCTCTGCCTACATGCAACAACACTGAATAAGCAGCTTCATTATCCGGCTTTAGGATATGAAGCTGCTTATTTATGCTTAAGGCATCATTCTCATATTACGCGTTTACAAAACGAAGCAGAGGGCTTATCAGAGCTGGCAGCACCGAGACGTGGCCTTCTCCCTCAATTTCATGAAACGTAGTCTCCAGCACCTCATTATGCCCTTTGAGGAATGCATAGAGTTCCCTGGCGTCTTGCACCATGGACGGCTTCTCCTCGGCTCCCACGTACAGACGCAACTCTTTGCGCTGTCCACTCTGCTGTAAACGGATTTTCCCCTCTTCCCATCGCTTGTACAATACGTAGTTCTTCCACCACACCGAGGGACAGGCCGCAATATACCGCGAAAAGGCTTCCGGTCTGGTGAATAAGGTATACAAGGTGAAAAAACCACCGAGCGAGTGCCCGAACAACGCCTGCTTCGAACGGTTCACCGCGTATTGCCGCTCTACGGCCGGCTTCAGCTGAAACTCGATAAACGTAAGGAATGCTTCAACGCCGCCTGTTTTCGGCCAATCCAATCCGTTAGGACGGACCGGCAGTTCATGGTCTTCAGCATATTCAGTAAAGTTATAAAAACGCTCGCTGCTCACAATGGGACTGTCGCTGTCAAAGCCGATCCCAACAATAAGCGCCGAGGGAATGCCACGGGGCGTCCGGGATTGCACTCGGATTGCCTCCGCAAGCGATCCAAAGGTCGCATTGGCATCCAGCGAATATAACACAGGATAACCTCCTTCGGGTGGCGGTCCCATCGGTTCGGCAATAAAAATACGGTATTCACGGCCTGTGACGTCGGATTGCATGGACCATGTCACCGTTCCCGGTATGCAAAACAAAGAATCCTTTTCGGGGTTATTGTTATGGTCATCGCGGTTATCGCGCTCTTCATCCTTTTCGTGTTTTTCGTGATGATCCTTACCTTCATGCTGAGAACGCGCCATCTCGGATTCTTGGTCATCTTCTTCCTTGACGAACAACCACCGCAGCGCATCCGGAAATCTTCTAGCCATAAAAATGGGATCATGGGTTCCATCAGGATCTACCGCCAGTTGGATCCGCTCGGGGTTCACCCCTTGTTCGATCCAGAACCGATGGGCCTCGACGTTATTCGAAAACATATGTTTCTGCGCATTTTCCTTGTGCGCACCTTCCAACTGTCCAACAGACATATACACCCTCAGTCCGGCAGGCAATTCTCCCTGCTGTCTGATGTAATCCATAACCCCCCCATACCATAACGAAGCCGACAGCATCCCGATCCGTCCAAAGGTCTCGGCACGCCAATATCCCGCGAACATCGAGATCAAACCGCCAAATGAACCGCCAATGATTGCGGTATGCTCGGGTGCTGCGAGCGTACGATACTGTCTGTCTATGTATGCCTTGATGACATCCGCAACCTCATCGACATAAGCTCTGCCCTCCCCGCCGAAAGGCGGATTGCCCTCCAGCAGCGGCTCAGCCGGCCAAGGCGTATACTCACGATTCCGGTTCGTAGACGATATGCCGACCAGGATGACCTCGACCAGTTGGCCTGCTGCAAACAGATGATTCAGATAGTTGAGGCAGTCCGTAAACATATCTCCTTGATCCTGTACATAGGCAACAGGATAGGAACGGTCCGACTCATGATAAGAAGGAGGTAAATACAGTGTGAGTTCCCTGTCCTCAACCACCAGCTGTTGATAACGATTCATGTGATCCTCCCAAAAGCTGCTTTTATTTTCTCATGCGAATTAATAGATAGACAAAATACGGAACCCCGATGACGGACACCACAATGCCTGCAGCCAGCTCGGCCGGAGCGAATATCGTTCTGCCGATGAAATCGCCTATGACCACAATCGCCATACCTGCTATACCGCTGATCGGGATGATATGCCTGTGCCGCAGCCCAACCAGCTGCCTCGCCAGATGCGGAGCGATTAGACCGACAAACCCAATGCTGCCGGATACGGCAACGCTCGCACTGACCAAACCGATGCTGCATAGAAGCAATACCTTTTTCTCACGCTCGACGGATACCCCGACACTCTTCACGCTTTCCTCGCTCAGCTGGAATAAGTCGAGCACTTGAGAGCGGAGCCAAATGATAGGCGGCAGCATAATGAGCCAAGGAAGCATCGTGACCACGAACTTCCAGTTGGCGCTGTGAAGGCTGCCGGCCAGCCAAGCTACGGCCATCTCATAGTCCGATGGATTCATTTTCAGCGAGAGGAACATCGTAATAGCACCGAAGCCCGAGGCAATCGCAATCCCCACAAGAATGAGCCGCTGCGGATCCAGCTTTCCGTTTTCTCTCGCGAACATAAATATGGCCGTAGTCGCCGCCAAACCGCCAGCGATACCGAACATCGGCATCATCATAACCCCGAGCCAGCCGGTCATCGTGATCTGCCCTTGCAGCAGGAACATAAACAACACAACCGCCATGCCTGCACCTGCATTGATGCCGAGTATGCCCGGATCCGCGAGTCCGTTGCGGGTAACCCCCTGGATAACGGCACCGGCCATACCCAGCGCAAACCCGACGAGAGCGCCAAGCACAATACGCGGCAACCTGAATTCAAACACGACGAGATCAAAATCGGAATTGGGACTCATCCGAAGCAGTGTCTGAAATACTTCCTTGATGGACATATCAAACGTCCCGTTGGTCAGACTGAAATATACGGCAGTCAATACAACCAAGATTCCTCCAGTCAGAACAATCGGGAATCGATAGTAGGTGTTACGCACGCTGAGCCCCTCCCCTCGTCTTGATCAAATAGAGGAAGAAAGGAACGCCGATCAACGAAGTAATAACACCCACCGGCGTCTCAAACGGATCATTCACAAACCGTGCGAGAATATCGCATAATGCCAGAAACATGCCGCCAAGCACGCCCGACACCGGTACGATCCATCGATAATCCGAGCCGGACAGGAAACGGGCAATATGAGGAATAATCAAGCCTACAAAGGCAACCTTACCCGCCAGCGCCACAGATACGCCGGTCAGAATGACAACAGCCAGCATCGCAAGTGCTTTGATCAGCCATGTATTCACACCGAGTCCCTTGGCCGTCTCGTCCCCGAGCGACAGCAGCGTGATCGATTTGGACAAAACGACGGCAAGGCATAAACCAACGATAGCAAACGGAATGCTCAGTTTGATCAGTTCCGGGTCCATTGCGTGCAATCGGGCATTGTACCAGAAGCTGATATTTTGCGATATTTGAAAATAGGCCGCCAATGCCTCTGCGGTACCGCTAAGAAACGTCCCGATTACGGTTCCGAGTATAGCCAGTCGAACCGGACTGAGTCCGCCAGGAATAAGCCATGCCAAGCCGAACACGACGGCTGCTCCGATGGCGGAGCCAATCAACGAACTGACAATGTACATATTGGAGCTGGCGTTCGGGATAAATACCATGAACAGTGTCACCGCGAACACCGAACCGTCGGATACCCCCATGATGGATGGGGACGCCAAATAGTTCCTTGTCATTCCTTGCATTAACGCACCTGATACCGCGAGAAAAGCGCCGATGAGCATTGCGCCGACGACTCTCGGCAATCGAGAACTCACAATGATCTGATGATCGATGTTCTCCGAATCAAAAGCAAAGATGGAATCCCAAACGGTATCCATCGTAATATTCTTGGCTCCATACAGGATGGAGGCCGCTATGAGCAATAAACAGACTGCCGGGGCCATCACAAGGATGACAGCCGGCAGTGATTTTTTGAACCTCATGAACAACACGCCTTATAGGTTTATACTGAAATGTTTGATGTTACTTTGTCAGGCTTTCGACCGCAGCTTTCAGAAACTCGATTTTGCTGTACGCAGTTCCGCCTTGAGCGAGTGGATCCACCACGTTGACAAAAGCGGTGCCGTTCTTGAATGCATTCAAGTTCTTCATGATTGGATCATTCTGCAGTTCTTCCAAAGCATTCGGCGTATCTTTATTCTCATCTGGGGAGAATTGGACAAATACGTAATCCGGATTCATCTCTGCAATCTTCTCTTTCGAGATCAGTTCCTGTGCTTTGGCTGCGGCTACTTCAGCCGGTACTTCAATCCCCAAATCCTCGTACAATACCGGGTTAAAGAACACCCCTGCCGGATAGATGTACATCTCACCTGCACGAATCCGAAGCGCCAGAACTTTCTTGTCCTTCAGGCTATCTCCAATCGTCGCTTTGACTTTTTCCAAGTCCTCTTTATATTTCGCGATTTCCTGTTCCGCTTGTTCCTGTTTACCGCTTAACTCGCCGAGCAATTTCAGGTTGCTTTCCCAGTTGGTCGAGATATGGGAGTACGGAATCGTGGGAGCAATTTTGTTCAACTGTTCAATGACTTCAGGCTTGGCTTTGGACGATGCCAAAATCACATCCGGCTTCAAAGACAGGATCGTTTCGAAATTCGGCTCCATTTTCTCACCAACCGACTGGGCGTCCTTCGTGATCGACTCAAACATCGGCGGGAATTTACCCGAGAAGGTGATCGCTCCAACCGGGTTCACTTCCAACACAATGGCATCCTCCATTGCTTCAACGGCACCCGTAATGACGATGCGCTCCGTTTTGGCCGGAAGCGTATATTCCTGATCGAGGTATTTTACAACTTTAGTATCGGACGATGTGGGGGTCGCTTCTTCCTTTGCTGCGTTATCCTCCCCGGCTGTATTCGTGCTTTCTGCTGCATTATTCGTACTTGCTCCGTCTGTATCTTTAGCCTCGTTACCTCCACCGCAAGCGGACAGTACCAACGCAAATGCCAGCAATAACCCCAAAACCCATTTCATTCGTTTCATCTCTCTTCTAATACCCCTTCCATGATCTATGATCACTCGAATAATTGATAATGATTATCATTATTGATCATAGTATAGGATTTGCTCTCTTAGTTCCATGGACAAATAACCGGATTCCTCATGGACAATTTCCGGAAAACAACCGGAAGGCCTCTTCCGCCATCTGCTCCATCGCAATGGGAGAGTATTCGCGCCAAGGGTAAGAGGATAATGGATGGAACGTTCCTTCTCGCACCGCGGGAATGGTCATCCACTCCGGCGTTGCCTGCAATTTCCTCCAATTCGCCAGCGTTTCCGAATCCTGACGGATCAAGAGCAGGATATGGTCTGCGCGGCTCTCCTTGATCTGCTCAATCGTTAAACATCCTTCATCCTCCCAATCCATAGGCATAGCCGGCTGAAAATTGAAATAATCAAATAATAGTTCCTTCATGCCCGGATGGTTGTAAGCTATCAGTTCATCCTGATGCAGGCGTGCGGTCAAAAGCGTGCGTGCATCCATCATTTCAGTGGGGAGCTTCTCACGGTAAGTCGATATTTTATGATGAAACGTTTCAATCCATCGCTCTGCTTCAGGCAGCTTGTTCAGCAATTTAGCGAGACCTAGCAGATTAAACTGCCACCCTTCCTGCTCTGCCGGCATTTCGTAGAGGGGGGCAATCAGCCGAAGCTGTTCCTTCTCCCAATCCTCCACCCCCTGTGCGCAGACGATGAGCTCCGGACGTGCCGAGGCCAGCTTCTCCAGATTGGCATATTTGTTATGATTCTGGCGGTATGCATCCAGATGGACCGGGATATCCGGCCCAAGAATGTTATAGTAATGCTGTGACCACTTCGGATGAAGCGGAGCCGCATACGGCGTGAAATCCAGCGGCATGGCGTAACCCAGGAGGGCTGTGGAGCCGTACATCGCCAGTTTATTTTTCCTTGTCTTCATATACACCGAGGGAGAGATCCCGAATGCCTTCTTGAACTTGCGGCTAAAATAAAATTCATCCTTATACCCCACCATATGCGCCACTTCACGCAGCAAAGAATCGGAGCCCAGCATCAGCTGCTTCGCCTTGTTCATACGGACATGGGCCAAATAATCCATTGCGCTGCACCCATACGTCTTCTTATATACTTCTACAAAATATTTAGGACTTAACTCGGAGAGGTTCGCCAATTGTTCAATCGTTAAATCTTCATCATAATGTTCCTCGATATATTCCTTCACCCGCTCCAGCGCTTGCCGCTTATCATTCTTGGAGTATGGGCTGCATTCGGCAATCATCGTATATAACAGCTCTTGAAAATCCAACTGAACCCTCCACTGCTTCATGGGCTCCTTGCTATGAAAATCCTTATACATCGACCGACAGACGAGATTCAAGCGGTCCGGAGAGCTAATGACAAAGATGCCATCATAGGGCATGAGAGTGGCGCCGTCCACCTCATGCAATCGACCGCTGCCTGAGACACCTTCCATGAAACTAAAATGAAGTATTGCAACCGAAACTTGCTCGTGTTCCTCGGAACTCTTGAGATCGGCACTCGTAATTCCGAAAGTAGACCCTGCTGCACAAAAATAAACACATCCCTTATTCATACGGGTGATTTGCTCTGCCTGTTGTAAACAGGTTTCTCCGCTCAGCGGGATGATCAGGGCTGGCTGCACTGCCAACTGCTGCTCCAAGGAGAGCTCAGGCCCATGAACAATATCCATATTCCATAAACCGGCCATAAGCCCGCTGTATTCACGTGAATCTTTTTTGCTACTGCTATTCGTCGATAGGTTTACCATATGTACAGACCCCAACCTTAAATGAGAATGGTTATCATTATCATATAATTATCACACACCGTCCCAAAAGTCCAGCACGATCTTCTCTTCTCCACCTTATCGCATGACGATGTAAGGCAAAAAGAAAGCAGCCACGCGCTCCCTGTCAGGGAGTCGTAGCTGCTGCTTTTCAAATGGTGTGGATGAGGCGGATCTTTCTCATGTGAGCAATTCAGTCCCCTTCAAGGGAGGGAAACTTTATCTCAAATCCACCGGATTGTCATTAGTTCCCCCGCTGGCGCTGCCTAGCTCTCGCCTCGCCGCCTTTGCGGCCCGCTTCTTCGCGGCTCATCTTGCCATCCCCGTTGCTGTCGCTGCCGCTTCTGGCTTCGCCGCCCTGCTGCCCAATCTCTTGATAGAACTCACGTCCGTGGGAATCCGAGGTAGCCTCGCCGCCTTTACGTCCGATGTCCTCATAGAATTCTCTGCCATGAGAGTCGGAAGTCGCTTCCCCGCCCTTCTGGCCGATTTCCTGATAAAATTCCTTATCATGGGAGTTTGACGTGGATTCTCCGCCTTTTTTACCGATATCCTGATAAAAGTCTTTGTCATGGGAACGGGAAGTTGCTTCGCCGCCCTTCCGTCCGATTTCTTGGTAGAATTCTTTGTCATGTTTGTTCGCAGTTGCTTCTCCACCTAAACGTCCTGCTTCTTCACGGCTCATCTTTCCATTGTTGTTATTAGCCATTCTGAATCACTCCTTATAGGTAATTTGAAGTTGTTGCTCGTCCACGTTATGATATTAAACTTCTGACCAGAGATGAAACACCCGTTTTGCATAAACGCGCACTGAAAATCGATGAAAACCGTGATGAATCCTATGTAAACCTTGATATAAGAAAAACGTCTATCGACGTACATTCTAGAGAAGACAGACCGCGTTTAGATGTTGTTTTTCTTTCGATATCAGGTAGGCCATGCTTCGAAGTTTATACTTTCTGATATCTTAAACGCAAAAAAAAGCCCCGCACAAAGTGCGGAGCCTTTTCTTAATGTTCGTATGCGGTAGAGAGGACTCGAACCTCCACGGGTATACACCCACTACCCCCTCAAGATAGCGTGTCTGCCATTCCACCACTACCGCATAATATAAGGGATACATCATTTCGTTACTTCATAAAAAATGGTGAGCCATGAAGGGCTCGAACCTTCGACACCCTGATTAAAAGTCAGGTGCTCTACCAACTGAGCTAATGGCTCTCGATGACAATCGTGCGGCTGCCATATAAGAAAGTGGTGACCCGTAGGGGATACTCTCTCTTCGTTCGAGACTGCGAAGCTTATCCTAACGAAGATTATGCTCCGACGAACCGACGGGGTTCTCATCCCGAGGCTATATAGAAAGTGGTGACCCGTAGGGGATTCGAACCCCTGTTACCTCCGTGAAAGGGAGGTGTCTTAACCCCTTGACCAACGGGCCACTTTAACCACGTCGCCGTGACGACAAGATTGAGTATAGCATAATTTCAAAAATGCTGGCAAGCTTTTTTTTCGTAAATTTTAATATTTATTTTCGGAGCTTTTTCGGCTTATAAATCAGCCTAAAAAATCCGGTGTTAACTTCTCTTCTTGAACGCGATTTCCTTCGAGTCCCACATGATATGCATGTGCATTTTTCCTTGAGCTTACGATCCTATGCAGCCGTCCGTCCATAAAATGCAAAGCAACCCCATCATCAGCTGCATATCCTGCTTGTGCTTCACCTTGAAGCACAAGTTTATGATAGGCAGGTCTTCTTTTGCTCTCACCATCAAAATGCGGGCAATGACTGCCTTGTAATATACCCAAACCCTCAAGCTTGTACAAAGGCGCGTTCAACGGGTCCGTCACCCCTTGCTCAAACCAGCAAATGGAACCAGCGCTTAGCCCAGTTAAGATGACACCCTGTTCATACGCCTCCTGGAGTATCTGACCCAGGCCCCATTCCTTCCACAAGACCAGCATATTGCGGGTATTGCCCCCGCCAACATAGATGATATCCTTCTCGAGTACAAAAGACCGAAGATCGGCAAAGTTCGGCTGGAACAGCGACAGATGAATGGGAGTACACGGCAGTGTCCGGAAAGCATGATAGAAACGTTCAATATAACCATCCGCATCCCCGCTTGCTGTCGGAACAAAACACACCTTAGGCATTTCTTTCGGTACTTGTGCCAAAATATAGCGATCAAGTAGCAGATTATCCGGTTCCATCGAGAAACCAACCGCCACCCATGGCAATTATCTGTTTCATTGTTCTCTGCCCCCATTTACGCTAGGCCAAAGAGAGAGGGATACTCTCTCTTTGGTCGAGACTGCGAAGTATTCCTAATGCCGCTTATGCTCCGACGAACCCTATCCAGGGTTCTCATCCCTATGCAAAAAAAGCCCCCGATCACTTGGTGATGGGAGCTTTCTTTGATGTAACGCTCAACGGAGAGAGAGGGATTCGAACCCTCGCACCGCTTACGCAGTCTAACCCCTTAGCAGAGGGTCCCCTTATAGCCACTTGGGTATCTCTCCATATGGCTCCCCGAACAGGACTCGAACCTGTGACAACTCGATTAACAGTCGAGTGCTCTACCAACTGAGCTATCAGGGAACATTAAGTTGGATATTAATAATTTATCATGACTTCATAGGGGAGTCAAGTTTCAGAAGCGTAAGGCGTCCGGCGCACTTTCCGCACCGATAACGAGCCGGATTCATCTTCCGTTTACGGAGGTATTCCGTTCCGCAGGCACTGCAGCGAAGTTTATATCGATAAGGTTCCGGCTCCCGACGGCCCGCAGCCTTGCCCTTCGGCAAGGACTTGCAGAAACGGCTCCCTCCAACGGCTTGCAGCAGGTTTTTAAAATCAGCGTCCCGATGCCGATATCCCCTGCCCGCAATATGCAGATGATAATGGCACAGCTCATGCTTGATGATCTTCTCCACCTCTTCCCTGCCGTGCGTAGCCAGTTGATGCGGATTGATCTCGATATGATGGCTTTTCATGAAATAGCGGCCGCCTGTTGAGGACAATCGCCGGTTAAACGTCGCCTTGTGCCTGAACGGAACCCGAAAGCTCTCCAGCGAGACTTTCTCAACCCATGCCTGCAGTTCTTCATTGCTCATCTCGTTCATCGTCACCATGTCTTTCCTTCCTTTTGCCTTATAAATGCTACTTGAATTTTAACTTCTCTCTGGGCTACACTGTCAAGTAGAAAGTATGGAGGGAGAACCTGCAATCATGCCAAACATGCGCTACGTTATTTTAAAAGGACAGGACGAGCTGTTATTTGTCGAAATGCCCAGTGACTATGCTTACCAGCTCAGTGCTTTAAATTTACGCCTCAATAAGGAAATCGATAAACTCACCGCCGCAGGCAAACCTCAGCTGCCACTTGCTGTAGCCGAATGCGACAATCTGGATTTGCTGCAGGAATCGCTGAGCATTCAAGGTGGTCTGGAATACATAAATGAGCTTGAGCAAGCCTTTGCTTCCCTTAAGGAAACGGAATATCCACTCATCTCGCTGCTTACCGAAATTCGGGCTCTCCAAGCGCAGCTTGAGCAATGGTACGAGGAAGAAGCGTTATAATCGAGGTAGACCTGCACGCTTTGGGCTTTTTCCCCATATGCTATCCATACAGATGGAATTAGCAAGAGGAGGAGATACCCTTGCCGCAATGGCTCTGCAATCAATTGACACGCGCTTTTCGCAAAAAGGACAGACGTCAGATCAAGCTGCTGAACGAATGCTGGTACTTTTACCGAAATTCCCCGGGCGAAGAAAATTCGAATGCCCGTTAGGGCAATGCAACCGATCCATAGGTATGACAATAAGCCGGACATCCTGTCCGGCTTATTTTTGCATTGTATTATGATGGCTGAATGGTGGGATTTTGCACTTATAGATCGCTGCGTTTAGCTGGCCAGGACCCCTGCAGCTTCCGGAGAAAAACAATTTGCCCCGTATGATATGCATCATGCATGATTAAGCTAAGTATTCGCTGCGGCGATTCGATGACCTCCGCCTCCGGCATCTCCTCAATCTTCTGTCTTAACGCAGCATGAACTTCCTGAAGCTGCTCCCGAGCCGTATTCCATGCGTCCTCACTTGTTTCGTGAATGAGAAACGTCTCGTCGTTACCAATCCCTTCATTATGGAGCGGTGTCCCTTCCAATCTTCCGAGCAGACGCTGTTTGTAATACCGCAAATGCTGCACGTTCTCCCATATGGAATTCGCCGCCTGCCCTTCCGGTTTCCACAAAGCCTGCTCAACCGTAACATCCTTCAAGGCAGGAAGAATCGGCGGATACCAATCCTCTTGCCCCATCGCATAATCCCAGTTTTGGAGCAGCAATTCCTTCATGTTCATAACCATCGCCTCCGTCTCATAATTGTAACCACCATAAATAAAATAGAACGTTACATAAAAATTAACACACTTCAGACCCCATTACAAGTAACTAGCAACATGAATATTAACTTGTTACAATAATGAGACGAGAAAGGATGAGCTTCATGTTATGGGATGATTTTATAAACAGCGAATGGCATGACTGGAGAGGCAGCGGCCGATCCGAGGATCGGCTTGCCCGTGAGGATTGGCTCACCGATTTTATAGACGAGTACAATCTCCCAATCTCCGTTCCGCTGACTCCGGATGAACTGGGGCTGCTGAGGCAGCTTCGTTCCTTCCTATTGACGTGTATTCAACACATCGTCGCGGGAGAGTCTCCTTCCCCCATGGAGATAGAGGAATTAAACCGCTGGATGGCTGCCGGACCTGTTATTCGCCAGCTCAAGATAGATGAGGATCAAAAATTTGTACTGGCTTATATCCTGCAAAACCCTGGCCTGCAAGAAGCGGCTGCCGAGATTGCCGGCTCCTTTGCGCAAGCCATCGAGCAAGGCGAGTTATCCCGGTTTCGCATCTGTACGAATCCCGATTGTCTCTGGGTATATTACGACGACACGCGAAACCGTTCCAAACGATATTGCGATGATAAAATGTGCGGCAATCTGATGAAGGTCAGACGGTTTCGGGCGAAGAAAAAGCAGCCATCTTCGGGCAGCGAGAGTTAAGCTGGGTGTTTATGCTGGGCGCAGTCTAACACAATATACATTTCGAACTAACTGAGGTGAGTAGTCATGAGCATCAAAAGGGTAACTCAAGCAGAATTGACTTGGGTCAATCAACAATACGAACACATCGGCTTTCAGCCAAGTTCACTGGACAATGAAATTATTGCCATCGTCATGTCGCAAGACGACTACGCAGGGATCGGCCGATTGGTTAAACTTAATGACCACGAGGCGGAGCTCGGCGGTATTTATATTCTGGACAAGTTTAGAGGACAGTCCCTGGCACACGAAATCGTCACGTTTCTTGTAGAGGAATCAAAAAGATTGGGCCTAGATACGGTATACTGCATTCCGTTTGAAGAGCTGCAGCATTTCTATAAGAAGTTGTTCAAAAAGTCCGCTTTTGATCACGAAGTAAATCAAGAAGTAACTCGGCATCGAATCTTGAATTCACCCGGGACTTCCGGTGCTCACGTACCTAAAACGTACGCTCCGCTCCTCAGTCCCTAGCTTCATCCAACCTTCTCGGTGCTGAAAACCGACCTTTTTGAACACGCACTATAAGAAGTTTGGTTTTCATGAATTCGATGTATCTGCTCCCACAGTCGAACCCAAAATTCTAACAAAATATCACTGGTGTCTCGAAAGTTACGATAAAAACGTCCTGCTGCTAAAGCTGAACCATCGCTAAACCCATCGCCAGGACATATCCCCATTAGCTATTAGTACAGGGCAGTTATGCAAAAAAGAGCCGTTTCTCCCCAAAGGAGATACGGCTCTTTTATTACGCCTGCAGTACCTATCACTGATCTTTCGGCTTGCGCATCGTCAATCCGACGCGGCCTTTTTTCAAATCTACATTCAGCACCCACACGGTAACGTTATCCCCCACAGAGACAACATCCATCGGGTGTTTGACAAATCCATCGCTCAGCTGGGAAATATGCACCAGGCCATCGCTCTTGATGCCGATATCCACAAAGGCGCCAAAATCGATGACATTGCGTACCGTTCCCTGCAGCTCCATTCCCGGCATAAGATCCTCGATCTTCAGCACGTCCTGGCGGAAAATCGGCAGCGGCAGCTCCTCCCGCGGATCGCGTCCCGGACGCTGCAAGCTGTCCAGAATATCGCGCAGGGTCGGTACACCAACCTCCAGCTTCACGGCAAGGTTCTCCGGCTGCTGGGCATCCAGCAGTTCAGCGAGCTCCTTGCTGCCGAGCTTGTCCAGACTTACCTGAAGCTCCTGGAACAAACGGTCAACCACCGCATAGGATTCCGGGTGAATCGGGGTGCGATCCAGTATGTTCTCGCCTTCCGATATCCGCATAAAGCCCACGCACTGTTCATAGGTCTTGGCACCGAGACGCGGAACCTTCTGCAGCTGCTTCCGGCTGACAAACTTCCCGTTCTCTTCCCGGTATTTCACGATATTTTTGGCAATGGTGGCATTGATGCCAGCCACATAGGAGAGTAGTGACGGCGATGCCGTATTCACATCCACCCCGACATGGTTAACCGCAGACTCTACGACGGCTTTCAGGCTCTCCTCCAGATGCTTCTGGGTGACGTCATGCTGATATTGGCCCACACCGATCGATTTCGGATCGATCTTCACCAGCTCGGCCAGCGGATCCTGCACACGGCGTGCGATCGAGGCTGCGCTGCGCTCGGCAACATCCAGATCAGGGAACTCTTCCTGAGCCAGCTTCGAGGCCGAGTACACGCTTGCTCCCGCTTCATTGACGATGAGGTAAGCCAGCTCAGGGTCAGCAAGTTCCGCAATGACTTCTTCGGCTACGAATTGCTCCGTTTCACGGGATGCCGTACCGTTTCCAATGACAATAAGCTTGATGCCGTATTTTGCAATCAGCTCTTTAATCTTCGCGGCCGCCTCCTGCTTCTTGTTGGCCGGCGGCGTCGGATAGGTTACAGCTACCTCAAGCAGCTTGCCTGTATCATCGACCACCGCAAGCTTACAACCGGTACGGTAAGCCGGGTCAACGCCCAGCACACAGCGACCTTTCACCGGCGGCTGCAGCAGCAGGCTGCGCAGGTTCCCCGCAAAGATGGAGATTGCCTGGTTCTCCCCTTTTTCCGTCAGCTCACCCCGCACTTCCCGTTCAATCGATGGGGCAATAAGACGCTTGTATGAATCCTCGATCACCGCCGTAAGAATATCCGTGACGGCAGATGGACCTTTAAGCACCTGCTTGCCGATATACGCGTGAATGGAATCGGAAGGAACATCAAGCCCCACCTTCAGAATATTCTCGCGCTCTCCCCGGTTAATGGCCAAAATCCGGTGCGGCGGCATTTTCTTCGCCAATTCCCGATAATTGTAATAGTTCTCGTATACGGATTCCACTTCGGTATCCTTCGCCTCTGAGGTCAATATGCCGTGGTCCAGGCTGTATCTGCGTACCCAGGAACGAACGGTTGCGTCATCGGCAATGTTTTCGGCCAATATATCCATCGCGCCTTGCACAGCCTCTTCTGCCGAAGCCACACCCTTCTCCTCATCAACATACTTGGCTGCCTCAACCATCACATCAGCCTGCTTCGGCTGCGACCATATCCACTCCGACAGCGGCTCAAGTCCTTTTTCCTTGGCGACGCTGGCCCGGGTTTTACGTTTCTGCTTATACGGACGGTATAGATCCTCTACCTCCTGCAGCTTAACGGCGGCCGTAATCGACGCCTTCAGATCTTCTGTTAGCTTGCCTTGCTCCTCTATGATGCGAATGACTTCCCGCTTACGGACCTCCAAATTGCGCAAATAACCTGTCCGCTCTTCAATATCACGTAATTGGTTCTCATCCAGTTCGCCTGTCATTTCCTTACGGTAACGCGCAATAAACGGTATGGTATTGCCCTCATCCAGAAGTTCAACGGTCGTACGCACCTGTTTTTCGGACAATTGAAGCTCCTTTGCGATCTGCTTCACGATCCGTTTCGATTCTTCCTTGCGAATCTGTTCCTCATTTACTTCCACAACAGCTTCTAATTCAGACAATGATATCCCTCTTTCTTCAATGAAACTATATTTGCTATTATCCCAAACTTAAGCGCTCATTTCCACTACATCGCTCACTTCGTAAGGCTTTAAGCTGCTTTTAATGTCAATTTCATCTAATTTTAAGATTTAATTTATATTCTTATTGTACGAACATGCCGCTGCCGGATATCCACACCTCATTAAAATCAGGGGGGTCACCTTAAATGAATGACAAACATGCGATTGCCTGGTCCGTTGTCTGCCTGTTGTTTATCGCAGCGGCGGTCACTACGGCCTACATCCTCATACCTACAAACATGTAATCCACCAATCTCCAGTCCCATGCAGCAATTGCCGAGCCTTCAAACATACCATCCATATAAAAACCCTCAAGGAATTACTCCTTGAGGGTTTTTAGTCATAACATTCTATGTGGAAAACGTTAGTGCTTGAATGGAATCAAAAATCAATCAAGCCCAGACTTATTTGCAGGGAATCATCCACCTTACTCATCATTTCATCATCAAGATGGGTGATTTTGTCCGTTAGCCGCTGCTTATCAATCGTCCGGATCTGCTCTAGCAAAATGACGGAATCCCGGTCAAATCCATGCGACGCCGCGTCGATTTCGACGTGAGTCGGCAGCTTGGCTTTTTGAATCTGTGCCGTAATGGCTGCAACAATCACAGTCGGACTAAACCGGTTGCCGATATCATTCTGAATGACAAGGACCGGCCTTACGCCGCCCTGCTCAGAACCGACAACAGGTGATAAATCCGCAAAAAATACGTCGCCCCGTTTAACGATCACTGTCTACACCCCGCTTACTAAGCGGTCTAGAGTGTTGTCTGCATCTTCCTCCGCGTGAAACGCCTCAGAAGCCATGGTCAGGTTAATTTTGGCCATTTCCATATAACCCCGCTGCATGGATTCACGAATGTAACGTTTCTTCCGTTCATTCAGGTACAACTTCATGGCTTGCCTAATAAGCTCACTGCGGTTGGAATTTTCCAGCTGAGCGATCCCGTCCACTTCCTGCAAAAGATGATCCGGTAAACTGATCATGATTCGTTTGGTGTTCTGCATATTGGCCACCCTCTATTACACCCCCACAACCTTCTCGCCTGTGCACCAGTATTACATTATTCAAGGAAAATTATACAAAAGAATATATATGCCGAAGGTATATCAAGTATGCTGCATATCATTATAAACTACAATCGACACTTTCGTACAGACTTAAACGACATATTCCTAATTCGGGAAGGTCTGTACTTATTCCTTCTTTCCTGAATAAATTACTTAGGGTGACATGACTTGTTAAAGGTTGCTCCAGAGTGCGTTTACGGTCTTCACGGGTATATCATCACGTATATACTGACGTGGTACCCGGTGGGCAATCATGCAGACGACCTCGTAGTGGATCGTCCCCAGCTTGGACGCCAGCTCATCTGCCGTAATGCATTCGCCAGACTGCTGACCGATGAGTACAACCTCTTCACCAGCTTTAATTTGTTCCGCCTCATCGGCGAAAGGTTTGAGCGATACCATACATTGGTCCATACAGATAGTTCCGACTACAGGGACGCGGCGGCCGCGTATCAGTACTTCCACTTTACCGCTCAGCATACGAGAGAAGCCATCGGCGTAACCGATGGGAAGGGTTCCAATTTGCTCTTCCTCCCCCGTTACATACTTCGTCCCGTAGCTGATACCGGAATGCGGAGGTAAATTTTTGACGTAGACAAGCTTTGTCTTTAACGTCATGACAGGGCGAAGGCTCACTGTCTTTCGATTCACCTCATCCGAAGGATACAGTCCGTACAAGCCGATGCCGACACGAACCATATCATAGGATAATTCAGGTGTATCAATCGCAGCAGCACTGTTGCCCGTATGTATGATGGGGATATGGTAGTCCTTATCCCGAAGAGCGTCCGCTACGCCCTGAAAACGGCGGTACTGTCCCAACGTATAGTCTTTGTTCTCTTCATCCGCTCTTGCAAAATGGGTAAACATTCCTTCGACAACAACCTGCGGCAGCGAAAATACTTCTTCTATAAAAGAAATTGCATCTTCGCCTGGAAGCAGGCCCAAACGACCCATTCCGCTGTCAATCTTGATGTGTACCTTGAGTGGCTTCTCCGGCTGGACCGGCAGTGCCTTTATCGCTTGGAGCACTTCCGAACTGAACAGGGTTACGGTCACATCATGCTCATAAGCGATCTCTACAGCCTCCGGTGGTGTATAACCGAGCACCAGGATTGGGCAAGAGATGCCTCCTTGCCGAAGCTCGAGCGCTTCATCCAGGAAAGCTACGCTTAAGTAAGGCGCCCCCAGTTGCTGAAGTTCGCGAGCCACTTCTACAGCTCCGTGACCATAGGCGTTAGCCTTCACACAAGCAAGCAATTTCATGTGGCTTGGCAGCGCCTCACGAAAAGCGTTATAGTTGGCGCGCAGATGGTCTAGGTTGATCTCCGCCAGGGTAGGTCGATATATCGCTTGCAATTCCAGTCACCTTCTTACCATTTTGAAAAAAGCATTATGCTTTGCAATAGATTAATGGTAATGTTCCGGGGGGCAACTGTCAATTGAGACAAACTGCTTATTTATGAGGCTCGTGGTCCCCCCGGGGTGGCGAAACTTGGTGAAACATCGGAATATCTGCAAGAAATAGCGATAGGCCTACGGACGGGGTTCCTTTATTTGGAAAAGAGGCGAATGGCCTCATTGTCGGAATGTTGCCCTCCTTCAATGCTCGGTATCCGCCTACTTCGTATTATTTACCCGATTCTCCCTGCATGGAAGCAGCGACTTTCTTCATTTCTTCGACAGGCAGATTGGCGCTCGTAATTCGGTATTCCACGCCTTCCGAATTCCAGGTCAGCGTTCTTTGCTGATCGCCGGTGAGCAGACCTACCGTTGTAAAATCAATATATACCGCCTCGCCCGGTACGAGGGAGACCGCACGATCCACCGGTCTGGATTCCATAATCGTATATTGGTACACACCGTCATACTTCAGAATAACCGCATGATCCTTGTTCTCCGGAACTTCCATCGTGTCTTTGTTCGTGACCCCTGCAGGCACATATTCCGGATAGATAATGCCGAAGGATCCCATATCGCGACCGGAAGCTGTTTCTGTCAAACCTTCGGTTCCCTGAGTGCCGTTACCTTCCGTACCGGAAGCCACCGGTACCCCGTTCTCGTCCACTTCCGCCATGGTCCCCTTAGCATCGTTCATCGCACTTAGATTCTTGTTGGTATCAAACGAATCCTTCGACAGGTTCGTATCGAAGGTAAAGGTGTTGAATTTCACTTCAACAACCACATTCGCTTCGGAGTCCGACACTTGTACCTGTTTCGGTGTGTAGTTGTCCTTGGCGAGCCAAATCTTTTGACGAATCAACGAATGGCTGTGGTAATTAGCAGCCACATCAAACACGTAACTATCCTTATCCTCAGCAAACTGACGGGTGTTGTCGCTCAGAATGCTGCTGAGTAGCGTTTGGTACAGATATACCTGTCCCTGATTATCCGGCCAGTCGCTTTTGAAGCGGAAGCTCTTGTTCAAGCTAGGCGTCAGAACGAACACGCCGTCATCGTTGCGAAGCACGATTTGCGTAATATCCTTTTGCCCATTGGTTAAACTGATCCGGTAGTAAGATGGAGACTGGTACCATACCTCAACCTGATACTCCTGCGGCGCCGAACCGGTATGTATGGTCATAACGCCCGCTCCCTGGTAAGCCCCCTTGGCACTTTCCAGCTTATCAGCCACCTTGCCCAGATCCTTCACAACGCTGTCTGCATTTTTCTTCCCGCATCCCGCCAGTATTGTTGTTAAGCATAATACTACCGCGAGCAGCACCCATGAAATCCGGCGCATGTCATCATCCCCTTCAACACTTGTTTTGACTTGATTGATACATGTCTATGAGGGACTTGGTCACATTATGCAGACTAGCCTGACAAGCACCGCTGCGGTGGGACGCGGCAGGCGTTTACACTTCGTCTAAGTGAAAAAAAGAACCGTGATGAATCCGTCGATCGCTGATTCATCCTCGGCTCGGTTATTTGAGAAATTTCCAGTACGGGCGATCTTCTTCAGCCCTCTGTATAAGCATGGAAGCTAATCGACGTTAGCCATCTCTAAGGGGCTGTATTCATAGAAATGGATTTCTCAGGTGTTGCATTCGTATAAGGCGCAAACCATTTCTCATCCACATTGTCAGGTGATGGAAGACTGCGGGTGGTCGAGTCAAAAATCCAGAAGATTCCTACGCAGAATACGGCGATTCCGCATCCTGCGATAACGGACGAGCTTGCTGCAACAACGCCAAGAGCACCTCCAATTAGGCTGCCAAGCGGCATGGCAATTCCGCTGAGTCCGCTAGCTGCCGCGAACACCGTGCCCAATCTTTTCTCGGGTATCGCTTTCTGAATGACCGAATTGATGATAACGTTCGTAATGCCTCCGGGAAACCATGCCAAGCCGTATACCAGGACGACAAGCCATGTCCATGGGGTAAATACGCTGAGACACCAGGCAGCGCCAGATAAACAAAATGCTCCGGCAAAAAGATATCCAAGCGGCAGGCGCTCCAACTTCAAATACGGAGCCAGGATCGCGCCCAACAAACTTCCGCAAGCCTGGGCCATCAGCAATATACCGTAGACACCGGCTCCGCCGAGGCTGTCGGCAAACGCAGGCATAACCGTAAAGGTAGCGCCGCCCGCTGCATTAATGACGATAATCCCCATCTGTACCCGTGCAAGCGGGGTTGCCAGGATGTAGCGAAGCCCCTCTTTCATGTCCGCCCAATAATTTTTAAGGGCATTTCGCATAGATTTTGAATTTGCGGTGTTATTCGTTGATGTTTTAATTACGTTGTTATCAGAAGTTTTGGTAGACTTTTTGATTTTCAATTGCGAGAATAACAGCGCTCCGATGAAAAATCCGATCGAATTCCATAAGTAAAGGGATACTGCGCCCAGCACAATAATCAATACGCCGGATATTGCGTTGCAAGCGACATCGATGCCTTGATAGGCTAAGGAGAACAGCGAGTTTCCTTGCGTCAGCTGCTTCTTATCGAGAATTTTAGGAAGGGCCGACATTTGGGCCGGATATACCCACATATTCAGCGTGGATAGAACTGGTGTAATCGCCAGCACAACGCCTACTGTCAGAAAGTCGAAATAAAATGCAAGCGGAACGATCAACAGTAGAACCGCCTGAAATAACTGGGTGTATACCAGAAGCCCCCGTAAAGGAACGCGGTCAATCATCGGACCGGATAACAGTTGAATGATTCGGGGGAGAATCGAGAGGAATCCGGCAAGTCCCGTATACAGCGTCGAGCCTCCCAGATCGTACACCAGCCACATGGCAGCTACCGCGTACAAGCTATCGCCGATATTCGTAAGGATTCGGCCAACGAACAACAGCAGGAAATTGCGATTCTTTAATATTTCCACGAAAGAAACACTCCTTGATTTAAAGTTTAGTAGTTTTGGAGAGAAGGGGCTAAAGAAGCCCCTTCCTATTCGGACGTTTCCGTCGAAACCACGTTGATCCCTACCGCATATTCCTTGCTGTCGTCCCCTTTTGTCGCAAGGGTCTTGGTCACCCATTTTTCGAGCAGTTCTCTGAATTCCTTCGTCATTTCTTCGTATTGCTCGGCGTTCAGCTGCATTCTCAGGCTTATCCTTGTGCGGCTGGCCGCTGCATAATCTTCGGCAAGAACCGGGTCTACCATTTGCGTTCCCTTGGTGTTAAACCACTTCGCTTTGGATTTATAATATTTCTCTACGATGCCGCCGACGGTCCGGGTCTCCACCAAATCTATTAATCCACCATCATATAACTTCTGAATATGATAGTGAATGCTTCCCGGCGAATCTCCCAATTCATCTGCTACTTGTTTGGCAGTTTTGGCCATATCCAGCATGGTTCCGAGAATCTTCACCCGCTGAGCGCTGCCGAGCAGCTTCGCTTGTTCCACCGATATTTCGATACTCTGATTATGATCTTGATCCATGACGCAAACACTCCATTCTAAATTAAAATAGACATTCTAATTGTGTAATTCATACGGTTATTTTCGTTCATTCCAATTTAATTTATCATTCTAATTTTCTAGATCGGTATGACACAATAATAAACCACCTATTACCATTTGTAAATAGGCGGCTTATAAATTGTTTATTTTTTTCTAAACCGGTTTGACCATATGATAATAAACATGCCCGTTAATCAAGATGTCCTTATCTGTTTGATAACCTCTTCTTTCGTACAAAGAATGAGCGCGATGATTGTCCGTCACCACGGCAAGAGCAATTTTACGATACATCAGCTCCTTTGCCCGATTCTCCGCGTGATGTATAAGGGCCGAACCAATCCCCTTACCTCCAAACTGCGGAGAAACCGATAACGTATCGATATAGTACTCATCCTCGTCCGCTTCTTTATCCAGCGCTACGGAAGGGTCATTCTTGAGCTTACGCAAACGATCCAGAATCGGACGATCCAATTCGGCCGCTTGATCACCGCCGTAAGCAACGATAATACCAGCCACCTCGCCGTCGATCTCTTTCACGGCAGCCTGTCGGTAACTGAGCCTGCCCTCGTCCGCCCGGAAATATTGCTCCAGCACTTCAAGCACTTTCTCTTCACTGTTTTCCCCTGTTAATTGATGCGCTACGTCGTGCAGTGCATCGTACAACAGTCTTATCGCTGCAGCTGCATCTTGTGGTTTTGCTGATCTGATGGTCATGCCTATTCATCCTCCATTACAATTCAATGCAATTTAGTAATTCAAGTATCCCAGTCCTCAACCTCATACAACAGCTCCATCTCGGACGATGCTGTAAAAGAACGCCGTTTAACTTTAGGATCCCCGATCTTTTCGTGCAGTCCAAACCCTCTTGATACCTTGAACGTAAAAGACAAACCATGAGGTACCATCGCACTTCCCCTATATAGGCCATCTCCGCAGTATGGAATCTCAAATCCGGCATAGATTGTGGGGGAAACCGGTGTGGAAGGCGGTACCTTCACTTGAATCGCGATTTTCACAAGCTCAGGCAGCTCTTCCACGATCGTAATCTCTTTATCTGCACTCAAGCCTCCCATTTGCAGCGTAACCCGGGTGCTGCCAGGAATTCTAGGCTTCAGCGTTCCGTTCGGCAGCAGCGTTAGCCATTCCGGCTCCTCAACATGATAAGTTCCGTTCATCAACGTTTGTACAAATCCGCTGTCGTATGTAATGACCGGATTCAATTGTTTGACAGGCCCTTTCACCCCTACGACTCCATCACCATGCAGCTTAATCGAGGTTGGTTCTCCAATGTCGCCGAAAAAATACAGCAGCGGCGCTTGCGCTCTGCCTGCCCAGTCGCTTTGACTGTGAGCCGCTCCCGGATCAAGAAACAGCATGAGATCTTCTCCCGGCACAAAGCCGTCTTGGATCAAGCGTGCTGCTTCCTCCCGTGCGTATTTTTCCATGAAGACCCCTTCCGCGCCGCCCATATCAAGCCATACCTTAAGATTCGGATGCGTACCGTATCTTTCATAAAAAGGATATTCCTTTAGCTCTCCTTGAGCATCAAAATAGGCTTTGACGAAATAAGGCGACATGACCGCAATGCTTCCGAACACATCCGGCCTTCTAAAGCCGATATTGTAGGTGACAATCCCGCCCGCAGACGAACCCATCATGGCCGTGTGCTCCGGACCCTTCAACGTGCGAAAGTTCTCATTGATATATGGTAAAACCTCTTCGATAATAAATAACTCATACCGTTCGCCGGCAAACGGGGGATCGAACACCTGATGCATCCTTGGATTGTCATGGAAATATTCATTCAGTCTTTGATGAGGAACCGTTGCGATGCCAACGATGATAATCTCCTGCATCCGTCCTTCGGACACCAGCCGATCTGCGGTGACATGCATATCCCACGAGCCGCCTCGCTCATCCGCTGAAAATACATGCTGCCCGTCATGCATATAGAGTACGGCATAATGCTTCTCCGTATTCTCATGATAACTGGGTGGAAGGTATACATACAAACTTCGGGTATTGCTTAAGTTAACCGATGGAAAATCTGCAATTTCTACCATTCTTGAGGACATATTGACCATTCTAACCCCTCCTGACTATTTTTGCACCCTATGCACTTGCATTCGATGATTCACCCTTAGGCGATGCCAGATAACAAAAAAAGGCACAACCCGATAAAATCAGGTTGTACCTCTTAGGTAAGCATTGCCTTACTCCACATTATACTGGGGAATTCCCCCATTTTCAATATCAGGATTTGTCCTCTGGCGGCTCTTTTGGCACATAATTAAAGATATCGCCATCCACAAAAGTATCAATCAATCGTTCCAGCCATTTATAGTAAGCAACGGCCTCGCGCATCTTCGCCTGATCCTCTTGCAGCACCGCTGCCAGCTCTTCGTCATCTTCATGCGCTTTACGGAGCTTCTCCGTTTCGTCGAGCGCTTTGCGCAGGACCAAAATGTTGCTCTCCACCGATTTACGCCATTTAATATCGAAGAAATCCAAGAAGGTCTGGTACCAGTCATACTCCACTTCATACAAATCCTTGCGGGAACCCTTCTCCCACACCTTGTTTACCATTTTATAATCGAGCAGCGTCCGCACGCCTGTACTCATGCTGGTCTTGCTCATCTTCATTTCCTGTCCCATTTCATCGAGGTTCATCGGTTTATCCGCAAAATAAAGCAATCCGTATAAATGTCCCGTTGAGAGTGGAATGCCGTACAAATCCATATTCCGTCCAATATTTTCAATGACACGCTTACGAATCTTATGCACGGCTGCCTGCCGTTCATCATCTAAATGGTACAAGCCCATGCTTGCAGCCTCCTCTATCTGTAACCATCCAAGAAGTCATGTCAATATAACAAAACTAGGTGGACTCGAAGTGTAGTGTGAACGATCTCCATGAAATTTAAACAAGCCCTGATCCACACACATTCTCTGATCTATTGTAGGGAAAGCTATTTTAAAAGTAAAGAAGATCACTCTAGAGGATATCGGAGCATATGGGAGCATTTCAAAGGATAACTTTGTACAGTTTTTACTGTACGTACTTTACGTACGGATATAACGTTTGATACTTTACGTATCGGTTGTTACAATGGGTGACATGGGTTTACGAGACGACAGGAATAAGAAGACTCGGTCAAATGGACGCGTCTCTATACAATAAAAAGGAGGAGTACTTTTGGCTATTCTGCAAGTTAACAAAGTCAGCAAATTGTTCGGCGCGAATCCGGAACAAGGGATTCAATTGCTGGAGCAAGGCTGGAGTAAAGCGCGAATTGCGAAAGAAAAAAATATAACGGTTGGCGTTAACCGTGTCAGCTTCGATATCCACGAGGGCGAGATTTTTGTCATCATGGGGTTGTCAGGCAGCGGTAAATCTACGTTGGTCCGTTTGCTAAATCGGTTGATTGAACCAACATCGGGCGAAATATTGATTCACGGCAAGGATCTCCGAAAAATGAACAAGGAACAGCTGCGTGATGTACGTCGCAAAAAAATCAGCATGGTGTTCCAGAAATTCGCCTTATTCCCTCATCGCTCGGTTGTAGAGAATGTGGAATACGGATTGGAAATTCAAAAGATAGACAAAAGCAAGCGGCACGAAGCGGCCATGAAGTCGCTCGAGCTTGTAGGTTTGAAAGGCTGGGAGGAAAAAATGCCCGATCAGCTTAGCGGCGGCATGCAGCAGCGTGTCGGGCTTGCCCGTGCACTCGCCAATGATCCGGAGATTCTGCTGATGGATGAGGCTTTCAGCGCATTGGATCCGCTCATCCGCAGAGACATGCAGGACGAATTGATCGAACTTCAGGACAAAATGAAAAAAACCATCGTGTTCATTACTCATGACCTGGACGAAGCTCTTCGGATCGGCGACCGCATTGCCTTGATGAAGGACGGTTCGATTGTACAGATCGGAACGCCGGAAGAAATCTTGACCCAGCCTGCCAACGATTATGTTGAGCGGTTCGTGGAAGATGTGGATCTGTCCAAGGTGCTTACCGCATCACGGGTTATGCGCCGTCCGGAGACCATTACGATGGATCGTGGACCTCGCGTGGCGCTTGAGCTGATGCGTGAACGGGGGATTTCGAACCTGTTCGTCATTGACCGTTCCAAGAAGCTGCTTGGCGTCATTACGGCCGAAGATGCATCCGATGCCATGAAGAATAACCGCAAGCTTGAGGATATTCTCATCACAGACGGTCCGAGTGTTGGACCCGATACATTGCTGAATGAATTGTTTGAAATTACGAGTATGGCTAAAGTGCCATTGGCCGTTGTGGATGAGACCGGCAGGTTGATGGGCGTTATCGTCCGCGGTGCTGTTCTTGGTGCCCTGGCCGGAGAAAGCAAGAGCGAGGAGGTGACGCAAGATGCCTAAGATCCCTCTCGCAAGCTGGGTTGATTCCTTGGTCGAATGGATGGGAGACGTCTTCTCCGGTTTCTTTGACGCCATCTCCTTCATTATCAAAAACGTTGTGCAGCTGTTTACGGATTTGTTCATGCTCCCTCATCCGTACCTGTTCATTGTCATCCTGGCTGTCATTGCCTATCTATTAGGCCGTCTGCCGTTGACATTGTTTACAGCCATCGGTTTTCTGCTCATCGATAACTTGGGCTATTGGTCACAGACCATGAGCACGCTCAGTCTGGTTATCACGGCAGCCTTGATCTCCGTTATACTGGGTGTTCCTCTGGGTATATGGGCGGCCTACAGCAAGTCGGCATCCCGCGTGATCATACCGGTTCTCGACTTTATGCAAACCATGCCGGCGTTTGTATACTTGCTCCCTGCCGTCACATTCTTCAGCTTGGGCGTAGTTCCAGGGGTTATCGCTTCGGTTATCTTCGCCATTCCGCCAACGATTCGCCTGACCCGCCTTGGCATTATGCAAGTATCAGGTGAACTGACGGAGGCTGCAGATGCATTCGGTTCGACTTCCGGGCAGAAATTGTTCAAGGTTCAGCTTCCGCTGGCCATGCCGACCTTGATGGCCGGCATTAACCAGACCATCATGCTGTCCTTGTCAATGGTCGTTATTGCTTCGATGATCGGTGCCCAAGGTATCGGTGCTGAGGTCTACCGGGCCGTAACTCAGCTGCAAATTGGTAAAGGGTTTGAAGCTGGCTTGGCTGTCGTCATTTTGGCGATTGTCCTCGACCGCTTTACACAAAATATATTTAAAACGAAAAAAAGGGGTGCTTAATTTTGAAGAAACAAAAGTTTTGGTTGCTGCTAAGCTTGGCTGCTATTTTGGTTCTGTCTGCTTGCGGACAGGGCGGAAACGGCGGCACGGATGGAACAACGGACAAAGGGACTGACGGCGGTGCTACTGCTTCCCTCGGCGACCAAGTGAAACATGAAATCATCGGTATTGATCCAGGTGCAGGTATTATGAAAGCTGCGGCTGCAGCGATTGATGAATATGGATTGACCGACTGGAAACTGATCGAAGGCTCCGGTGCTGCCATGACCGCAACCCTTAACAAAGCCATCAAGAACGAAGATCCCATCATTATTACCGGTTGGACACCGCACTGGATGTTTGCCAAATATGACCTGAAGTATTTGGAAGATCCGAAGAAAGTATTCGGTGAAGCGGAAGAGATCCACACCGTTGTCCGTCTTGGACTGAAAGAAGATCATCCGGAAGCTTACAAGTTCCTGAGCAATTTCAAGTGGACATCCGACGATATGGGTCAGATTATGACGGCAATCCAAGAAGGCCAAGACCCTGAGGCTGCCGCTAAAGAATGGGCAGACAGCAACGCAGAGAAAGTGGATGCCTGGCTTGAAGGCGTTCAGCCGGTTGACGGCAAAAGCTTCAAGTTCAGTTATGTAGCCTGGGATTCGGAGATTGCCAGCACCAACCTGCTGAAAGTGATCATGGAAGAGAAGCTCGGATACAAAGTTGACGCGCTTCAAGTAGAAGCTGGCCCAATGTGGACCGGCGTTGCCAATGGCGACGTGGATGCAACCGTAGCAGCATGGCTTCCATTGACGCATGCCGACTATTGGGATAAGTTCAAGGACCAAGTCGAAGACCTTGGCGCTAACATGGAAGGCGTAAAAACCGGCCTGGTGGTTCCGTCTTACGTGGAGGCAAATTCGATTGAGGATCTGAAGTAAAAATAGGCCATCCCATGGTATATGGGGTGGCTTTTTTCTTTTCGTGCTCAAGATTGTCGGCCTGGTCAGAGGAGGATGTATCCGTTCCGGTCGCTGTTGAAACCAGGAAAACAGGATGATATTCTTGCGGTATTTTCCCGGTTTCAAAGGCGAACGCCAGGTCTCCTCCACGGATACATCCTCTATTTCTTGCTGGCCTCCAATCTTTCCACCCACCAAAAGATAGCCATCCCTTTCATTAGGGATGGCCTTTTGGGGGCTGGGCGGGGGAGGGGCTAAGCTGACCCGTTCAACACGGTCAGCTAGCCTGATTTATTGCCGGTCCTGCTGTGAATCCCCTTGGGGACTCACAGGCTTGCCGGCGCAGCTTGTAGGGGTTACTGGTGCCCAGTGCAGTCCCTCTTAATCAAGCAAGCCTGTCGGCTTGCTTTCCTCACCGATACATCCTCTACTCTTGGCTGGCTCCAATCTTTCTACACCCGGATTGCCGGTCCTGCTGTGAATCCCCTTGGGGACTCACAGGCTTGCCGGCACAGCTTGTAGGGGTTGCTGGTGCCCAGTGCAGTCCCTCTTAATCAAGCAAGCCTGTCGGCTTGCTTTCCTCACCGATACATCCTCTACTCTTGGCTGGCTCCAATCTTTCCACACCCGGATTGCCGGGCATGCTGTGAATTCTTGGGACTCACAGGCTTGTCGGCCTAGCTTGTAGGGGCTGCTGGTGCCCAATTGCTGTCCCTCTTAATCAAGCAAGCCTATCGGCTTGCTTTCCTCCAACGATACATCTTCTACTCTTGGCTGGCTCCGATCTTTTCACACCCGGATTGCCGGGCATGCTGTGAATTCTTGGGACTCACAGGCTTGTCGGCCTAGCTTCCTTGGCCTTTTGGGGGCTTGCAGCCTTCCCTGATACGGCCTCGTAACATTGCACGAGCACTACTGCAGCTCGTCCTTCTCTCACAAAAAAAGATCATGCCTACAAAAATGAGCATGATCTTTTTACTACTATATAAGTGCTACTCTTTTATCGTAACCGTTACGGGAGAGTATTCGGCAATGACGGTTTGTCCATGCACGGATACGCTGCCCTGCGGCGTAAGGTCTTTTTCGGTCATGATGCCAAGCGCGATAGTGAATTTGTTGAACTTGATCGGGATGTTCTTCTCCCGGCGGATCTCTTCGCCGTTCACGTAGAAGATTGCTTCGTCCTCGGCACGGTTATACGTGATTTTATATGTGTTGAATTCCCGCGGCGTGAAGTGTGTATCCTCCTCTTTGAAAATGCAGAAGTAACGGGTCTTGTCCGATTCCGGCACCTGCACACCCGGGAACGGCAGAACGGCATACACGCTGGCATACTTGTCATTCGAAGCAAAAAAGTCCAGTGCTGCGCCCGTGCTGAAATCAAGCAGATTCAAAGATACATAGCCGTCATACAAGTCGCCGGGAACCGTACCTTGGGTGCGTGCCCGAATTTGCAGCTCGAACGTGACCTCGCCGGATTCCGGCACTTCCACCTCTTCGTTGGAATAATACATATGCTTGGCATTATCGAGAATTTGGATCTGATCATTCTGGCGGCTCAGCGGCGCGCGCACGTACAGGATGCCGTTGCGGACGATCACGACCGCATTCGGCTCGCGATATTCCCAGAATGAACCGTCCGGCAGCGGGAAACCGCCGATCTTCCAAGTCCCGGTCTCGGACAGGATAGAGTGAAAATCACCAAAAACGCGTTGTTGTTCCATCTAATTCCCCTTCTTCCTTACAAAGTCTGAATGATTCCCTGGATGAGCAATGACAGGATCAGCATGCCGCCGCAGCGCATAGTCGTCATCGTTGAGGCGCCCATCAGCGGTAAATACGCTTCGGAGCGGTTGCTGTCCTTCAGTCTTCCATAGACAAGATACAACGGAATCATCGTAAGCAGTGCAATTAATGCGTAAGGCGGAAGCGCCCCGGCCAATACGCAGGCGATCAAAGACAAGCATGCCAGCAGCAGCAGAACTCGAGAGAAGTTCAGGGCTCTCTTTTCACCCCATACCACAACCAGGGTCTTCTTCCCGGCCTGACGGTCCGCCTGCCAATGCAAAAAGTGATGATTAAACAAAATCAGCGTGGTCAGCAGCCCGATGGGCAGTGACAGCAGCAGCGCCCGGACATCCATATGTGAGGTTTGAACGTAGTATGCGCCCATCACCGGCAAAATACCAAAGGATAGCAGAATCGCAATCTCGCTGAAACCCTTGCCGCGATATCCGAATTGAATTGGCGGTGCGACATAGAAATAAGCGATCAACCCGCCAAGTCCGCCGAAGACGAAAGCCCACCAGCCACTGATCAAACTGAGGATAATCCCGCTCAGCGCAGCAATCCCGAACAGCGTCCAGGTAACGATCTCGAATTTACGGAGCGACCAGACGCCCTTCGTCAGAAAACCGGAGTTCGTGGAGATCGCATCCACATGCTCCTGCGCTTCCGTGTCCGTTCCATTCTTATAATCCCACAAATCGTTCACCATATTGGAGAACAGATGGGCAGCGCCGCTCCCGATCAAGGTCAATAAAAAGAGGCCTAAATGAACTTCACCTGTCCATACATAAGCCCCGAGTGCTCCCAAAGCAACCGGAATCAGCATAACAGGAATTACTTTGATTCGGGAAGCTTTTTTAAACTGTTCAAGGGCATCCACTTGGTTATGCTCCTTTCCTTCTATAATACAGAATAGAACGCCTGCAGACAGCTGCAGACGTTAACGTTGTGAAACATGGAACTTGCATAAATAAGAATATCATAATTGTCGAACTTTGTAATCCGTTTGTTAGAACTTGGCTATGCAGCCATTATACCGATGAACGTTCGATCAGCTCGAAGGCAAGCTCCTTGCGAATCGGCTCTTCCTGCTCCCCTTGAATATGCGCATACAGCATCTTGAAGGCCTCGGAGCCCATATCAAACAGTCGGTTATCAATCGTGGTGAGACCCAGCATTTTACCGATCGGCTGGTTGTCGAATCCGATGACAGCGAGCTCTTGCGGAATGGACAGTCCTCTCTTCTCGGCTTCATAGATCAATCCGGCGGCCACATGGTCACCCGTTACCAGCAAACTACTTGGACGTTCCTCCATAGCGGACAGTCGATCCATAATCGCCGCACCGTCCTCCAGATCGATACAGCCATCCAATATCCATTCCTGTCGGTAAGGCTCTCCGATCTCCTTAAGCACTTCTTCATACGCCACTTGGCGCGCTCTCGTGCTCGGACTGTCCAGTCTTCCCACCGTGAAGCCGATGCGTCGATGTCCCCGCTTTATCAAATATTGCATGGCACTGCGAAATGCCTCCGCATGGTTTATATATATAGAAGAAAATAATCGTTCGCCCGCATCCTGACAGCATACGATCGGTCCGTAAGCGCAGTAGGCTTCGATCTGTTTTGGAGTCACGGCCGATGATAAAATAATGATGCCGTCAATCTCGCGGTTACGCAGCATCTCCAGCACTTCCACTTCCTTATCTGGCGCATACCCAGTTTGGCACAGGATCAGGCGATAGCTAGCGGCAAGCGCTTCTTGGCCGGCTCCCTCCATCAGCAAGGAGAAGTAGGCATGATTAATAAACGGCAGCATGATAGCAATATTCATCGTTTTCCCTGTAATCAGATGGACCGCATTCATATTCCGGGCGTATTTCAGCTGTTTCATGGTCTCCAACACGCGTGTCCGCTTATCTTCTCTGACATAGGGATGATTGTTCAGCACCCGGGATACCGTTGACACCGAAACGCCTGCCATCTTGGCAATCTCTTTAATATTAGCCACTCCTTCAAGCCCCCTTCATCCACTGGTTCCTTCCTGATACTATCATGATTGCTTACCCTATTCAAAGAGAGGCAACCCGGTAGCAAAAGGCAGTTGTATTACGATCAGAAACCGTCCCTTGGAAATTCCAGAGCTAATCTCAGCGCGCTGAAGGATTACAAGATGAATGCAAAAGATGAACAACGATAAAAAGAAGACTTGATCTGGTATGCTTTTCATACTTTACACTGAGGTTGGGTGGAAACCTTCATTCATTGTCAGCGTGACCGCAAGGGCGTGATGGCAAGGGCAAGGCTTCTGCCTTTTTATCATGATTCGTGAAACTTAGACCTTGTCCATAACGTCATCCTTGTCAAAAGGAGCTGATGGATGATGGAGACGTTCGGCAGAGGCTGCCTGTACTTGATCATTGGCATGGTGGTATTATTGCTGCTTGCCCTGTTATTGGGGACGACAATTACGATCCCTTGGTTTATCTTCATTCCTATAATTATTATTGCCTTTGCTATAGCTGCATCCAAGAGCAAGCACAAGGATGATGATTAAGCGAAACCGCAGGTCACGTCGCCGGATGCTAAATGGGTTGTTTACGCCTCGTTTTCGGAACCACATGCAAGTTTAGCCCGATCAGTCCGATTACCTTCCCACCGTACACCAAAAAAGACTCCCTTCCCGGGAGTCCTTTTCATTCCATATGATTCCGATCATTCTGTATCAGGCTACCTATTTATTTCGAGATATTCTTGAATGCCTCTGTCTGCTGCTTAATGCCGACCTCGGTGGCAAAACGCTCGATGCTGGAAGCTCCGAAGAATCCCTCGACTCCCTTGGTTCTGGACAATACATACGCCGCATCCTCAGGTTCTGCAATCGGACCACCATGGCACAGAATCATAATGTCCGGGTTAATGGCTTTACCGGCATCACAGATCGCTTGAATCTTTTCAACGCAATCGTCGAGTGTCAATGCTGTTTTCGCACCTATGGTTCCTTTGGTGGTAAGGCCCATATGGGCAACCAGGACATCGGCTCCGGCTTCAGCCATCTTCTTCGCTTGATCGACATCAAACACATACGGAGTAGTCAGCATATCCAGCTCATGCGCCTTCCGGATCATCTCAACCTCCAAATCATAGCCCATACCCGTCTCTTCCAGATTCGCCCGGAATACGCCGTCAATCAAGCCAACCGTCGGAAAGTTCTGCACACCGGCAAATCCTTGCTCCTTAAGCTGCTTGAGGAAAATATCCATGATCCGGAACGGATCCGTGCCGCAAACACCCGCCAATACTGGCGTATGCTTCACGACCGGCAGTACCTCGTTTCCCATGTCCACCACAATCTGGTTCGCATCTCCGTAAGCCATCAGTCCGGCGAGCGAGCCGCGCCCAGCCATCCGGTAACGCCCCGAATTGTATATAATAATCAAGTCCACACCACCGGCTTCGGCACTCTTGGCCGAGATGCCTGTCCCTGCTCCCGCTCCCAATAATACTTTACCCGCTGCTACTTCTGATTTTAATTTTGCTAACACTTCTGCTCTTGTTGTCATTGCCATGATCATGTCCTCCTTCAGTGTGAATACTTGAGTATGAGTGTGTAAACCTGTAACCTGCGCCAGACTTATTGCCGTTTCATCAATTCCATCAGCTTATCGGCCGCAGCCACGGCAAAAGCTTGATCATTGATGTCGGTATTCATCTCGATCAATTCAACGGTTTTACGGTCTATGCGTTGTTTTAACGTATCAAAGAGCATGTTATCTTCTTCCGGTCCATGGAATGCTTCACCTTCTACATCGAGCATCGATACGCCCTGCAAAGGAAGCATCAGTACGGTAGGTCCTTGCGACATATTCAATTTGTCTGCAATCAACTCCCCAAGCTGCCGGTTCTCCTCAACCGTGGTCCGCATCAGCGTAACCGAGGGGTTATGCTTGTACAGATTCCGTTCCCGGAATGCCTCCGGCACGGTATCATATGGACCGAAATTGACCATATCCAGCGCTCCGGTTGATACGACCTGCGGTATTTTGCAGCGACCGGCGGCTTCTAGACGATGCGGACCAGCCGCCAAAACGCCTCCCACCAGCTCATCGCACCATTCCGTTGTTGTCAAATCCAGCACACCGTCTATATATCCGGCCTCAATTAGGCTTTCCATCGTTTGTCCGCCCGTACCTGTTGCGTGAAATACTAGCACTTCATAACCATGCAACTCCAGATGCGCCCTGGCATAATCGATGCACGGGGTCGTAACCCCAAACATCGTCGCTGCAATCAGCGGCTTTTTATCCATCGGGGGCGCCGATTCGAACTGAACCATACCGGCAATCGCATGTGCCGCGTTCGTGAATATTTTGGTGGAAAACGAATTCAGTCCCGATACATCCACGATGGACGGGAACATGATAATGTCACTTGTCCCCACATAAGGTGCCGTATTGCCGGATGCGACCGTGGACACCATCAGTTTCGGAACGCCGATCGGCAATGCCCTCATGCCCGCCGTGACGATCGAAGTACCTCCAGTGCCGCCGAATGACAGCATGGCATCAAATTTGCCCTCTGCATACAGCTTCGGTACGATTTTTTCCATTCCTTGAGCCAATGCTTCAGTCCCTGCGGAACGGTCCTTTCGAGCCGCAATCTCACGTATATCCACACCAGCTGCCGCTGCAACTTCGATGTTGGATACATCCGGCGTGAACATCGGCTCAAACACACCGCTGTGGATCATAAACGTCTTTAGCCCCAAGCTCTCGATAACGGATTTAACGTATGAAAACTCGGCACCCTTCGAATCAAATGTCCCCGCAATAGCTACCGTCTTCACCGTGCAGACCTCCTCCATATCTCATCTCAGGATCGCTTGCACCCGTCCTGACAGGTCCGGTATAGGATCCCTACAAGACCATAATACAGCGCTTTCAAATAAAAAGGATCGTATCGATGTACGATCTTTATGTATATTTGTCTTTCAGATGCTGACGGTAGGATTGGGGAGAAGTTCCAGCGTATTTTTTGAAGGTTTTGCTGAAATGAACATAGTCAGGGTAGCCCACGAGCTCGGCTATTCTGCCCAGGGACAGTTTGCTGTGCTTCATGATCTCCTGTGATTTGTGAATCCTGTATTTAGCTATATATTCCGGAAAGCTGCATCCCACTTCCCTGTTAAAAAGCGCGCTCAGATGCGTTCGAGAAACATGAATACGCTCTGCCAGCTCGTTCATTGAAATGGAGTCCGCGTAATTCTCGGCAACATATTCCTTCACGTAGGCAACATAATCCATCGGCTCTTCGAGCCCCGAGAGCTTCTCCATCAGTTGCCGATCCTGCTCCAGATGGCCCGTTGCCTTAAAACGAAACGTGGCATCCACGATGGCCTCTTCCGTCGGTGTTCGTTCAAAGCTCGAACCGCCCACGTAACCCATGGCTGACGTGTTGTCATACATATACTGAACATCGATCGGCGTATGGACGGGGCCGCCATATACCAGCTTGATCGGCCGCCTGCCCGAAGCGTCACTTACTTCAAATATGTTTCTGGCGATTTCCGCCCCCTTCTCCAGCGACCATGCTTTCGTGGTGCCCATCAACCCGCCTGCCGTGACGCCTAAATGGGCGCAGATGATATCGGCCCCAGCCTCCAGCATCCACTTCGTCTGCTCCGGAGTAAAAACAAAGGCCATCGTAAACATATCCTGCTCATGGGCAGCCCGAATGGCCTCCACCTCCTGCAAATAGGTGATGCCTTCTTCCTCCAGGGCTTCACGGAACTGTCCATCAATCATTCCCACGGTCGGATAGTTGATTATGCCGGCAAAACCGCTGCCGCGGATGGATGCCAAGTAATCAGGAAGCTGAATGGTTGGATCTGTCCCGCACAGACCGAAGATCACCGGTATGTCACCGACCACCGAAAGAATCTCCCGCGAACCGAATTCCATCACCATTTCATTGCCGTTCGCATAGGGCATGAAACCCGCCAGGGAGCCAAGCCCCATCTGCCGAAAACGGCCCGAATTCAGGGCCAGTATCAAATCTGCCCCGCCCTTAACCGCATATTTTGCCGAGATCCCTGCCCCTGCCGCAACGCCAATCAGTCGCTCCTGCGTCTGTATTCCTTTATGTAATCGGTCTACAATTTGTTCTCTGGTCGTTATCAAAGCTATTGGTCCCCTTATCTTCAATCTGACCGTCATTTATATCGTTTCCCTATGTCGCTACATCTATTATAAATGAATATCAATAGAGACGCTTGTTGTAGCTGTCCCGTAATCCTTGAGTAACTGATTCCTCCGTCACACGATCTTGATTCACATGATCCGCAATGATCCGGGACGGATTCGGCAGCTGCTCGCCTGATATCCAGGAATCAGGATTCCATGTTTGGGACCGTATGAAGGCTTTTGCGCAGTGCATATAACATTCCTCAACCCGTACTCCGATGCCAAGCCATGGCTGTTTGCCTTGTACGCTGAGCTGCTCCAAAATGTTTTCGTCCCTGATCAGAACGGCACTGCCGTTGACTCGCAGTGTCTCCTTCAATCCCGGTATGACAAACACGATGCCGACCCTAGGGTTGGACAAAATATTTCGCAGTGAATCAAAGCGGCGATTGCCCGGCCGTTCCGGAATAATCAACCAGGATTCATCCATCACATGCACAAACCCCGGCGCATCTCCCCTCGGCGAAGCATCGCAGTAACCGGATGCGTCCGAAGTAGACATAAATAGCAATGGACTCTTGGCAATAAAATCTTTACAGTGATGATCCAATCGATCAATCGCCTTATGTTTGACCACATGATTGGACTCGCCGAACAGGTCCCGAAGCTCCTCCTCCGATGTAATGATGGACCGAAAAGGACATTTTGTCATCATAATCACTCTCCCTTTTTTAGTTACCCCTCAAACCTTCTTCTTATATCCCAGCGGATTCTGATTCTAGTCCTCTCCCAACGTATGAAAAGAAGCCCCCCCAAGTTCAAAGAACTTATGGGAGCCCTTCTCCATTCTTATAAGAAGACAAGCAGCAAAATACCGACAACAAAGCAATAATAAGCGAAATACTTCAGATTCCCGCGCGCCATGATATTCATGAACCATTTCATCGCAAAATAGGTACAGATCAATGTAGCAATGAACGCAATCAGATAAGGGATTAGCAACGAAGAAAAGTTGGGATCCGATGTGATATCCGACACGCCCAGCACCATGCCGCCGAGACTTATAGGAATATACAGCATAAAGGAAAACCGAAGCGCTGTCTCCTGCTTCATCCCCACAGCGATCGACGTAATGACGGTCGAACCGGATCGGCTAATACCCGGGATCAGCGCAACCGCCTGGGCTAAACCTACGATAAGCGCGTCCTTGAATGACAGGTCATTGTCCAGCTTGCGTCCACGAAGATTCCGAATCAGCCAAAGAGCGACCCCCGTGAACAGCAGCGCAACGCCTACCGTACGTACAGAGGCAAATATTTCTTCAATCTGATCCTTGAACAACAGACCGATAATGACGGCCGGAATCGTACCTACAATAATATACAGAATAAACATGAAATCGGATTTATACTCCGGTTTTCGTGTGCGCAAATAACTTAGGCCGTTCACGATCAGTCTCTGCAAATCCTTGCGAAAGATAAATACAATCGCAATTAATGATGCCGTATTAGTCAGAATTTCAAACGACAGTCCATTCTGCTCCATGCCCATGAGTCTCTGCGCGACAATCAAATGACCGCTGGAGGATACCGGAATCGGCTCCGTAACCCCCTGCACGATACCCAGCAGCAAGTACTTCAACCACAAGATGAAATCTTCCATAACTCTCCTACTCTCTTTACAACATTTGTATTGCTATAAAAAATACTAGTCTATCATAGCCCAAAAAAATTGCAATAATCAAACCACGAATGGACAAAAAAGATATGTAAACAAGAGAAGCCCCTCTAACCACGGAATTAGAGGGGCTCCTAATCTATTGTTAAGAGGTGATTCCATCTTAAGATATGCAGCTTAATGAAACCTTAAAGCTTCATTAGGGGAACATAAAAAGTTGTGAGTACTCCTTTAATCACTATGGTGAGACATGAGAAAGGCTAATATTCACAAGGAATAGTTCGATTCTCCCATTAACTTCTATAATTCTACAATATCCTTACTCTTTCGCTTTAAACATAGAAATATATACCTAGTTCTGATAGACTATTCTATAATATTCCTGTTTTAACGGGTTAACAACAAGCGACGGAAAATTTCCGTGCAAGCAAATCCCCTAGCCGATAGGGACTCAAGAAATGAGAAGAAGAAATGAAACGCTTGGCAAAATCAGCTCTGTTCATCCTGTTGTTATTGGTCATGTTGACTGCATGCAGTTCAGGGAAAGACGCAGCCGAAACTTCGTCCCCCCCTTCAACCCCGGAAAATGAAGCGGCAAAAAACACCGCCTCTGACAATAAGGAAAAGAATGAAGAACCTAACAAGACTCAATCATTTAAAGGGGAGAATTTTTCCTTTTCCTACCCTTCGACTTGGAAGGATGCAGAGCTTAACATCCCTCAAGTCATTGCGGCATTCGTAAATCCTAACCCCCAAGGAGCTTTTGTTGATAATTTAAATGTCGTTATCGAGGAATCGTCAGCTACTCCAGAGGAAGCAGCTAACGCTGCCGTTCAAGGTTTAACCAATGGAGATGGGGGACCATTAATCCAAGATTTCAAAAAACTGAACTACATCGACATTCCCAAGAAGGCAGCGGGGATTCTGGAATCTGAATACACTCATGGAGAGTCAAATGTCCAAGTGATATTGACCCAATATTTTGCCTCAAACGGCAATGAGCTTTACACGCTCTCCATTTCCTATTCCAAGACAGCCTACGATAATGGAGGAAAAGCGAGTGTCCAAAACATAATGGACTCGTTCGAAATCGTTAAAGTTAGTAATCAGGTGGAAGATGCGAATGCTAACGCTGGCAGTAATGTCGAAGGATTAACGGAAGAAAACCTTTTCGCTGAAATCATGGCTTATGTTATCCCAATTGAAATTGAAGACGGAGCTCTAGACGAGGTCACCTATAACTATTTTGTTCAGCATTATGAGTTGTTTCCAGCGCTTACACCTAAAGCTCAAAAGAAAGCGAAGGCAGAAGTCGATCCAAATATTACGTCCCGCCACCTCAACAAAAATCTGAGTCCCTATTTGGATCAGATGATCGAGGTAAGTGGATACGTTGTTGATATCATTGAAGATGAAGTCGAAGAGGGTATTACCCTTGCCGAAATACACATCATAGATGATAACGATAACTCCATTATCGGTTTTTATGCCCACTCTACCGGTGATATTCTGCAAGACGATTATGTCACGATGCGAGGAGTGCCGGCAACATTTTATTCATTTGAGAATGTAAGTGGCGGAACCACGAATTCTGTTCTTATCGGTGTGTCCACGCTTGAGAAGACGGAATAGTTTGTTAAGAATAGATGCTCTATTATCTTATCCTAAGCCCATTTTTGGGCTTTTCTTTTTGTATGAGGCCCCTCGAAGACATAATTCTTATCAATCTTTGCCATGCATTCGGGTTGGTTACTTTTTTCTAACCTATTTGAACGAGTTGCATAAAGCTCTCTACTGCAGATATTGAGAGGTTTTCAATTCCGAAAAAATATTTTGTTTGTTTTCGCTTTCATCATACACATCATCTGGATCAGTCCCATCCAAATTGAATTTACCAGCTTGCAAATTAATTACGCTATATTGTCCATAAGTATTTTTTTTCATAAATATGATATAACTGCTGCCGCTCTTCATTTCAGTATAATCCCCAATTGCTAATTTTTCTTTACCTGATAGCGTTTGCTTCAGAGCAATGGGTTCTATTACTTTCAGGTTACTCGCGTCTTCCTCAGAGCCTTTCAAAACCTTTTCAACCTCAATCTCGGTTAACGTATAAAAATCCACAGGTATATCATTCTCAAGTGTTCTAATCGTCATTTCACGATCTTCAAAGTCCTTAATGGGCCTTCCGATAACAATCAACTGGGCATCAGAAAATAGTGCTTCTCCCGTTGAGTACCCCTTATAATCTGGGTGAGTTCTTACATCGCGAACAGAATTATAAATGGCAAAATAATAATAACAAGCTGCTGCAAGGATAATAACCAAAGCCAGTGAAAGAATTATGCTTTTCTTTTTTAGCAACATCTTCATTTCATAATCCTCCTATTTTTTAATTTCCCCATTTGTACTTTAATTCACCTTTATCATAGGTTGAAGGAGAAGT
This sequence comes from Paenibacillus sp. FSL K6-1330, assembly GCF_037976825.1. Classification (NCBI taxonomy): domain Bacteria; kingdom Bacillati; phylum Bacillota; class Bacilli; order Caryophanales; family Paenibacillaceae; genus Paenibacillus; species Paenibacillus sp. FSL K6-1330. The sequence continues at coordinate 6,163,144 of NZ_CP150269.1, forward strand.
AATATTACGATTTTTAAATGTGTCGGTTCCCGCTGAGCAACAGAATAGTCATAATAGGCATTAAAAATACCAGTTGTTCTCTTGTAACTAAACACGGTTGCATTAGCATTAGGCCCTAATAAGGTAACTGTTTCATTCTTTTGATTCAAAATGTAAAAAAGTGCGCCGATTGAGTATCGGCACACGCTCTCTCGTAAGCAAATTCTTACGGTAATGTATGTAACTGAGTTATAAGTAAAATATTCCTGTTTACTTTTTTACTGTTTTTTTGCTTGTTACATAACCTATAAAAGAACCAGTCAAACTGACAGCATACATTACACAAAATGTATCCAAATGCTTCGTATGAAACCGAGGGTAAGAAGTATCTTAGCAAGCAGGTCCTAAGATGATTATTCCTACCGGTATTGAAAGAAGTATGGAATCAGTGAGATACATTACAAAAACACTGCAAAATCGTCAAGCGGAATTCACTTTAAGGTGTCTGACTGCACACTCTCATTCGGAATGGATGAACGGACCACCAGCACGTTGGCCGAAATGATGCTTCCCTTATACTGGGCATAGATCTGGGTTTTTCCCGGCTTATGTCCGATCAGGTTTCCTTCCTTATCCACCTCGGCTATATCCGGATGATCACTGATGAATGTTGTTTGCCTTGTGATGTCGATTTCGTTTGGGTTAATATAGTTACGCAATATGACCTTCAAGTCGAGCATCGTGCCTTCCGCAAGCGAATACTCGTCAGAATCCAGCTTGATATAGCCAGAGACAGGTTCGAATTCGTCCGAGTCTTCCGGGAACACGGTAATGCTCAATCTGGCTGTGAAACCTTCGTAAGCTGCTTCGACATAGCTGTTCCCCGGCTCGTGCCCTGTAATCCGGCCCAATGCGTCGATTTCCACGATGGCGCTGTCCGCCGATACATAATCCGCGGCGCTGGACAAATCGCTGTTTGTACCGTCGGAATAAACCGCTTGAAGCACGGTAAAGACGCTTGTACCTGCTTTCAATTTCTTTTCCTTTTCCGTAAACGAGATGCCCGTCAGCGTACGTTCGACTGGCCTGTCCGCTGAAGGCGACAGCTTCATAAGCTGGAACTTCTTCACGTCCCCCCGTACAACGGTTCCCGGAAAAATAAATCCGCCGTCAGGTGTTACCGCTGCACTTCCACCGAGGTAGATGGGAGGGCCCTTAAACAATTCCCTGCTAATAAACTGGCCGTTCCCATCGACGCTCAGCACATCGTATTGCCTTTTGTAATCCAGACTGTTGTTAGAAATATGTTCTCCCAGCATGGCGTAGCCGTCTTTTGTGTGGACAAGACGTTTAAAAAATTCGGAATTCATCCCGTCGCGATACGTTTTTTCCCATTGTACCTGTCCGTTCAGGTCCAACTTGGTAAGTGCATTCACACGATTGCGGTCGATACGTTTTTCACTGCCAATGACATAACCCCCATCTTCCGAAGCAGTGATGGAAAATGCAGTCCAGCGGCTATCTGGGTCCTTGAATTGTTTCGACCAGACTTCTTTGCCTTGATCATCAATTTTGACCATCAGCATCGCATCCAGGTCTCCCGTTTCATATTCTGCCCGGCCTACGCCGCCAACGGCAATGTACCCTCCATCATTTGCCGGAATAAGGTCGTTAAACTCTACGCTGTCTGTATAATTGTATTTGTTATACCACAACGTCTCACCGTTTATATCGATCTTTAAAATATAGGCTTTTTCATAGGCAACCCAGCCTACGGACCCACTCCCGGCTATAAAAAAATCGCCGTCCTCCGTTTCGACAATTGCAGTCGGGGTACTATGAATTGTATCATCCTGTACCTTCTCCCATAATACATTGCCCGATGAATCCAGTCTGATTATATACAGCTGACCAACAATCGGTACGTCTTCTGAATTCGTGTTACCGGCTACGAGATATCCGCCGTCCTTCGTCTCAATGACCCGGTATGCCATACTATTCGTAGTAGGATACATAGGCTTCTGTTCCCATTCAACCTGGCCCTCTGCATCAAGCTTTAAAATGTAAGCCTTTTGATACTTTCCAGCCTCGAAGATACCTCCAACGGCTATATAGCCGCCATCAGAAGTCGGGATCACATCATTCCCTGCGGAGTTACTCCCGTAATCCCTGGACCATTCGACAGTTGACTGCGCCGTATCGGTAGCCGCGTGGCTTAATCCGGGCATTAATCCGAACATCAGCAGCAATCCGGCAAAACACGCCATCAATAATCGTGAATATTTTCTAAACACAATCCTACCTCCATTAGCAAATGATATTTGTGAGATTGTCAATTTCTTCAATTCCTTTTCATTATTCATTGGATTCCCTGGAATTGATATCCAACAAATCTCATAATTTTCTGATGCAATGGAACTGGTTTCCAATTCGCTTTGACATTTAAGCCAAGTCGATATGAGCAATGCGCACCTTGACGATCACCATACTAAAAGAACCCCGTTAGCCTTAGCCAACAGAGTTCTTTGCCGATGCGATCATATTACTTATATTGCGATAACTTGATCACAATCGTGGGCAAATTGTTAGTTTAACTGCTATAAATTTTTACCCAGATTTTGCCGTAATAAGTGTTATACTTGACAAAAAAAGGAGTTGTATCACTTGAAGAAATCGTTTGTTAAAACTATGACCACTCTAGCACTTGGCATGATGATTGGATCGGCAACAATTGCAGCTGCAGCACCCGGTACAATTCAAGCTGTTTTATCAAAATTCACGATTATCGTAGATGGGCAAAAGCAAAATCTCAAATCTGATCCAATTATATACAAAGGTACAACCTACCTTCCGGTTCGGGAGGTTGCTGAAATGTTAAACGCTGAGTTATCTTCTTTCGATAACAAGGCTAAGAGAATAGAATTGAAGACTGGATCACAAACACCAACAAATCCCCAAGTAAATTCCAATCAAACCAATGCACCACAGACACCACTAACACTCAAACTTAATGAAACCGCTACTCGAGGTGATATGACACTAAAAGTTAACAGTGTAAGCTATACAAACTTCATCCCATCTGGACCTGGATCGACATCTGGTATGATTGCTGATAAAGGAAACAAGTTCGCTGTTATTGAATTTGAAGCAACGCTAAACGAAGAGCCGACAAACCAATTTGCATGGAGTGCTTTAGATTTTTTTGATAGCGCTACTATTGGTGGCAAGAAGATCAGTTCAGCTACTTCTTATGACCATACCAATCTACTAAAAGGTGAGACAAAAACTATTCAAGTTACGCTCAACCTTCCAGAAAATATGGATATTAGTTCTATCACCTTTAGAGATCCAAGTAAAAATTCGATTTTCGGAACGATCCATCTTAAATAAACGATGCCAATGGCGGCTCCCCGGATACCGATATTCGGGCCGCCCACGCCAGAAACGCGACCTTCTGTGCTTCAATTTATAGAAAAGAGACCCCTCAGGGTCTCTTTTTCATTTATTAAACTTGCGAATAAACTGAACCGCCTTGGAAATATCATGTTCCGGATTTGATAACCGGTACTTTCAGGACAGTTTACTTGTAAAGTCAATGGTCAAGTTAACGAAATCTTACCTTTGAACAGCTGATGCAAAACCATCGTGGTTACGCCGATTACATAATTTCTTTTGCCTAAACTCGCAGGGGAAACCCAATTCGAGTCATATAAACCATCCACCGCAAATTTGGCTAGATGATCGTGAATCTTCTGAATGCATTTCGGTGATGTCATGAACCACCCGTCCAAAATGGTCTTTTGCGGGCCAAACAGATTCATCATGACCGCAACCGCCCTGCTCAAAAACAGCAGGCTTCGATTCATCATCGTCTCGATCCAAATTTCCCCGCGTTCATACGCTTGTACAACTTCTTCAATGGTTTGAGGTACAGGGCAGCCAAACTTGGCTGCCCTTTTCCGCGCCTGCTCCAGCACATAGGTACTGTTAAACCAATTATCATGCAGCAGGGCGACCTCTCCTGCTCTTCCTTTGTACCCAGAATAGACCTGGCCATTCACGATAAACCGGGCTCCGACACCTTCATATATCCATACATATAACACGTTCTTAACGCTAGGACTCGTCTCCAGATAATATTCCGCAAATGCAGCGGCATTGGTGTCGTTCATGACGTAAATAGGCAGATTATAATAACGGGACTGAAGCAGCCTGATGATCTCAAAATCCTTTAGATTCAGATAACGTGCGTACGATATTGTCCCGCTACCCTCGTCAACAATACCCGGAGAAGCAATGCCGATTCCTTTGATTTGGGAGAAGTCACTGATTCCCGCAATTCGGACAATCTCGCTGATACAGTGAAATATCGCCTGCAGAACCTGGTCATTTCCTTTTACGGCCGGAACTGTAAGTTCAGCGACGATTTCACTGTGGAAATTGGATAGCGTGCAGTAAAAGGTGTTGTTTCCCAAACCGACCGAAATGACAAACCCTTTATCTTTGCTAATCTCCAGCGATATGGCCTTGCGCCCCGCACCAACCGATGACTTTTCGCCCGATTCGACAATGAATCCTTCGGCAATCAGCTCATCCACCAGAGAGGACACGGTCGTAGCGCTCAGTTGCGTAACCTTTGCCATATCCGCACGCGACATCGCTTTTTCCCTATGAAGCAAGCTTAAGATGGTCGCTCGGTTGATTTCTTTCATTAGATATACGTTACCTCTAATATGTTTCATGTATGTACCTTTCTCCAGGGTAATGTGTTCTCTAGAAAAAGAAACCCCCTAGTTTCCATTGTTCTTATCCATTACTTCATTAATTCTTTATTCGCCTCATACGCTTTGTTTTGGATCGCTTCCAATTCATCAAAACGCATGGATCTCACTTTCTCAACGAATGCATCAAATTGGGATAACGGCTCCTGCCCGATAATAAACTTGCTGATCATCTCATTCACATAGGTATCGATCTGCGTTTTGATCTCCGTGCTCGTCTCAAAATCATCTTCAGTATACTTCAAGGCAGGCACCGGATCCCGGAAATAGTTTTGTTCGACGTAATAGAACAGTTGCTTGGCCGCATCCTCGCTTACCGCAGCCGCTTTCTCATAACGTGCATCTTGACGGAAACCGATCCATGGTTGCGCTCCGATTCTACTTAATGCCTTCGCGGCCCCGTCCGGATTTTTCATAATCTTGTCGGTATATTTGAGCGTTCCATCGGCTTCCTTCGTATATGTGTCGCCCTCAACCCCGAAGTTGAATAGCAGTTGACCTTCGTCACTGTAAGCATACTCGAAAATTTCCATCGTTTTATCGACGTGCTCGTTCTGGCCGCTGATGGCCCAAGCAACAGGCACCACGATTTGTTGCTGCCTGCTCGTAAGCGGTTTGTCGCCTTTGTTCATGACTGGAGGTGGCGTAACCTGAAAATTAAATCCTTTAATATTCTCAACCTCAGGTCTTGCATTGAAACTTGCCACATATCCAACCCAATGATTGGTTGCACCGACTTTATCATTGAAAACCATCGAAGTATAGTCTTTATCTTGTCTGGACAGGATCTCTTGATCAAACAATCCTTCACTGTACCATTGGTTCATCGTAGTTAGAAATTCCTTGGCGCGCGGATCGATTGGCGTGTAGATCATCTTGCCGTTCTCCTCCATCCAGCGGCCATCCTCGTTCAGGTCAATGCCCCAAGCATCGGCAAAGTTCAAATAAAAAGTGCCGGCAGTAGAAAACGGTACTTCATCCTTCGGATCTCCGTTTCCGTTGGCATCCTTCTCTTTGAACGCTTTCAAAGTATTATACCAATCATCCATCGTTTCCGGTACTGGCAGGTTCAAGCGATCCAACCAGTCTTGACGAATCAAGGGGCCTTCGGATGTACGAACCGCAGACAACATCGGAACTCCGTAAATATTGCCATCTGCATTAACAATCTGGGATTTGGCAATTTTGTCGTCTACTAAATATTTTTGCAGATTGGGCTTATCTTTAATCAGATCGTTCAGCGGGATGAACACGCCCTGTGGACCGTACTTGTTAAAGTTGCTAGGTGCATCCGCGACGATATCCGGATACTCATTGGAAGAAATCATAAGCGGAAATTTGTCACGCATCGTTTTGGCATCACCTGTAATAAAGTCAAATTCCACGTTGAATTTTTTGCCGATTTCCTTCCATACCAGTGTTTCGTTGGTGTACATTTCATCCGTTGCCCGGCTCGCAATAAAGATCGATAATTTCACCGGTTCATCACCGCTCGTATTATCTGACGGCGACGATTCTCCCTTTGACGCTCCGCCTCCGCATGCCGATGTCAGAAGAGCCATAATGATTACAATGACCAATAAGGATATCCCATTCTTTCTCCATTGTCTGTTCATTCTTACGACCTCCACTTTGGATTATTGATTTTAACCACATCTCTATTTCAAATCTACTAACTCTTAACGGCGCCGATCATCACCCCTTTCACAAAATACTTTTGCAGAAACGGATAGGCCATAATAATTGGCAGAGCCGTAATCACGATAGCCGCATATTGAATGGTGATCGGCAGAACTCCGGAACTTTGGACTAGCGCCTTCTCCATTTCCTTATCGAATGAGCTGTCGCGGATTATTCGGACCAATAACACCTGAACCGGCATAAATTGCTCCTTGCTGAGTAATATCAATTCCCAGAAAAAGGAGTTCCATTTGCCAACCGCATAATACAAGCCGATGGCTGCAAGAACCGGTTTGGACAGAGGTAGCGCCATTTGCAGGAATATTCTGATATCGCTGGCACCGTCGATTTTGGCCGATTCCTCGATCTCTTTGGGAAGACTCTCAAAATAGGTGCGTACAATGATGATATAGAACGTAGAAATAGCTGCGTAAAGCAAGATACCCATTCGGGAATTAAGCAAATGAAGATCTCTCATGACCATATAAAAGGGAATCATTCCGCCACCGAACCATAATGGAATCGCCAAAAAGATGGCGGCAAAATTGCGCAGCTTCCAATTTTTCCGTGACAGTGGATAGGCCGCCAGCGTCGTCAGCAGTAAGCTAAGAAATGTTCCCACCACCGTGTAGTAAATCGTATTTCCATAGGCCACGATCATTCCCTTGTAATTCAAAACTGTCTCATAAGCCGACAAATTGATTCCTTTTGGCCAGAGAAGCACTTCATTTCGCATCACACTGTCCGTATCGCTGATAGAAACGGATAGAATATAAATGAATGGGTAGAGCATCACGATACAAGTGACGATAATAAACAGATAGATGAATACAAAATAAATGGCGTCACTGGCGTCCACTCTTTTTTTGGTCTTAAACATGTTCTCTCCCCCTTTTACCAAAGCGAAGTCTGGTTTGCCTTTTTGCTCAAGTAATTGGCCCCGTATACCAGAATGAAACCAATTACAGCCTGGAATAGGCCAACCGCTGTGGCATAGCTGTAGTTATTGTCGATGAGTCCTTTTCTGTACACGTAAGTATTCAGGACATCCGCGGTGTCATAAATCGTTGGATTGTACAACAGCAGGATTTTGCCGAAATCGGCCGTTAAAATCGTGCCCAGGTTTAACAGCAGCATAATAATAATGGTCGGGACCAGACTTGGGAATGTAATGTAACGGAGCTGGCTCCACCGGCCCGCCCCATCGATCTTGGCTGCTTCATAGAGATCGGGACTAATGCCCGAAAGAGCGGCGATATAAATAATGGCGGAAAACCCAGCTCCCTGCCAAATTCCCAGCAGCACATAAATCGTTCTGAAGTAATCCGGATCTTGAAAGAAGAAAATACTCTCAATCCCAAATTTATTTAAAAGGATATTGACGATACCCGTACTCGGCGAAAGGAAGGTAAGAGCCATCCCGCATACAACAACCGTAGAAATAAAATACGGTAAATAACTAATCGTCTGTGCAATTTTTTTGAACAGGAGATTCCGTATTTCATTGAAGCAAAGAGCTAAAATAATCGGCACAGGGAATCCGAAAATCAAGCTGTAAATATTAAGGAGCAGCGTGTTTTTGATCAGTCTAAAAAAATGGGGGTCATCCAAAAATTGTTGGAAATATTTAAACCCGACCCAGCTGCTTCCGGATATCCCTTTGACCACGTTGTACTTCTGAAATGCCATTAACAAGCCATGCATCGGCCAATAGGCAAATATGAAATACCATATAAAAACAGGTAGAAACATAATGTAAAGCCATTTGTTGTATACAAGCTCCTTAGCCATTAACTGAAGTTTGGAGCCCTTCTTCTTTTTCATATCGATCTGAATTATTGGTTCTAAACCAGCCATGTTTAAACTCCTTTCAACGCACTCATTCTTTGCTGCCAAACGCCCCTTTGTTGGATCCATCCATGTATCCCAACTCCATGAATCGCCTATTAAACAACCCCTTCCACGAGTTTTATATCACTTCCTGATTTGAAATCGCATTCATTAAGCGCTTTCAAATCCATCGATAAAATGATATTTCAACCCCATGTATCAGCCATTTTTCATCAAGCTTTTATCACATTATAACTGATTCAATTAATTTGTACAGTGTCTTTATTAATTATTTATTAAAAAATAATTCGACTAAAAGCTACTCCTTTAATAGATTGGGGTTGTTCATCTATCAATGAAGAATGATGCAAGAATTTTTGCTAGAATGTGAATGTTATATAAAAAAAGCTCCCTCTCGGGAGCCTTTTCATACTCGCAATGACATTCTAATTTTCATTAATTCAGAAACCATGTGTTGTTCCTATGCAACTTTTACTAATTTAAATATCATGGTTGTTCACTACTCCAGACTCCTTACGGTTAGCCAAACTGCCTTCGGAAGGTAAAGTAAGCGTAAATTTAAATATGTTATTTATATGATTGAGAGTTAAGGTTCCTCCGTGCAATTCAATAATGTTTCTTGCAATAGAAAGACCAAGACCGGCTCCTGTTTGAATGCCTTCGCTACTACGTGAATGATCGACTTTATAAAAACGTTCGAAGAGTTTATTCTCTTGTTCTTGCGTAAGGGGGTTCCCTTTATTTTCAACCTCAATTATAATTTGCTGATGATCCGATTTCATTAAAACACGAACGGTTCCTGGCTTTAGATTGGCTATGGATTTCGCCGGCATTATTTACCTTCAGAATACGAATATAAATCACATAATGAGAATTATTGGTCTTCTTGTAAAATAACGATCTTGATGTATTCTGAAATTAGTAAGAAATAGACCCTGCCAGCATTAGCCAGTAGGGTCTTTGTCATGCAGGGAATATTATACAAAGGCACTAGTAATGATTACCAACAATATAAAGAGAACAAGAATCGCCGCGACTGAGTTTTTACCGCCGTATCCTCCAACACTTTCGTAACCAACTTCACCCATGAGGTCTCCTCCTTTTCTACGATCTCAATACAAAGTATTCAAAATCTCATACAATGCCAGGGCCAATATGCTTTAACAAAAAAGAACCTCACCAGCCTAAGCCAGTGAGGTCTGGTCTCTTACCGATGATATCGGAGTATTATCTATAATGCGAAGTATTTTTTCAGACAACATCTACTTCTGTTCAAATGATTTATAGTAAATTCTACCCACCTTTGATATACTGACATTATTACTTTCGTCATGGGTGCGTGATTAATCAAATGTGGGATAAAGAACTGAAAATGGCCATACAAAAGAAGCAAAATGTGACGATATACCTTATTGATGGCGCAGTACTCCAAGGCATACCTGATGCTTGTACAGATCGCTTAGAGATGCGGAGTGCTTATGGGCCAGTCTGGGTACCATTAGAGGAAATAAAGCATGTGAATCGATTGATACGACTAGACGCAAAAAAGAACCTACTGGCATATAGCTAGTAGGTTCTTTTTGCTATCTAAAAATGAAATGTACTTGGGTACCGTCCGGGTATCCCTCCAAATAGTTACCTATCCAGCTTCCCGCTCCTCGATTGTCAGATGGATCTATGTATTCGACACTTGCACCGTCCCCGCCTTCGGCACACATGGCCATCGGCCACTCATCCCGATCATATCCTTTTTTTGTAGGGATTCCTTTTAGCGAAGAACTTCTGTTATCATCTGCACCAGTTCGATCAATGGTACAAACTTCGGAATGGCCGGATTCAATGGCCTTTTGTATGTGATCCGCTGTCTCAGGATATCTATCCGCTGGAAACTCCAATTCGACAACGGTACCCGATGGTGGTGGGTTTATATCGATGTCATCTAGCTCCGGAAAATAATTAAGGACCAACCAAACCACTAACAAGGATAAGACCGCTGTTCCAAACTTCAAGAATAACTTTTTCATGCGAATTACTCCCCTCAATACAAACAAAAAAATCCCTGCTGGCCTGGGCTGGCAGGGATTTTCTTACCGATGCCTTCAGTTTACTTTTTTAAGTATAATCAAGTTGGCATATATTTGTAAATCACTTCTCTGTAATGGTCGCTGTCATACATTTGTGACCTTATACAAGAAAAGAGACCCCGAGAGGTCTCTTTTTCATTGATATGACAGGCTTTAAGGGCCTTTTGTTACATCATGCCACCCATTCCACCCATGCCGCCCATGTCAGGCATAGCTGGTTTTTCTGGTTCTGGCTTGTCAGCGATAACCGCTTCAGTTGTCAGGAACATAGCCGCAACGGAAGCTGCGTTTTGAAGAGCGGAACGCGTTACTTTCGCAGGGTCAACGATACCTGCTTCGAACATGTTCACCCAAGTATCTGTAGCGGCGTTGTAGCCGATACCGATCTCTTCTTTTTTCAGACGCTCAACGATAACAGAACCTTCTTTACCAGCGTTTGCTGCAATCGTGCGGATTGGCTCTTCCAGAGCTCGCAGAACAATGTTCACGCCTGTTTTCTCGTCGCCTTCTACTTGAACAGCAGCAACAGCGTTGTATACGTTAACGAGCGCTGTACCACCACCGGATACCATACCTTCTTCAACCGCAGCGCGGGTTGCGTTGAGGGCATCTTCGATGCGCAGTTTGCGTTCTTTCAGTTCTGTTTCAGTAGCCGCACCGACTTTGACCACAGCTACGCCACCAGCCAATTTAGCCAGACGCTCTTGCAATTTTTCTTTGTCGAAATCGGAAGTGGTTTCTTCCAATTGGTTGCGGATTTGCTTCACGCGAGCATCGATGTCTTCTTTGTTGCCAGCGCCATCCACGATAATGGTGTTCTCTTTGGTTACGCGCACTTGACGAGCGGTACCCAATTGATCGATGGAAGCTGTTTTCAGGTCAAGACCGAGCTCTTCCGTAATCACTTGGCCGCCAGTCAATGCAGCGATATCTTGCAGCATGGCTTTACGACGGTCACCGAAGCCAGGAGCTTTAACAGCAACAGCGTTAAACGTACCACGCAGTTTGTTCACGATCAGCATCGCTTGCGCTTCGCCTTCGATGTCTTCCGCGATCAGAACGAGCGGTTTGCCTTGCTGCACGATTTTTTCAAGGATCGGCAGGATCTCTTGCGTGTTGGTTACTTTTTTATCGGTGATCAGGATGTATGGATTCTCAAGAACAGCTTCCATTTTATCCGTATCAGTAATCATGTATGGAGAGATGTAGCCACGATCGAATTGCATACCTTCTACAACTTCCAGCTCCGTCAAGAAGCCACGGGATTCTTCAACGGTGATGACGCCGTCTTTGCCCACTTTATCCATAGCTTCTGCAATCAGTTGACCTACTTCTTCGTCAGCTGCAGATACGGAAGCGACTTGAGCGATTTCCTGGTGGTTTTTAACTTCTTTCGCGATGTTTTGAAGTTCAGCCACAGCTGCTCTAACCGCTTTGTCGATACCCTTACGGATGATCATTGGGTTTGCGCCAGCTGTTACGTTCTTCAGACCTTCACGGATCATAGCTTGAGCCAGAACCGTTGCCGTTGTTGTACCGTCACCGGCAACATCGTTGGTTTTGGTAGCTACTTCTTTAACAAGCTGAGCACCCATGTTCTCGAATGCATCTTCCAGCTCGATTTCTTTAGCGATGGTTACACCGTCATTCGTGATGAGCGGGCTTCCGAATTTCTTCTCAAGAACCACGTTACGGCCTTTCGGTCCGAGTGTTACTTTAACTGCATTTGCCAAAGCGTCTACACCGCGAAGCATTGCGCGACGGGCGTCTTCACTGAACTTAATGTCTTTTGCCATGGTATTACATACCTCCCTAGTGGATTATGAAATCGTGAAACAAAGATATATTCAGGCGCTCATTAGCCTAAGATCGCGTGGATGTCGCTTTCTTTCATAATCAAATATTCTTTACCTTCGTATTTGATTTCTGTTCCAGCGTATTTGGAGAAAATGACGCGGTCGCCTTCTTTAACTTCCAAAGGTACACGTGCGCCGTCTTTCAGGGAGCCACTGCCTACAGCAATAACTTTACCTTCTTGCGGCTTTTCTTTAGCAGAGTCAGGAAGTACAATCCCGAATGCCGTAGTTTCTTCTTGTTCGATCGGTTCTACCAATACGCGTTCACCTAAAGGTCTGATCATGAAAAAATAGCCTCCTTTAAATATGTTGTGATGCTTTTTTCAAAGCTTTATGTATTAGCACTCGACAACCCTCAGTGCTAACAACCAATTTTATGATACTCAAGTTGTCTTAAAATTTCAAGTCCTTTGCATGATTTTTTGATCATTTTTTTGCAATTGGGACTCTGATCGGGGTTGTCCCTAACCCCCTTCTCCATTGTATCCATGACATGCCAAAATATGCCTGAGTCTTAAGGAACACTGTACGGCTTGAATGCCTAATGTCGCTGCCCTTTCGTCAAACCGTGAATGACTGTGGTTCTCCAGTTCCCCATGCTTCAACCAGCGCGTTCCGAAACAAAGTATCCAGCCTTTGATCCAGATCCGTATCTTGGTGCTTCTTATCCTTGGCTAGCTGTTCATATTCGTTCAATTTCTCTTTTATAAATGCATTGATGACGGGAAGCTTCGGTTCAACATCCATCTCTTCACCCGAACGTTTGCGGAGAAGCAATTGATCAATCTCCTGTTTCAGAGCACTTCCCTGATCTAATAGGCGACCCGTAAGCAGCTCGAGCTCCATCGGAGGCATTTCGTTGTAGGATTGAATCCAGTCGCATGCCAGGATCGGACGCAGGACATAGAAATACTTTTTGATCTTTACGTCTCCCCCTTGCAAATACATCCGGTAATTGCCTTTGGCCATGTTCAGGTAGTGGTGCATGCAAGATTTGGGCGAGAACGCAAGTGGAGATATGCTGCGGATTTGCTGGGCGATGCCAAGCGTCTCCTTATACTTGATGGGGGACTCCAACCACTCGAGCAGGGGCGGATTCGACTTGCGAAAAAGCCCCAGTGCTTTTTTCAAATCCCAACCGCTCATATCCAGCCTGTCGCTGATCGGCCGCTCAATCACATCTCGCTTGTCGAAGATGGACAAATACCACTCCACGGGTCTGATATAGATAAACCTTACGTCATAATCGCTGTCTGTCGACGGGAAGCCCCAGGCCCTGCTGCCTGATTCGCACGCATACAGGATAAGAACCCCTTCCTCCCTCTCAATTCGCTCAAGCTCTTGCTGTATCGTCAATTTCATTTCTTCCGTTATCTTCATATCCGGAATCTCTCCTTCTGTATTGGCCGTGTGATGCCCAATATCCTTATTGTCTTCCAAGCGTTCCTATTTCAACAGAGCGAAAGTAAGGCGCTAGCGAGATATGCTCAAGATGAAAGTTAGGACGTTATGAAATGATTCCCATGCGACCGGGAGCTAATGCACTTATGAAATTGATTCCTAACCATTCGATTCTTGAACAAAAAAACAACCCGCAAACCATACTCCCGTGGAGTGAGGTTATGCGGGTTGTTCTTATTCTCATGCGATCCTATGTTGCAAAAGAATTGTCATCATTATTAATCCTCTTCATCTACCTGTAAGTACCGCTTGTCCTGTTCCATGTCTGCCTCTAATTGCTTGCGATAGACCACGGAGGACAGAAACACACTGAATTCGTACAGAAGCAGCAGCGGAATCGTAACCAGGATATCCGATATGAAGTCGGGCGGCGTAATGAAAGCCGCAATGAATACAAGCACGAAATAAGCCACTTTGCGCATTTTTCGAAGCCGCAGCGGATTCAGAATGCGAATTCTTGTTAAGAACATCACCACAAGCGGCAGCTCAAACAGCAAGGCCAGCGGCAATACAAGATTAAACATGAAATTTAAGTAATTGGTAATTCCGTAGGTTTCCTCGAGCCCCATGCTCTGGGTAATCGTTGTAGTAAACGACAACGTCATCGGAAACACGACGTAATATCCGAACGTTATCCCCACGATGAACAGAAGAAACGCATACGGTACGTAACGAATGGCCGCTTTCTGCTCTTCTTTGCGAAGTCCCGGTTTGACAAACGCCCACAGCTGATAGAAGATCAGCGGAACAGAAATGACGAGCGAGAAAATGGCAGCGATTTTCATGTAGATTCCGATGCCATCCCAGAAGGAGAAGGCGTGGAGTTCAAAGTTCTTAGCTTCTTCGGCTGCCGTCAAATAATGATAGATCGGCTCCGCAACAAAAAGCCCACCGATCAGCCCCGCTACGAATACCACGAGCACGACGATAATTCGTTTGCGAAGCTCGCCCAGATGCTCTACAAGCGCCATATCTTTCACTTGCTCCGACATGTTAAACACCACCCTATATGTGACCCTGACAAAACAAAGTCCCTCCCGAAGGAAGGGACTTCAAACCTTGCATTATTCCGGAAGACGCTTATCCTCAACCTTGGTTGGCTCAGCGGCAACGGCTTGCTGGGGAGCCTCTTCTTTCTTCTTCGCCGGTGCATCGTCAGCAATAATCTCGCGCGCACCATCCTTAAACTCACGGAATGTTCTTCCGACCGCACGTCCCAGTTCAGGAAGCTTGTTTGGTCCGAACAAGAGTAGCGCCAAAATGACGAGCAAAATAATACCCGGCACTCCAATTGTACTCATATCTATTCTCCTCCTTGTCCTGCTTAATGCCTTTAAAGGACCTCAGGATGATCTAAATCCGTCACGCCTTGCACTACAACAGGTGTTAACTAAAGACCATAATCCGACTACAGCAGTTGAAACAAGCTCATATACCGTCATCATACCATAATGTAAATCACATATACAGTCTAGAATCGTGACAGATTATTTACATAATTATCTAATAGGGTGGCCTTTAGAGCTGCTCCCGATACTGGCCCGTTACCATTAGCAGTGCCTCCGGAAGCTGATCCATGACCGCCGCCAGATTCTCGTGCACGCCTTTGGGCGAGCCCGGCAGATTGACAATCAAGGTACGGCCGCGGACGCCGCATACGCCCCGGAACAGCATCGCGCTCCGATTCTTCTGCATGACGGTAGCACGCATCGCTTCTACGATGCCGGGCACTTCCCGTTCGATGACCCGCTTGGTTGCCTCCGGGGTAACATCGCGGACCGCCAGCTCCGTTCCGCCTGTCGTGAGCACGAGATCCACTTGATAATAATCCGTCAGTTCGATCAATGCCGCGATAATTTCATCCGGCTCGTCCGGTACGATCCGGTATTCAATAATTTCTCCGCTCAGCTCTTCCTCCACCAATTCCCGGATCACTTGAGCGCTCGTATCCTCGCGTTCCCCCCGCGAACCTTTATCGCTCGCCGTTAGGATCGCCGTTTTCCACACCATCTGCCCTCTCTCCCTTCCACTCGTTCGAATCACCTGTCTCTATGCAATGCTATGTTGTTTCTTGTATGTAATCCCCGCTCTTCCCACCGGTTTTGCTTACCAGGTAGGTCGGGCCGATGACCATGTCTTTTTGCAAGGCTTTGCACATATCATAGACCGTCAGCGCAGCCGCTGAAGCTGCTGTTAAAGCTTCCATTTCAACGCCGGTTTTGCCTGTGGTCTTCACGGTCGTTTCTATATATAACTCATCTCTAGCATTATCGCTGAACTCCACATTCACGCCGGTCAACGGCAGCGGATGACACATCGGAATCCAGTTTGACGTGTTCTTGGCCGCCATAATAGCCGCAACCTGTGCTACAGCAAGCACATCTCCCTTGCCAATCTTCCCCTCATGGATGCGAATCAGCGTATCTGGGTGCATACGAACCGTAGTCTTTGCTACCGCTGTCCGGGCCGTTACATCCTTATCGCTGACATCCACCATTCGTGCTCTGCCTTGGCCATTAAAATGACTCAATTCCATCTCTTATCCCTCCGCTGCAGGTCTGGCCTTCACAGTATGTCCCCGTTCCGTAACCAAACCGTCCAATACCTTATCATGCTCTTCCATGGGAACATGCTCCAAGACCTGAACCTCGTAGCCGATTCCCACCCACAAAGGCTCACCGATCTGACGAGAGGTGTCTTGTGCTCCTTGACTAAGCCTGTCCGACAGCCGGTCATAATAACCGCCTCCGTATCCAAGTCTTCCGCCCTTCCTGTCAAACGCAAGCCCAGGCACCCAGATGATATCAGGCCTATGATCCATCCATTTCTGTGATCGCTGCGGATCAGGCTCCAGAATACCATAAGCTCCGGGAATCAGCTCATTCCATCCCTGAAGTTTATACAATTCCAGCGAACGGTCTTGGGGCAAACTCCGGGGAACGATAACCTGAATCCCCTGCTTCCATGCCCATTCAACCAGCGGCCGGGAATCCAGTTCGGAGCGAAAGGGGACATAAATCATCATGCTCTGAAGTCGGAGCCGCTTCATGACCTCCGAAGCAAACTCGCAGGCTTGCTGTGATCGCTTCGCCCGCTCCTCCTCAGATAATTCATCCCTGCGTGATAGCATCAATTTGCGCAGGGCATCTTTTGCGGATACCCGCTTCAATTCTTCCTCAGGGTTCAACACGTGATCTTTCCTCTCACGCTTATAATTAAGTTTAGTTTACCACTGTTCCTTCCTTTAGCCAAGAATGCAGGAAGTCGCCAATCATGGTCGATTGTTCGGTCATTTTCATGTACACTTAATTTAAGATATCAGAACGTATAGACTTCAAAGCATGACCATCCTGATATCAAAAGAAAAACAACTTCTAAACGAGATGTCTTATGAGAGTGTACGTCGGTAGACGTTTTTCTTAAGAGATAAGAATGTATTTACATCAGAGGCATACCCTCCTTATCTCGCAAGAAAAAATTCCGCTATATGCGGTCTGTCTTCTGAGAATGTACGTCGGTAGACGTTTTTCTTAAGAGATATGAATGCATATACATCAAAGGCATACCCTCCTTATCTCGCAAGAAAAAATTCCGCTATATGCGGTCTGTCTTATGAGAGTGTACGTCGGTAGACGTTTTTCTTAAGAGATAAGAATGTATATACATCAGAGGCATACCCTCCTTATCTCGCAAGAAAAACTTCCGCTATACGCGGTCTGTCTTATGAGAGTGTACGTCGGTAGACGTTTTTCTTATAATGAAGAATTAATCGAACAAACATATAGAATGATGGAGGTTTCACATAACATGCTGCTGCAAGCCAATGGCATTACGAAATTATACGGGGTTACGCCCGTGCTGGACGGGATCAGTCTACAGGTGCTTGAACGCGAAAGAATCGGCCTTGTCGGAGTCAATGGAGCCGGGAAATCGACCCTGCTCAAAATTTTGGCAGGCGAGATGTCTTATGATGGCGGACAAATCTTCAAGGCTAAGGAAACCACCGTCGGTTATCTTGCCCAGAACAGCGGGCTTCAGTCCGATTCGTCGATATGGAACGAGATGCTGGATGTATTCACTCCCCTTCTGGAGATGGAGCGCGAGCTGCGTCAGATGGAGGAACAAATTGCCGACCCGAAGTCGAGCGAGGATCCGAAGAAATACCAGGAGCTTCTGGATCGTTATGCGATCCGTTCAGACTGGTTCAAGGATCAGGGCGGTTATGAGATCGAAACACGTATCCGCAGCGTCCTCCACGGCATGGGATTTGGCAGCTTTTCGCCGGATACCTCCATTGCCACATTAAGCGGCGGGCAGAAGACAAGGCTGGCCCTTGCAAAAATATTGCTGCAGGCACCCGACCTGCTCATGCTGGATGAACCGACGAACCATCTGGATATCGCGACCCTCACCTGGCTGGAGGATTATCTGCGAGGCTATTCCGGTTCATTGCTTGTCGTTTCCCACGACCGCTATTTCCTGGATCGTCTCGTGACGACCATCGTTGAAATCGAACGCCGTCACTCCAAAAAATATACGGGCAACTACAGCCGGTATATTGAGCTGAAGGCAGCGGAATACGAATCCCAGCTGAAGCAATACGAGAAGCAGCAGGATGAGATCTCCCGCATGGAGACCTTCATTCAGCGAAATCTGGTCCGGGCCTCTACGACCAAGCGGGCGCAGAGCCGTCGCAAAGCGCTGGATAAAATGGAACGGATGGACAAACCGCTGGGGGATCTGAAGAAAGCACATTTTTCTTTTGAAGCCGAGTATATGTCAGGCAAGGATGTGCTTCATGTGCGGGATCTGGCGCTTGCGTTCGAGCAGGACAAACCGTTGTTTAGGCAGGTTTCCTTTGATCTCAGCCGCGGAGAAACCGTAGCTTTGATCGGTCCCAACGGAGTTGGCAAATCGACGCTCCTTAAATGCCTGATCGGTACATTGAAGCCAACGGCGGGATCGCTGCAATGGGGAACAAAAGTGAAAATCGGCTACTACGATCAAGAGCAATCCGAGCTGAATCCGAGCAATACCGTTCTGGAAGAGCTATGGGGCACCTATCCGCATATGGAGGAAGCCCGAATCCGCACCGTTCTGGGCAACTTCCTCTTCAGCGGCGAAGATGTGCTCAAGAAGATCAGTTCCTTAAGCGGCGGGGAAAAAGCACGCGTCTCGCTTGCCAAGCTGATGCTCCTGGAAGCCAACATGCTCATCTTGGACGAGCCGACGAACCATCTCGACTTATTTGCAAAAGAGGTTCTGGAATCGGCACTAATGGATTACGAAGGCACTTTATTGTTCATATCCCATGACCGTTACTTCCTTAACAAAATGGCCGAGCGCATCATCGAGCTTCATCCGGACGGCATTCAACATTTCCTGGGTAATTATGACGACTATACGGAGAAAAAGCAGGAAATTCTCGATATGAATGATGAACCTTCCGAGCCGTTTGCTCGTCACACCCTGAAGCAGGAAGGGAAAGCCGAAGCTACCGTCGAGAAACAGGGAGCCGTTTCCTTTGAAGCTGAGAAGCAAGCAAAGCGGGAGGAACGAAACCGTCAGCGCAAGCTCACAAGTCTGGAAGAGCAAATTCATGCTTTGGAATCGGACATCTCCGAGCTAGAGACCGAGATGACGCTGCCGGAGATCTATCAGGATTATATGGCACTCCAAGAACGCCAGCAGTCGTTAGAGGAGAAAAAGAGTCAGCTTGAGCAAATTTTTACCGAATGGGAGTCATTGCTGGAAACTTAAAAAAAATTCACAAAAGTGTTTCAAATGGAGTTTTGCATTTATACACAAACTTATCCCCAATAATGGTGCATAAGTTTACCATGGAAATGGCCGAAATGGCCATTTTTTTGTTGTTATTCGCGCATCGTCGGTCCTATATCCAACTTTATCCACTAAGTTATTCACATTATCCACAGTTTCCACCGAAGAAATTGAAAATCCTGTCCCCTCTTTTCAGCGTCTTGCAAAAGACCGATTTATCGACATTTTTCTCGCTTATGCACATTTTTCGGCGAATATGTGGATAACGTTGTTCACAACTTGACAGAATTACATGTCTTATATAATAGGCTTCTATATAGACTTACCACTTGTTATTTGCCAGTTATATTAAGCTAGATTTTGAAAAAAGCGACCTTCCTAAGTGCAGTTCGGAAGGTCGCTTGTGCCAACAATTATCGAAGTGGAGACGCTAAGGTTCCCTGTTCAGCTTCCTCGCTTAGACCGACATCAACGCCGAGTTGCATGCAGCAACGTATGCCAGGCCTGCGGCCATAACGATATCCTGATGCACGGCCGTGCCGCGGAAGATCTTGCCCGCCTTCTCAACCGTGACCGCCGCTTCGGCATGCGCATCTTCGCCGCTACTTAACGAATGAAGTTCCAAATCGCCAAAGCGGATGGCGCTGCTAATTCCTTGGCTGATCGCCGAAATAACGGCTTGCACCGGACCGTCCGCCACGCTGGAATAGGTGGCCTCAGTTTGCTCGCCCAGATGACGCAGCGTAACGGCCGCAACCCGGCTGCTGCCCGTTCCCGAAATGACCTGGGCCTCGGTCAGCTCATATACTTGGGCCGGTTTGCCTAGTGTGCTGCTCACCATCTGCAGCAGTTGATCATCGCTGACCACCTTCTGACGGTCAGCCGTCTCCTTGAAGGTATCGTACAAGGACTCCATCTCGGATGCTTCGAGCTGGACACCGTACCTGGCAAGACGATCCTTCAATGCATGACGACCGGAATGCTTGCCCAGCACGATCATGCTCCGCGGAATCCCCAGTTTTTCCGGGTCCATAATCTCGTAGGTGCTTCGATCCTTCAGCAGACCGTCCTGATGGATGCCGGATTCATGCTGGAAGGCGTTCCGGCCGACCACAGGCTTATTGAAGGCAATTGGAAAATGCATCGCACCGCTAACGAGACGGGATACTTCATACAGCTTCTCGGCCGTAATGCCCGTCTCCGCCCGCAGCATGTCGCCCCGGGTAGATAGAGCCATGACGAGCTCCTCCAGTGCGCAGTTGCCTGTACGTTCGCCCACCCCATTCACGGTGACCTCGATTTGGCTGGCGCCGTTCTCGATCGCGGCCAGGCTGTTGGCCACAGCCAGACCGAGATCATTGTGGCAGTGGGCGCTGTAAGTGACTGTCTTTCCGCCACGCGCGCCTTCCCGCACGCGTCGGAACATCTGACCATATTCGTTCGGAAGCGCGTATCCAACCGTATCGGGCAGATTGATAATCGTTGCGCCCTCTTCAATGACGGCCTCCACCATCTCAATCAGGTCGTCAATGCTGGTGCGCGAGGCATCCATCGCCGTAAATTCCACCACGTCGCTGAACTGCTTCGCATAAGCTGTCATCTCACGTGCCCTTGCGACCACATCTGGACGGCTCATGCGCAGCTGGTGGCGAAGATGGATGTCGGAAGACGAAATAAACAGATGAATCCGCCTTCTGGCCGCGTCTTGGGTGGCCTTGACAGCAGCATCAATGTCCCCTCTCACAGCACGCGCGAATCCGCATATCTCCACCTGCTGCAGCTGTCTCGAGATGGCCTGCACAGCGGCAAACTCCCCGGGGCTGGACACCGGGAACCCAGGCTCCATTACGTCAACGCCCAGCTCCGCCAGCTTTCCGGCCAGCACAATTTTCTGCTCAGGCTGCAGACTTGCTCCCGGTGCCTGTTCCCCGTCCCGCAATGTGGTATCGAATATTTGGATGGTTCTCATGGATTCACTCATTTTTGTATACTCCTCCTTGGTTATGGGTATGACCCGATTTCCTACGGGCTTGTTGTCCCATCTGCTCGATATGTTCGCTTTACGTCCGCACGTCGACTTGCGTTCGCATCCCACCCTGCTGCTGCCGGCAGCAAAAAAGCCCGCCATCTCTTCATATAAGAGACGACGGGCTAACACCCTCCGTGGTACCACTCTAATTGACGCGCCTCGTTCGCAGCCGTTCTGCCGCGACATATACACGTCCACTCACGTCCATGATCTCCTCATACCGGCCGGTCATAAAGAGAATGGACATCCTGATGACGGAGGAAACTCCGTAAGAGAGTATAGCTGCATTCATGGTCGTTGGTCTGTCTTGCTCCCTCACCGATGCGTGCTGTTCCCCTCTTCCGCTCCCGGGTGAGATTCAAAGCTTGCTGCCGCTGCGTTACACCAAACCCGCAGCTCTCTGTAGACAGCTCTCTTTTACTGCTCCCGTTCATCGCGTTTATTCGATATGCTGTTATGCAGAATCTCATGATATCCGGGACTTCACCGGGTATCCTGCCTCTTTTGCACTGGCTCGTTGTTATTGCCTACTTCTGCTTGATCAAAGCATTAACTGCCTAATAAGAATGCAAAAAAGCCTGCCATCTCTTATTCAAGAGACGACAGGCTATCCTATCGCGGTACCACTCTTGTTGACTCTAAGCTCCCGGGTTCAAGCTGTTCCCGGACCTTAAAGCCCCCTCCATCGCCAAATCACAAATGATTTGTACGCAGCCGTTCTCACGGAGGCCATCCCGTAACAAGGTCAAACTCCGCAATCAATCCATGCCTGATCGCACTTCATTGCGCAAGGTTCCCCTGCTCCGCTCCCAGGTGAGTTCAGGCCCCTCTCGTCTGCGTTGCACCGTCCCGCAGCTCTCTACATCCAAGGTTCACCTTACTGGTCCTGTTCTTTGCGTTTCAATATTCTGAAATTTGATCAAGATTATACGTCCTATATAAAGACGTGTCAAGACGTTTTAGCTTAATGGCTCCGCCCAAAGTTCCAGCGACATTTGCGGGTCGGCCTTCATATCGAGCGACGTAAAGCTCCCCTGCTTCCATTTCAAATGTGCCGCGGCAGCAATCATCGCTCCGTTATCGGTACAATACTGAAATGGCGGGATCGTCAGCAAAATCCCTTCCTGCTCGCAACGTTCAGCCAATGTTTTACGGAGCCCGCGATTAGCGGCAACACCACCGCACAGCAGCAACTGCTTGGCATCATATGCTCTGACCGCGCGAACCGCCTTTTCCACGAGCACTTCAACCACCGATTCCTGGAAACCCCGGGCTATCGCTTCCGTCCGGACTTCCTCTCCACGCATTTTGCTCTGATTGACGACATTTAATACAGCCGATTTCAGACCGCTGAAGCTAAAGTCATAGGAATCCGGCTCCAGCCATACACGGGGAAGCTCCACAACCTCTTCGGCCTCCAATGCCATACGGTCGACATGCGGGCCCCCGGGATACGGAAAGCCAAGCGCTCTGGCCACTTTGTCGTACGCTTCGCCAACTGCATCATCGCGCGTCCTGCCGATCAACTCAAAGCTGCCTTCGTCTTTCATGTAAACCAGCTCGGTGTGACCGCCGGAAACAACCAGTGCCATACAAGGGTAAGCGATATCGCCCACAAAGCGGTTGGCATAAATATGACCCGCAATATGATGCGTACCGATTAGCGGCTTGTCAAGCGCAAACGCCAGGCTTTTAGCAGCCATAACGCCAACGAGTAGCGCTCCGACCAGACCAGGCCCCTGCGTTACGGCGATCGCCGACAAATCCTTCATTTCAATGCCGGCCTCAGCTACGGCTTGTTCAATAATTAGCGTGATGCTCTCCACATGCTTGCGGGAAGCCACCTCGGGGACCACCCCGCCAAAAGCTTTATGCGTTTCAATCTGGCTGGCAATGACGCTGGACAAAACCTCGTAGCCATCCTTTACTACGGCAACCGAGGTTTCATCGCAGCTCGTTTCTATCGCCAATATGCAGCTGTGCTGCCGGTCTACTCTTTCTTCATTCATGATAGCCTTTGACTTCCTTCCTCGCCATCGTCCTCCCGATAAGGGGGCAGATCTGCCCACATGATGAGTGCGTCTTCCTGGTTATCGGAATAATACCCCTTCCGGACACCGGCTGGTTTAAACCCTTTTTTGGTATATAAGTGCTGGGCAACGTGATTGGATACCCGAACTTCCAGCGTCATTTTCTCCATTCCCATATAGGCAGCGGTCTTCATCAGTTCCGTAAGCAGTCGATCGCCCCACTTGCGTCCGCGGTACTGCTCCAGCAGCGCAATATTCGTAACGTGTGCTTCGTCAACGATCGTCCACATGCCCGCATATCCAACCGTCTTGCCTTCGTACTCCATAATCATATAACGTGCGAAATGATTCAGTTTCAGCTCATTGTGAAAAGCTTCCTCGGTCCAAGGCACGGTGAACGCTTCACGCTCCACCACGAGAACCTCCGGAATATCCTCCAGGGTCATCAACCGAAAGGACAAACCGTCTTCACCATTTACCGGCTTCTTCTGCTGATCCATGACGAATCCTACGCTCCCTTCACCGCTTACGCAGCAGGTTCGCTTCCGCTTCGGAAAGCTGTGTATAATTGGGCACCAGTGTATGCACATCATCCGCTTCCCCAGCGAGCAACCTGGCTGCTCCCAAGTACCCCATCCAGCGGCCTTCAAGCGAATACGGATGAATATGCAGCCCGTCTCCAAACCCAGGCTCAAGCCCGCGAGCGGTTTCGGCATGAAGCTCCACTTCCCCAGTAAACCAAAGGCAAATCGGGCGCTCCTCTTCAGGCAGCTTGCTGATCCGTTCCTGTATGGCCTCCACCCAGGATTGCATCAGGCGAATACCGTCTGCCTCCATACGTATCGGCGCATCCTCTTGGCTCTCTGAATCGGCAGCGAATAATGCCGTGTACACTTGTCCCCGTCTTGCATCCAGCAGCGGAATGACCCAGTGGACTCCCTTCTTCGGCTCGGCTTGATGCCATCCGGAGTTCAAGCCCCCCCATGCCAAGGCATGCAGGCTGGATACCCCGACAACCGGGATGTGATTAGCCCATGCCAATGTTTTGGCAGCCGTTACCGCAATCCGGATCCCCGTATAAGAACCCGGACCTACTCCTACGGCAATGCCGTCCATCTGGTCCATGCCGAGGCCTGCTTCCGCAAGCGCCTGTGCCATCACCGGGTGCAGATGCACCGAGTGGTTGCGGTCCGCATTCGTGTTCACTTCCGACAGCAGCTTGTCCTGCTCCATCACGGATACCGTCAGCGATGCCGTAGACGTATCCAGCGCCAAAAACCGCTGCTGCGGCTTCGTGTCATTGTTGTTCATTCCAGCTACCCCATTTTTCATTCAAATCCCGGCACCACTCGCCATAGGGCTCGCCCTGGCTTGAAAGTGTGATGATCCGGTTAGTTTCGCCTGTCGTTTCAAGCTGGACATGCAGATAACGCTCCGGCAAAAGTTCGGTGATCAGGCTGCTCCACTCCACGAGACAAACCCCTTCTCCAAAAAAGTACTCATCCAGCCCGAGCTCATCCGCTTCATCGATCGACAAACGGTACACATCCATATGGTAGAGCGGCAGACGCCCCTCATATTCTTTAATAATCGTAAATGTCGGGCTATTCACAACCCCGTTCACACCAAGGTGCCGTGCAAATTGTTGGGAAAATGCCGTTTTTCCTGCTCCAAGATCTCCGTCCAGGCCGATGACAGTCCCTGGCTCGGCCCTAGCGGCTAGCCAAGCAGCAAGCTGCTCCGTCTCTTCCAGACTGCTTGAACTCATTCGAAACCGGCCCTCCGTACGGCCATTGTTCACTGATAACCCACCCTTTACTTAGTTTGCCCATATCTTAAAATACTTGATCTTCATTATATCGGTCCTCCCAAGCCGCTGCAAGAACATGGGTTTCGCTTTTAAGTTTGGGATGAGAAAAGAAACGTCAACCCAGGTATCAAACACTGACACGATGTAGTCAAAGATCAAGCCTTATAGTTAAACCAGAACAAAGATAAACCATGATAAAAACCTTGAGGAGGATGACAATGAATATAACAAACATACCGAACACAGCCCCTTTTTCCGAAACAACTATAACTCCCTTTCACATTGAAATTCTGGATTCGGACCTGATTGATCTTAAGGAACGTTTGGCCCGTACTCGCTGGCCTGATGATCTGGAGGATAACCACTGGGATTATGGCACGCCGCTGTCTTACCTAAAGAAGCTATCAACTTATTGGAAGAATTCATATGACTGGCGTAAATATGAAGCCATGCTGAATGAATTTCCTCAATTCACGACCACCATCGATGGACAAAATATCCACTTCCTGCATGTTCGCTCCCCTGAGCCTGATGCACTGCCTCTAATCGTTACCCATGGCTGGCCAGGATCGATTGTAGAATTTATACATATGATTGAACCGCTCACCAACCCAGGCAAGTACGGTGGAAATCCGTCCGATGCATTTCATCTCGTGATCCCCTCCCTTCCAGGTTTCGGCTTCTCCGGGCATACAACGGAACGGGGATGGAACATCGAGCGAGTAGCTAGAGCGTGGGATGAATTAATGCGTCGCTTGGGCTATGAACGCTATGGAGCTCAAGGTGGAGATACCGGGTGTTTGGTTTCGGCTGAACTTGGCCGGATCGCTGCAGAGCGTATCATTGGCGTTCACTGTAATGGTTTGTCGGTGTTCCCAACCGGAGATCCTGCTGAAACCGAGAACCTTACGGCTGCAGAGCAGCTGCGCTATGGTGAATTAGCCGGTGGCGGATTTGACGGGTCCGGATATGCCGTCCTTCAAGCAACCAGACCGCAGACACTATCCTATGGCTTAACAGATTCCCCGGTTGGTCAGCTTGCATGGATTGTGGAGAAGTTTAAGGCATGGACAGATCCAACGGCAGATCTCCCTGAGGATGCGGTTGATCTCGATCTGCTTCTTACAAATGTCTCAATCTATTGGCTCACAGCTACAGCAGGCTCATCTGCAAGAATCTATAAAGAAAGCTCCAGTAATTGGGGAGCGCCAGCACCCTATTCCTCGGTGCCCACGGGCGTGGCGGTCTTCCCCAAGGACCTTTCCATTCGGAGCATGGCTCAGCGCCAGTACAACATCCTGCATTGGTCAGAATTCGACCGAGGCGGCCATTTCGCCGCATTGGAAGCTCCTGATTTGTTGGCTGATGATATCCGATTATTTTTCAGAGGGATTCGTTAACGACGTAGTCAACACAAACACACCTTATCCGGTTTCCAACGATATGGGACCCGTACAAGGTGTGTTTTTCGTGTTTATTAACTGATTAGACGGAGCTAAAGAGCCCCTACAATAAGCTATTCGCCTTCTTTCAGCCGGTCTACGTTCACAGTCAGTGTATTGGTCGGACGGGAACCAACCTGAACGGTGGCCATCCCGTTCTGCTGATCCACATGCTCGATCCACACGGACTCCCCTCCCAGGTTGACCTTGTAAGTATCCTTGGAGTTAAAAATCTCCACGGCTCTCTGTATCTCCATACGTTTAGTCCTCCTTCTCCATATTTCTTGGCGATTCGTCCACGACGTCCATCGTATCGGTTGTGGAAGGGCCGATCAGCCCGTTATCCAGGGTGACATTGCCTCCGCCAAGGCCTTCGTTGATCATCCGGTCAATATCGAACATCGTAGATTCCCGAGAGATCTCGCTCTCCTCCGAAGTTAGGCTGTTCCAATCCACCATCTCCCCGTTCACCGGTTCTGCAGCGGAATGATCCGAGGCTCTGTCCTTCTGTATCTCTTCAGACGTTTCGGTTTCTCTAGGCTCCATCATAACGAAAATTACCTCCTTATACAGGCAGAGTTCATCGTCAATATGCCACAAACGGGTTCTAATTATGCAATCCTGAGCTATAACTCATACTAGAGTCTTTTTTTGGGCACACTAATAGAGGTAGTACAAAAATTTATAGCAGTCGTTTATTGCGTTTACTACACGGTCATACCCAAACATATTAAAATTTGATAGGAGGTTTCATAGAATGCATACGGTATGGAAGGGCGCGATCAGCTTTGGTCTGGTGCACGTGCCCGTCAAAATGTTCTCGGCTACGGAAGATAAGGATATTTCGATGCGCTACATTCACAAGGAGTGCGGCAGCCCGCTCTCTTACATCCGCAAATGTCCGGTATGTGAAGAGGAAGTGGCCTGGGAGGAAATTACGAAGGGGTACGAATATGAGAAGGGGAAATTTGTACTGTTCGAGAAAGAAGAGTTGGAGCAGCTCGCGGAACAGAACAGCAAAAACATTACCATTCTGGACTTTGTGGATCTGACCGAAATTGACCCGATTTATTTTCAAAAGACGTACTATCTCTCGCCGGATCAAGCAGGTGCAAACGCATACCGGCTCCTGCTGGAAGCGATGAAGCAGTCAGGCAAAATCGGCATCGCCAAAATCGCAATTCGCTCGAAGAGCAGTCTGGCCGCGATCCGGGTGCTCGATGAATGCTTGTCGATCGAGACGATTTTCTACCCGGATGAGATCCGGCCGATCTCCCAGGTCCCGAATTTGCCTGAAAGAACCGAGGTCAACTCCAAGGAACTTGATATGGCCAAACTGCTGATTGACCAGCTGTCAACTCCCTTTGACCCAGAGAAATATACGGATGATTATCGCGAACGTCTGCTGGATCTGATCAACAGCAAAGTGTCCGGTGAAGAGATCAAGATTGCCCCTGCTCGTCAGGAGACCAACGTTGTCGATCTGATGGCTGCCCTCCAGGCAAGCATCGAAGCCGTAAAGCCAATCGGAACGGATCCAGGCACCAAACCGAAGCCGCGTAAACCAACCCGGAAGACAGCTGCCAAAGAACCGGCTGCCAAGGTCAGCGGCGGGGAAGGCGAGCTTGACGCACCGAAGCCGAAGCGCCGAACAACCAAATCCAAGAAATCCGACTCCACATCCTGATCCGTATGGGACAAATGCAGAATCTGCTGCCCAAAGAGCCGATGGCACCGATCTCGACGGATCAAATCACGACAGGCGAGGATTGGGGTTATCAGCTGAAATGGGACGGCGTGCGCATTCTGGCCGGACTTGACCAGAACCGCGTATCGTTATATTCCCGCAAGCTGCTCGATAAAACGTCTCTGTATCCCGAAGTCGTTCAGGCATTATCCGGCCTGCAGGATCGGCGTCTTCTTTTGGATGGCGAGGTTGTCTATTTTCATCCGGAGCTGGGTCGTCCCGTGTTTCAGAAGGTTCTTCAGCGGGAGCGTTCGCGTGCGATCAGCACGAATGCTCCTCTGTTTACTTATGTTCTCTTCGACATTCTGGTGGACGGCGACCAAGACTTGCGTAAGCTGCCCTATCTTGAACGTCACCACCGCCTGAAGGAAATCGTTTCCGACACACCGGGCCTGCTGACCGCGGATCTGTTTCTTGAAGGCGAGCATTTATGGAGTTGGGCCGAAGAACGGGGATGGGAGGGCATTGTGATGAAGCGCCTCTCCTCTCCTTATCGTGAAGGCAAGAAACATCGGGATTGGTACAAGAAAAAGATCGCCGTGAACATGACAGCCTCCGCCGTCGCCATGATTATCAGGGAAGGCCGTGTCGCCAGCCTCGTCATTGCCGATGACGACGGTAACTACATTGGCCGGGCTTCCCTGGGGCTTAATGAGCAGACGAAGAAGCGGCTGCTGCAATATGCCGAAAGCCATCGTGCTGATGCGATATGGAGTACGCTCCATACCGACCTGAAGAAAGAACAGCTGGCCTGGCTTAGCCAGCCGCTTTCCGTTCAGGTCACATTTCTTGAATGGAGTCAGGATGGCATGATGCGCCATCCCAAACTCGTATCGATTGAGGGGGTGTAAACCATATGGCTCGTACCGTCAAAGGGACCCTAATGATCGAGGGACAGGAGATTCAAATTACGAATCCCGACAAACCGCTATGGCCGGAAGTCGGCATTACTAAAGCGATGTATCTGCAAAAGCTTGCGGCCATCTCCCCGTTCCTGCTCCGGTACTGCCGGGGCAGACTGCTCACGACCATCCGGTATCCGCACGGGGCCGAGGGCGAATCCTTCTATCAGAAAAATGCGCCGGAGCCGCTGCCGCCTTTTGTGCAGACCTATGTGCACGAAAATATTAACTACGTGCTGCTCAACGGACTGCCGGAGCTGCTCTGGCTGGGGAACCTGGCAGCGCTTGAGTTTCACCCTTCACTACACCTTGCAGGCAGCAATCTGCCCTGCGAATGGATGATTGATCTGGATCCAACGCTGCCGGAGGAGCCGCGGATCATGGAGGCGACTGCGATTGTAGGGGACGTCCTGAGCTCCTTGGGCCTGTCCTCCGTCCCAAAAACCTCAGGAGCAACCGGGGTGCAGATCATCGTGCCGATTCCGGAAGGCATTACGTTCGATGAACTTCGCACGGTCGGCCAATTCGTGGGGCAGTATGTAACCGAGAAGTTCCCCAAGCTGTTCACCATCGAACGACTTAAGAAGAATCGCGGCGATAAAATCTATTTCGATTATCTTCAACACTACAGCGGAAGGACGCTCGCCGCTCCGTATACCCCACGGGCCCGACGGCTGGGGACCGTCTCCACGCCGCTCACTTGGGATGAGGTCCGTCAGGATGTTTCTCCCACGGATTTTCATCTGCTGAACATTGAAGAACGGCTAAGAGAGAAGGGCGACCTGCTTCAGACCTTGTCTCCGCAACCGATCGAGAACGTCATCCGACATCTGAAGCCCCAAGGTAAGGGAGCCTCAAAAAGGAAAGGATAGCTGTTCAACATCCGGCATTAGCTCCTCACCGGAGACCGGCGCTGCCGGTTGTGGCAGCTTCCTTGGCTGTGCAGGAGCAACCAAGTCCCCCACTGAAAGAAGGTGATCGCGAGCGCCTTCCACCTGCGTCCCGTTCTGTTGAGAAGTCACGCTTTCGATCGCCCCAGCCTTGCTCACGGCAGCAGCCGATGCCTCCGAGGTCAGTCCATTCAGCTCATATTCATTCAGCAGCCTGGCTGCCATCGATTTGAAGGAACGCACGTAATGCTCTTCGGCATATGCGCCCTGTCCATATAACTCGCGGTAAGGCTGAACCACTTCGGGAAACTGGTGTTTAAGTGTTTCGATATACCATTTCTTCACGTCGCGCGAGAGTCTCAGTAACGAGATCATGGCAAAGGAAACGCCCCTTACCTTCGCCTGCGACAGGAGATCCTTCAGTTCCGACTCCTTATCCGTCAAAAAGGGCAGCACAGGCGCCACAAACAAGCCCGTTCTTATGCCTGCAGCCGATAATCGGTGAATCGTATCGAGCCTGCCCTCCGGATGAGGCGATGCCGGCTCCAGCTTCCGGATGATGTCCCCATTCAGCGTGTTGAGACTTATGTTAACGGACACATTCTCCATTCGGGTCAATATGTCCATATCTCTGAGCACGAGCGGAGAGCGCGTTGTAATGCTTGTGGAGATGCGGTATTTAGCAAGCAGCTTCAAACACTCCCTCGTAATGCCCTCCTTGCTCTCGATCGGCTGGTATGGATCGGTTGCCGTACCGATCGTAACCTGTCCAATAAATCTGCGCATCGCTTCAATATCATGATCAAACTTCCTCGCTGCACTCGATAACTGCTTCTCCAGCGCTTCGGCTGCATTCGACTTCATAAAGATATGGTGCTGAAACTCATCCTCCGCCCCCATGCCGATAAAGGATTGGAACGCACGGGCATAACAAAAGCTGCAGCCATGCCCGCATCCGCGGTACGGATTGATGGACCAATCGAAGGGCATCCTCTCTTCCTTCACTCTGTTTAAAGTCTGTTTGGTAGTTATCCGTTCATATAACGTACGAGCCACTCCTCTTCCTCCCCTCTGATCCTTTACTGCTGTATGTTGAACTATTTCATATTTTAACAAACATGTGTTCTTATTATAAGTGGATTTTACTGGATTTACAAATAAACCTCCAGCAACACCTTATACGAAAAGGTTGAACCCGGTCCAATTGTTATTTATAATTAATATATATATATCATGTGATATGTATCGACTGTTTCACATATAAATAATCTAAGGAGTTGCAGACAGCAATGGCACCAAAAACGAAGTTCACCAAACAAGATATCGTGCTAGCCGCATTTGACATTGCTCAGACGGATGGAATCGAGTCCATTACGATTCGAAAAGTAGCCGAACGACTGGGCAGCTCCATCGCGCCAATCTATGTCAATTTCAACGATGCTGAAGAACTGGTTCAACAGGTCGTCGAAAAGGCCTTTCAGGTGGCCAGAGGGTTGATTGCAGAGCAGCAATCCGGTCAGCCGTTCCGGGATATCGGCATGGCAAGTCTGCGATTTGCGAAGGAATACCCTGTACTCTACCGGGATTTGATCATGAAGAACAATCCCCATATGAAGAATACCCCGGAACAAATTCGTGAGGTTATCGGGTTAATGAAGTTGGACCCGGAGCTTGCGGGATTTTCTGATCAGGAACTGCAATCGATTTTTTTGAAAATGCAAACCTTTCAGACAGGTCTCTGTGTCATGCTAGCCAATGATTTGTTCACCGAGAGCGTGGATGACGACAGGATGATCCATATGATGGACGAAGCCGCTGAGGATTTCATTCGTGCCGCTCGTTTGCGGAAACAGCAAGAGACATGAATCTGCATAAGGTATCGATAAATTAGGATCCATGGGAGGTATATGGAGAATGGGAAGAGCCCTGGAGCAGTCGCTTCTGGATAAATGGTTGGCTCAGATCGCCAATAAAAGAAATGTGTTTAGCACGGTTTTGTGCGTCGAGGACCAGAAGCAATCACTCTCCCTTGTCAGCAGCGGCGGGGAGATGCAGACTGAGGACCGCTATTTCATTGCCAGCGTGACTAAATTGTATGTGACAGCCGTAATCTTGAAGTTACGAGCGGAGCAGCGGCTTGGGCTCGATGATCCCATCAGCGAGTACCTTTCAAAAGAGATCATCGCGGGACTCCATATGATGGAGAACAGGGATTACACCGAAGAAATTACCGTCAAACAGTTAATGTCCAATACGTCAGGCATCCCGGACTATTTTTCAGGAGACGTCTTCTCGGAGCTCATCGCCGGGCATGATCAGGCTTGGAGTCTGGACAAAACATTGAATGCAGCGAGACGGCGAAAGCCTAAATTCATACCGGGACAGCAGAAAAAAGCCCAATATTCCGACACCAACTATCGGCTGCTTGGGCTGATCATCGAGAATATCAAGGGTGACTCCATTCAGAGCGTATTCAAGGAATACATCTTCGACAAGCTGAATCTGACACAGACGTATTTCTATCATAACCCGGAGGATACGACTCCTGTTCCATTCTATTATAAGAAGAAGCGTTTGGACCTTCCGCAGTATATGGCGTCAATCGGAGCGGAAGGCGGTATCGTCTCAACGGCAAGGGAAACGATGATTTTCCTGCGGGCCTTTTTTAATGGGGAGTTGTTTCCGATAGGTGATTTGGTGGAACTCCAAAGAGAATGGAATTTTCTCTGGGCACCTGGCCCCTTTTTCTATGGCACCGGCATTTCAAGACAGCCGCTTTCTCCATTTGGCTTGAGACGAGGACTCATCGGTCACTGGGGTCAATCCGGCGCCTTTGCCTTCCATCACCCTGAATCAGGACTTTATTTCACCGGAACCGTTAACCAGGCTATCGGTCAATCTGCGGCTGTGCAGGCGATGGCAAGAATCATTCGTCAATATGGACGGGAAAAAAAGGCACTTCGCTTGCACGCAGATGTCCCTTAACAAAAAAATGTTCCACCCGTGTTAACTCTCAACATGGGTGGAACATCGGAATATTGGTGCATTAATGAATGGCCTTCTTCTTAAAGCGGCCGCCCTTCACGTCATGGATATTCCCGATGGCAACAAAAGCCTGGGAATCCCAATCTTCTACGATGGATTTGAGCTTCGCTTCTTCCAGACGGGTAATGACAACAAAGATAACTTTCTTGCTGTCGCCGGAATAAGCGCCCTCTCCCTCCAGATAGGTTACACCGCGCCCAAGACGTTGGGTCAGCGCATCACCGATCTCCTTATGCTTATCACTGATA
This sequence comes from Paenibacillus sp. FSL K6-1330, assembly GCF_037976825.1. Lineage (NCBI taxonomy): Bacteria > Bacillati > Bacillota > Bacilli > Caryophanales > Paenibacillaceae > Paenibacillus > Paenibacillus sp. FSL K6-1330. The sequence continues at coordinate 6,196,760 of NZ_CP150269.1, forward strand.
ATCCAAACCGATTTGGATTGATCAATGCCTTCAATTGTAATATCAATCAGTTTAAACGCCAGGTAATAAGCAATCAGCGAGTACATGGCATGATCCCAACCGAAAATAAATCCTGCGCTGCCAAGAATAAATACGTTAATGAACATCACGATTTCACCGACAGAAAACGGCGTCTTTTTGTTGATCAGAATAGCCACGATTTCCGTTCCGTCCAAGGAGCCGCCGGACCGGATAACAAGACCAACCCCGATTCCGAGTAGAACGCCGCCGAACACGGCCGCAAGCAGCGGATCAATGGTGATCGGATCCACGGGATGTAGAAAATAAGTTCCAATGGACATGATCACGACGGCGAACAGCGTGGATAATGCAAAGGTTTTCCCAATTTGTTTATATCCCATAAATAAAAATGGAAGGTTGAACAAGGTCAGGAATACACCTAGCGGAACATTGGTGATATGGGAAACCATAATGGATACACCGGTAATGCCTCCGTCAATAATTCTGTTGGGTACCAGAAAGATCTCCAGCCCTACTGCCATCAATACCGCACCGAAAGTTAAGAACACCAGACGACGGAGAAGCTTCAAGGTGGTTGAGCCTGCCTTGGGATTCTCCGGCTTCTGCTGCTCCGCTTTCACTTGCGCAAGAATCTTCACATCACTTGACATAAATCTCCCCCGTTCAACTTATGAAAAATAAGCTAATTTATATTTATAAGTGAAACTCTTATAAATATTCTATCATATAATAAATGCTGGACATAGAACTTTCAGGTTTCTTCCTGAATTTCACTTGCCCTTTCAACACTCTTACACCTGATGTAAGATGTTACACTTATAGTAAGGGTGACAGCATCCTGCATAAAATTTCGGCTGCTTTCTGCCATCTTCCGCGCTGACGAAACCTCTCCGCATCAATCTGCCTGCTCTGTTTGAGATCCTCCTTAAAATCCGCAACCAACTGTTCTATCGGCAGTTGATCAAACAGTACGGCTGTCAGCTCAAAATTACAGAAGAAACTCCGCATATCCATATTCGCCGTACCGACCGAACCGAGAAGTTCGTCCACAATGAGCACCTTGGCATGGATGAATCCTTTTTCATACTCGTAGAAGGTAACTCCAGCTGCCAGCAGCTCTTCTACGTAGGACAAGCTTGCCATCTTCACAAAACGGGAATCGGCACGATCCGGAATAATGATCCGTACATCCACACCGCTCACCGCTGCCGTCTTCAGCGCCTCATATATCCCTTCATCGGGAATGAAGTACGGCGTTGTGATCCATATCCGTTCCTTGGCTACGGAAATCGCCCCGAAGCACATCTCCTGAATGGCATTCCAGCTCAGATCCGGTCCGCTGCTCAAAATTTGTATTTGCTCATCCCCGGTGCATTGATGCTCCGGGAACAGCCCGAAATCCGCAATACGCTCCCCGGAAGCAAGCTTCCAGTCGTGCAGAAACACATTTTGCAAGAAATAGACTGCATCCCCCTTTACTTCCAGATGCGTATCGCGCCAGTAGCCCATTTTCGGATATTCGCCCAGATAGTCGTCCCCGACGTTAATCCCGCCAAGAAAACCGATCGTGCCATCCACTACAACGATTTTACGGTGATTCCGGTAATTGATTCTGCGGCTGAACATCGAAACCATGGCGGGCAGGAAGAAATAGAACTCCACTCCCGATTCCTTAAACCGCTGAATGAACGTTTTCTTGAGTTTGTAACTGCCAAGCCCGTCACAAACCAGACGTACCTTGACGCCTTCCCGTGCCTTTCGAATCATGACATCCTGAAACTTCGTGCCGATCCGGTCATGACGAAAGATATAGAACTCCACATGAATATGATCTTTGGCCTGCTCCATCGCGCTCAGCATGGCAGCGTAAGTCTCTTTCCCATCCGTCAACACTCGGCTCTGATTACACCCTGTAATCGGACTCTCCGACAAGTGATTAAGCAGATTGAACAAACGATCATTGTGATGAAATCCGGCATTGTTCATATCTTCCTTGTGCCGAACAACGGCGGCCCGATCCCATAGGTGCCCCCTGAGTTCCTGAAACAGTCTGGAGCCCCGCTTGCGAATCTTCAACCGCTTCTGATAGTCCCTCGCCACAAAGAAATAGAGTACAAACCCGATCAATGGGAGGCAAAATAAAATAAACAGCCACGCCACGGCCTTGGACGGATTCCGAAACTCCAGCAACAGCACTGCAACCATCTGCAAAATAAAAGTAATAAGTGCAACCAGAAGCCATACCATATCGACAGCCTCCTCAGCATGAATAATAGTCGTATTTTGAACCGAATAACTACACTACATCATTGACCAATTCCATATGTATTTATTCAATTACCCAATGACGCACCATACTGAATAAGTTCTCTTATCTAATAATTTTTGACATGTTCTTCGAGAGAATAGAATACATACTAGATAAGGAGCTGGCCAAGTCTAGCGGGTACCATGATTCATAAATGATGTATGGAAGGGAGATGCCATGAAAACCACACACCGTAAACAACGCTTAACCCTGCTGGTGCTTCGGGATGCCCAGCATTCAGTCAAACAGATCCATCTGTCCAAGCCTCTAATGATAGCGGTGCCCGCGGCCGCTATTTTGTCCATCGCCGGACTGATCGTTTCCCTGCAGATCCAGTCGGCCCAAACGATCTCAGGGCTGGAACAGCAGCTGATGCTCAGAAGCCTGGAAGCCTTAAAGATGGAAGTGACGGTCACCGACAAGGAGGAAGCCATTGAACGCTTAAACAAAGCCATCATTCAGCTGTCGGGTGAAGCAGAGCAAACGAAGGTCCAGATGGAGCGCGTTCAGCAGCTGGAGCAGGAGCTTCAGCAGTTTATTCAGAAGCACGGCAGCTTGTCAGGACAGACCTCCTCCATCACAGCTGAGGATAAGCAGCATGTCGGAGGGGAATTCATTGCCGTTCATGAGAATGAAATGTTAAGTCTCGCAAGGGAGACCCATGATGATTTCGAGGAGATTCAGCAGTTGATTTCACGTATGGAGCGTCATATTCCGCGTACGCTGGATCAAGCCCAGGAGACCCAAGAGAAACGTGAAGGCACACCCTCACTGTGGCCAACCACCTCTAAACGGCTGACATCGAATTTCGGTTATCGGAGCGATCCTTTTACCGGGCGTTCGGCCTATCATGCCGGCATCGATATTGCCGGTAAAACCGGCGATCCGATCTATGCAGCAGGCGCTGGTGAGGTGACGGCAGCGGAACGCAGCGGAGCCCGAGGGCTTTATATCGTAGTCAAACATCCGAATGGTCTGGAGACCTGGTACATGCATCTGGACAGTCTGGCCGTGTCGGTAGGCGATCATGTCGAGCAAGGTGAATCCATTGGCAAGCTGGGATCCTCCGGGCGAAGCACAGGTCCTCATCTTCATTTCCAGGTCGTCAAAAACAACCAGACGATTAACCCTTTGCCTTATCTGCAGTAAGCACCATCCATTCATTTATGAGGAGGAATGTAATATGAAAAAGAAAAACAAGAACAAGCGGGCTGCCCAGCGAACAGATACGCTGATTGGACCAGGTAGTGAAGTTGAGGGCGTGCTGCAATGCGAGGATAATCTGCGGATTGACGGGCGCTTTAACGGCTCCATCGAAAGCCAAGGCTGTGTAACTATCGGCGAAGAAGCGATTGCCCGCTCCAATATCTCCGCTCGGGAAGTTATCGTGGCCGGCAAGGTGTATGGCGATGTGACGGCGGAAAACAAACTGACCATCACACCTACGGGACAGATGTACGGGGATGTTTACGCCGCTTCCCTGATCGTTATGGAAGGCGGACTCCTCAATGGAGCAAGCCGAATGGAGCATCAAACCTCGACTCAAGAAGCTGCGGAGTCAACGGACACCACACTGCCGCTTCAGCGCTCGGAAGCAGGTTAACCTGGCGTATGGACGACCACCCGAACCCTTCATATCGATCGGCCCGGTCTTTCAGCCGACATAATCAAAGAGCCCCTTCCCATCCATGTGATTCACAGGGGTAGAAGGAGCTCTTTTCCTTAACCATAAATTAAGCTGCAACGTCTCTCTTCGTAAAGGCCAACCAAGAGATAAGCATGAACAACAAGCAATAAACAACCAGAATCGTGATGGAGAAACTCAGCCCCACTCCTCCCGGTCCGACAGGCGATTGGATATAGCCGCTTAGGTCGATGTGGAGAAAGAGTAAATACTTCGCCCATTCAAACCGCTCCGGATTAAAGATAAAACCGAAAATATCCTTGGTGAACAAGAGCATCAGCGATAATCCAATCGCCAGACCGCCAGAACGAAACACCGTAGAGAGCATAAACGCAATTAACGAGATGACCAGCGCCTGGATCGTATCGGTCAACAGGAGAAGCAGCGAGTTGTTCATCGATGATCCCGCGAATCCGTCCGATAATCCGGTGTTGCCGGAAAACAACAGCAGCGACATAGCGATCCCTGCCACGGCCGTAATTCCCGCACAGAGCAGACCGAATAGAATCAGGGATGTGAATTTGGACAACAGAATCTTCCCTCGGCTCCACGGCCGGATCAGCAGCAATTTGATGGTGCCTCCGGCAAATTCCCCGGCCACGATATCCGCAGCGATAATTACCGTAAATATTGTACTTAGGTAGATGGTGAAACTCTCCGTCCATGTAAATACGGTCCAGACATCCATCGGGGCATTCGTATAGTACAGCATGATAGGCATGGCCGCATTAAACAAGAGGAGAATCGCCAGCATGACCCATGTCCTTACGCGATAGTAAATTTTCATATTCTCATTGGCAACAAGACGGGTAAAGTTATTCAACAACGGATCCCCCTCCCGTCATTTCCAAAAATTGATCCTCTAGCGAACGGGTCACCGGCTGAATGGCATATACGCGTATACCTGCCCCAACCAATGCCGCGTTGATATCCGCAATCATATTCTCGTCGCCGCGAACAATGATTCGGTGATCGCGGGCTGACGCTTGATATTCCTGGAGCAGCGCTGCCGCTGCATCCGCATCATTGACGGTAAATGCGGTCTCTTCAAACACCCGTTCTCCCTCAGCCGTACGCAGCTGACGGATATCAATCAGCTTGCCGTGACGTATAATGCCAACGGTATCACACATCAGTTCCATTTCAGACAGCAAATGACTGGAGACGAATACGGTCGTCCCTTCCTCCTGCGTCAATCTGCGCAAATAATCACGCAGCTCCCGAATGCCCTGCGGATCCAAGCCATTCGTAGGCTCGTCCAGGATCAGAAGCTTCGGCCGGTGCAGCAGTGCCTGTGCCACGCCAAGCCGTTGGCGCATCCCCAGCGAATAGGTCTGCACTTTCTCATGAATCCGATTCCCGAGACCGACAAGTTCCACGACCTCATCGATACGTTCTTTGGTAATGCCTTGCATCATACGCGCAAAATGCTTCAGATTGTTATAACCAGACAAAAATTTATACATCTCAGGGTTCTCGACAATCGCCCCAATCTGAGCGGCTGCCTGTTCATAATTCTTCCGTATGCTGTAACCCCCGATGGTAATATCCCCTTGGGTAATGGACATCAGCCCGACCATCATGCGAATGGTCGTTGTCTTGCCTGCTCCGTTCGGCCCAAGAAATCCGAAGATTTGTCCAGGGGGGATATCTAAAGTCACATGATCTACCAAAACCTTGGACGAGATTTTCTTCGTAACCCCGAGCAGTCTTACCAGCGGTTCCTGCTTCATGTAATCTATTCTCCTTTGCCCTTGTATCATGTCAATCTTCACAATTATACAATACTAGGGCAAAGGACAAAATTGTTGAAATGCATGACCCCTACACTGCATAGGAATGGAGCCGTCTACTTGTAATGCACCAACAAAGCCGATTGACACTCCTTGCAGACTCCCGCCGGAACATTATGCTTATAGAAGCCGGTTTTATACAAGTTGTGGCATTGGGTGATGGGAAGCATCCGACAGCAACTGACGCAATACATCATCACTTCTTTCATCCCGTCATCTCCTCTTTCGGGATTGATGCATCTATTCTATGCACAGAATGATACATAATGTATCCACAATAAAAATTCTATATAAATTGTTACTCTTTGTCAAACGTAAATAAATCAAATCATGTTAAGACTATAGGACCTGAAATGTCCATTATATTAGAAGGTTAAAGATACATTTTTTTCTAAATTTTAAATAATTGCTACAATATGTATTGACGATAGACCGAAATTAAGATACATTTTGTATCATATTAGATGTTTTTATATGATGTATGTTTTCTCTAAATTAATGGAATTTGTAGAGAGGTGAGTATGAATGTCATATGGATCTCGCATTGCAAAATTGCGGGAGCAAAATGGTTGGACCCAAGAAGAGCTATCCGAGCGCATTGGAATCAGTCGGGCTTCTTTATCACATTATGAAAAGGATCGCCGAGAACCAAATCTGGAAACGCTAACAAGGTTAGCGGACGTATTTCAAACCACGATTGATCAAATCATTGGAAGATAGTCTGTTCAATCCCCCTACTCAAAAAACAATCAAAATAACCTAAAACTTCGTTATTCTCCTTCACACACAAAACCCCCTCTACTCAAAAAGGGGGTTTTGTGTTACGAGTCATTCCATATACGCTCTTAAAGTAGACGTTATCTTTTCTCTTTCTTGATCACCGACGATATAATACCAAATTCCATTCATTTTTTGACCGTGGCCAGCAATTTCAACCTGCTCAACCCTTTTCAGTTTTTGACGGTACTCTGTTACAAACATCTTCATCTCTTCAAACGAAATATCCGTTTTGACACTGCTCCCAATGTTATCCAGAAGTGATTCCAGTTTAAACACAGTCGAAATCCTTATTAACTTATTTAAGATCCCTTTCAGAACTTCCCGTTGCCTTGTATTTCTACCTAAGTCTCCATTAGGATCTTCAAAGCGCATACGCGAGAATGCCAGTGCTTCATCACCGTTTAAGTTCAACTTCCCCTCATCAAAGTCATAGCCAGCATATGCGAACCCCATATTGTTATTTACGGTGACTCCACCCAATGAATCTACAATGCTGGAGAAGCCCTCCATGTCTACTTTAATGTAGTAATCGATAGGGTATTGCAAAAAATTCTCGACGCTGCTGACCGACATCTCAACGCCTCCAAAGGCATAGGCATGATTGATTTTATCCACCGTTCCATGTCCTACAATATCAGTCCTCGTATCACGTGGGATATTAAAAATCAGTACTGACCCCTTTGCAGGGTTTACTGCCATTAATATCATGACGTCGGATCGCCCACGATCATAGGGCCTTTGGTCTACGCCCAAAACCAGAACAGTAAATGGATCAGCGTCCCTCATATTTTTATCGCCGACCTGAATTGTCGTCCGATCCTGTACGAAGGTTGGGACTACAGGCGAAGGCTCCCGTTCTTCGTAAATCCGATTAGCTGTCGATTTAATGGATTGATACGTATACAGAAGATACGCAGAAGGCAGCAGTATAAGAATAGCTAGAAGCCACAGGACCCATTTCCTTCTCATTTTCATCCAGTGATGCCCTCCATTGCATTGACCTTATCCTGTTCCGTTAAAGGTCAATGTTGAATCATTAAATACGTTGAATTCATAGTGAACAAGGGTCAGGGGATAAAGAACTCGCAGAAATATGTATCGAGGAGGTTTCATGATTACAATGAACTAAATATACAACTCCAATTCAAGATTGAATATAAATCTGCATATGAAATCATATAAACAAGTTTATTTATAGTAGGAGAAAAACAACGATAATCTAAACCCATCCCACATCATGCACAAGGATTTAAGGTAAAAGAACTAATGACCAAGCAACATAAATATAGTAGAATATCAATAAACCATGATAATGATTCATCGTGAATACCTGTTCGCTGCAGGCTATCCATGAATTACGTTTCAGTTATAGAGACTCATTTTATTCGATTCGCTGTGACCGAACATCATTCGGTTCAACATACCCACGATACGGGTCTTTTTATCGCCATCTGTATAGAATTCCGTATGATACAATTGGCGTCCATAAAAGAGTCCCCTTGATTCAATGTGGCCTGAAAGCAGAATATGATCCACATTATCATCGATTTCGTAACCCAATATAACATTAGAATGAATCGGTATTTCCCAAGGGCATAGGAATACAAGACCACTTGGCAGCAACTCAAGCGGTGTAACGGAATGACTTTTCCCATGAATGGTTAATTCCCCGATCTGCATGACTCTAATCTTTACTGTAATTTGGTGTTGCCGTTCTCGTAACATTGGAGGTAACTCATCCGCTCCTTATTATAATTTTTTGGTATGGGACATTTCTGCACTGGATAAAATGATACTAACTGTACCCAAACCTTTACATTGCAGATACAATATGTATCTTATTAATGTTTATAATACGATACATATTGTATCTAGTCAATAAAAAGTAGTCTTTTTATGTATATAATAAACCGGCAATTTCAACTTATAGATCTATTCAATTAACTTCTATAGATACAAGCCATTCGAAAGGGGGATCAATGCGTGAACTACGGAGAACGAATATCTGAATTACGTGAACAACATGGGTGGACTCAGGAAGAGCTCGCTACCTCTGTCGGTATTACACGTGCTGCACTATCCCATTATGAAAAAAATCGGCGCAAGCCCGATTTCGAAACATTGACCCGCCTGGCAGATCTGTTTGACGTATCCATAGATTATCTGATCGGGAGAACGACACAGGAAAAGACGGTGCTTGATGCGGAGGTTCGATCGTTTGTGGACGGACTTGAACTATCCGATGAGGATTTATTGGAACGCTTTAACCTTACAGTGGACGGCCGCAAGCTCACTGAAGATGAAGCCAAGCGATTTATTGCATTTGTTCGCATGGAACGAGCCATGAAATAACGGCTTTACGCCCAAGAACTACAAATCCCCGACGTGTAGGATACTACTATCACAACATGTCGGGGATTTTCTCGTCACCATGAGACCCTATCTAATCTTTTCGTAATTCCTCCATTTGCAGCCATTTATCAGGATGGATTCCCAATTGAGTCATGAGCTTATTGATGTCGATGTTCGTTTTCTGTTGGTCAAGCCGCTGCTCGGTGCTTCCGGAGCCTCTCTCCTTGTCCACACTCATTTCCACAACTACCTCGCTTATCTATAATTTCCTCTCCATCCCAGCTGCTCATACTTGTTGAAATTACATGTATACAGCAACAACCTATTAAACAACTTACTTACCAATATTATAACCAACGAATCCACATGATGCTGTCGTCTTATGGAGCCTTTGTCCTATGCTTCCGGTTCTAATTTTGTCGAATTTTCTTTTGAAATATTTTGTTGAAAATACAAATTTCTTAATAAGACTCATCGTAACTTATTTATATATGAAAAAAAACCACATTGCATTCATTAAAGAACACAATATGGTTTCTAATATCATAACATCAGATGTTAGTTCCCTGTACGAGCCAATTCTTTCATATTCGCCTCAAAAGCGGCGAGGAGTGCAGCTTCACCCGCCAGGCCTTGGTCTTGAGCCTTCTCGATATGCAGCAGCATGCGCTTGTAATCTTTCGGAATAATACGGACAAAACGGCTGAGCGCCTGATCCCAATCTCCTAGAATTTGCTGTGCCGGCACACTGCCGGTGTACTGCTCATGCTGCTGGATAAGATGATGGAGTGCTTCCGCTTCTACTGTTTCCTCCACACGCTCAAGGAGTACCATCTCCAGATTGCAGCGATCCACAAAAGTTCCTTCAGGATCATAGACGTAGGCTACACCGCCAGACATCCCGGCCGCGAAGTTGCGTCCGGTTTCGCCGAGCACGACTACCCGGCCGCCGGTCATGTATTCACAGCCATGATCACCAACGCCTTCAACCACAATGTTCGCACCCGAGTTGCGAACGGCAAAGCGCTCACCAGCAATGCCTCTTACGTAGGCTTCACCGCCTGTAGCACCATAGAACGCGGTATTACCGGCAATAATGTTCTCCTCGGCTTTGAAGGTTGCTTTTGGCGAAGGCTTCACGATCAGCTTGCCGCCGGAAAGGCCTTTACCGATATAGTCATTCGCATCCCCTTCCACCGTCAGCGTCATCCCTTTCGGCACAAAGGCACCAAAGCTCTGGCCTGCGGAACCCACGAAGTTAAATTGAATCGTGTCTTCAGGTAGTCCGGCAGCGCCGTATTTGCGCGTGACTTCACTGCCCAGTATGGTACCCACTGCACGATCCACGTTTGTGATTGGGAACGTTCCTTCCACCGCTGCACCCGATTCCAATGCAGGCGCAGCGCTGCTGAGCAGTGAACGCATATCCAGCGTTTCTTCCAGACCATGATTCTGTCTTTGACTGCGATAGCGAGTGCTGCCTGCCGGAAGCTCCGGCGTATACAGCAATGCGGAGATATCCACACCTTTCTTCTTCCAGTGATGATCCGCTTTGACGGCATCCAGGCAATCGGTACGTCCAATCATCTCATTAATGGTGCGGAAACCAAGCTCTGCCATCAACTCGCGCATGTCTTGAGCGACAAAGCGCATGAAGTTGGCAACATGCTCCGGATCTCCTGTAAAGTTCTTACGCAGCTCTGGATTCTGCGTGGCTACGCCAACCGGACAGGTATCCATTTGGCAGACACGCATCATGATACATCCGACGGCAACCAATGGTGCCGTAGAGAAGCCATACTCTTCGGCCCCAAGCAGAGCCGCTACCACCAAGTCGCGTCCGTTCAGCATTTTGCCATCCGTCTCAAGCACAACGCGGTCACGCAGATTGTTCATGATGAGTGTCTGATGGGTCTCGGCAAGGCCAAGCTCCCAAGGCATACCCGCATGTCGGATCGAGCCTTGCGGCGAAGCCCCCGTTCCACCATCGTAACCACTGACCAGAATAATGTCCGCGCGGCCCTTCGCAACACCTGCAGCGATCGTCCCCACACCCACCTCGGATACAAGCTTCACGTTGATATCCGCACGCGGGTTGGAGTTCTTCAGGTCGTAAATAAGCTCCGCCAAATCTTCAATGGAGTAGATATCATGATGCGGCGGCGGCGAAATCAGGCCAACACCTGGCGTCGAACCACGAACCTCGGCTACCCAAGGATACACTTTACGGCCCGGCAACTGTCCACCTTCACCCGGCTTCGCGCCCTGCGCCATCTTAATCTGGATTTCGTCCGCATTCACCAGGTAGTTGGAGGTTACGCCGAAACGTCCCGAGGCCACCTGCTTGATGGCGCTGCGGCGGGAGTCGCCATTGGCCTCCGGGATGAAACGTGCCGGATCCTCTCCGCCTTCACCCGTGTTGCTCTTGCCTCCGATGCGGTTCATCCCGATCGCAATACTCTCATGCGCTTCCTTGCTGATCGAGCCGAATGACATCGCGCCCGTTTTGAATCGGCGCATAATGGATTCTACGGATTCAACCTCATCCAGGGGTACCGGTTCGCCGGCTGGCTTGATTTCGAGCAGTGAGCGCAGCGTAAGATGCTGCTCATTCTCCCCTTTCACAAGCTCTGCATATTTTTTATAAGTTGCATAGTCATTGGTTCGGACAGCCTGCTGCAGCAAATGGATGGTTCTCGGGTTGAACAAATGCTCTTCCCCGTCAGCTCTCCATTGATATTCGCCGGCTGAATCCAGCGCTTTATCGTTCCCATCCTTATCGGTAAAGGCACGCTCGTGATGGGCCAGAGTTTCCTTGGCCACTTCTTCCAGCCCAATGCCCCCGATACGGGATGGCGTCCGCGTGAAATAGCTTTCTACGAAATCTTCTTTGAGGCCGACAGCCTCAAAGATTTGGGCCCCGCGATAAGATTGGATCGTGGAGATCCCCATTTTCGACAACACTTTGACAACGCTCTTGTTTGCCGCTTTAATGTAATTCTTCACGGCTTTCTCATGCGAGATCCCGCGAAGCATGCCTTCCGCAATCATGTCATCCAGTGTTTCGAACGCCAGATACGGATTGACCGCGCTAACGCCGTAACCCAGCAGCAGGGCATAATGATGCACTTCACGAGGCTCACCGGATTCAAGCAGGATCGCCACCTTGGTCCGGGTTCCCTGACGGATCAGGTGATGATGGAGAGATGAAACGGCAAGCAGCGATGGAATTGCAGCATTGTCTTTATCCACGCCGCGGTCCGACAAGATCAAGATGTTATGGCCCTTGACAATGACCCGGTCCGCTGCCTCGCAAAGGGTTTCGATTGCTTGGCGAAGCCCTTCTGCACCTTCCGCTGCCGGGAAGAAAATCGGAATGGTCATGGATTTGAAGCCGGGACGACGAATGTGGCGCAGCTTCGCAAAGTCTTCATTTGAGAGCACCGGCGAATCCAGACGGATGTGACGGCAGCTTTCGGGCTCAGGCTTCAGCAGGTTACGCTCCGGACCGATCGTTGTTGCGGTTGAAGTGACGAGTTCTTCACGAATCGCATCAATCGGCGGATTTGTCACCTGGGCGAACATCTGCTTGAAGTAGTTGAACAGCCGTTGCGGACGATCGGACAACACCGCGAGCGGTGCATCATATCCCATGGATGCAACAGCTTCCGCACCCGTGATCGCCATCGGCTCGATTACTTTGCGCAGCTCCTCATACGTATAACCGAAGGCTTGTTGCAGCTGACGTACATTTTCATGCTTTGGATCCGGCAGTTCCGGTGGTTCAGGAAGATCATGAAGCTCTACCAGATGCTCATCCAGCCATTCAGAGTACGGAAGTTCAGCGGCGATACTCGCTTTGACTTCTTCATCGGAGATGATCCGGCCTTCCTGCGTGTCAACGAGCAGCATCCGGCCAGGACGCAAGCGGTCCTTATACAGCACATTTTCCGGCGGAATATCCAGTACGCCCGCTTCGGAGGACAGAATGATCAGATCATCCTTCGTTACATAATAACGGGATGGACGCAGTCCGTTCCGGTCCAGGGTAGCCCCGATCTGAACACCGTCCGTGAACGCCATTGCGGCCGGGCCGTCCCATGGCTCCATCAGGGTGCTGTGGTATTCGTAGAATGCTTTTTTGGTCTTATCCATACTCTCATGGTTGCTCCACGGCTCAGGGACCATCATCATGGCCACATGCGGCAGGGAACGACCACTGAGATACAGGAATTCAAATGTATTATCGAACATACCGGTATCGGATCCGTCCGGATTGATGACAGGTTTAACCTTCTCCAGATCGCTTCCGAACAGTTCATGTTCAAACAGTGATTGACGGGCGTGCATCCAGTTGACATTCCCGCGCAGCGTGTTGATCTCGCCGTTGTGAATCATGAAGCGGTACGGATGCGCACGTTCCCAGCTTGGGAAAGTGTTCGTACTGAAACGGGAGTGAATCAGCGCGATAGCGGATTCCAATCCTTCTTCCTGCAGGTCCAAGTAAAATTCCCCCACCTGCTCCGTCGTTAACATGCCTTTGTATACGATTTTCCGACAGGAAAGGCTGGACACATAGAAGCTATCGCCTTCGGGCTTGCCGCTGTAACGGATAGCCAGCTCGGCCCGACGGCGGATGACATACAGCTTGCGCTCGAACGAGAGATCATCCTGAATGTCGGCGCTTCGTCCTATGAACACTTGGCGAACATACGGCTTTGCCGCTTTTGCTGATTTACCCAGCATTTCATCATGGGTTGGGACATCACGGAATCCAAGCAGGGTCTGACCTTCTTCAGCAATAATCGAAGCCAACTGGTCTTCATGGGCCAAACGGACAGCAGGATCATGGGATAGGAACAGCATGCCGGCACCATAATGCCCGGCTTCGGGAAGCTCAAAGCCCAGTTTCGCTGCTTCGAAGGAGAAGAAAGAGTGAGGAATTTGCAACATAATCCCAGCACCGTCACCGGAGTTCGGCTCGCTGCCCTGACCGCCGCGATGCTCCATATTAGCAAGCATGGTCAGCGCGCTGCTAACGATTTCATGGGATGGCTTACCCTTGATATGGGCAACAAAACCCATACCGCAAGCATCTTTTTCAAACTGCGGATCATAGAGGCCCTGTTTCTGGGGAAAATCAGTATGTTTCATAAGATGCAACCTTTCTTTGTATAGAATAAAATGCTGCTGATCAATAACAGAAAACATAAAGGTTGGACATCAATCCTCTCCTGCAGTGAACACACTGTCACGAGGCGATGCAGTATTGTGCAAAAGCGGCAAGGGGTAACATTTACCTAACACGTAAGATTTATTAGTTCTATATATTTTAGCACCGTCATACAGTGCAGGCAATTCAAAGTTTTTATGAATTTGATAAGAATTGTTTTTATGAGAGTTATCCCAATACACTGTTAAAACTTATGTATAATAGTGCAAAAAAACATGCAAATAAAACATTCCGAACAGGCGGTTTTGTTCACCTTCTCTCATTTCCACACAACCATCCGCTCAGATTTACACTTCACCTTCATATTCGAAAGGGGCCTTTTCTTCTTTTAAAACACCCTCCCGCTCCCAACATCTCTTCAAAAAAAAGACTTCCCCGAGATCTGATCGATCTTCGGGGAAGTCCTCTTCCTTCATATAATAGCTATCTTACTTATGCAGTCAACGCTGTATCGGTGTCTGCTGCTTTCTTGCTGTTTCGAGTAGCCAGGAAGTACACAGCGGTCAGTGCCAGGAATACGAGACCGAATCCGGCCAGTACACCAACATTGGCCCACATGCCGTCGAAGCTTCCTGTGGAAATGACGTCCTTGTATCCTTTTACGCTGTAAGTCATCGGCAGAAGCGGATTCAATGCTTTCATCCAGTTCGGAATCAGCTCTACCGGGAACGTGCCTGCGCTTGTTGTCAATTGGAGGATCAGGATAACGATGACGACGAAGCGTCCAGGCTGATCCAGCCATGTTACGAACATTTGCACCAGGAACATGAACGACAAGCTTGTAATGATAGAGAAGAGATAGAAGAGCGGAACGCTCTGTACCTCAAGCTTCAATCCGTACAGCATGACGACCGCTGCCAGCAGCGCTTGAATCAATCCCATACCGGCAAAGGAGAGCGTACGGCTGACAAACCTGTTCCAGCCCGATGCATTCGGTACCGATGCACTGCGGATTGGCATAATAATTGTACAGAGCAGGGCTCCGACAAACAAACCGAGCGACAGGAAGTATGGTGCGAATCCCGTACCGTAGTTCGGCACTTCGTTCACTTTGTGCTCTTCAACCTGTACCGGACCGGCAAACATGGTGACCGTTTCATCGGTTGTTTTGATATCGCCTGTCTTGTCGGCAGCCTCGTTCAGCTTGCCTGCAAGCTCTCCGCTGCCTTCCTTCAATTCATTCATTCCGTTTACCAGCTCACCAGCTCCGGAATCCAGCTTCTTCGAGCCGTCGGCAAGCGTTGTAACACCACTTCCGAGCTTGCCTGCTCCTCCAGCTAGCTGCTGCGTCCCTTGCGAAAGGGTCGCTGCGCCGCTTGCGAGCTGTTTACCGCCAGCTGCCGCTTCGCTCAGCTTCGTGCCGAACAGCTTCATGCCGTCAGCCAATTGCTTTTGGCCAGCGTTCAGCTGTTTGGCACCAGCCAGCAGCTCTTGACCGCCAGCTGCGAGCTGTTTGCCGCCTTCAGCCAGCTGGTTCGCTCCTGCGCTCAGCTTGCCAGCGCCTTCCTGCAGCTGCAGCGTGCCTTGATTCAGCTCGGATGCGCCTTGTGCCAACTGTTTCTGGCCGGCATTCAACCCGCTTGTGCCAGTGGCAACGGATTGGCTCACAGCCAGCAGCTGCTGAACCTCCGGACTTTGCGCCAGCTCCGGATTGCTCTCAGCCAGCTTCTTCAATCCGTCTGCAACGGCTTTGGCACCTTGCTCCAAGGAAGCCGTAGCCTCCAGCGATTGATTCAGTCCGGCTTTCAGACTGCTGCTGCCATCATGAGCGCTTTTCGCGCCTGCTGCAAGCTGCGAAGCCCCTGCCTGGTTGGCTTGCAAGCCGTTATTCAGAGTGGTACTGCCCGCTGCGGCAGATTCAATCCCCGCTTGCAGCTTCGCACCACCCTTGCTCGCTTCCTCAGCTCCTGCTTGCAGCTTGTTGTGACCCGCTTTGAGCTGATCTAAGCCGGAAGCGAGGGTGCCCGCTCCTGTATTCAACTTGCCTGCACCGTTATTCAGTTCCTGCACGCCTTTGGTCAAAGGTGCGATTCCATCCTGAAGCTCCTGTGTGCCACTGACAAGTTTAGCCAAGTTTTCCTTCAACTTCACGGCGCCATCATCGAGTTTTACGGCACCTTCGGATATCTTGGTCGCGCCGTCTCCCGCTTCGCTCAAGCCATCGGATACTTTGGCTACTTGATCGAACAGGGTTTCCGTATAGGCTTCCGTCACTTTCGCGGACACCTTGGCCTGAATCTGCTTCACCGCAGATCCACCGATCTGAGCTGCCAGGAAGTTGTACCCTTCATTCGGCTCAAACACGATTTGCGCAGGCTGCGGATGTTCATCCATTAAAGTTGTCGCCTGCTGTGAGAAATTCTCGGGAATGCTGATGGTCATGTAGTATTTGTTATCCTTCATGCCCTGCTCAGCTTCTTGCCGATCAACGAATTGCCAATTAAAATCTTTTCCCTTCTTCAGCTCGGCAACCAAATCCTCACCAGCGTGAAGCGTCTTTTCTTCAAAAACAGCGCCCTGGTCATTATTGACGACCGCAACGGGCAAATCCTCCATCTTTCCGTACGGGTCCCAAAAGGCCCCGAGAAACATACCGCTATACATGACCGGTATGAACAGCACCGCGATGATCGGAATCAGTATTTTTTTATTCCGAACGGCAGCGCCAAGATCTTTTCCAAATACAGATAATGACTTCATCCAGTCTCTCTCCTTTTTTTCTCTAGATAACCAGCCGACATGAATCTGCATTCTCGCAGATCACATTCCAGTACATAATGACCAATATCCTCATTTAGTCAATTCGGGCCAAAAAAAACGATCCCTGGCAAGGAAGACGATCCCTCAAGCCTAGAGAGTCCGCCTTCCTCATCACGAAGGAGGTTCTTGCATCCTTCTTATGAAGTGGCCTTCAACCCGTTAGCCAGGAACACCATCATATATTCCTTAATCTGTTCCTTGCTCAGCGGCTTGTGAAGCTGATTAAAGTCCGTCGTGAGCGCAACATACAGCTTCAGCATCACGAAGGATACCACTTGTGCATCCAGGGGCTTGAGCTCACCGATTGAGATGGCCTGCTCCACAATCCCCTCGAGATACCCGACGATTCCGTTCTCCACCTTCGTCAACCCTTCATGTGCCTTCGGCGTGCCGATATCCCGGACTTCTTGCGATAGCTTAATGAACAGCTCATGCTCGCTTCGGAATTCAAGCAGCGCATCCAGCACCCGATACAGATTGTCGAAGAAATCTCTGTCCTTCTGGATCTCGCGCTCGGCAATACGTTTCATCTCCATAATGGCCGACAGCAAAATCTCGTCAAACAGTTCATCCTTATTCGTGAAAAACGTGTAAATCGTACCTTTCCCTACATTCGCAATCTTCGCCACCTGTTCCATCGTCGTCGCTTTATATCCGAACAAAGCAAACGACTTGGAGGCAGCATCTAGCACCTGCTTCCGACGGTCCACAGCTGACATGCTTACCCCTCCTTCTTGATCTTTTAAATTTGGCCTTCATTCCAAAACTGACCAAAATACTTTTTCGGTCATTCGGTCAAAAATCACTTTACCAGATAATCGGATTCATTGCAATATCTTTTCGTTAAATTTTTTAATATTTTATATGCAGGGTTCAAATCTGATCATGACGTCTAAGGTAAGGGTACACTCTGACTCCTAGCCGTAAAATAATTGAAATGCTTTTCCCTTTCGCGCGTATACTTATGATGCATACTCTTTTTTTTCGCGCCGCTCTTCAAAAAATGATTCCTGTTTTGTAAGATAGAGGGAGAAAGAAGTAGGTGAAACCATGCGATATACAAGAGTGCTCCTCTTTTCCGAGGGTTTCGGCACAGGACATACGCAAGCAGCGTATGCGCTGGCTGAAGGTATACAACGGATGAATCCCGGCATCCACTGCCGTGTCATTGAGCTCGGCAATTTTTTAAATCCAACCGTGGGGCCGTTAATTTTATCCGCTTATCGAAAAACCGTCAGCACCCGCCCGCGCCTTGTCGGCATGCTGTACCGTTCGCAATATAAGAAATCGTTAAACCGATTGACGCGGCTCGCGCTGCACCGGATATTCTATGCGCAGGCCCAGCAGGTGATCGAGCAGCTGAAACCGGATCTCATCATATGTACCCACCCCTTTCCTAACGCTGTGGTCTCCCGCCTGAAGCGTCAGGGGCTTGAGGTTCCGCTCTATACGCTGATTACCGACTATGATGCCCATGGCACCTGGGTCAATCCGGAAGTGGATGAATATCTCGTATCAACACCTCATGTGAAACAGCTGCTGCTGCTGCGGGACATTCAGCCCGAATACATTCATGTGACCGGTATTCCGGTGCATCCCAAGTTCTGGGAAAGGGGTAATCGAGAAGCGCTTCAAGCCGAGCTTCAACTGAAGAACATGCCAACCGTGCTGATAATGGGGGGCGGTTGGGGTCTCGTATTCAACAAGGAGCTGCTCAGCAAACTAGCCAGCAGAGCCGACGATATCCAGCTGGTCTTCTGTATGGGACAGAACGAGAAGCTGGTTGCCAGCATGCGCGAAGACCCGATCTTTCAGCATCCCAACATTCATGTTCTCGGTTATCGTGACGATATACATAAACTTATGGAAGTATCCGATTTGCTCATTACGAAGCCAGGTGGGATGACGTGTACAGAGGGAGCTGCCAAGGGAATTCCTATGCTGTTCTATGAGCCTATTCCGGGACAGGAAGAAGTGAATTCCCATTTCTTTGTCAGCGAAGGCTATGCGGAAATTCTGGACTCTCCTGCCGTGATCGACAAATGGCTGAACCTGCTGTCCGATCATTATGATCAGGTAAGTAAGAAACGTAACGGAGCAGGCCGGCGTCGCATACCGCATCTGGAGCCCGACCACTGTGCCAGCCAAGTGATGGGATTGCTGACCGAAGGACATATGCCCGGTAATTGTGAAGATCTCGTCAAACTGTTTGCGGACCAGCCCTAATATCTATAGCATGATTCTATGATTCCCGCTTTTGAACTTTTACCCCAAAAAAAGCTTCCCTGTCTTCGCGACAGGGAAGCTTTTTCCATGAACAATCCATCTATATTTCCAACGTTTCTCCAGCCTTCAATGGATGACCCTGAATGCCTGTTTTGGCTAGTTCGCCGCAAAAGGCCCCAGCGTCCTGTTTAATGCCCGGGAACGTGTCATAATGGACTGGGATGACATGCTTCGCACGAATCCACTGTGCGGCCAACAGGGCGTCCTGTGGCCCCATCGTCAATAAATCCCCAATCGGCAGCGCAGCTGCATCAATTTGGTTCATCTCTCCGATTAAGCGCATATCGCCAAACAAACTCGTATCGCCTGCATGATAGAATGTTTTGCCGCCCATCGTCAGAATGACGCCACCAGGCTGCCCTGCATAGATCCAGGTGTCCCCTACCGAAATGATGAAGAATGAAAGGCTGGGGTAAACTTCACCTTAAAGCCATCGAATTGCGCGCTTCCGCCGATGTTCATCCCATGGGATTTGGCACCCAGGCTGCCGCAATACACGGCGAGTTCATAGACTGCGATAATCGGGCAATCATTCTGCTTCGCAATCTCGATGCAATCGCCAAAATGATCGGAGTGCCCATGCGTCAGGACAACCGCATCCACCTTTACGTCTTTGGGCTCGATCCCGGAGCCTGGATTCCCTGATAGCAGCGGGTCGATGATCACACGAACTCCGCCTTCTTCCACCAAAATGCTAGAATGGCCGTAATACGTAATATTCATGCTTAAACACACCTCCTACATACTAGTTTACCCATACGGGCACTACTTGTAAAAAGAGTGATTCCCTATTTTTTTAACGAACGTTCTTGAATGGTGTACCGTCAGATCCTGAGCCAGCTTCAAAGACAGGAAAAAGTACGTATCGTCCTTTACCTCTTTTTGGCCATGAAGTGCCGCATTCACGGATTTAATCGTCTCTTTGTTCGGCTTGACACGTTTAAGACGCCCGTTCGCTACAGGACTAAATTGGTGTTTTTGATAGATGACATCGGTAATGGTATCGGGAAAATTAGCTGACCGCAGCCGGTTTAAGACAACGTTAGCAACTGCTACTTTGCCTTCGTACGGTTCGCCTTCCGCCTCTGCCATGACAATCTTCTGGAGCAGAAGCAGTTCTTCAGCTGACAAATCATAGGTCCAGGTCGCTTTGGCTTTCTGATCCTGGGTTAACGTATTTGTTCTTGTGAAGAATAAAGTTGTGGGGGGTGATAAGCTTTCAGTCTGAGATTTGACGACATGCGTCCCCTTTTGTTTTGCCGGTTTCCCGTCCGCAGTCTGAGATTTCGATGGTTTCTTTTTCTCATCTGCAGTCTTCAATACTTGTCGCGAGTTCCAGTATCCGTTTTCAGCCAAAACTATGCCTTTTGCGCTTGAAAAAGCATGACTCTTGCTCCCCGGCTTATTCCACTCTTGGAAAACAATTGAAGACAAAATATTGACAGGTTCCCTATCCTGCCTGGTACTCGCGTCTTTTACGAAGAGATCAGGGTCGTTGACAGGAGCCGGGGCAGCCGTCACAAACTTCGGCATATCCAGCTGCTGTTCTTCCCCTTCCGTTGCTTCGGTCTGCATTCCAAGTAAACTTATAAGAGACAAACTCACAAAGAGCGCTCCGATGAGCAGCGCAACCCAGCGATTTTGCCGTATCACTTTCATAACCATATTTTTCCTCCTATGATGTCGGCACATTCCTACACTATGTAACCACATTTTTAGGCGTTGAAAACATGGTAATTTTATGAACATTCTATTTTCAATTTCAGAAAAATGTCGAAAGCCGCGCCACACCTACTGTTTCGTACATCGGACTTGCATGCAAATTGGTTCGAAAAAGAACGAGTTGCTGCACTTCCCACTGGATGGGTTTGGGTCCTGTTCCGATAACATCCAATGAAAATTTTTGATTCCCTTGAAATTTTCGGCCAATCGTAATATGCGGACGAAACGGTCGCTCCTCCGGCACAAATCCGAAAGCCTCCATCCTCGATACCACCGATTGCTGAAGCTGAGACAGAGCATTCAAATCCCCGCCGACTCCCGCCCATAAAATTCTTGGCGAGGCGCTTGCCCCGAACACGCCGGCATCATAAAGGCCAAGCCTGAAGGGCTTATGCTCCTTGGCGACTTCCTGCAGCGCCGCTGTAAGCTCCGCTATGCGATTTGACGGCGTATCGCCTAGAAACTGTAAGGTAATGTGGTAATCCTGCGGATGAACCCATTTTTTGAAATTCACTTGCTCCCTCAATGTTTCCGTCCAATCCTGAATCCGGGAAGACACCTCGGAAGGCAGATGTACGGCAACAAATAAACGATCCATAGCTCCCTCAGCCGAATGGCTCAACTAAGACACTTCCTTCCAATCCTCTTTTATCCTAAGCAGCCAACCGGCTGCTATAAGCACCATGTTTTCACGGTTCGTTTATAGTTTGAGCAATATTACCTGAAAATAGTATGAGGGTACATCAAATTCGCCTAAAAATATGATGAAGCTTCAATTTACCATAAAACGGACAATAATTCATGTACAAATTTACCAATCTCGATAGTTCGTCCATGCGCAAAGTTATGATTTCTGATAATATGTTCCCAAAGAGCGTTACGCTTTTATTCTGGTTTATATCACATTCCTTAGGAGGTAGCACCATGCCGAAAATCGTTGCCATACACGACTTAACCACCGAACAACAGCAAAAAATCAAGGATATCGCCCCCAACTACGAGCTGCTGGTCACAAAAGCGAAAGAGCTTACGCCAAGCATCGTTCAGGATGCCGAAATCATGATCGGCTGGTCACGCTCCATACAGGAGGATATATTGTTTGCCGACAGCAAACTGAAATGGATTCAAGCATGGTCAGCCGGTGTGGATAAAATGCCGCTCAAAGAGCTCGAAGAAAAGGACATTCAGCTTACCAATGCCAGCGGCGTACATAGCGTTCCAATCACGGAGCATGTTTTTGCGATGATGCTGGCCTACACGCGCAACCTTCATCTCGCCATTCGACAGCAATCGAACAACAAATGGGATACGTCCGGCACGTTCACGGAATTGGCAGGCAAAACCATCGTCATCGTCGGCGTCGGCCAGATCGGCAGTCATACGGCGCGCGTGGCCCAAGCGTTCGGTAT
This sequence comes from Paenibacillus sp. FSL K6-1330, assembly GCF_037976825.1. Taxonomy (NCBI): domain Bacteria; kingdom Bacillati; phylum Bacillota; class Bacilli; order Caryophanales; family Paenibacillaceae; genus Paenibacillus; species Paenibacillus sp. FSL K6-1330. The sequence goes on from NZ_CP150269.1 coordinate 6,219,108, forward strand.
GCGGACCGTCGGGGTCCGTCATTCCGGCAAGTCCGATCCTTATGTGGAAGCGATGTATAAGGTCGATCAGCTCGATGAAGCGCTGGCTGAAGGCGATTATATCGTGAACATCCTCCCGCTCACCGATGATACCCGTGGACTGTTCAATAAAGTAAGATTCTCGGCGATGAAGGACTCCGCCTTTTTCGTTAACGTAGGCCGGGGTCAAACCGTAGTAACCGAAGACATGATTCAGGCACTTCAATCCGGGTCATTGGCGGGTGCGGGACTGGATGTGTTCGAGGAAGAACCGCTTCCGTCAGACCATCCGCTGTGGACCATGGACAACGTCATCATGACCCCTCATATGGCGGGCGATACGGATCGCTACGGCGAGCGTGCCGTGGATATTTTCCTGGAAAATTTACAGAGCTATGTAAGCGGTAAGCCGCTGTCCCGAAATGTAATAGACTATAGCAAGTCATACTAAGACCAGGTAACAAATTCTTGAATACAGCTTTAATCCTGCTCTCAAAAGGAGCTAAAATCTTGCAACAAAGACCACAAGATCTATACTACAAAAGGAACGTCCCGAGGTTTTCATTTTCACACCTTCCGGGACGCCCCTTTTTATTTTTCACTACTTTTATCGGCAATGGGAGAGAGAATCGATGCAACCGTATACGGAACGTGTAATTGAAGTGATCCGAAGCATTCCGGAAGGATATGTCATGACGTATGGACAAGTGGCCAGACTGGCTGGCAGTCCAAGGGGCGCCCGTCAGGTCGTCAGAATACTTCACACCCTCAGTCACATTCACAAGCTGCCTTGGCACCGCGTCGTCAACGCTAAAGGAGAAATCGCCATCAAGGACGATGAATCCAGGCTCATGCAGGAGTTGTATCTCCAGGACGAAGGCGTTGTCGTCAATCCCAAAGGTATCATTGATTTGGAAAAGTATCGATTTGATCCTGCCGAATAAATCGGGTAGCCGTTTATTCGCACAACCAAATATCTCTTACAAAACTCCCCTTGCGGGTCGTGCAATGACCCAAGACCTTCCAGCCCGTATTCATCAGCTGCTCGCGTAATGGCTCTGTGCTGACGATGACAGCTCGATCTGACAACCGACGTAAGCTTTGCAGCATCTGCAACTTCTCTTCCTCCGGAAAAACGGAACACAGATTATACGGCAGGTCCAGGATCGCGGCATCATAATGCCCTTGCAATGTATTCATATCCTGAATGGCAACTTTGTTATCATCATAACCGTAGTGCCTCAGATTCACCCTCGCTCCCCGAATGGCAAGCGGATTGATGTCACGACCCTCGGCCGCGATGCCCATCGAGAACGCCTCGATCAATACATTCCCCATGCCGCAGCAGGGATCCAGGAGCGTGACTCCGCTTAATCGAGGAACTGCCAGGTTGACCAGTGCCCTCGCGATCCGCGAGCTGAGGCCTGTAGAGTAATTTTGCGGCTTCTGTTTATGATTCAGCCATGCGCGTTCAGGTTCATGAAGGATTCCCAATCTCCAGATGCCGCCTGTGGACACCATACCGAGCGCGACATCCGGAGCTTTCATCTGTGCGGTTCCTGTTATTTGGCGGCCTACCATCCGTTCATACCCGCGGGATTGTTCATAACTGAATCGATCCCCCGCCTTGAGACAGACAACTTTGAAGGTTGCATTATTAAGGTGAATGTTGCCTGCTTGCTCGGCGATTCGTTCGATGGATTCTCCAGTTATCCTGACATCGATGCAGGCCGATAAGAACGGGCTCCGATCCGGATCAACCCATAACTCGCTTTCCAGCCACTCCTCGCCGTCAGGCTCATGACCGAATAGCTCCGTCAGCTCCATCAAGCACAGCTCCCGCTCCGTTTCATGACAGGCATAAGTGTAAAAAAACGATGGCTCACCGCTTGTGGAAGACGGAGCAAAGGTAATGTCATACTCGTTCGTATTTATCATTTTTTTCGTCTCTCTTCTATTATATATGTGCAGCAGTTGAACTACTGCTCCATTAACAGCCGATAGGATTCCAGCCGTGCATTGTAATCACTTACCGGCGTGACGATCAGGAATTCGTCACACCCGTACTGCTCTGCCATATGCTGCAGTCTGTTTCGCACACTTGCTGGCGTACCGATGATAAGCCGCTGGGATGGGCCTGACGAATCGGAACCTGACGGTTCCGTGGGCATGGTGCGCTGCCCTGGTCGGGGAATTTGCATTGCAAGCTTCTTTGCCTGTTCCTCCGTTTCCGCGCAAACCACACTTACCGCCACCATCGTGCACGGTTCTTGCAGATGAGCGCTTGGCTCAAAAGCTTCCCTGTAAGAATGGAGAACTTCCGCCCCGTCCGTATCGCTCATAAACTGTCCGAATACATAACCCGTCCCGAATTCGGCCGCATACCCCGCACTCTTCGTGTTCGTGCCGAGCATCCACATCACGGGCGGAGTTGCGGAGACCGGTTTCGCTGCTACCGGCACGTCTTCATAGCGATACCGATCCTCCAGCAGTTCGGTCAAAGCCCGAATCCGCTGCGGCAAATCCGCCACATGACCCAGGAAATTTCCGCTAAGCGCCAAACTCGTATGAGCTGAACCTCCCGGCGCCCGCCCGATCCCGAGATCGATGCGTCCGGGATACAGCGCTGCCAGCATGCGGAAATTCTCCGCCACCTTTAGCGGGCTGTAGTGGGGCAGCAGCACGGCCCCGGAGCCGAGCCGGATGCGCGTTGTCCTGGCACCGATATGAGACAGCAAAATCTCGGGCGATGCACAGGACAGATGCTCCAGATCATGGTGCTCTGCCGCCCAGTAGCGCCCGTAGCCCCATGCTTCCACTTTTTGTGCCAGTATCACCGCTTGCTGCAACGCTTCTTCGAACGAGCTCTCTCCCAAACGCGGAACCAGGTCAAGCACGCTCAGTTTCAATTGGCTATTCATGCCATCCCCCTTTTTCCGCCGATCCTAATCCAAATCATAGATCGAACCTACCTTGAGTCCATATAACTCGTTATAGATTTTCTCGGCAAAAGCGTCCGTCATCCCTGCGATATAATCAATCACCATATGCTCCCACGTCCAGATCGGCTGGGCCCGCTTCTGATCCGCCTCATAACGCTGAAGCCAGTCGGACGGAATAATCGCCGTTGACGCAACAGGATCCAGAAAAGCATCCCACAAGCGCTTGATGATCCATTCGCTGCGCTTCTGCAGACGCTGAACCCGCAGGTCGCGAATCATAGTCACCCAGGCGAAACTCTTCAGGACGCTGACCGTACGCAGCATATCCTCGTCTTCCACGCCGTCTTTGACAAACGTCACCTTTTTCCAATCTCCGTTCGTAATCACGCCCAAGCTGCCTACAAACAGGCTGACCCAGTAGGCCTTGACCTCCCGCCGGGTACGGGAATAGTCATTCTCGCAGGTCGGCATTTTCTCGTTCCAGATTTTCAGAAACTCATCCAGCACCGTTTCCACCTTCGGATGAATCTGCTCTTTGGTCCATCCCTTCCATACCTCGTCTTCCAGCGTCATGATCTTCTGCACGATCAGTTTGTTCAGGTGACTATCTCGCAAAAAGTGTTCATGCACCTCGATCTTCCCGGCTTTGATGCCATCCTCCAGATCATGCGCGGAGTAGGCGATGTCATCGCAAAGATCCATCAGCTGCGCTTCGAGCGTTCGATGCGTGCCGGGAATTTGCCACTCCTTCCGAATCTGGGAGATGTATTCCCATTCATGCCGGTACATCCCTTTATGATTATCCAACCCGGAGAACGGATATTTATTGATGCCAAGCAGCACCGCATCGGACAGATTGAGTCCGTTGACATTCTCTCTTTTCTCCAAAAACATGATCAGCCGAAAATTGTGCGCATTCCCTTCAAAATGCTCATATTTACGTCGCATCGCCTGCTGTACCTCGGCAGCCTGCTCCGGCGTCGGCGTACCCGGCTGACGCGTCAACTCCTTCTCGGTTCTGCGGTCAATGAGCTTCTCCAGAATGCCCTGCAGCACCTCTTCGCCCTTATGGCCGAATGGAGGATGCCCAAAATCATGGGCGATCGCCGCGCATTCCACCACCTCGGGATCAATCATCAGCCCTGCGTTCTCCGCCTGGTCCGGCATCACTTCGGGATAATGGCGGCTCAAACTCCGTGCCGCTTCGCGCGCAATCTGCGCCACCTCGAGCGAATGCGTTAAGCGCGTCCGATAGTAATCGCCGGTGCCAGCACCGAATACCTGTGATTTTCCTTGCAGCCGGCGGAAAGTCGGCGAATGGATCAGGCGCGAATAATCCCGCTCGTATACCGCGCGTGAAGCATCCGACTTCGTTTGCTCCGGGTATTGGCGATGCTCTCTAAGCTCATTCAGTGTCATTTATCCCACTCCTGTTTTATCTGTATAGGGTCGATTCGGAACCGTTCGTTCTTTAGATTATATGCCATCCGGCAGCTGAAGAAAAATATGATTCCTAAGTAAAACCCGTTCCTCCTTGTATACCCGAATTGTGTCATCCGCTATCTGCTGAGCACGATATTCCCGCCAAGGCGATGGGTGGAGCAAATCATACAAAGATGGACTCCAGTCTCTACGGCCCTATTTTTACACCCTCGGGAGGGTATAAACGTCAATGAATCTTCCATTATGTCCATTATGCAAAAACGCCAAGCGCTTATAGGATTAACACAAGACCTATGCTTGCATTCTTGATACGTTGTTAGGTAAGCGCTGTCATTCACTTCTTGAAGCGCGCCACGGAAAGGAGGGAAATGATATTCCATAAGAGTCATAAAGCAAATCCGATACCACCCCGAATCAGTCCGACCATGTTAAAGCCATCTTCTTCTCCTATACCCACATGCACCTCTAACATTCATTAGGCTTCTTATGCCCGGGGGGCAGTCAAGCGCCTACTCCTCGGGTTTTCTTAAACACGCTTCAATCACAAATTGAAAAGCGAGGGATGGAACGTTGAAGAAGACACTTAACCGAATCTCATGCCTGATCCTCTGCCTGCTAATCACCATAAGCGTCATGGCATCCCCAGGGCAGCTTCCTGTTGTATCTGCACAATCGGTTTCAGAATTCGATCTTACGGATGAATCTGTTGCCTCGGATTCCGATCCCCTGCCGGAACCAGAAGGGCCAGATATTCTCTTCTTCTCCGATAACTTTGATTCGGACCGCTACGGAACCACGGGCGGCATCGTCATCCCGCTGCCTTGGGTTCAGACCGGGGATGGCGAGAGTAAAGCCAAAACCTCCGTATCCAGCAGCGCGCCGTCCACGCCGAACCTCATGAAAATCGACGTGACCGATTCCGTCTATCTGCGCGTCAATACGACGGGTTATGGCAACATTAAGCTGAGTTATTATACGAGAGCCTCATCCTATGTCAGCGGAAGCATTGTTGCCGAGTGGTCGGGCGACGACGGAGCGACCTGGAGCATACTGGAGGATTTCAAACTTGCCCCGGGAACGCCCGAAGCGCCTCGCAGCGAATCCAACACGATGAAAACCTGGACGCTGCCGCCGGAAGCCAGCAGCAATCCGAACGTGCGAATCCAGTTCCGGGTAGGTGATCCGATGAACGCCAATATGTATATCGACAGCGTCTCGCTGTCCGGTCAGGCCATACCGGGCATTCCGCCTGCGATCGATCCTGTGCCTGAACCCCCGCCGACCGAAACGGGCCCATACCCTGCGCCGGAAGGCGTAACCCTCTATGAGGACGTTTTGATCGGCAAAGCCGGCGACCGGGATCTTTTCACATCCATCGCCGTTCCGAGCACTCCGCCAGCCGAGCCTATGCCGGTCATGATCTACATTCACGGCGGAGGCTGGAATAAAGGCGACCGCAAAAACGCTCTCGGCAGCATCTGCAACTATGTCCTTAAACGCGGGTACATCGGCGTTTCCTTAAGCTACCGGCTAACCCCCGAAGCGCCTTACCCGGCCCAGATTCAAGACGTGAAGCTGGCCATTCGGTATCTGCGTGCCCATGCCGAGCAATACCACATCGATCCAAGCCGGATCGGCGTTTGGGGCACTTCGGCGGGAGGGCATCTCGCTTCCCTGCTTGGAACGACCGGAGACCTGACCATGGAGGATACGGTCACGCTAGATACTGGGGATACCGTTCATCTTCCCGATATCGAAGGCGCAGGAGGCTGGCCGGAATACTCCACCAAGGTTCAGGCGGTGGTGGACTGGTACGGACCGGCAGACTTCACGACCGATTTTGCCGACCGCTACAGCTCGGTCACAAAGCTGCTCGGTGGGCATAACGCCCTGTCCGTCCCGATTGAGGCTCGGCTTGCCATGCCGGGGACGTATGCCACTCCCGATGATCCGCCGTTCTGGATCCGGCATGGTGACGCGGACGCCACCATTCCTTACACCGACAGCGTGACATTCGCAGATCAATTGACAAGCGCCGGTGTTCCGGTCGTGGATTTTGAGATCGTGCCCGGCCAGGGTCATGGTTTTACCGGAGAAGCCAAGTCAACCGCAGATGCGGAAGCTTGGGCTTTCATGGATCAGCACGTGAAGAACCTGGAAGTAACAACGCCGATCCTCTACAAAGACGGCTACACGCCCCCTGATCCGACGGACCCCACCGACCCAACCGGTCCCTCTACGGGCATCCCCGTTGAGGTTGGCCGTTTGGTGCCCTCGGACGATGCCCTGATCGACAGTTCCAAACCCGACACCAATATCAATTCCGCTACAGGCACAAGCCTTGGCCTTTTTAGCGTATCGTCCGGTACAACCAACAAAAAGGTTGTCTATTTCAAATTCGATGCTTCCACCCTGAGCGATCCGGACTACCGCTACGAATTCCAGGTCGCCGCGAAAAAAGGCACCAGCAACACGGACCTGGAGCTCTCCCTCTACGGGATCGAGAATATAGCTTGGAACGAAAGCGAGCTGACCTGGAATAATGCGCCCACGAATAGCCTCGATCCGGCCGCTTATGTGGGATCGTTTACGGTAAAAGCCGAGAATAGCGGGCGCCCGGAGGTGTACAGCGTCGATGTGACGGACTATGTCCGCAGCTGTCTTGCGAATGGCAGCGTATCGTTTCTCCTTGCAGATGCGAACCATACCGGTGTCAGCGTCAATATCTATACCAAGGAAGCCAACGGCTCCAGCAATCCAAGACCTGCGCTGGTCGTAAGCGAGTTGGTGGATTCCAGTCAGGATAATACGCCACCGTCCTGGCCGGACGGAAGCCGTCTGTCCATTAGCAGCATTGGCGAAGATTATGTGCATTTGGAATGGCCGAGGGCGGAAGACAACAAGTTAGTCGCAAAGTATAACATTTATCAAAACGACGTCAAAGTAACGGAACTGGGCTCCGACATCACCCGCTATGAAATGGAAGGACTGTCTCCGCACACGGAGTACAGCTATAAGGTCGAGGCCGTGGATGCCGCCGGAAACGTCAGTCCGGTTCCGCTGACGTTATCAGTTACGACGCTTAGTGCTCCCTTAGCGCCTTGGCCTGTGGCCTCAGTCACGGCAAGCGGCAGCGACGGCAACATCGAGGATAATACCTTGGACCAAAATCTGTACACCCGCTGGTCAGCGGCCGGCGACGGTCCGTGGATCATGTTTGATCTGGGCGAGGCCCGGGACATCGGTTATCTGGGCATCGCCTTCTATAAAGGGGACGCTCGGGCGACGGAGATCGATATCGAAACCTCCGATGACGGAGTAACCTGGTCTCCCCTCTTCAACGGTTCGAGCAGCGGTACCACCACCGCGATGCAGCCTTTTGACGTTCCGGATACGAGCGCGCGTTACGTGAAGCTGATTGGGCGCGGAAATTCGGACGGCAGTGTCTACACGAGTCTGACGGAAGTCCATATCTATCCGCCTTTTGCTAACGGGGATACGCCTGTGGCGATAATACCGGATTTTGTACCGCAGCCGCCGCAGGGTACGGTTCCTTTTACCGCTCCCGGCATGAAAAATGCGGACGGCAGCGACCATCCGGTACATCAGGCTTTTGCCGCAACCGGAAGGACGCTGAACGTAGTCGATTACGGAGCCAATCCTGCGGACAACGGCTCGGACGATCGACCAGCGATTCAGCGAGCAATTGATGAGGCGCTCCCGGGAGACGAGGTGTTCTTCCCTAATGGCGTGTACAACTTAAACAGTGCTCCAGATGGTTTGACCAATCTGACACTGAAATCGGAGGTTAATTTACGGGGCGAGAGCCAGAACGGCGCGATCCTGAAAACCTCGCTGAACAAGGTTCGGAACAGTACGATGCTGAGATCCGCCAAGCAGCATGATCTAACCATCTCCAACCTGACGCTGACATCTGCTTGGGAGGGTCAATATACGACGGATCACAGAATCAACAATCCGGATGCCGGCGGTCCTGACATGATGATCATTGCCGCCAATTATGGCGAGTCGCCTTCGTACAACATCACGATCGACAGCGTGACGATCGAGAAATTCGGCCGCATGGGCGTCCGCATCGAGAACAGCCATGATATCGTCGTCCGCAACACCACGTTCCGAAATGCCACGGATCTTGGACCTGGCGGTGCTGGATACGGCGTATCCATTCAAGGCGTACCGAAGGTCGACCGCAACGGTTTTGCCAATGATACCAGGTGGAATCTGGTCGAGGACTCTTCCTTCGAGGGGCCTTATCTTCGTCACGGGGCACTCATTCAATATGTAGCCCATAACAATGTGGTCCGGCACAATGAATTCCACCGGGTCCGGCTGGATGCGATTGATCTGCATGGGGAGCTGGAGTATTTTAACGAGATCCACGATAACCTGATCACCGACATGCCGTATGGCGGCGGCATCGGCATCGGGAATACCGGGGGGACCGCACCGACCAATCATAGTAAATCCGGCCCGCAAAACTATATCCACGACAACACGATCCGCAACGCGCGGCAAGGCATCGTTGTATCCATGGGCTCACCGGATACCATCATTGAGAACAACCGAATCGAAAATACCGTCGACATTCCGGATGCTGCCGGCATCCATATTTTGAACGGACCGGGCACGATAATCAAGGGCAACACGATCCGTCAGAACACGGCCGAGCATTATTGGGGCATCCTGCTCGAGCATGACAACGGGGACACCAACGCGGACGGCATTGGAGCCGGAGACCCGGAGAATGTGCAGATTTTGAACAATACCATTACCGGGAACAGCAACGGGATTCAGCTCAAGGCGGGCCAGAATATCAAACTAAGCGGCAATACGCTGGACAATATCGGCGAGAACTTTACGGCAGCCCCTGGCGTCACGTATACCGATCTCACCGTGGGCCTGGAGTACAGCACGACGGCCCCGACGAATCGAGACGTTGTTGCAGTCTTGGTGTCGAATCGTCCGTTTACCGTTACCAATAACGGCGGATCTCCAACTTACAAATTTACCGAGAATGGTTCATTTACCTTCGAATATGCAGATGAGGATGGCAACGAGGGGACAATGACGGCCACCGTATCGAACATCGATAAAATCGCCCCGGTGCTGAAGGTTACACTCTCGCCTTCCGTATTGAAGGCGCCAAACCGCAAAATGATCGATATTTACGCTGACCTCGAATCTAGCGATGAAGGCTCTGGCGTTGCATCAATCACTCTAACCTCCATTACCGTGGAGAGTGCGGGCGGCAAGGGGCATGGCGGAGATGCATCGGAGAATGTGAACGGTAAAGATAAGGACACGGGTAACAGTGAAAGCAAAGACAATCGAGGCGATGGGGGCGACCGGGGACCGAATATACAAGATGCCGAGTTCGGTACCCATGATACCCATTTCCGGCTGCGGGCAGAGAAATCGGAGCGTGGACAGAGCCGAATCTACACGGTGACCTATACCGTTACGGACCATGCGGGTAATCAAGCGCAGGCGGTTGGGACGGTGAGGGTGAAGTGAGCTTACTTAGGTAGTGAATTTTTAATATGAATATGTATGCACAGACACAGAGTTCATGGAATAAGCGAACGTGACTTGCGCCGAGAAAGTAAAGACGGCTCAAACACACTATAAAAGCACATTCCGGGAATGAATAATCGAGCATGAAGACGCTAGCAAAACACTAACTGATATAAACAACAAAAGCTGCCCATACCGTCCTAAACGGTTGGGCAGCTTTATTGTTCAACACAGCTCAAAAAACGCCTCATTATATAGATGGAACTTGCGAGAGCAGCTGCCATGTTAATTTTTGTATCACTTGCTCGGACTATCGAAAGTCCCCAAACGATGCAGCACGGTCATGATTCGGTAAAAATCGTAGCTACCCTTAGGATCATGCAATACTTCTGCTTGCTGTGCAGCTTGTACTGCCGGTTCTGCCCAAGATGGAACTTTCGCCGGTTTCTCCGTCTCAACTGCCTTGAGCCTTACGTTCATCTGCTGAATGGTATTGCTTTGTTCCGTTAGCAGTTTCATCGCAGAAGCATATTGCTTGCTAATCTGCTGAATCTGCTCTTGTGTTTTTTGCAGCTCGGCCGTTAATTGTTCGATTTTCATACATTCCTCCTCCTCTGGACTAGGCACATCATATTGATAGAGCGAGTTCTGCTCCATAATGGAAATTAGCTTTTTCGGATAATTGGGGTCTGTGGCATAGCCCCCTCTCCAAATCTCGGTCGCCGCCGTTTTATAATCCGCCCACAATACGCCATGGTAGCGCTGCGGCTTGTCACGTGTGCCGTTCAAGATCAGCCGGGTATGATCGGCAACCGATTCATTCCAGCTGTTGTACTTACGAAACTGGGCATTGGTCGTATAGGGCGTCTGCCCCCGGTATTCGGTTGTCTGCATGGTGACGCTTCCCGCGGGACCCGTTCCTTTGATGCCAAACAGATTGTTCGCTTTTTGCGTTAGACCGCTCAATCCCCAATTGGATTCCAGGATTGCCTGAGCAAGCGTAAGCGAAGCAGGCACCCCGTACTGACGCATGTCCTGATTGGCTATAGGTGCCAGCTTGGCTATAAATTCAGAGGGTTTCATCCTTTTTCTCCTCCTTTCGTACGGTTTGCTTGTCCCCTTCTTCGGATTTGATCTGGAATACCTGTACCACATTACGCAGGGACTGGGGGATCGGTACCCCCATTCTCCCAACGTTCTCAATAATAGACAGCAGCTCATTCGCGAGATAGAAGAAGATCACGGTATTCTGAAAATAATTCATCTCCCCCAGCACCCGGTCCACCAGATGCATCAGGGCGATGATGAGAAAAATGGTCATTTTGCGTGCAATCCCAGTATAACCAATACGGCTGCGCAGCTCGCCGTTCATCCAGGCCGCGCCCCATCCGGTCAACCAATCGATCACCACGAACCACAACAACAGATGCATCGGCAGCGACCATCCGCCCCAGACGTAACCTGTCACGGCCCCCGTCCCCGCCGCCAGCATCTTAAACAGCTGACCGATGTGCTCATACATAATTGTTCCTCCTTTATATGGTTTTGAAGTTGTGAAAAAGCCCTCGGAGGAGCCGAGGGCTTGGAGTGAAGCTATTCATAGTTGCTTTAACAGAGATAAACCTTTTGGGCAGTACACCACTTCGCCTGCGGATCATGCTTCCGATCGCTGTTGCCCCCAGATTTTCTTGTAACTTTATAGATAGGGTTAAAATCCGTGGACAAAGGCGAACGCTTCGCTTCTACAGCATGATTCCGCCTTCTTCGTTGAAGTCTTCTGTAGAGTAATTCAAAGCAGCGTTTAGTAGGCCTCGCCAGTGATGACTTCATATTCTTCCGAAGTGATCACGCCAAACGCAACATATTGTCTCAATTGAGGCTTCTGCGCCCACTTCTTTTCATAGTAATACTTCAAGCGTTCAAAATCGTTCTCGAACATCGTCTTCCTCTCCTTTCGATCAGCTTTTCTCAAGTGATAACAACCGTAATTCAAGCCCCACAATTTGAGCGCCCTGCGCCTCATTTTGCTGACGTAGCTCCATGGCCTCGAGCTCCCGTGCAACCATCTCAGAACCTAAGCGATCCACTTCATTGGGTTCCTGTGGCTGAGATCTGGTTAGCTCCTCGATTTCTTCCGGGGTTAAGCCTTCGATCCAAAGTGTTGGCTGAGGTGGAGACTCCAAAACTGGCATGTCGCCGCGTTGCTCTTCCGGGAGTGCGTGCCATCCCGATAAAGCTTGTTGGAAAGAATCTTGAGCTGTGCTTACAGCAAATTCGTATGCATTCCAGGCTGCGAGATCAAAGCGCGGGCGGAATAAGCCGGGAGTTACAGGGATGCCGATGATGTAGCCGGAGATATTGGATTCTGGTTCGTTTGTTGGTTCATCTTCTGGTTGTGTACCGTCATCGAATGTTCGGGACTGAAAATCTAGTATCCCTTGTTCCATGTAGGAATAAAAAGGGACGACACCATTAAAGGTATCGTCCACGAGCGTGTCCTCTAAATAGAGGCCATCTATATTTATTTTAGGTACGGCTTTCATGTGATACCTCCTTTATTGTTCGGCTAGAAAGGAAGGTAGGCATATATCAAGATAAGCATTTCCTCCCACATTCCATATTTGTACATGCCCCAAAGTATTTATTGTAATTTCAAGGGGGAGTAACGCGCTGCCAGAAGACCATAGAGATCCGAAGACTATTACATCAGATGGTCGATATCCCTCTGGAAGTGTGAATAGCAAAACTCCGTTTCCTGTCGTACCTCCCTCTGGGCGTCCTATAATGTAAACATTTCCTAGCGAGTCCCTTCGATATCTCAATATACCCGTCCAAGAGTTTAGTAGCGTTGGTGAAATCCAATCCGGCTGCGAATACTTATCTGCCTTCTTATTCATCAATACAGATACAGCGGTGGCATTCTGTTGTACCTTGCCAGTCAGTTCTTGGAGCATCGACATTTCGTTAGCCGCATACGATCCGGTGAATGGAACGATAGGTGATTTATCTAGCATCAGGTATGTGACGGAGTACGCGGCGGAAGGGTCGAATTTCTCTTTATTAACACTAGCCCATGCAGGTCCATTTGAAACTTCCAAAGCTGTTCCTGGAGTCCGAAACCCGGAACTATCAGGCGTGATGCGCATTCCGTTTCTGTAAAATTCGATAAGTAAAGAGGCTTTGTTTTTCAGTGGGTATTTTGCACCGTTGAATGTTGCAACACCATTGCTTGCAACTGAAAGCTGGTTGCTTTCCCTTACCACAATTCCCGTCCCAACCTCGATTAAGTTATCGCCATCATTAAACGTTAACGTGCCTTCAGATATGATAGGTTCGACTGTTGGCATTGCGAGTCGGTAAACGAGTTGGTACGGCGTCCAATTTGGCGCTTGTGTAGTCGGAAGCGTAAACGTCCCATCAACCCAAATACGATTAACACCGTCTAACCTGCGAGCCCATAATTTTATGCCTGTACCGTTGTATAGGTTGTTCACGGGATTATCAGGCGTCTGCAAACCTTCGGATACGATTGCAGAGCCGTTATACATCGTCCAACCCATAAAGAATGCCTTAATCTCGTCAGGTGTCGGAGTGTAGTTGTCACCCCATCCGCTGTCTGCACTGGAAACACCTATTCCTAGACCTATAGCCCCACCACCCCAATCAGCTATACTGTATAAATCTACTGCGCTTGATGGTAGACCTCCTTTTAAATAAGTTCCATCATATTTTGTCACAACTGGTTGATTAGTTTTATTTCTATCAACAATATCTGTAAGTAGTCGTACACATTTTCCCCCTGAGTATGAATTAAAATACCCGTATTGATGGTTGAAGTCAAAGACTAGCTTCTTCCACTTCGCAAGCTTGGTATACTGCCCGCCCTTCTCGAACACTTCGTCAGCATTCACACCTGTCACCGGATCGGAGTATAAGTCCGTTTGCAGCGCAAATATACAGTCTTCACGAGCTTTATGTGTTTTGACCGTAGTTCCGAGATTAAGCGTAATATCTTCGATAACATAGTCACCAACAGCCGCATCTTGAGGTGCTACAATACGAACCTCCATAGTTTTGATGTTTGCCGGAGTAGCAAATATATCTGTTCCAGTACCTGTTCCGCTGACGGAGGTTCCAGGTGTGTCTAATACATACAACCCCGATTCATCGTAACCCAGTACATCAACGTACACTCCATCATATTTTTCTAGGCCATTTAGAGTGATTTTTGCACGAAGTGTATATTTAGTATTCGGTATAGCCGGAATGAGTTCAGACCGGTATTCCACGATCGTTGAACCTGTCGCTTTTACTATAGCTGAATATTCAGATAGCACTTTCGTTGAACTTTCCACCGAGCCTTCAAATAGTGTAGGAGCCAAATTATCTCCGTACCGAATCACATACGGATTTCGGACAGGCTGAATACTATCGACGTAGGGATATTTAATATCCATTTGTTCTGAGGAATATAATGTGATGCTGTTATACTCTGATTGTGAAATTTCATACAAACTTACGTTTTTAACATCAAAGTTGACGGCAGCATATACCCCACCCGCGTAACAAACTCCAACTATAATATCAAAAGCGGTGTCAGCCGATTTTGTAAACCCATAATAAATTCTTTGCCAAATCCCCAGTTTAGTCTTATCAACAGTATCTGCCCCAATTCCAACATTTGCGCCTACTTTAATTAACCCGCTACCAGAAATGCTGTTTACTTTCACTTCTGCCGATATTACGTAATATTTCCCAGCAAGAGCAAGAAAAGCTGAGCCCCCTACTTGTCTATATATGATGTAACCTTCGTCTGTATTTTTAACAGCTACATTTATAGCCTCAGTATTGTTACCAGTTGTGCCTGACCCAACACTTAAGGTAGTTGTCGCCGGATTTGATACGCTTCGATTAATCCTCCGTCCAGCCAAATTCACCAACGTCCGCCCTTTAATCCCGCTCAACTTAAATGGCGCACTCCGCTCCGCGTTCACGATCTGAAGCCCCGGCTGCAGTATGACTTCCCTGCGCTCTTCCGTGTCCAGACGCTTTTCCAATGCGCCGATGGCCTCACTGCTTTCACCCGCGAACCGATCTACGGCATCCGCGTTCTGATCAATATATTTCTCCAGATCGAAATACGTCGTGGACGGCGAGGTTCGATCGATTTTGTTCAACCCGATATTCGGCGTAACCGGATTCGTCATTTAGGCTCCTCCTCCCAACAATCTGTCTTGTGTCGTTGCTGATATTTCCTCAAAGGTCATGCCCTCCACTTCAGCTATGGTGAGATAACGTAGTGCGTAATCGACCGCAATATGTGCTGGTTTGATCTCCTCGATGGCCGATTTCAAATCACTTAAATTCGGCGGGATGCCCAGCGTATCTCGAAAATGAATCGTCACTTTATACTCCGCTGGCTGGACGGATACCTCGATGCTACCCCGCTCATAGGCTTGCGCCACATTTTTGAGCATGCTGGCAGACACCTTGCCGCTCCCCCGCATCTTCGAAATGATGACCGAACGACGCTGCTCGATCGGCTTGTAGAGGTTCACCGGAATGTTCAAGTCCTGCTCGAACCGGGACAGCGCCCACGTAGCGGTTTCGGGATAATACTGGTCCAACTGATCCTCCAGTTCCTGCGCCAGCTTGTCCAACTCAGCCCCTTCGGCTCCGGCAATAGCTTTCATTTCTCGAACATCGTGATAAAAGGACGGCAGGTAACCCAGCCAGGCTTCAGCTTTACTCATCTACTGTCACCGTCCCCAAGACAGCTACCGCTTCCGGCTCGATCAGAAGGCTGTCCGTTCCTCCGTTCACGGTCAATATCTCGTAGTCGATGACTGCCGGAATATCCAAGATCACATTGGCAATCCGGTTATACCGGACCAGCGGATCGGACATTGCCAGGTCTTTGAGATACTGACGAACCCCCTGCTCAATGGCTTCCTGCACGCCATCCATGCCGGCTCCATCGAGCAGCGTAACCTGTACTTCAATATGGACAGGCACTTCAGCCGCCCCAACAACAGTGACAACCGAACCGACAGGAGCTGCGCCTTCCCCCATGCCATCCATGGTCGGATCGATATACTGCTGCACTGATTCCACTACGGAAGGCGTAGGCGATCGCATCTCGTTATCCAGCAGCACCACCTTGACGGTGCCCGGACCATCCCATAACGGAAAAGCTTTGGCCTTGCCAACCCCGGCTTTCTCCCTCGCCCACAGTTCATACTGATTCCGGTTTGCACTGGTCACGGGACGGGAGATTTTTTCGCGGTATCGGTCATACAACGCTTCATCCGATTCGGTATCTTCGCCAGGTACCCAGAGCTCCATCAGCTCCGCCTTCACCAAGCCTTCGACGTATTCCAGCGGAAGCAGCGAGCCGAATCGGCGGTTGCCTTCCTTCCCGCTTGTCTCGCATTCCAGCACATATTGCCCTGCATCCAGACGGGTGATGACTTTGTAATTCAGCGGATCCAATGAAAAACGACTCCCTAGAGGCACATCTACCGCGGTACCGTTATTGCCTGAGAAGTGTCCCAGAAGCTGTGCTTTTGTAGCCTGCTTCCGGGTCAGACCCGACCATGCAATACTCCGATCCAAAAATTCGCCCGAGGCCGTAGCGGCAAATTTCAAGTTCATGGAGTACCCCAATTCCACATACATCTGGGCAAGCTCAGCTGCAGAAGGTGCCAACGCATCGTAGATGATGCTGCCTTCCCTTTTATCCATTCCATCCGGAATACGGTCCATCATCCGCTCCAGAATTGCTTCGTACGTCTGTTCCTCAACCATCCTCTCTCACCTCCTTGGTCATATTGAAAGCCCCATACACGCTTCGGACCGTAAATTCCGCCACGGCCTGATCGCCCACAAAGGTAATATTCATATCATCTACCGACAAAATGCGGTCATCCTGCAGCAGCGCTTCCTTGATATGCCGCTCGATTTCAGCATAGGCCCACAGTGGGTCGCGGCCAATGACGGAGTCCAGTTCCTGCCCATAGTTACTGCTGTAGATCAGATGTTCAAAGCGGCGCGTCTGAAGGATTTTTACGACAGCCTGTTTAACGGCCTCAAGACCGTCAATGTGACCGGATATCGTTCCTTCCTCCAGATTCAAGTCATATGTCAAGCTAGGCTGTGCCATTGTTTCCACGATCTCGCTACTCGGTTGCAGCGTTCCACCCTGCGGGATCATCACGGCTTCACCAACCGATCCAGCACGAGATACGTTTGTCCGCCCTGGTAACGAATGAGCAGGACCGTATCACCAATCTCCAGCCCTTTTCGAATTACATACTCCACGCCGCCAATGTTCAACTTGTACTCGGTCATCGATTCTCCGATAACTAAAAAATCCTCCGTCAGGCTGAAACGCTGATCCACGTTCACCTCGAGAGGATGTGTTGATGTGACTATGCCATACAGCACCGCCATCGGGTTTGTGCTTCCCACGGCGCTGAGACTGGCTTTTTTGATAATATCCAGCATCACTGCTTACACCACCTTCATATTCAGCGACATCGTATGCGTACCGTCCGAAAATTTATGCGTACATTCATCGATGAGATACGGCTTCAAGCCTTCTTCTGGAAGATTCACATAGATCGTGTTTCCGGCACGAACCCGCAAATCTCCAATAGCCTCGATCGACAACGTCTGCTGCTCCCTGTTCTTCAACTCCAGCAAGTTCTGCGCTAACTGCTTCAATTGAGCGGGGTTCATGTTCTCGTCAGAAACCTCATACAGCTGGAGCAGCCCCCACTGGGCAATGTTCTGCCCATGCTGGTAAACATACACGTCCCTCTTCCCGGTTTCCTTGTTGTCCCTCACGACTTTGACGCGGTTGTACGTCTCGTTGTCGATGCTTTTTTTATATGAAAAATCCGTCATGAGGCTGTCTTCTCCCACCGCGAGTTTAAGCAGCATGTCGTTAATGTTGGTCAACGTCAGTTCACCGTACTGATCGTAAAACATATAGTACTGCTTGGTCGCGATCAACGTGGCCTCCAGAGCCTTGCAGATCATATCGATCAGTTTTTTGTCCGCTTCCAGCATCGCAGGGATCGTATGGCCGGTATCGGCAAGCGTGCCTGTCTTCAGATTGAAATCCTTGGCAATCTTCCGAATGATATCCTCCACCTTGGCATTCGTGAACCGGTAGGTGTCGTTGCTGGACAGGTAACGCAGCTGGTCATACGCCATCACCTTGACCTCAGCATCCATACCCCACTCCTTGGAAAAAACATAGCCATAAAACAGATCCTTATTATCCTTCCGAAAGCGCACAATGTCGCCGTTTTCCACTTCGAATTCCTTGCTCTGTGCAAGACCATCGTTCACATAGTTGATATCCAGACTCGCCGGCTTCGCTTGACGGGTTGTTTTCCACGTAATGTCGGTGACAATCTGACCCAGATCCCACACGCTTCCGTTCTTGCGGTCAATCATCAGTTCAATCATGGCGCCACCTCTTTAGGGAATCTTGAGAACCCGGCCGATAGCCAGCTTCCGGACCTCATGGTCTTTAATTCCGTTCAGTTTTTGGATGTCAGTATGACGGGAACCGCTGCCGAGCAGCTTTTGGGCAATGCTCCACAGGGTGTCGCCTTTGGCGACCGTGTAGGAGGTTGGTTTTTTGCGGTCATCCGGCCGGTCTTTCTTTTTCACGGCTGCCGCTTTTTTGTCTTTTACCGGTACCACCTTCCGAGCCCCATAAAACACATATCGTTTGAGCGAAATCGAGAACTCGATATCTTCCGGCGATCCGGACATCGTATTCCAGTTGAAACTTTCGATGGAGGCCGCCATGTTGATGCCAAAAGACTTCATGGCCCGCACCACATTCTTACCGTCCGTACCGCTCAGCGGATCGGGAACGAGCCCCGTCATGACAAAACGCACAGGTCTCCGGCTCTCCATCCAGCCCTTAATGGTATTTACGTAATCGATCGGCAGCTTCAGCTCCTGGTCAGACCTTAGATGGACAAAGGGGTACATCCTACCCGGAAAAAAACTTTCAAACGAGATCTCCGTCAACTTGGGATGCAGAATCGCATTTACTTCACCAAGCCCCGCTACCGTATAGGATTTGCCTTCTCCGCTATCCTTCACATCAATCCGCTCGGGGTTCACAGGAAACCGAAAAACCTCCTCCTGGTTATTGAAGCTCAGAAAAAATCCATAATCGCTCATGCTACAGATACACCCCCTCGGCACTGGACACAAACTGCTCCTCCAGCGTTCGGTTAATTCTCGACATGATGGTATCCAGATCGGCCCCGGAGTTAATATCTCCTGTTGTCATCTGCACGGTAGGCGTCAGGGTAATCATATTGCTGATCGCATTCACTTCTGCCAGATCACGCATGATTTTCAGATCCTCGCTCGCCACGTCCACCGAGTTATCCACTTTACCAATGGAATCAATGCTTCCACCCGCAGGAGCTACCGGGATTGGGGCCGTTGCCATGGCAGGCATGGACGGAGTTAGGGCTGTTTTTGGAACGGGAACATCGTATCCGGTTTTCCCCATATTGTACTGTTCCAATAATTCCTCGTTGCTCTTGCCCGTGTCCTTAGCTGGCATGAATTGATTTTTGAACTTATCTATGGAGAAATCTTCAATATAGTCCTGCCCTTTATCCTTGAATTTCGTAAAATCTGCCTTATATTCAATCTCCGCAATTTGCTTGGTATCCACGCCAAGAACCTTGCCAAAAAAGCCCGCTACCGCGTTAACACCTTTAATGATTCCGTTAATAACTGAAATGACCGTGTTAACCGTGTTTTGCGCCAGATCGACAATGAAACCAAATACGTTGCTAAATATCTGCTTAAGGCCCATAGTCACCACTTGCCAAGCCCCGAATGCGGCCATAGCAGCGATAACTAATGAAATTAATAGCATAAGAGGATTAGCCTTAACCACCATATTAAATAATCTCATTGCACCTGCCGCTATATTCGTAACCGTAGCCATCACAGTTTGCGCCGCAGTAAACGCGTAAGCTGATATTCTTCCCATGATCATCCCTGCATTTAACATTGCAAAAAAAACACCCACTAAAGCGATAACAGGAAGCAACCCCATAAATATAGTGACCAGATTCCATATGGTGTTACCGACACCAGCAATCGTAGCTTTAATGAATTCCCAGGCTGGAGGGATCATTTGCGCTACCCACAAAAACCCCTCAGCAATTACGGTTAATCCTATGGATATAGCATCAATAAAAGGCTGGAAAGTCCCGTTTTCAAAAGCTGCATTCAACATATCCAGAATTGGCATGATGGCAGCTAATGCGCCACCCCCCATCTGAACAAAAGAATTGTTGACGGATCCCATTAGTTGCTTCCACTTATTAACAGGCGAATCCAGCATGGCATTCATAGCTTCCTGTGTCATGCCTGATTTTTGCAGCAGTTTGTCCATGGATGAAAGAAATGCAGTAAAATTACCTTTAGATGATACGATTTCTGCATTAAAGCTTTTAATCTGGGAATCAGGAATATTAAAATCTTTAGCTAGAGAGCTGGTATCGCCACGCATCGCACTCATAATCGCCCCTGTTGCATCTTTTGAACTCTTGCCGTCTGTTGATAGTGTGCTCATTCGATCAGCGAAGCCATTTAATTGCGCAATTTGATCTGAGTTTTTAGTCATTGACATGAACGTTAAAGCATTATTTAACGAATCGTTAATATCTAACCCGGTTTTCAATGCATTCTGTTTAATGTTTTCGAATATAGCTGAACCTACCTCAGCATCACCAGTCTTAACTTTAAAGAAGTCTTCCGTTACTTGTTCTTTTGCTACTGGAATAATCGTCATTTTCGCAACAAAGTCGGCCATATTATTTAAGCGCAGGAGTGCATCCTTTACACTCGCCATTCCTTCACCCCCTTTTCTACAACCTATCTCCGCTTCCGGACTCGCTCACGCTTCTCCTTCTCCACCCGCATCGAGATCATGGCATAGATGGCGGCCCGTTCCCGGACCGTCATCGCCATGAGCTGGTGAGGAAGGATGTGCAGTTCATGGAGGGCGTAGTACGAATAGTTCGCATCACCGTCACCCTCTTTAATTAGTTTTTTACGTCATCCACCAGTTCGTTCATATCCCGGTCAAAACCGTTTAGGGCTTGTACCCGCTCGCCAAGCGCGGCAAATTCGCCGGGCAGCAGCATTTTGCGGAGCAGGGACTCTGCACCGAGCACGCCGTAGGATTTTTGCAGCTCGCTGTTTTTTAAATCCGGGAAGATGACACTTGATACCATCAGCTTCGCCATATAGTCATTCGGGTCGATTTCCGGGGTGAATACGCCGTTCTTGCCTTTAACCTTACGGGTAGCGGCTTTGCGGCACTCCTGATTCTCTTCCTCCGTGATGCTGCGCAGCTTCCAAGGCACAGGGCTTCCTTCAGCATTCTTAAAACGAACAGAGACCACGAATTCCTCCGTGATCTCTGCAGACGACTGCCCAGCAAAAAACATACTAAAATCGCTCATATTCCTTCCTCCTCATTCAATGTTAAGTATTAGGCCAATGGGTTAAACGGCGTCTCAATCCGCACATTCTCAAACGTGAAAGCTACTTCTTCCTCCAGCGCCTCCGCTTCGGTGTCGAGAGAAGCCATAATCACGCTGTCCAGGTTGACCCCTTCCAAAATCACCGTCTGACGTCCCGTCGACGAACCTGGATCCTCGTTACGCACTTCGATCATGAAGTAGGCGTCTTTGCCGGTCTGGATATATTCCATCATCAGCTCGCGGAACAGTGAGGTCACATAATAAATGGTCATCGTGCCGCTGCCCTTCCAGCCAATGGCTTTATGCTGTACGGCGCGCTGGCCCATCGTTTTCAGCTCGGCTTTTTCCTTCTCCACCGTAGCTTCCAGTGTTTTAATGTAGAACATTTCCTCCATACGCTCGCCAATCTTGACGAATGCCTTGCCCTCTTGTCCGGAAATCGTGTCGTTTGCCCGCAAAAATGCCATCTTAGACCACCTTCACTTTCATGTATACTTTTTCAATTGCATCCACCGGCTGTACCTTAATATCCACAAACAGCACATCGCCTTCTGTCCCCGGCGTCACCACAATATCCTCGTTCGCATCGAAATTCTGAAT
This sequence comes from Paenibacillus sp. FSL K6-1330, assembly GCF_037976825.1. Lineage (NCBI taxonomy): Bacteria > Bacillati > Bacillota > Bacilli > Caryophanales > Paenibacillaceae > Paenibacillus > Paenibacillus sp. FSL K6-1330. The sequence goes on from NZ_CP150269.1 coordinate 6,241,192, forward strand.
AGCACCGATATTCTGCAGAGATGCAAAATACGCCGCACATTCCGCCCAGAACAGCGTCCGACCATCCACATTGTTATCTACCTTCCCGATATAGGACTTTTCAAAAATTAGCTTTAAATCATTCGCAATGCCATCCAGGACTCGAACCACACGGTTTTTGGAAAAATGGCGCGCTTTCGCTGGCTCAATCGATGTAAAACTGTTAATATCCTGCTCGACCACGGCCTTGCCGCCACTGTAGCTGAACAGGAACTCGCCTTTCGTCAGCGCTTCTTCAATCTCCGTATGGCTTAAACGAACATCGGTATCCACCGCTTCATCATAAGCCGCATACGTAAGGGATTCGTTAACAGCTGCCGCAGCCGTGGCGCCAGTAACCCAGGCAACTGCCTTCACCTTGTCCACGACAGTGCCGTCGGTGAGAACAACGCCGTTTTTCACGGAGATGACTCCTTCATAATCCGCAGCCGAATATTCAGACAGCACAGCTTGAACCTTCTTGCCTTCCTGCTCACGAAGACGTTTGACGAATGCGGTATACAGAGACTTAAGCGTTGGGTCACCCGACAACAGACCTACAGTCTGGAAGTCTTGGACCTCAAGCGCGGCAAGGAAATCTACATGCTCTTGGTTCGTTACGGTGCCGTTCGCGCCTCCTGTGAGAGCAAACCCAGCCGTTGCAGTTAGATCACCGGTATCCGGAGCAAAGGCCACGTACAAGTTAGGTTCTAGCTCGGCCGCACTGGCTACAAGCTGTTTGTCTACGATTTTGCCGGTCAACAGCGTGTTGACCACAAACTTACCGGGATCATCCACGGCGTTCTCAACGACGATCTGGAGATCATTACCGCGTTCGCCGCCATAAAGTGCGGTTACCTTGAGACCAGCAACAGAAGCTGCAGCCTGTACACCGCTGTTCAAGCGGTACAACAGAAGCGTGCCAGCACGCTTAAGTACTTCTTTTACCGAGAGCAACTGTGGTGATGTGATATCATAACCCAGAACTTCTACCAGATTCGTACCTGGTTGGATCGTCAGGATTTTATTAGGCTCTCCCCATGGAAGGGACAGGCCCAGCGCCGCAATCCCCCTTTCACCTACGCGCCCGATCGGCTGCTCCTGCGATGAGATTTGGGTGTATACGCCTGGTCTTACTTTGTTGGGTGTTGTCCATGTTCCTCCGGCCATTTAGATGACCTCCTTTTTCAAAAATGTGGTTAATTGGTCTTTCGCTTGTTGAATGGTGTACGTCTTGCCCTCTTCGAGAATGGCGCTCAGCACATCCTTCTCGCGATTACTGAATTGATTGGATTGTGCCAACTGTTGCTTGTTGAACGCTGGTGCTGTTTCTTTTTTACTCACTTCAATCCGCCTCCCTGTTTCAATGTTTGCATCTTCATGTCGGTCTCTTCCTGATCCGTTGTCATCTGAATGACATACTCTGCGCGAAAATATCCTTCTCCCGTTGCCCCATCCTTCCCCGTTGGGCGCTCCCATGCCACTGAGGAAGCACGACATGGTCGGCCTCCCACTTCAAGGGAGGTTAGACTCTCCAGCATTTCGTCCATGATCGTTGCCACCGGCTTTCCTTCCATCGGTACGTAAGAGATGCGGAAACGAAAACGAGCCGCATATCGATTGGTCGATATCGGCTCGAACTCGGCTAGGGTTTGTTCGGTTTGGAAGTATGGTGCTGGGGGTAATGGTGTGGCATCCTCTTTAGAGATGAGGGAGATGTCTTTAAATTTCGTTTGCAAGGCGCTTTTCAGAGAAGTTTGCATTTGCTGAACAATCATATCTATTGTTCCTCTCTTAAATGAATGTCTGCCTGTCCTTTATTCAATTTGATACAGAAAAAAACGGGACCACTCTAAGGCATGAGTTGATATTATTTTGTCGGTTCAAGATCCGGACGGATAACATATGCATAAGCCAGAACCTTTTCTCGATCATCTACTTGCATTGGGTAAGTAGATACGACTTGATCGATAGTACCTTCTCCATCATTAACACGAGTAATGCAGGCGTTAGCTACAACACGCACCTGAAAATCTTTAAGCATCAGCAATCACCTCCCCTCATGAAAATAGGATTTCGGTAATCGTCATCTCGACGTCCGAAACCCTATTTTTCAACGTTTCATTTTCTGTTTTCAATGCAGACATCTGTTCCGTAAGTGGCGGCTGTGGTTCCTGAGGCGTTTCTGGATTGGTCGGATCAGGATAAGTAAACAGCGGTTTAAGAGTCTCCAGGTCAACCCGTGTTATTCGTCCGCCTGCAGCGTAATCCTCCGTGTATGCTCCATACTCAAGTTGTATCATTCCGACCGTTTCCGGTACGCGCTTGGATAAAGATGTATATGCCTTGAAGTCTTGTTCGCGCGTCGTCTCTACGACCCATCCGGTGCGCTCACCAGTGTTTAATATTACGTCACCAGTACTCTTATCAAAATAAATTTTAGATCCTATATTCATTAACCATACGCCTCCCAATATATTGTTCTGCCGACATCGGCAGTATTTTTGGTTGACACCGGAATACTAAAGCTTGTACCTGTGAATTGCTGCGCAAACCAATTTCCGTAACTGACATTCCAAACATTTTTTATAACCCCAGACGTACGTGTTTGTGCGACATATACCGTAGAAACTTCTAAATAATAGTAGACAACAATTGTTTTCGGAACAAAGGCAAGTCCACTAACATCTATATACGCGGTATCTTGATTTCCACCGCCATCCAGAGTAAACCTACCAGGACCCTGCACAGTGGTGCTTCCTGACGCAAAAGGCTTGCCCTCGACTAACTCACCCAACAAGCCAGCAACATTAACGCCTTTCCGCAAGTTATTTGCAGTCAGCCCCGGCACCGCAGCTGTAACCCAAGTAGACCCGTTAAAATAACCGTGTGGCGGTCTGATAAAAAAGCGATCCCCCGGCCAAACCGTCGATTCAAGACCTGGCATGTGGTTGTTCTCGGCGCTTCGGTTCGGCATCTGACCAGCTTTTTTAACTCCGTCGTCATACCCTGAGTATCCCGCGACAAGCATGTGCGGATCGAGCACAGCGTCTGCTGTATCTACGACCGCGGATTTGCCTGGTACCCCAAAGATTGCAGTTCCGGCCTTGATGTTATCAGATTTAAGCTCCCCTTCAGCTGACTGTAACTGTGCAGGAGTCACCTTGATTTCGCCGTCACCTGGACCACCTTTTTGGTAACCCTTTTCTGGATATACTGCTAATGCTCCATCACCCCATTTTGCAATTCCAGTAGCATTTCTAATACCTGTGAGATGTGGCATAATGCCATTTATCAATCCGTCCTCACCTGGAAATGTTTTGCCCTGGAGTACGTCTGAAGCGGTCGCTGTTCCTACCTCCCCCCCTTCACCCTGTAAAATAAAAGCCTGACCATCATATACCAATGTGTAGACGCCATCCTGCTTAAAACTGGCAGAACTTCCGCTTGTTTTAAGCACTGGTTTGGCTCCCAAACCATTAACGTTGAGCATTGGGGCTCCGGTGCTTGCAACGTTGATCTTTACTGTAACTCGAATCCCAGCTGTAAGGCTCGCCGGGGCAGGATTTAGATTAACCTCATATTCGTTCGCTTTAGACTGAGTTGTTACCCCGTATCCTCCTGTTCTCCCCACAGCCTCATCAACCTTATCCCAATTCTCATTCAGCATCGTCTCGATGTTAAAGGTCTCATTGCCATCCACCATCGGGTCTTTCTTCAATAATCCTAAATTCGGTGTATTACTGGACAACTCAAACACCTCCTGCAAATTTGTTTAACGGCGTCTGCCCCAGCTCGCCCAAAGTCATCACGTCATGAATATCGCGTATCAGCAAGTAGTTGAACGCATACGACACCACCAGATGCGCCGGCTTGATCTCCTCGATCGCGGACTTCAAATCCTCCAGATTCGGGGGGATGCCGAGGGTATCGACGAATTTAACCGTGAAGCCCCATTCCTCGGGCTGAAAAGATACCTCAACCGTGCCGCCATCGTAAGCTTCCGCCACATTTTTCACGAGCGCCCCGGAGAAGGTTCCAGCTCCGCGCAGCTTGGACTCCAGCACCGCCCGTCGCTGTTCGATCGGCTTGTTCCGATCGGTGGGAATGCCAAGCTCCATTTCCCAGCGCTCCAGGCCCCAGGTCGCTGTACGGACAAAGAACTGATCTGCGGCTGAGTTCAGCGCTTGATAAAGCGCGTCCAACTCGCTTCCCTTAGCATCCATGTCGGATTGCATAACGCGGGAGGTCTCGTAATAGGCCGGAAGATAAGAAAACAGCTCGCGACCCCGCAAGCTGTTCATTCGGACATTATTCACTTACGCTCACCGTCCCCAGCACCGCTACCTGACCGGAGCCAATTTCGATATTTTGCTGCTCGGTGTGGCCGTTAATCGTCAACTCCGAGTAGTCGACGATAATTGGAATATCCAGCAATACGGCGGCAATTCGCGTATACCTTACCAAAGGATCCTTCCGGTTAAAAGCGATCTGCTGTAAATACGTCCGAACACCGTCCTCGATCAGCTTCCGGATTTCGTCCATCGTCGAAGGCTGCTCCTGCGTACGCTGCACTTTGACGGAGATATCAATCGCCACTTCCGCGGCAGGCATCACCGTGATAACCGGACCGGCCGGGGCAACGCCTTCGCCCTGTCCATCCTGGGACGGGTCAATGTACTGCTGAACGGCATTCACGATATCCTGGCTTGCCGCACGCTTGTCTGTATCTATGAGATACAGCCCGACGGTACCGGGTCCTTTCCACAACGGCGCCACTTCGACGCCGCCAACACCGGCAATCTCATTGGCCCACTGCATGTACTGTGCTTTGTTGCCGCTCGTTCCCTGACTTCGGACTTTGGCGTAAAAACGCTCCAGGAGCGACTGATCGCTTTCGGTATCCGTCCCGCTCCGCGTGGGCTCTGGGTTCGTAACCGATGTTACACCGCTGACTGACGTCATCATAAGCTGAATGACGCCTGCGGGAACATTGCCTATGCTGCCCGGCGAGACAGCTCGGATCGGCGCCGTGCCGGTACCCGAGTCACTCAGCATAACGCCTGATGTGGTGACATACTCCACGGAGGATTCCCCGGAGCCCTCATCGGCTGGCGTAGCGACATAGGTTCCGGCAGGCACGGTTGTCCCCGGCTTCCCCGTAAACAGAACGCTGCCGGACGAAGCGAACGCTTCCCGCCTAGTAATCCCATGCTCTGCCGTCCTCAGATCGAGTTCAGCGGACCGAATATCTGGACGATCGCTTGCCACCGTGCTTGCAAAGCCTCGACGCAGCAGCTCCTGTGCCCACAAGGCTGCCTCAGACAGCATAAATGCCACCGGCGCCTGCGCATCCCAAATAAAAGATCCTTCCGACTTGTCGATGTCCGAAGGCACTTTGTTCAACATGCGGTTCATAATGTTCTCTTCCGTCTGATCCAACAAATATAACGGCAAATCTGCCATCATATCACCACGCTTTCTATGATTTCCGTCTCATCCCGGACGCTCGTAATGCGGCAGCTGAAACGGCAAGCTTCTCCTTCCCATTCAAAAAGGAACTGATCCACACTCTCCGTCCGAGCGTCCGCCAGCAGCGTCTCGGTCACCATGCGCTGAATCTCGCTCTCTTGCAGAGATCGGTCATAGCCTTTGCCGACCAGTTCCTCCAGCTCGCTGCCATAATCGCGCGTATAGATCAGATGGCGGTAGCGCGGCGTGCGAATCGCTTTTTCGCACCAGATGACCCAGGCTTCCTTCTCGTCCGCAACCGGAATCTTCCGGGTCGGGGACATCACAAACTCGCTGACTTCAAAATCATACCGCCAGCTCCTTCCAAAAACAGCCCCTTCTCCTTCCAGTACCTCCGGATCGGTCGCATCCGTCCAGATCATGTCATCGCCTTCCGGGAATAAATTAGCCACCGCTGCTCACCACCTTACACACGACCACCACGTCATTGCCGCTGTTGACCCGAACGGCGAGCACTCGGTCCCCCGGTTTCAAACCTTTTCCCAATTCAAAAAGGGTATCTTCAACTTCGTTCTCTTCAGCATCAAACGTCATATCCTGCTGCTGGCCCCCCAAAGTCACGGTGCCCTTTGCCGTATAACGGGGCAAGGACAACATTCCCGGCAGCTCCGCTACCATATAGTCCTGCAGCTCATGCTTGAAATCATCCAGCTTAAGTCCCGTCGAGGTAATCGTGCCGAGTACGGCCCCTACGCCACCCATGGCTTGACGGGTTTGCTTATTCATTGAGGCGTATAAGGAGGACGCCAATTGTCCATAGGGGTCTTTATTCAAGGTAAAACCTCCTTTTTACATCGTCATAACTCCCCAGCTCCAGCATCATGCTCCCGGGATTCCCCAGCTCCCGGCTGACGGAAATCACGAGCAGCTTCATCGAGCCCAGCATGACCGCATCTCCGGCGCGGATCGTATTGACATCAGGTGCATTCAGGGAGATGGTCTCCCGAATCCCCCTTAGTTTGCTCCGGGCCAGCTGGCGGGCAGCCGCAGGCGACTTCACTTCATCGTCCTGAATAATAGCCTGGAGCTGGCCGTATTTCGCGATATCCTTCTCCTCAATGGCCATCACCTTGGAAGGAACCTCTTTTCCGGTCTCGCTTGCGGCTGTCGCCAACACTTTGACCTTGGTCGCCGCGCCCTCCAACGTCCGCGATTGCGTAGTATCCGTGATGGCCTCCAGGATGTAGACTTCTTTGTTCGTTCCCAACTCGTACAGCTCAAGCCCTGAGGAGATCATCCGTGGATGATACAGCTTGCCGCCGGCTTTAGCCGTCTCTCGCAGATCAGCGAACATGCTGGCATAAATCGACTGCGTCCGGTAAACGGAACGCCCCAGCTGCTTCTCGGTATCCGGCAGTACCGCAATTTTCAGGTTCCAGTCCGCCGCGTACTTTTTGAAACGCTGGGTAGCGGTCTGCTTCGCCGGAAACAGATATTCATCCTCCGATTTGTCCAGATATACCGTCCGATCGTACAGCGTGAGGGTCATCCGCTTCACCCCGTTATTCGAGGTTTCTACTTCCCACACGACAGCCGGGTGCAGCAGGGGGACATAATCCTTCTTACCGTAAGGAATTCCGCTGATCCGGATCGCCATTCCCGGCGAGATCGGCGGCATATCCGGCGTTACGACCAGATTGACAGTTCCCTGATAAGCGACTTGTTCAAGCGAATCCCGAAGACTGATAGCTTCCACCAAAGGGGATAAATCGTATTGATCCTGCAAAATCACCTTATAACTCATGACAGCACCAGCTTCTGGCCAGGTTTGATGGCATTCGGATCTTTACCGATTGTCTTCTGGTTCAGCTTGTAGATCTGGTTCCATTTCGAGCTGTCCCCAAGCTCCAGCTTGGCGATTTTGGAAAGTGAGTCCCCTGGCTTCACGGTGTACGTCTTGTTCTGTTCCTTCATGTCGGCCCGGGGCTTTTTATTCGTTCCAGATGCCCCGCTGCCGCCAGCCGTTTTGGCCACCTTCATTTCGCTCCATGTCCGGAGCGTGATGTCAAAATACACATCCCCGACCTCCCCGCCACGAAACGTGGACTGATGGGAAGCGACATACACCGGCACATTCACCGCCGTCTTGGTAATGACGAATTGCAACGGCGTTTTATATGCCAGAAACTCGTTAAGTTTATTCATCGCGGTTTGCGGTTTAATATGATCCTTCTTCTGTCCTTTGCAATAAGCTGCATCATACTCTTGTGGGAAAAATGAAGAGAACGATATCTCTTTAATCCGATTGCCTTGAGGAAAATCAAACTCCCCATAGTTGAGAATCGTAGCCGTTTCCAGTCCCTTTTGGCGTGAAATGGTCACCTCCTCGGGGTTGACCGGAAATAGGAACGTCATGCCTTTTCCGTTCTTCAAAAGAAACTCCACCTTGGCCCCCTCCTTTCTGTATGGATGCCTTCGGACCGACTTTATGCCTGCTGTTAACCATCATCTTCAATAGGCCATTGGAGTCGGCTTCCGGTTCTGCGCCGCTTTGCTGAATTCGGCTCTCAGCCGCTGCCCGATCTGAAGGATTAATCCTTCTACATCGATCGGATGCTCCTCATGCACCGTAACCTGCACCGCTCCTGGAGGTAGATTGTAGTTCACGGATGTCTCCGTTTTGAAGTCCGTCAGCAGACCGGATATCGAACTCATCTGCTCCGGACTGATCTGAACGAGCTGAGGCGACATCGTCTTCCCGGAAACCGCTTGATTTTGAGCTGCGCTCGCAGGTGGACCAAATGTACTCATGCTTGTATAGCTAGGTGGCACATATGAGCCGTATGTCGAAATCGATGATCGATCAGGTAAAAGCGGTGTACTGACATGAGTGGGAGCAGCATTTGGAATTATTGGTCCTTGAACAGCGACTGCCGTTGAATTAGAAGGTGGTGCCTTCGGAACATCCTTCGGTTGTGCAGCTTCTTTGTCTTTTTTCCCGAAGGAAAACGCGTTGGAGAACCACTTCGATACCTTCTCCTTACCTTCTTTCAACTTGTCACCAATACCGGTAAAGGCGCCGCCCACCTTCTCACCAATAAAGCTTCCTACGGTGCCGCCGAGCGTTGAACCGATCATCGTACCTGCAACCGGGATAACGGATCCGATGATCCCTCCGATCGTGCTTCCTATACCTCCACCGACGGCAGAGCCTATCGCTTGATTACGTTCTTTCCCAGGTTTGGCTGATGCAATTGCGGTCGCATCGGCTATAAAACTCAATGGACCGAGGGCACGTTTACCAAGACCTTTCATCAAGCCGGAGCCTAGGCCGCTTTTACCAACATTTTTTACCGCGCTTGCTCCTGTGCTGCCATTCGCAGCTCGCTTTGCTACATTCGAACCTGCACTACTCTTGGCAGCGCCCGACAAACCACCAGATACGATACCGCTTGCACCGCCTCCGCCGAACATACCCTTAGCGAAGTCAGAAGCTTTCTTGATTAAATCCAATGCTCCCTTACCAAGGTTGCCACCGGTTTCTATAACATCTCCCGTTTTTTCAGCTCTGCTAAAGGCCTTGCCCCACTTTGTTTGAGGCTTACCCGCTTGTTCTGTCTTAGGAGCAGCGGCCGTGCTTTGGTTGGCCGAGCGCCCTCTGTTTCTAGGACCAACCCTTCTGTTTTTGTCGACCACAGGACGCGTGTTAGTCGCAGATTTATCTTTACCCCAAGAATCAAACATCTTTTTGGTTTTATCCTTCATTTGGCCCCCTTTTCGAAGCGTGGAGCCAGCCAAAGAGATGATTCCAAGCGCAACTATCGCCTTATCCCAAAAAGATTTTTTACCGTTCCCGTCCCCTGACTGTTGCGTCTCAAGCGCACTTGTAAGCTTATCCACCGCAATCGTATTCGTCTCCAGCGCCTGTATCAACGGAGAAAAATCAAACCCTGATGCCTTCAAATCCACTTTAACACTCGACTCAACCTGTTTCTGCACATTCAGCTTCACATTTGCCGAGGCCTGGATGACTTGCGATTTCACCCGCTGCATTTTGGCGAGCAGGCTGTCCAGCCCCTTCGAGGCGCTGTCCTTCAGCACAATTTCAGGTGCCATGCGGGTACGTCCGATTCGCATGACGCGTCCCTGGATCCGCTCAAAATAACGCTCCATCGCCCGCAGCTCGCGGTTGGCCTTGATCACGTTTTTCGGATCGATGACCAGATTCATGCGGTAGTTCATGGCTTCAGCCATTTCATTTCACCTCCTGTTCACTTCAAACTCTGACCGGCCATGCCCTCGATCTCCTCCTGGGAGAAAGCGAGCAGCAGCAGGCGCTCGCCTCGCGGGAGCCGCCAAAAATCTCCGGGACGAAGGTGATGCCGGACCCACAGATGATACAGCATCGTCGTCATTCCCCCGGAGCCAATCAGTTTTTTAGGTCAGCAATCTCGACACCAAAGCCGGACAGCTCCAGCACTTTATCCCCTACGGCATCCAGCTCTCCGGCCAGCAGCATACGGCGGACCGCCTGCTCTCCGCCCGACAGCTTCAAGCGGCTTGTAATCCGCGGATCGCCCCAGCCGCTGAGCGTCAAACCCTTCACCGACAGACTGCTCGTGGCCTCGGAAATCAGCAATGCATTAAACGTTTCCGTATCCACCTTCTCATCCACTGCACCCTTTACCGTACGGCGAACGGTGCAGCGCTCGCGGATGCTGTCTACCTTGCTCGAAGTCAAACCCTGCAGCACCATCTTCATATCCAAGCGCTTAATGCGAACCGTTTCCTCCGGCAGCTTCTCGGCTGCCTCAAACAGGCTGTCCAAAATTTGCTCTTCGCTCATGTTCTCATGTAAGCTCATGCGTATATCTCCTTTGCTCATTAAATAATAGATTCCATTTCCTATTGCAGCGGGCGATGCTCGCCCGTATGAGGTACACCATCCCGGGCGAACCCCCGCTTTTTGACGTACTCAAGCAGCGCTTAAGCAGAAACCTCTAAACCTCTTAATCCCCCTGAATCGGATCCAACAGCTCGTACCCCTCGAAGGTAAATGAGGTTTCTTCCTGCACTTCTTCACCGGCTGTCCAGTTAGCCAGCTGGATTTTGTCCGGCATGCAGCGGATCAGGCGAACACGCTCATGACCATAGGACTCGGGATCATCCAGCTTGGAGATAATATCGAATTTGGTGAATCCGCGGGCGATCATATCGGAAGTGACCTTGTAACCGCTCATCGTGCCGGTTCCTTTTTTGCTGCCGTTTTTGTGCACCGTCCAGTCGTTGCCGACCAGCTTCAGCTCGCGCTTCTCCAATTCCACGCTGGCTTCCAGCTTGTTGATGTGCGTCTGCCATACCCCGTCAATATACGCCTGGCCGTATGTCCCCATAATGACTCTTGAAGCATCCAACATGTTAAGTTCCTCCTCGATTTCTTTAAGTTTTTATAAGAAAAATGTTGATCAGCGTTCTAGTTATTGCACGTAAAATGTACCGAACAGTTGCTCCATTACATCGGTCAGCTTCACGTTCCACTGCAGGAAGACCTGATCCGGCTCCGGCGTGTTCACGGCAGAATCGCCATAGTACGCCGGATCGAGAATGACGTCATAACCGTCCGGCTCGATGACATTGCTCAGCGATAACGAAGCTAGGTATTCCTTCACGGCGCCGATCAGCGCCAGACGGCCTTCCTCCGTGTTGTTCACCTTGCCGATGTAGGTCTGTTCCGCGGCCAGCTGCAAATCCGCATGAATCGCATCCATCACGCGGATGGAACGGATTTTTTTCCAGGCATTGTTTTGGCCTTCCGCCGGATTCACCAACGTGTTGATGCCGCGCAACACCTTCACCTGACGTCCGTCATAGAAAAGCACGAACACGCCGTTGCGTACAGCCTGCTCTTGCTCGGAGCGCGTCCAGCGGCGAGTCACATCTTCGAATGGCGTTACCGCATATGTAGCGGATTGGTTCAAACGTTGACCGGCAATAAGCCCGGCCACATAAGCAGCCGTCTGGGCAGAACTATAGTTCACGCCGGACAGACGCACGCCCGTACCTACATTGATAATCCCTTCATGGTTCAATGCAAGCGAGCGGGCTGCCGCCAGTTTGGCTGCATCCTTGGAGGTATCGTCCGCAGCGCTGCCGCCGAATACGGCCATCACGCCGCGTCCTTCTTGACGAAGACGCTTCACCCAGGCCGCAAAGCTCTGCAGCAGAGCCATATCCGCAGCATAATCCAGCGCAAGTACGTTGAATTCCTGGCCTTCTACCGCATCCTGCATCTCGATATAATCTGCATTCGTCAGGCCGCCGTTGCCGCTTTTGCCTCCGGACAGCACAGCTCCGTTCACATCAGCAGGAACGCCGGCCGCCTCCAGTGCGGTAGCCGTTACCCAGAGGTTCTCATCGTCTTCATTGATCTGCGCCGCAATCGACGCTGCTGTCCCGTCCAAGCTTGTATAAGTGCCAAGCAGCTTGGCACCTTCATAGAGGCGAAGCTCCCGTGCTGCCGGGTCGATCAGCGACGGCTGCACAGTTACGGAGAAGCCGTTGCCTCGACTGCCCGGATATTTGGCCTGCAGCTTCAACACGTCGGAAGGCGTGGCTTCCGCATTTTGCAGCGTTACGCTAGCCGCTGCCGCCGTATTGTCTGCCAGGCGATAAGCCAGCAGCTTCTTCGGACCGCCAAGCAAAGCCAGATAGAGCGTTTCGTAAGCTGTAGCCCCATCCTGGCTATCCGCAGAATACAGCTCGGAAATCGCGAACTCGCTGCCGATTTCTACGAACTCGCGTACCGGGCCCCAATTGGCTTTAACGGGCACGACGACCGTGCCGCGGGATCCGCCCTGAATAGCCGACGCGGCCGCCGCCTTGAAATTCATATACAAACCCGGAAGTACCGGTTTATTTGTGCTTTCCCATGTTCCACCTGCCATGATTAGACCACCTTCGCTTTCATAAATTGTTGGATTCTTTCTTTGACTTCGGTTACCGTGAACAGCTCTCCGTCTGTCCCATACATGGCACCTGCGAGAACTTCCGCCCGAACCTCGAACAGTTCCTTGGCGTGTGTTTCGAGTTCATCTAGCGCATATCGCGGAGCGTTGATACTGCGAGCTTCAGTCTTGATTGTTTTTTTCACAGCCATTGTGACCACCTCACTTTAAAATTGGATGAACGTTAATGCGCCTGATCAAGGCGGCTTCCTCCGGTGAACGCATCTTCCGCTGCGCTAAGGTTAGCTTCAGTTGCCCGTCCAGAATGGGATCGGCCTGCATATCTGAGGAAATCTCCGCAACGGATAAATAGCGGCGATTCTGCGAATCCAGCATCAGTTGGACCTGGGTGCCAAGCTCCTCCACCAGTCTTGCAGCCGTGAGCTGCTCGTCCGCGGAATCAAGAGCGGCAATATGCCCGGTAAAGGTTTTGCGAACCTCGAACATCGAAGCGCCCGCCATCTTGGTCTCGCAGCCCATCATCCGCCATAGTACGGCGTGATCTTCCCGTCCCGCCGGCCATGCCGTATGATAGATGCGCCAAGGATCACCCAGCACATCTTCTGTCCAGGCTGTCAGCGTATGCAGCCATTCGTCGGGTTGTCCGGTGGAACCGGCCCCGGATGCCTGCGGCATATAGACGCCGAATCGCATGATCCGGATCATTTTGCCTGAAACAGAATCGAACTTGTCGGCTTCCGGCACACCCAAATAATGCAGCTTGAATGCTTTCCCATCAGCTCCGATAACCCGCTTGCGATGAAGTCCCGGGATTAGAAGTTCCACCAAGCGATCCAACTGAAGCAATTCGGAACGATCCGCATACAGCTTCAACCGCACCACCTGCCGGTACCCTGCCCATGAAGATTTCCAGACGTCCTCGCCGAGCGTGATCACAGCATAAAAAGGCTCGCTTACCCCATCCGGCGGATGTACGTCATATATTTGGTCTTTAAGCTCCGGAACGATATCTAGAGCGGCCTGCTTAATCGCCCCTCTCATTCCGCAGATAGCCGAGTGGCTTCCGGTCGGTTATGGGTTAGCCAGCTTCTTACGACGGTCACATGCTTGCGCAACACGGCCCCCTCCTTTCTAATTCATATAGGGATCGGAAATGAAGAAATCAAAGCCTAAAGCCGCAGCAAAAAACCGGTCCTTCTTGAGGCCGGCTCACATCTACACTGTGTGTGTTCGGTATGCTCTGTTTAACTTCATTTCCGATAATACAATCTTACACCCCTAAATCGGATGCGCTGACGTCTTATAGGACGGATAATGCGGAACTTAAAGTGGAATGTTGGCGGAAAATAGTACGAACTCATGTTCGTGTTTCATAAGTCCTCTTGGTCTCTATCTCAGGCAACGTCGCCCTCGACTTGAAACAGAAAAAAACCGGAGGGCCTCCATTCTGAGGTCCTCCGGTTTTGGCTCGTTTTGATTATTCACGCTCGGCGCTTATCAGCTCATTTTGCTCTTTGCGACTTTCTCCAATTCCTGCAGCTTCAGCAGCCCCCTGTCAGCTAAAGCCAGTGCCAGTTTATAGAAGGCTCGGGTGCGGATCTTGGTATACGTATCCTTGCTGACCGGCGGTTCGAGGATATGGTTGTACACCTTGTAATCAAATACGTCGTCTTGTTTCATATACCGTTCCCGAATGAGGGTTTGTTCCCGGTCGCCAAGCCGTTCCACGATCGACTCGATGATCTCGCAATACTGCTTCCTGGCCGCAGGCATTTCTACATTATATATGGCAACCGCTGCCGTTTGATCCGAGGTGACGTTGGTCGGTCCGTGAAATCGTTCCGTGTAGGATGCCGTCACGCTTGTCTCCCTAACTTCGAATGTAATGGTTTTATAGATACGATATTTCTCGAATATCGCTTCAACAGCATTTTGGGTCTTTCTGCGATCCAATTCCGGTAAAAATGGATTCATTAGGAAACACTCCCCTTTGGATTGTCATTGTCGAGGTTTAATTTGCCATTTGGCAGAAGGTTGTCTCATCTCAAGTGTTCGCATCTTGTTCGTATTTTTCATTAATATACCACTATTTGGAGACCGGCGTAAACCTTCAAATAGGCGAACTATTCATGGGAATATGGATCATACCTTTCATATTCTTGCCTTTTGGCAATAATTCTCTCTTTTATTTTACCTGTTGGCAAAGGAGAGGGATATGTTTATACTATATGTAGATGTTTTAGATGGACTATGGTGAGGAGTGGCCGGAACGTGGATCACATATTTGGATCATACTTGAAAGAGATGAGGGAGAATAAAGGCTGGAGCATCAATCAGCTGGCCCAGGCCGCCGACATCAGCGGATCACAAATCTCCCGGATCGAGAATGGGCTGCGGGGCATACCCAAGCCGCAAACGCTTCGCAAAATGGCGGAGGCACTCGAGGTTCCATATGAAGAGTTGATGAATAAAGCAGGTTATCTGCAGCAGGATGTTGCCAAGCATGAAGACATCTCGGCTCCCGCTTGGGCAACCTCCAGGGATAAACGGGATTTCAAGAAAATGCTTGAGGATGACGGTGAGCTCATGTTTGACGGCGTCCCTCTAAACGAGGAGGACAAGCAGCGCATCAAGGACGTCCTGACCGGACTGTTCTGGGAAGCCAAGCAGATGAACAAGCGCAAGAAATAAATCTACATGATAAGGAGATACATACCGATTACAACGATTCAACCAAAACCAATATTGCAGGTGAACCGGCATGGATGATCATTTACAACCCTTAATCCGTCAGCTGATCAAAAAACATCATACCAACTGCCCTTTTGAAATCGCGACTTCCTTGGGCATACATATTCGATTTGCCGATTTAGGCCAAACGACCAAAGGGCTGTATTTCCGTAAGCTAAGGCGGAGATTCATCGTCATCCACAATCAGCTGCCACCGCCATGGCAGCGTTTCGTATGCGCGCATGAGCTCGGGCATGACCGTCTCCATAAGGGAATCAGCCGCTTTTTTCTGGAGGAGCATTCCTATTTCAGTCCGGGCAAACTGGAGCGGCAAGCGAACCGCTTTGCCATTGCCCTATTGACGGCGGGTCTGGCTCCCGGACCGGGTGAGTCCTTACACGAGTTCTATCTACGAGCTGGCATTCCACAAGAAATGCTATATTTTTTTAGATTTTAAACGAACATGTGTTCTTGATTTGTAGTAAAGGATTCCAGATGGCTAGCTCCCTCCTACGAGCAAAAAAACAACCCGCTCTTGACATGACGTCAAAAGCGGGTTTCTATGCAATCCTCTTTTAGAGAAGAGTTCATCCAAGAGGTTAGCAGCAGGGGCAGACGGCTGTTCTATTGTTAGGTCCACTATCCTCCGTTCAAAGCGGTTCAAAGATGGCTACCTGTCGTTTGCCCACCTTCACATGCTGAATCCGTTGAAACCGGTCATGCTTTAATTTTTGCCCTTTATCGGATATGACCGCAACCACTGAACGAGCAGGGTCCAGGATGGAATGAATGCCGTTAAAGAAATCCTCCACCGGCACCTCGCTTCCGCCACCCCAGCTAACCAGGTCACCATAAGGGAGATCGGTCATGACGATATGGATTCCCTCGCAGGATGCCAGACTCTCCTCCGATTGAGTTATATCAGCTTGAAAACAAACCGTCTCTTCCACACAGGACGACCTAAGCAGCTCCCTCAATCGGCCAGCGCTTTGCAGCGCATCCTGGTGGGACGGCTTATGATACAACGCCAACAATTCTTTCAATTGTTCGGTGCGTTGTTCCAGCCCCTCTTCACGGAGCAGCGACAGGTTCTTCCCGGCTATTCCGAGCACCTCCGCGTTAATGTCGGAGCCGATCACGCGATGAATGCGCTGCCCGTGCAGCAGCCCAACCACCGTTAACAGATACGCGCCGCCGCAGCAGGGATCGAATAAAGTATACGGCCCGTGTACCCCTTTTTTCTCCAATAGTTGAAAGCACCGCTGGGCAATCTCGCTGGCTAGTCTGACAGGAAACGAAGTTGTTCCCTGCGCATTATACAGAACCCGGCCGCTGGCGAAATCCTCATAGCTGCGCTGGGCTGATTCATAGATATATTCCATTCGAACGATTCCTTCCATCCGGCTAACGCCTGAGTAATATCAAATAATCCAAATACAGATTAACATCCCTAGGCCATATATCAAAATCCGCATGGTATATCTGCCCTGCTGCCCGCTTTTACTTATCCAGATGGGACATATAATCAAACGCCGTCGTGCCGTACACATTCTTGAAATGTCGATTCAAATGGGCAAGATCCGTGAATCCGCACTGGGTAACGGCCTGATATACATCCCGGCTTTCCTCGATCAACTGCTTGGCGTGCTCCACTTTGCAATTCAGATAATACTGATACGGAGACAGACCCGTATTCGCTTTAAAGGTACGGATGAACTGATACTTCGACATCCCGAACTCCCCGCTTAATTCGTCCAAACGGAGAACATGCTCCAGATGATCCTGCATCATATCTTTCGCCTTCCGCGTAAACATACTGTCCTTCCGGCTATCAGGATTCAGAATATCCTCATTAAAATGCCCCGCCAAACCCAGAAGCAGCTCGCTGCTTCTAGCCTCCGGCTCACCGGTGAAGATGGACCTCGTCACATCCAGGATGCTCTTCCGCAGCCCGGCATGATAGACAATCGGGGATTGGAACCGGACGATATCCTTTTTCTGAATCAATTCCAGGAATAGCTCTGGATGAATGTATATCATCACATAATCGATGCCCGATCGTTCCTGGGACCAGCCATCATGTTTCTGCTCCGGATGGAACAGCATAACCCCGCTTTGGTAAGAAGCCTGCTGACTTCCGTCCAGCGAGTACTTCTGAATGCCGCGCAGCGTGACGCCGAGGGCATACTCCTCGTGATAATGCTTTTTATATTTAAAATCCGTCAGGCTCGCGGACAGCGCCGTAATGCCCACCGCTTTTTTATAAATAAACTGCTCCATCTTCCATCACCCCTTTATGAGCTCCGGTATGCCGGATACGACGATTGCCGAGTACAGCAGAAACAAAGCCAGGATCGTGTTGGTCGTTCTCCGATATTTTTGCATAATTCCTTGAAAAAGGCTACCGCACACGGCCCAGGTCATATACGCGGACAGCCCGATAAACGATACCGCGACAACAAACACCGAGATGACAGGGCCTGCCGTATAATACGGCATGACGTAGCTGGGAATGACCGTCAGCGTGAACAATACCACCTTCGGATTGAGAAACTGCATCAGAAAGCCGGACGTGAAAGACGCCGTTTGATTAGTGCCGGACCGGGATACGTCCATGGTATACACTTGATACGTGAGATACAGCATGAACAGACAGCCGACGATCCGCAGGATCGGCAGTATGATCGGCATGCTGGTAGACAGCAGCTGGCCTAATACCACAGAAGCGGCGATTAATAAGAAAAAAGCGATGGAGGCACCGGCGATGTAGCGCAAGGTCTTCTTCATGCCGGAATTTTGGACTGAAGACAATATGACGATATTGGATGGCCCCGGCGAGAATGCCACGATAAAACAGTAAATAAAAAACGAAGATAGATTCATGATGATAGCTCCTAACAAAGGAATTTCCTTTGCCATTATAGAGCCGGAAGCGAAGCGGGGCATAGTACATTATTGCAGCGGAACAAGAGCCGCACGAGTACGGCTCTTCCGCAGATTCCGGTTCATTCTATCGCCCTTAGTGACCTGACTGGTGCGTCTTTGGTTGTTCCTGCGCATGTGCGCTGCCGGATAGATTAAGCAGAACGACCCCCGCGATGATCAGCAGGATCGAGAATACTGTCTTTCTTTCATATCCGATATATCAAATGATCCCGGCGTGTTTTCGATCGATTCGTCTCGTCATCCAATATTGAAATAACGTTGTTATAAGAATTACTGATTGGTATTTTGATTCTCAGTTGGGTAAACAAAAGAGCTCCGATCCAGTGCTCCAATATTTTTAATTCTCTGGGCGCTGCCCAGTAGTTTGGCCTGCTCCACGGAAATCTCGACGGATTGTGATTGTTCGTTTTTCATTCATATATCTCCCCGATCTAATTCATAGTTCATTCTATATAATTTATTTATTCTAATTTTATAGATCGATTTAAAACCATAATAATCCACACTTTTCCATTTGTAAACAGGCAAAATAAAAAAGCACAACCTCAAAATCCATAAGGCTGTACCTTTATGTTCGAACACGGCTTTATTAAAAGCTGGGGCCATGATCATTCTTTGTTAATATTACACGCATCATCCAACCCGGAAGCCTTTTGAAAGGTCGCTGCGCGAATCATGCGGCTTATGCAGCAGTTCATCGGCGCGGACGCATTCATACCCCTTAATATGGACCGTGTCAATCACTTCCTCAAGGCTTGCGATCATTCGGCTCGGCGCATCAGGCTCCGCTCCCCAAGTATCTCCGCTGTCATGCAGCAGAATAATCGAGCCTGGCTCAAGCTGATCCAAGATCCGTTCTTTGAGCGGTTTGTTCTTGCTCCCCTTGCCCCAATCCCATCCCATGATCGACCACAGCACGATCCGGTATTTTCGCAAAGCAAATAAATCGCCTAAATTCAAAATCCCCCATGGAGGACGGTAAAATGCCGGGCGCTCGCCCGTGATTCGTTCGATGATATCGGCAGACTTGTGTACATGCTTGTTCCGTATATGGCGCGGACTCATTAGCCAATTGGGAAGATGGGAATAGTTGTGAATCCCGATTTGATGCCCTTCCATGTGGATGCGTTTCATAAGCTCCGGGTATCGCTCCGCTTTGCTGCCCAGTACAAAAAAGGTCGCCTTGATCCTTTTTTTCTTGAGAAGATCCAGCAGTTTAGGGGTATGCAGCGGGTCTGGGCCATCATCAAAGGTAAAAGCAATCTGCCGTCCACGCCGGCCGCGCAGGGTTACCCCAAATCCCCAGATCCGTGTGATCACATATGGAATGATCATATAGATAAAGACAAACATCAGCAGCAGATTCAGCATCATCATACTCATGCCGTTTCCTTAGAATAACGCAAAAGCAATGATTTTCTGGTCAGCATCAGCATTTTGGGCACAAGCTTGGGAGCATTTTTCTTCATGCGTTCCCGGCCCACCGGATGCAGCACCTTGAGTAAAAGCCGCAAATAATAAGTAGAGAACACGCGAAACCCCTTGGATTCCAGCGGATGCAGCTCAAAACCGAGCCCGTGAATAATACCGCGGTGCAGCAGCGTTATTCCAGTCAAAGCTTTGACCTGCGCAAGCTCCGGTTCCGTCTCCATTGCCTCGCTAATTTGCTTGATCGATCTCCGCAGCATTCTTGCGGTCAAAAGCGCGGCCCGGTCAGCCCCCAGCTCTCTGGAAAGCTCCAATACCTGCCGGTTGTCCAAATGGAGTTCACCGACCCAATCCCCCGAATAAATCCACTCTCCGTCCTGGCACTTCAGATTTTTTCCATGATGCCGGCGGATGACCAGCTTGCAAATCCCGTATCTTTTTATTCCGGCGCTGCGCAGTTTCGTGATTTGATCAAAAACCGCTTCCCAAGCCATCCATACCGACTGAGCGCTTGCCTTCGTAATGGTAGCTAACATGTTCATTATTGGTCACATCTTTCTTTTTCATTTTTGAATCGGTCTTCTGCAGTTAGACCTCGCCTTTATTCCCTGCAGCAAAGGCATTTGTTTAGTTAGACGGCGGATAACCGGAAACCCATGCCATTATTTTAAAAAATGATTCTATCTTTTCCCTTTCTTGTTTCTTAATGTTTTCTTAAGTTTTAATACTGGGGATATGCACACTTTGTACGGCGGAATAGATGGTACCGATAATCCGGACTGGAATTACCAAAAACAAGAGACATCGAGTGATCGAAAAGAGTAATGTTACGCCTATCAGCGCGTGTTTGATCTTTACCTAATGATAGTCCAGCGGTCCGTTTTACGCGGTGGCAGTACCAGCGGGCTTTGCGTGGTGGCGCTTTTGCCGTGGTGGCAGTACCAGTGCTCCGATTTAGTGATTGCCCCTCCTACCTCTCTACAAAAAAAGAGGTTATTGGAATATTGATGCAAAAGTGCACTTCTCCCCGGACTAAATCGCGCTCTTTTAGGAAAAACCTACGAAAGTGCAAGCTTTTTCGACCCTATGAGCTCCAAACAAATTGATGATTTCGTCACGATCGAGCTCGTTGACAAAATAAATTAACTCGAATTAATTAAGTTAACGAATAGAGCATATCTTTTATGAACATCCGCGATATCCTCTTGGGGGAATTAAAAAAAGCCAAAACCAAAATCGCCCTCTATGAAGCTGGTATTTCATTCACTCATGACCGCATGTTTAAAGATGTGCTGCTCGATGACTTTTGCCGGATGGCAGGAACCTCGCGCGTCACCTTTTTCAAATTTTCCGGTAAAAAGGAGGATTTGCTTGTCTACTATATACGGGTCTGGCTGACCTACCGTATCATCCAAATCGGGCGGCAGCGCCTTCGGGGATTCGAAGCGATACGCTCAGTGCTCCGAAGTCTGGCGGAAAATACGCGCACAAACAAAGGCATCATGCCCAGCCTGATCGCTTTTTTATCCGAGATGGATATGCACTGCAAAATTGCCGGAGCTAAGCCGGGCCGAATTCCCCGGAGATGAACACCAAATTCATGTAGGTATCTCCGTAAAAAAGCACCCTTCTTTCAGGCGAAGCTGCCGTTAAGAAGAGTGCTTTTTTAGTTAAGCTACGTCCGTCTTATCTACGTTACGGAACGAGAGATAAGCAATCAGGAGACCGATAACTCCCAAGATCAACGGTATCGTTATATTTGTGCTAAGCGAAAGGCCCTGGCTGTTGTTGCTGACTAAGACCACGATAATGATCGAGGATACGATCGTTGTCGGTACGGATTTTTTTCGCATCCCGAAGAATAGGGGAATGAGGCTGAGGCACGCTGCTGACAATGTTTGGATCAACAATTGGATCCCCGTATGCAGTAGTACGCCGGCCTCCAGTTTTCCCGGAATAAACTGAAAATGGCTGTTCAGAGCCAGAATGGATATACAGATAATAAAAGTCGAGATGAGCATCGCTCCAAACGTAAGAGCCAGAGCCAGCAGCATTTTCGCCATGATCAGTTTTTTACGCTCGACCGGGTACGTAAACAATAAGCTGATCGTTTTATTTTTGTATTCCTCAATAATAAATCTGCTTAGCAAGACTGAAGCAAACACGATAAATACCGCACGGGAAAGTAGCCCCGCTATCGATAACGCATCGGCGAAACTCCCGAATGCAGGACCTCCGCCCCCCTCCGTGTAGGCTATATCGGCGAAACTCCCGAATGCAGGATCTCTGCTCCCCTCCGTGTAGGCTATAAGAAATATGAAACCGGCGCATAGGATCGTTGCAATAACCGCCCCTCTAAAAAACCAGGCTAACTTCTGCTTTTTCATCTCCATCCGGATCAGCTTAAGCATACTGCTCACCTCCGCTAATCTGATGCATAAAATACTCCTCGAGCGAAGTATGCTTATGGTTTATCGATTCAATCGCCACATCATTCAGTACCAGCGCCTTGGTCAATTCCTGCTGCGTAAATTTGGACTCGTAAATGCGTATGGTTGAATCACCGACGATTTTGAAATTGCTGACTTTCAGCTGATTTTCCAGTACAAATACAGCTTGTTTGCATTGTGGGGTCACAATTTCGATATAATCTGTGTTTTCGCTGCGCATCTCATCCATAGACACTTCGCGGATAAATCTGCCGCCCTGAAGAATGCCGATCGTATCTGCAACTTGTTCGATCTCACCCAGCAAATGACTGGAGACCAGCAACGTCATCCGGTACTCCTTGCTCAACATGCGCAGCAAACTTCTAAAATCCTTAATCCCGACCGGATCAAGTCCATTGATTGGTTCATCCAGAATGAGCAGCTCGGGTTTGGTTATAATGGCGCGGGCCATGCCCAGACGCTGCTTCATGCCAAGCGAAAATTCGGATACCGATTTGCCTTGGATCGAAGTCAGATTGACCATCTCAAGCGCTTCGTTGATTGCATATTTGTTATAATAACCCATATATTCCGCATGCATCTCCAGATTTTCGATCGCCGTCATTTTATCGTAAAAAATCGGATACTCGATAATGCTGCCTATGCGTTTAAACATTTCAACCGATGAAGGCGTAAGCTTCTCTCCAAATATTTCAATTTCGCCACTGGTCGGTTTAACAAGATTCAGCATCATCTTCATCAGGGTGGTTTTGCCGGCGCCGTTTGGGCCGAGCAGTCCGTAAATCTGCCCCTGCTTGATATTCATACTGACGTCAGAGACAACATCTTTGCCTTTATAGGTTTTGCTGACATGGCGGGTACTGATGACATAACTCATTTATATTTGCCCCTCTCACTTATCTCTTGATCATAGTATAACCGCCAACATTTTCATATTTCTTGCGCAATTCTTACGAATCTCTTAAGTGTAGAAAGCGACTCGATTATAAACAATCATATCACATGGAATAAAAAAGACCGGTTCACTCACAACCAGTCAGATTAATATGGTCCAAATTGGTGCTGCTATTCGAATCTCGCGAATCCGGAAATTGCCCTTTCAACGCTGGTTTATAAAAGCTCATTAAAGTTTGGAGTGCATGTTCGGAAGCGTAGTTATCTTAGCTTGTAGCTGCAGCTCCTACCTGTTGTACCGGTAAAACCGAAAAATTCGCTAAAGACGCACCAATTCCGACAACGCCTGCAACTGCAAAGGAAACCCAAATTTATGTTGTGACCTAACTTCATCAACCTCACTAAAAATGCTTGCAAACAAATACCAGACCTGATCATGATTATGGCAAGCCTGCTACGATGATGACACTTAATTTTTGAACAGAATTTCGCCCACCTGTGTGGAGATGTTGAGCGTTGCACTTTCGGATTGAGCCTTACCAACATATCCATGGAGTTCTTTGGAAACAACCTTTGTGGTAATTGTTGATTTTTCAAGAGCAACCTGATTATAGATAGTTCCTATTTTTGTTGATAGATTTACATATAGAGGTGCTGGTTGATCAGGTAGAGCGAATTCGACGTTACCAACGTTAGTAGATATGTTACTGCTTTCCATACCAATTACATCCGTTACAGTAATGTCGCCGGAAATTCCCTAGCAACTCTTACCTTATTTGCTCTACTGCTTCAGATTTTTATCCAAAAACTTGATCATTGTATTGAAGAAATCGATCAAGTTCTCTTCGTTGGTAAAGCCATGTCCTTCATTATCCTTGACCATATACTCCACTTGCACGCCGCGTTTTTTGAGTGCTTCGACAATTTGGTCGGATTCTGCTTTGTTCACCCGCGGATCATTCGCCCCTTGAGCCACGAATAATGGCGTTACGATCTTATCGACGTGGAACATCGGCGAAATTTGCTTCAGCATTTCTTTGTCCTTTTCGACATCACCGACACGTTCGTTTAAGAGATTTCTCATGGTCTCCCAATACGGTGGGGTCGCTCCCAAGAACGAGAGCATATTCGATATGCCTACATAATCAACAGCAGCAGCATACAATTCCGGCGTTTTCGTAATGCCCGTCAAGGTTGAGAATCCGCCAAACGATTGGCCATAAATACCAACTCGTTTCGGATCAGCAATCCCTTGCTGAATCGCCCACTTCACACCGTCAGTAATATCATCTTGAATTTTCAATCCCCATTGTTTATCTCCTGCATTCATAAAGGACTTCCCATACCCCATGGATGCACGGAAATTCATTTGAAGTACGGCATACCCGCGGTTTGCGAGCAATTGTGCTTCCGGGTTGAAGCCCCACGTATCACGTGTCCACGGCCCACCATGCGGATTAACGATCATCGGCAGGTTTTGAGGCTTTTTATTTTTCGGTAGAGTTAAGTAACCGTGAATCGTTAATCCGTCTCTGCTCTTGTAAGAGATCGGGTACATATCAGCCATCTGATCTGGTTTAAGCCACGGACTCAGATTACCTAAGGATGTTAACTCACCGGATACGCTATCATAAAAATAATACATCCCGTAAGTCTTGTCATTCGAAACACTAACGATCACCTTCGTCATATCCTCGTTATAATCGTTTAGCCCGATTTCACTTTCACTGACGCCAAGCTTCTGCTGCATCTTACGGTACATCGCCTCGAATTTATCATCGAAAAACTCCAAATGCGCTTTATCTGTCACATAGATAGCCGCCAGCATTTTATCTTGATTTTTGTCGTAATATGCTCCAGTCACATCAACTTCCGGATGCTGATACAGAACTTCTTCCTTACCCTTTAAATTCAGCTTGACGAGCGCCGTCTTGTCCCGACCGTTATTGGAGACCGCATAGATCGATTTACCGTCTGCCGAGAAACCAAGCGGATTTATCGTATCCCCAAAATTTAACGTAACCAGCGGTTTGAACGCCTCTTCCTCCGTATCGCGGTACAACAATGTACTTACGACACCGTCGCTTTCAGAAGCGAGCCGAATCTTACCTTGGCGATCAGCTACCCATGCCGTAATGTTCCCTGGGTTTTTGGCGATCAGCTTCGTTTCCCCTGTCTTTACATTCAATTTATATACATCGAAGATGGTAGCATCTTCTTTATTCATCGAGATTAGAATTTCGTCTTTCACACCAGATAAATCGCTCACGAGTTGAACACTGACCTTACCGTAAGGCGTCAAATCCACTTCCTTATTGCCATTAAAAGTGGACGAATACAAATGGAAATTCTCGTCTCCGCCCTTATCTTTGCGATATAGAATGTTATCGCCTTTCCAGAAGAAGCCAGCGATATCGCGATCCTTCGAGCTTGTCACGCGAATAGGCTCACTTTTCTCTCCAATTTTCTCTACGAACACATTGGAACGGTTCTCCCAAGTACCCGCATAAGAAAGATACTTGCCATCTGGAGAAAGCTCATACCCAAAGCTGCCCGGATTCCGCAAGAAGTCTTCCACGGAAATTTGTGACACACTTCTGTCGTCCATTGTGGATAGCATTTTATGGCTGTAATTTTTAAGCACAACAGCCGCTTGAGCTACAGTCACTGGCTGATCTTCGTGTAAGCTTCCATCTGTATCCCCTTGAATGAGCCCAAGTGCCTTGGCGCTTGCCGCATATTCGGCCAAGCTCGTTTCTCCCTGTTCCTTACCGAGTGCTCGCACCATCATGCGTGCCATCTCGCCGCGTTTGATCGAAGCGTCAACGGAAGTGAATTCTCCTTCCTTCAACCACCCTTTCTCGGAAGCAACCTTCATCGGATCGATGCCATGTTGATAGGTAAGCGATACTACCGCATAGCGGATAAATTCTTTAACAGAAATCTCTTGATTTTGTTGTACCCCTTTGTCAACAATTCCCTTCGTTACGAGTGTCTGTACTCCATCTTGATACCATGGTGCTGCCTGTTTCGCTCCATCCTGTGCCATGACTGACACGGAAACGGATACGGCCATAATAGCCGCAACCGCTGTGGAGACTAGTCTTTTTCTTGCATTCATGATTTAAGTTTCCCCTCACTACTGGTAGCGTTACCCTAAATTTCTTAGGGAATTCGCGTAAAAATATCAAATATACTCTACCAAGTTAACGAATATCGATCTGATCAATTTTGCGAATCACCATGTATCCGACCACTATTCCAAGCACGGCTAGTAGAATCGAGACGACTTCCTGCCCTTGAAAAGCCTTGGTCAATCGAATCGTTCGTACTATATGCTCCATAATCTTTCCTCCTCTCGCTCTCTCATAACGATATCTTACAGGACGTCATCTTCTTTTTTCTTTCTTTACTCTTACGAATTTCTTAAGCTGACTCTATGTGCGATGATGCTCATGAAAAACTAGCGTATACATCATTCAAACACATGATCGAGATACCGGAGCCAGCAATCCGTTGGGATCATTGCAGAAGTTTATTCAGAAGTCAGTTCCTCGCTAAGTATTTGGTAGCTGCAAGGCGGACGGCAGGTTTCACCGGAGCAGATGGACAATTATCTTCATGAACTGCTTAATAAGGATTTATTCTGGAAGTAGAGAAACGCCCAGGAGAATGAAGCCATACCTGCCAGCAGCACCTAACTCGTCAAATTCTAGTACAGAATAGGTACAGATCCGCGTCAATAACGGAAAGTTATTGAAATCCCTTATATCAAACAGAAAACCCTCTGATGCCAGCCATTGTAGCGTGACATCAGAGGGTTATTTCACTATTTATTTACAGCTACGATTTACGCTTGGTTCGCAGCGTTAGCGAGCTTCTTCTTGCGTCCTATTACTAATGGAACAGTTGGGGATGTGTTGTAATAAACAATTGCTACATATACTTCCGATGCTAGCTTTCCTTCGGAAAGCTTTTAGGCGAATGCAGCAAATGCCTCCAAGTAGCTTTTTCCCCAAAAATCTTTCAGCTTCGTAAGAATCGATTCCGTCTCCTCCGCTACTTTCGCTTTTTGTCTAGCACTAATATGATGTTAAGAAGCCGCGCTACGATAGCTTCTTTAACGAGATCGTGAAAACGGTCCGTTCATACGGCTTGCTTGCGACGCGAATTTCCCCGCCCATCAGCTCGATCAGTCTTTTCGTAATCGTCAGACCCAAACCGCTGCCCTGGAATCTTTTATTCCTTGAATCCTCCAGCGTATACATCCGCTCGAAAATAAGCTCCTGATCCCGTTCATGAATACCTTTGCCTTTATCCCAAATGTCGATAAGCACCCGGCCCTGCTCATCCCGCAGCTTCATGCCGATCACCTTGCCCTGTGAACCATAACGGATCGCATTGCTCAGCACATTGTTTAATGCGCGGTTTAGTCCCTCTTCATTGCCCCATGCATAAAGCGGCGTTTCCGGAATATCGATGTCAGCCTGCAACCCTTCGGATTCGATCAGATCATAAAACATCAGCATGCTGTTTCTGGAAATTTCATTGATATGTATGCGGGTCAGGGGCATCTCCTTATCCCCCGATTCCAGCTTGGCCAGGTCAAAAAAACGGTTGATCAACTCTACGATCTCTACAGTCTTCGTATGCACCTTATCCAGTAGCCGCTCCCTTTCCTCCATTGGCAAGTCGGCCTTCTGGTTCAACGTTTCGATATAACCGAGCACCACGGTAAGCGGCGTCTTCAAATCATGCGATATGTTTGCCAACATCCGGCGCATCGCGATTTCTGTACGCATAAATCCTGTCTCGGACTGCCTGGTTTGCAAAAGCAAGTGATTGATAGCAATCAACAGTCTACGATATCCTGGATCCTCCGTAAAAAGCAGCAGTTGCTCCTGCGAGGACGAATCCTCAATCGTATTCAGTTTATCGATGATGTAGCCGAGCTGCTTAGCTCTTTTTTTCCGACCCATCCACTGCATCACATTCAGCAACGCCAACATGATCACAACAATCAGCAGAACGGCAACCACTAAAATTCCCCCAAACGGTAGCCGATGCCCCACAGCGTTTTGATGTACTGCGGATCGGAGGGCTGATCTTCAATTTTGTCGCGCAAACGGCTCATATGCACATTAATGACATTTTCATCGCCGAAATAGTCGTCATTCCAGACGGATGTGAAAATGTGCTGCTTGGTGAATACCTTTTTCGGATTCGTCATAAACAGCTTTAAGATTTGCAGTTCTTTGGCCGTCAGCTTGATCTCCTGGCCGTTTTTGGTCACGGTCAAATGATCCAGATCCATCTCTAGTTCATGGACCCGGATGATTTTATTTTGCTCAGTTGGGGGTGCTATTGCATAAGCCGTCACGCGGCGGATAGCGGCCTTCACTCTAGCCGTCAGCTCAATCATCGAAAAAGGTTTCGTAATATAGTCATCCGCGCCAAAACCAAGGCCGAGCGCCTTGTCCACTTCCCCATCCTTTGCGGATACGATCAGTACCGGCACATGGCTTTTCTCCCTGACTTTTTTAAGAAAATCCATACCGCTGATCTTGGGCAGCATCATATCCAGCAGTACGAGGTCATAATCTCGTTCGGCAAACCGCTCGAGCGCCTCCTCTCCGTCTTTGGCAAGCACCACCTGA
This sequence comes from Paenibacillus sp. FSL K6-1330, assembly GCF_037976825.1. NCBI lineage: Bacteria > Bacillati > Bacillota > Bacilli > Caryophanales > Paenibacillaceae > Paenibacillus > Paenibacillus sp. FSL K6-1330. Next base: position 6,269,752 of record NZ_CP150269.1, read on the forward strand.
AAACCTTCCATCGTCAAATAGCTCTCTACCATTTCGCCAATCGAGCTGTCATCCTCTACAAGAAGTATGTTCGAAGCCACGTCATTCACGCCTTTCTTTTTACGTCCATAACTCTAATATACTGGAAACAACGGCTCCGAGGTATATTCAGATTCATCTTCAAATAACCGCTCAAACTAAAATAACCCCACAAACTGATCTGTTGCAGCCTTGCGTACCGCCGAGTGTCGCATGAAGCACGTGTACAAAAATACAAATCGAAGGCTGCATGACCCGCATCTTTTAAATGTGAGGGATGCACAATGGACGCTATTTTAGAACGTTGTTGCGGTCTGGACGTTCATCAACTCATGCCAGCTCTTGGGCGGGGGGATGTCCAGGCAACCATGAGAGTGCTGGCAAAAAGAAAAGTTCTCGCATTCCTAAGGGCAAACGCATGCTCAAAGCGGTTTTATGCCAATGCGCATGGTCGGCCTCCATGACCAAAAGCTCTAGAATGCGGGCATTTTTTGACCGGATCGTCAAACGATAAGGGAAGACGGATTGTAATATGAAGTGCGACACCTAAAACAAAATGACCCATGCTGGTTTCGTGTAACATATTCCATTCGACTGATTCCTTCCATCCGGCTAAAGCCTAATTAGTTTCTAATGACTTTGTGTTAATACTTTCGTTCCATAAAAGAAATAGACCGCCCTTGGTCAGGATCACGGTCTATTTCTGATCGAATTCCTATAGTAAGGCCGCTCTTATGGCGGTACGCTGTACTCGGGGATCGTGTTCGCGCACGGTCCCTCTTCCATTCTACGCATGAGTACGGCTCTTCCGCAGATTCCGGTTCATTCTATCGCCCTTAGTGACCGGACTGGTGCGTCTTTGATTGTTCCTGCGCATGTGCGCTGCCGGATAGATTCAGCAGAACGACCCCCGCGATGATCAGCAGGATCGAGAATATTTTCAGACCATTAATCTGCTCCGCAAAGAACATATAACCGATGACGGTAATGATCATGATGCCAAGTCCCGACCAGATCGCGTAAGCTACGGATATTTCAATCTGCTTCAAGCTCAGCGTCAGGAAGCTCAAGCTGCAAATATAGAACACCACCAGCAGCACGCTGGGCAGCGGTTTGCTGAATCCCTCCGACAGCTTCATGTTCAGTGTCCCAGCCACTTCAAATAGAATAGCCAAACTTAAATATAACCAATGCATAATCTCAAGACTCCTCCCGTTTCTCTGCGGCAATGCCGAACAATAAGATGTCCATGACGGACTGCAGCAACTCCCCTAGCGGCAATTGATGCTTCACCGTTGCCCTCGAATCATAAATCTGATGGAGCGAGCCGAGATACAGATCAATGAACAGCGGCATATGAATTCGTTTGATACTTCCCTCGGCCATCCCCTGCTCCATCAGCTCAGTAACAATGCCCCATTCCTCTCTGAAAAAGGTGTCCAGCTTCTCCCACTGCGCATAAAGCGAGCGCTTCAGATCCGGCAGCATTCCCAAATCCATCTTCTCCATCTCCTGCGGCAGACAGATTAGAATCTGATGAATCTTCTCCAGAACGGTAAGCTCCTCATCCCCCGCAATTTCATGTTCGCGCTGCTGAATATGCCGGATCATTCCGTCGATGATATGTTCGACAATCTCTTCCTTGGATGAAAAGTGCTCATAGATCGTCCGTTTACTAATTGCAAGGCCGCGGGCCAGATCACTAACCGTAAAAGTAAACCCCTGCCGCTGAATTAAGCGGATCGTTTCATTCAATATTCGCTCGCGCAAGTGAACAAACTCCCCTTCTGGTACTAAAAATACTTTACCGGTACCATTAGTATTATAACGCCTCCATCGGCATAAAATCCAGACATGATTTCTATAAAATATACGTGAAGAAAAATGCGATCGTGCACTTTCTCAAGAGCCGGACCGCCGCTTAGCAGGCTAGACCCTCTGGAGTTAATCTGATCTCATAAAAAAAGAGCCTGCTTACATACCGTAAGCAGGCTCTTATCCAGAAAACAACCCTTTAATCAAACCGCACGTCGCCAATGCCGAACCAAGGAAAATTTCCGGCCGCAGCATAGGCGCAGAACGCGGCAGCTGTCAGTAATCCGACGACCAGAAGATCGTAGCGGGAATAACGAGACGGGTAATAATACGTTCGGGCCTTCGCCCGGTCTCCGTCAAATTGCTTGGCCTCCATCGCAGCGGCTACCCGATGGGCCCGGCGGATGCTCTGCGCCAGCAGCGGCACCACATACAGTCCTGCGCGATTCACCATGCCGCGAATCCCGCGAATCGGGCGAACTCCTCGCACTTTCAAGGCTTGGCGGCGGATTACATATTCCTCCCACACCATGGGCAGCAGCCGGATCGAAGCCATGAAGCTGTAGGCATATTTGGGCGCCAGCCTCAGCTTCTGCATCAGGCTGTAGAATAAATCCACCGAGGACGTTGTCGTAACGAGCAGCAGTCCCTCCGAAGCAAAGGCAATTCCTTTAAAGCCCAAATGCAGCCCCCGGTAGAAGCTTTCTTCCGATACCCGGAACAATCCCCACTCCCACCAGATCGTCTCCCCCTTACCGAACAGCATCATGGAAGAGGCGGACGATATGAAGGCAAGCAGAAACGGAATAAAGAACAACAGCATTTTCCACGGCTTCACCCCGCTGAGCACCACCAGACAGACCATAAAGATAAGCGCCTGATACAAAACAAAATCAAGATCATGGGTTAACACCGTCATGAAAAACAGCGCACAGATCAGTCCCAGCTTCACCACCGGATTCGCCCGGTGCAGCCAAGTGATCCGCACGGGGTTCCATATATTCATGCGTTCACCCCCGTGAGGCGTTGATCGGCCGCGGCTAAGATACCCCGTGGGACGACAGCGCCCTTCACTCCCTTAGCCGTCTGCTCGGATGCAATCCCGCCAGAGCAGCGCGGGGAAGGCATGCTCGAGGTCAGCCGTCCCTCCCGGATTTCCCATATATGCGTGGCAACCCGCTGCGCTATCTCCATTTCATGCGTCACCATGAGAATGGCGGTTCCCGCGCGGCGCAGCTGCTCGCACATCTCCAGAATCGCGAACGTATTCCGCGCATCCTGCCCGAAGGTTGGCTCATCCAGGAGCAGGACGGACGGCTGTCTTGCCATGGCCGTAGCCACGCTCAAGCGGCGCTTTTGGCCTGTCGACAGCTGGTACGGATGCCTAGCCTCCATGCCCTTCAGTCCAAAGCGTTCAAGACAGCGGTCGGCCTGCGCCTTCGCTTCCTCCGGCGGCACATGATCCACCAGCAGCGAGTAAACCACCTCATCCCCGATGCGCTCCGTCAGGAATTGAAGCTCCGGATTCTGAAACACGAATCCGATTTGGCGCAGCTGCTGCTCTCTCTTCTTTCGCACCTTCCGGCGCTTGCCCTGAATGACCTCTTCCCCGCAAAGCACATAGGTCCCTTCGGAGCGCAGCAGCCCCATCAAACTTAACAGCAGCGAGCTTTTGCCTGCTCCGTTCGGCCCTACCACCGCAATGAATTGTCCCGGAAACACCTCTGCCGAAGAGAGCGTGATGACAGGTTTATCCCATCGGAACCCTCTGAAATCCGCCAGTTGAATGACAGGCTCCCCTCGCTGAGCGTACGTCGGAGCAGCCTCATGTACAAGATTACCCGACTCATCGTCAAACACGTCGACCGGAGCGAATAACTCTCTGCCCGCCCGGGTCTGCGCGTAACCTTCCCATACGCCGGGATACCAGATTCCATAAGCTTGGAGTTCCCGCTCATATTCAGCGAATATCGCTGCTGGGGGACCTTCGCCCAGAATCACCCCATCCGGGCTGAACAGCACGACACGATCCACATATTGGGCCATTTCTTCAATCCGGTGCTCCACGATGATCAGCGTACGCCCTTCCGAAACGGCCTTCACCGCGGACCAGATTTGCTCCCTGCCTTCCGGGTCGAGCAGCGCAGACGGCTCGTCAAGCAACAGCACTTCCGGCTCCAGCAGCAGAGCCGATGCCAGCGCAAGTCGCTGCTTCATGCCTTGGGACAAATGCCCGATCGGCATATGGAGCTCCTCAAGATCAAGCCCCACCTCGCGCAGGGCCGCTTGCATCCGATCCTTCATCTCGTCACGAGGGACACTTAGATTTTCCAGTACGAAAGCCAGCTCTTCATCCACGTACGGCATACAGAACTGGGTATCCGGATCTTGAAATACATAACCCCAAGAGCGTGGAATCAGCTGGGCCTCGCATTTCATCGGCACCTCCGTCGCGCGGGGAATCATCCCGCTAAGCACCTGCAGCAGCGTGGATTTGCCACAGCCGCTCGGACCGAGCAGCAGCACCTTCTCCCCGCGGACAGCCGAGAAGGAGAGGTCTTTGAACATCAATCGCTCCTCGCCCGGATACTTCAGACGCAATCCCTCTACATACACGGCCGGTTCCGGAAGCATCTCAGCAGACTGAGCCGGAACCTGGCTAACCGTGGCATTAGACATGGCGCGGATCATCCAGTGCTTCGTAATCCTTCTTCGACGCAGGACGGAGCAGGGATGTCACGCCCGTACGGTCGAGCGCTTTAGCCAGCAGGAGCATAAGAAGGCCTGCAATGACAGCGCCGCTAAGTACCCGCATACCGTATTTAGCGAGGAACATCCACGTCTGCAGGTCATCCGTATAGCTGTAATAGAAGTCCATGATCATCGAGCCGATGGCTGCACCGGCACCGGCAATCGCCAGCGTCCACGCCGAGGTGCTCCGATAACGGAACGCCGCGAATACCAATTCAGCCCCCAGTCCTTGAATGACGCCATACAGCAGTAGGGTCAATCCCCAGCCGCTGCCAAACAGCACTTCTACGTGGGCCGCCGCCACTTCCGCGATAATGGCCACTCCCGGCTTCCGGATCAACAAGTAAGCAAGCGTGGCTGCAGCGAACCACATGCCGTATAACAACTCATCCGCTTCAAAGAACAGCGGTTTTAACAGATTGTAAACCGAACCCCAGAAGTGATAAATGACGCCAAGCACCAGTGATACCAGTACCGTAACCAAAATATCGCTTAACCGCAGTCCTTTTCGGGGCTGAACCCCCAACTTCTCTTGCACAGACGTTCCCATAACAACACATTCCCCTCTCCACCTCTATTTTTGTGTAAACACAACAAAAAACCGTCTGGAAAAACGCGCAGACGGAAAAATAGGCCCTATGTAGGCAGGGTCGGATATTCTCTACGCTGGCATTACCCAGTTCAGATTAACGGTCAACAGCGGATAGCAGCTGCAATCTCAGCCTGATTCACTCAAGCCCCCGTATTCCTATTCGGTTTTATGTTAACTTTAAAATACACATTCACTCCGGAATAAGCAAGAACCTTTTTTCAAAAATGGCTATTTATTGATTTCCATCTCATTCTATGTCAATATCAGAGTGATTGGCTTTTCCACCAACGTTTATTGCTGACACCTATGTACAAAGGAGAATGACATGGCTAAACAATTGCTGCGTCTGATGACTGAGCTGTCTTCCCGCAAGTGGCTGTCCCGAATCATGGGGCATTGTTCCCACAGCCGGCTGAGCCGTCATCTAATACCTGCATTCATACGAATTTATCAAATTCCGGCGCACGAAGCGGAGAAAGAAATCAACGAATACCGCTCACTGAACGAGTTCTTTTCCCGCCGGTTAAAAATAGGCCTCCGCGCCATAGATGACACCGCCGACGCCATGGTAAGCCCAGTCGATGCCACAATTTCGGCAATGGGCGTCGTCAACGCCGGTACCATTCTGAGCGTTAAGGGACAGGATTATACCTTGAGCGAGCTGCTCGCGAAATCACCGAGAATGGAAAACTACATCCACGGTTATGCATTTGTATTGTATTTAAGCCCGACCGACTATCATCGCATTCATTCCCCGGTAACCGGTGTTCAGGCGGAAAGCGAGCATTTGAAGGGACGCGTTTACCCCGTGAACGATTTTGCGATGACCCATATCCGGAATGTGCTCAGCCGCAATGAGCGCCTCATTACCTATATTGCGCATGAGTTCGGCGAAGTCGCCGTCGTGAAGGTCGGAGCCATGAACGTAAGCAGCATCCGTTATGCTGACGAGAACGTGAAAAAATACGAAATCGGCGATGAACTCGCGTACTTTGAATTCGGCTCTACAGTTGTACTTTTGACGGAGAACGGCACGTTTACCCCTCGCGGTGATCTGGAACCCGGCTCCAAGGTGAAGATGGGAGAACTGCTCGGTTTGCTTCACCCGTCCCCATCCAGAAAAGGGTGATTCCATTTACCTTACCAAACATCGCATGACAAGTTAAGGCCATGAATCATTCGCTGCATGCATGATTAACGCCGACCCAGCATCCGATAAATGATCCGCTGAAACAGCCGATCCGGCAGTACGCCCTTGATCCATGCGATCACCCGCGTGCCTCGGGGCAACATATAGCGGAACCTGGGCTTAGCCATGGACGCAATTTTTGCCACAAGCCTGGCTACCTCCTGCGGATCCCCGCTTCCCCTGGCTGTCCGCTCGGAATAGTCCAGCACGCCCTTCAGCAGACCGCTGTAGGGTGATCCTTCCTTCACCGTAAGCTCCCCAAAGCTTTTGTTCCAGATCGGCGTACCATAGGCACCAGGCTGGATCAGCACGACATCAATGCCAAAGGGCATTACTTCCATGGACAGGCTTTCGCCAAACCCTTCCAGCGCAAATTTGGAGGACGCATAGGGTCCATAACCCGGAAATCCGACCACGCCGCTAATGCTGCTCATGAGAATGATTTTGGATTTTTCGGTTCGCCGGAGCAGCGGCAGCATATGCTGTGTCACCGATACGGTCCCGAAAAAATTCGTCTCCATCTGCTTTCGCCAGCCGCTAAGCGGCACTTCCTCCACCATGCCGCCTACCGCCTCCCCGGCGTTGTTCACCAGCACGTCCAAGCGGCCATACCTTTTCTCTAACTCCAAGGCAGCGGCCTTGACTTGTCCCTCGATGCAGATATCCAGCTGAAATACGTGAATACGCTTGGCAACATCGGCTTGTTCGGCTCGGGCCAACAGTTCTGCAGCCGCCTCCGGCCTGCGCAGACCCGCTGCCACGTCATAACCTGCTTTTGCCAGCTCCAAGCTGATGTGCAGTCCGAACCCGCTCGACGCGCCCGTGATCAGCGCAACCTTTCCTGCTCCTGCCGTTACCACCGGATCACCGCTTGCTCGGCCAATGCCACTCTCTCCATCACACCCATCACCCTTCCGTTTTCGAAATGCCTGCCCGGCCATTTTTCTAACCCTGCGTTTAGCGCTTTATGCTTACTCCTAATATAACAAAATTTCGCAACGTAATCAGAGCCCCTATCCATATGTGCATCCTTTTACAACGTAATCAGACAGAGTCCCTATCGATATATGTATCCACTAAATAGCCCCACAAAGTGGAGCCTATGCTTCGATGCTTATTCCAAATACTTTGCGGGGACCCTAAAAACATATCGAAAAAAGGGAGCCATTTAGCTCCCTTTTGCGTTCATCCAGAGAAAAGCGTATATGATAACGGGATTCAACGTCACCCGTATGTAGGCCAGGTTTCATTTAAAACCATACATCCTGATGATCCTGAGTCGTTGTCTTCATGCGGCGCAAGCGATTTCTGAAAATAGCGCAGCCACCACGACTGAAGAAACGTCCACGCACCCGTCTTCTTGGGCTCATTCCTCTCTCCCCCCTTCATAAAATAAAACTGTATCTCGTTTTTTACCCTAAATCGCTTGCTATGAAACCATTAACCCCTCCTACCAATCAGGTAAGTTATGGAAGGGCGAGGAAATCACCGAATCTCGGATGGGCTCTTGCCCGTATACTGCTTAAATTGCCGGCTAAAAAAGAAAATATCCCGGTAACCCAGCGCGTCAGCTACCTCCGTTACGTTCATGCCTTGGTGCAGCAGCAGATGCTGCGCTCGCTCGATCCGCATCTGAATGATGTATGATTGCACCGGCGTGCCGATCAGTTCCTTGAACTTGATCGAGAAGTAACGGGGGGACAACCCCGCTCTAGCGGCCAAATCTTCTACCCGATGGGGAACCCCCGGGTGCTGACGGACATAATTCGCGATTTCATGGATAGCCTCTGACAGCTGATTGCTTGCTTTTTTGACCACCGGCTCAGCAAGATCTGAACGCAGCAGATGAATCATCAGCTGTTTCAGAATAAGCTGCCCCTCCTCCAATGATCCATAGGGCTTGTCCAGATACAAACGCACGTAGCGCGCGAGCAAATATTCAAAATCCATCGTTTCCGTCAGCTTGCGATAGGATGCAGGGATATGCTGCACCGGGTCGGCCACATCAAAATGGATATATGTCAATACGAGCGGTTTCTGCGGATTGTGCGTCGCACTCGTATGATCTCCTGGTCGGAACAGGAAGCAGCTTCCTTTTCCCACAGCAAAGGGCTCGTCATTGAGCTCGACCGTGCCTTCACCGCTCCATACATAGAACAAATCATAATTCTGCATGGGTCTTTCGCGTTTTTGCCATTTCCAGCCTGGCTCACATACGATTTTGGCAAGCGCAGACATGATTATAAAAGAAGACGGCGATGCATTTAGCATCACGTCATAACCCCCTCATCTCATTCAAAAATTGACCTCTTTTCCATCATACCCGTTTTTTATGTTTTTTGCATGTCCAGCCATGCCTGCGCAATCCGGGTAACCCCTTCTTCAATGCTGGCTATGTCCAGATGCGAGAAGCCAAAGCATGCGGCAGGCAATCCGGGTATACGATGATATACCGATGCATCCCGAAACATGACACCGCGTTTGCGGGCAGCTTCTTGGAACTGGGCATACTCTTCCTCGGAGCGCAGCCAGTTCGCATAAACATGCAGGCCGGCATCGCCGGGATGAAGACGAAACAGTTCGGAGGCATGCGTATCCATCGCCTGGCGAAGCGCCTCATACCGTGCGCCATACAGTCGAGTCATTCTTCTAAGATGCCGACCGTAACCCCCTCGCACAATAAAGCGCGCCAGCGCGCGCTGCTCCAATACGGCTGGTGAGATCGGCTCGTACAGAGCCTTAGCCTGCACAACCGCCTCAACCAGGCTTGGGGGCAGCACGGCATACCCGATGCGGAGCCCGGTGAACATCGTTTTGGAGAACGAACCGACAAAGATGACACGTCCCTCGTTATCCAGCATTCGCAAGGGCTCAATTGGCTTGCCGCCCCAGCGGAACTCGCTGTCGTAATCATCCTCGATAATAAAGGCCTGACGGCTTCGCGCCCAATTCAGCAGCGCCCGTCTTCGCTCCAGCGGCAGCACCGCTCCCGTCGGGTATTGACGGCTGGGGCTTACGACAAGCAGACTTGCGTCCCAGTCACGCGGTATCAATCCGGTATCGTCTACCGGGGATGGCAGCGGAATCCCGCCACTCAGGCTGATGCCCCGATAGATTCCTTGATAGCCGGGATCCTCCATGACCACCTGATCGCCAGGATCAACCAGCAGCTGAAACATGAGGACTAACCCCTGCATGGATCCGCTGAAGATCACGATCTGCTCGGGGTCGGCCTGGATTCCCCGCGTAAAACGCAGGTGTCCGGCTATCGCCTGGCGCAGTTCGAGGTCTCCCTCCGGCGGCGCTCCGTTCTGCAGCTCGACTCCCCCGCTTCCACCTGCATAGGATAACGCGCTCCGCCACTCCGAATACGGAAAATCCTCCATGGGCATCCGTGCATTCGCGAATGAGATTGTACCTGGGGGAGGTTCTCTCAGCAGCATCTGTGCCGAGGTATAATCCCCGCTTTGGCTCACCAGTCGTTGCCCCCAAGTAGAGAGCACCGGCGCTCCCTCGGCCAGCGGCGGCTGGTCTATCATGGCAATCCCCTCTGCTACGTAAGTTCCGCTGCCCTGCCTGGACACAACATAACCTTCGGCCATCAGCATGTCATAGCTCTGCGCGGCCGATCCTCTGGACACACCATACAGCTTGGCCAGCTCGCGTGTGGCGGGAAGGCGGGTTCCTTCCGGCAGCTTGCCGCTATGAATGGCAGCGCGAATCGCGTGGTATAGAGCCAAATATTTATATCGATATTGTTCCACATATGTCTCAAACGGCAATCCCAGCTCCATCATGACGACTCCTATCATTCTTGATATAAAATTGGACTATATAAATTACTCTAAATTGGCGCTTTTTCCTTGTCAATATTCATCATAAACTGTTATTCAAAATGATAGGGGGAGCGTTTAACCATGAGAAGAGACGAGTTTGCGATGGAGGATCAACAAGAGATCGAGGATTTCCTCAGCGGCATAAGCTTTGGTTTCCTTGGAACAGCCGATGAAGAGGGGATTCCGCGTGTAACGCCATTGAACTTTGCCTATGTTAACGGAGCGTTCTATTTTCACGGCAGCCGAATGGGTGAAAAAATGGATCATCTGCGCCGGACGCCCGCCGTGTGCTTTACCATAGCTGATGAGTATGCCCTCATCCCTTCCTATTTCTCCGATCCGGAGATGGCCTGCCCGGCTACGGCCTACTTCAAAAGCGTAACGGCGATCGGCGAGGTGGTGATCGTGGATGATCTGGAGGAAAAGGCTCTTGCGATGGAGGCACTGATGACAAAACTGCAGCCTGAAGGCGGATACCGCGCCATTGACGCGAATGACCGGGCTTATATCCCCAGACTGAAAGGGGTAGCGGTCATCAAACTCGCTCCGCAGCGAATGAGCGCCAAGTTCAAGTTCGGCCAGAACCTGAAGCCGGATTCGCTTCAGACCGTAGTCGAAGGGCTTGAATGCCGGGGCAAAGAGCGGGATAAAGAAACCGCCGGACTGATATGCAAGTATCATCCTGGACCGCGTTAAAGCATTACAATTATCCGTGACGGTTACTGGGCTAAGTGGTATAATGTTAGGCAATGAAAACGTAAAGGCAACTTGTCACCTACACTTACCTTAACCAAAAGTATTCGGAAGGAAGGAATCAGTTCATGAACCCATTGGTTGGTCAATTGAATGGAAAAATGCAAGCCGGCAATCCGCATGTGTATGACATGCTCTCCACACTCGGCAAAGAAATCTACTTCCCGAAAGAAGGCATCCTGAGCCAATCTGCGGAAGCGACGAGCCATGCGAAAAAATATAACGCTACGATCGGTATTGCAACCGAAGGCGGAGTCCCGATGCATCTGGGCGTCATCCAGGACAAACTTTCGGCTTACCAGCCGAAGGATCTGTACCCGTATGCCCCTCCAGCAGGCAAACCGGAGCTGCGCTCCGTTTGGCGAAACAAGATGATTCAGGAGAACCCTTCGCTCGAAGGCAAAAGCTTCAGCAATCCCATCGTCACGAATGCGCTGACGCATGGTCTTAGCATCGTAGCCGATTTGTTCGTGGATGAAGGGGACGCCGTGATTTATCCCGATAAGAACTGGGAGAATTACGAGCTGACATTCGGCATTCGCCGCCATGGCATTCATGTAACCTATCCTCTCTTTACGGACGATATGAAATTTAACGCCGAAGGACTTCGTCAGGCTCTGCTCAGCCAGAAGGATAAAGGCAAAGCGGTTGTTCTGTTGAACTTCCCGAACAACCCGACGGGCTATACGCCTGGCGCTCAGGAAGGGGCTGCCATCGTGTCCGCGATCCAGGAAGCGGCCGAAGCCGGCATGAATATTGTCGTCGTTACGGATGATGCGTATTTTGGATTGTTCTTTGAAGATTCGCTGAAGGAATCGCTCTTCGGACGTCTGGCAGGCCTTCACCCTCGCGTGCTTCCTGTGAAGGTCGACGGTGCAACCAAGGAAGAATTCGTATGGGGATTCCGTGTCGGCTTTATCACGTATGCGGCAGAAGATAAAGACGTGCTGGACGCACTGGAGCAAAAAACGCTCGGCATTATCCGGGCAACGATATCCAGCGCCTCCCACCCTTCGCAAACCTTTGTTCTGGAGGCGCTGAAGGCGCCGGAATTCCACGAGCAAAAGGAAGAGAAATTCGTTATTATGAAGGGCCGCGCCAACAAAGTGAAATCCATTCTCGACAGCGGCAAATACGGCGATGCATGGGAATATTATCCGTTTAACTCCGGCTACTTCATGTGCCTGAAGCTGAACACGGTAAACGCCGAAGAGCTCCGTTCCCATCTCATCCATGAGTATGGCGTAGGAACCATCGCCCTAGGCGAGCATGATCTCCGGATCGCCTTCTCTTGTATTGACGAGGAGTATTTGGAAGATCTGTTCGATCTGGTCTATAAAGGGATTCAAGACCTGCAGAAAGCTTAATGATAAGTGGTATCTGAAGAAGATATAAGCTCCAAATAACGAGAACATTAAACTCTTCAGCCCTCTCACTTCCCTACAGGAAGTCGGGAGGGCATTATTTATGTTCTGCGACATTCCTAAAATACACCGTTTATGCCGCCAAATATCCGACCTAAAACATTAAAATAGATCATGATAAAAGACTATATAAGGGCTATAGGTAAAACGACTACAAATTGCATTTTATTTTTAGGAATGATAAGTAATAAAACTAAGATCATCATTAGATATACTCCCATAAGCCATGGGATTAAATAGTAATGAGTGTGAATGGGTAAGTAAGCATGACGTAATTCAAACCCTTCTGACAGCAAAGCTGTGATGGGAAGCGCCGAAACCATATGAGAAAACAATCCATTTCCACGCGCATACCACATAATATAAGCGCAAACAGGAGATATCACCGCGCATATACCCCAAAAGACAATGGCTCTCTCTGGGAAAAAGTGTAGAAAAAGCACGGTGTAAGCATAATAAACGGTAAGCATGGATCCAAAGAAGACGAATACTTTTACAGCTGCTATTTTGGGCGAATAGCTGAACACCGATAAAAGCGCGGCAACAAATACCCATATGCCAAAACGTCCACCGATATTGTCAAATATGGGGTTAATACCCGGTGCATCCACAAGTTTTGCTGCTAAACCCAAAATAGCTCCGATTATCATTGCACTTACTATTGAAAAGACTTTTTGTTTTGTATTTGATTTGTTCTGCACTCTAATCTGATTCAACTTATGATATATTTCCATTTCTCCCTCCAATTTTCATGATTATTTAACATCCTAACATAAGTGAAAGGCCCCTTCTTGCTGTTAGAAGACGCTCCATGTACGAATCGTTCCTCCCATCGCTGATATGAACGAGACCTGTCAAATAGCAGTTTGTAACTCCCTTGTTTTCCCAATCCCCTTTATACAAGAGAGGGTGTAAAAACTGAACTAGAAGGCAAAAGCTATCAACGGTGAGCAGTCTGATATCCGCGGGTTTTGTATACCGCATGTTTTCTCTCCGTCTGCAGAGAGTGCACCACGAACTGTTGTCGTGCGTCGTTTCCTTTGGAGGGATGGCACATAGCGATGGACGTGGATTCTCTCTTACGGCTTTTCCCTTTGCCTTCTAACTCAGTTTTTCATCTTCCACCTGTTTTTGGGGGAACGGGATCACCTTGAATCAACAATTCTCACAATACGACTAGATTCCAATAGGAATGGTGATCACCTATTTATCCCTTTCTCTTCAAGTTCTCGGGCAATCGACCAAATAAATCCACTTAGTTCACGCGCCACGGCCACAACTGCTTTGCCACTAGGCTTACCTTTTGACAGCATTTTCGTGTATTTTCGATGTAGTCGATGCTGTGCCTTCCAGGATATGGCCTGAATTTCAGGAGATTTTCCTTGTTGACGTTTCTTTAACTCTCCTTGTAGCGCAGGTTTATAGCGGTAACTCCAAGCGGATTCGACCAATAAACGACGAAGGTGGGTATTCCCCGATTTCGTAATGTTTCCCTGCCATCGGCTTTGGCCACTTGAGTATTCCCTCGGCACCAAACCTGTGTACCCCATGAAAGCCTTCGCATTACCAAACCGGGTAAATGAACACACTTCCGCTACGATTCCTGTTGCTGTCGTTTCAGCTACTCCACGTAAGGTTTGAAGGGCTTGTATTAAGGGGGCGTGGTGCCCTTCCGTGGCTTCTTCGTGAATGGCTGCTTCCATACGCTTCAGACGTTCTTCATTTTCATCCATCTGATGCAGCATTTCCTGCAGAACCAAACGTTGTGAAGCGGACTCGAATGGAATACGTCCTAACCATAACCGGTATTTAGCCGTCCAACGGCGAAGTGGCTCTTTAGGTGCAATCTGATGACGAAGGAGAAACTTCCCGATCCGCTGCCGGATTCGAGCTCGATCTTCCTTAACATCTTCACGCATTCGTACCAAATCACGAAGCGCTTCTTCCTCTGGAGTAGGTACATGCACATGTGTTAATTCACCTGCTCGAAGTAATTGTGCCAGACGCATCGAATCCCTACGATCCGTTTTTACCCGTTCTCCTGGACGACTAGGCATAAGTGATGGGGCGATAACAATGCAGTCATATCCATGTGCAGTTAGCAAACGAACTAAAGGATATCCTGTTGGACCTGCCTCGTAACAAACGCTTAATTCATTGGGTTGGCCTAACTTCCTCAATACTTTCAAGATGTGATACTCGGTATGAGGAATCGTGCCCAAATACCGAGCGCCTTCTCTTCCTGGATCAGCTACAGATACAGCAATATTTTCCTTCGACACGTCTAAGCCTACGTATTTTATGGTATCCTTCATAGTACAGACTCTCCTTTGCAATTTAGCTCTGATTTTGGTTTTGGTTTAGCTTCTACTACACCATTATTCCCAAAATTAACCTAAGATGTTGCAATTACGGGGAGTCTGTCTCGTTCATGATAACTGTTGCCCCCACAAACGGATCTACTCTTCTCGTCAGATCGTAAAAGCCGTTCACGAGAATGTCCTGTTCATGTGGATTGCCAGAAACAGCGTCCGGATTTCCGAACCATCAATCGCTTTCGTCCCGAGCGTATGAAAGACGTACTGGAGAAGATCTTCACGAGCGTGCTTCTGTTTCTTGCCCAGGAGAATTACGTCAAATTGGAACATTACTTTGTGGACAGCACCTTCATTTTTCTTCTGCCATATCTATACGCTCGCCCATACACATAGACGATTAGCCACATACAATACCGTGTACTACAAATCAACGAACTGAAAGGGGAATGAACATGGGTGCAGTTGAAGAAGTAAGACACGGTGGATACGGCGGTGGATACGGAGTTGGAGCAATCCTGGTTCTCTTTATCCTGCTCGTTATCATCACTCGTTCTTTCTGGGTGTAATGACAACTAGATAACAGCCGAACAGAAATCGCAGGTCGCCACACCACGCACTGCGATTTCTGCAAACGAAATAACCCATACTATAAATGACAATAGAAGGCCGGGACGCTAACGTCCCGGCCTCTTCCCATTTATTCGTCGTCATCGTCTTCACGCCGGCTCTTCCGAGCAGCAGCGCTTCGGAACAGAAATACAAGCACGATACCTGCAACCAGCGTACCCAATATACGCCCGGGGGCACTAAGAATGCCCGGAATGAGCGGGAGCCACAGCAGGACAGCCCAGAACAGCTGCACCTGGAAGATGAGCTTCCCTTCATTGTCGCGGCGCGTTCCTTCCGGAAGCGGGTAGACATGCAGCCAGAACGATTCCGGATGAAGCTTTCGCAGTGCAGACAGCTGGAGTCCGATGATCATCAGGCTGATCAAATACACAATCGCCGATACCAGACTCTCCCGGGTTGCCCACACAAGAAAGGCACCCAGCAGTCCGACCCGAATCAGTATACCCAGAATATCACTGCGCGTCAGGCTCTTAATAAGAAGAAATCGATAGGCGCTTTCCTTCTTCCACGCCAATCCCTTGCCCCATCCGGACAGCCATTTCCGCGCATGGACACGCTGCCCGCGCTGAGGCACATTCACGAACCAGCTCAGCACCATCATCACCCGGCTCGCCTGTCTCTCATCGACGGCGATTAATCGCTCCCAAGCGACCAAATGCTTGACGGGGACTGACAAGGCGGCAACATACGTGAGGCCGAGCAGAGCCATAAATAGGAGGGCGCGGCCCGATGGATGCCATAACCAGGCGGCTAAGCTCAGCGCCGGAACGATCCAGCGGAGTGCCCGGTAGGCTGCTGCCGCGTTCCTTGACACCATAAGCTGCTCCTTCCAGCTCCCATAGCTGGATAGCAGTTTAAACAGCGTCAGAACAACAAACGTAGCGAGCAGCGGTTTTGGCGAAACATCGCTGCGTATGTATAGAGGCCATAGAATTAACATCACCAGTCCTAAACCGATGATTTTATAAATGACGCCGCTGAACCACGCTTTACGGAAGTATTCCTTCATCCGGGATTCCTGCGGAATGAGGAACACCGTATCCGCCGAACGCAGATACGTGCGGATACTGCTGTTGATCATGAGAGGCACAAGGAAAATCATCATGATCCAGCGAATCGGCAGATCTGGTGGAATATTCTGCAGTAGTGCGGTGTACCAGGCAGCGAACGCAATCAGAACGAACAGAAATACGACGGCTACCCCGCTCTGTATGACATAGCCCAGATAGGGGAAAATTTCACCCCAGAACTGTCCGCGTCGTTTGACATACAGTTCACGCAGATTCATTCGCCGTTACCGTCCTGAATCAGCACATTAAACAGCTCCTCCAGCGACATGCCGGGTCTTCCGGCTTGATCCTGAATTTCCTTCAGCGTCCCCTGAGCAATGATGCTGCCGCGGTGCAGCACGATGAACCGGTCGCAATAATTCTCAATCGTGGAGAGAATATGAGAGCTCAGTAAGACCGAAGCGCCGGACGCCTTCAGCTCCAGCATGAAGTCAAGAAGCGAACGTATCCCGAGCGGATCAAGCCCAAGGAAGGGCTCATCAATAATGTACAGCGACGGTCTGGCTACGAAAGCGCACATGATCATCACTTTTTGGCGCATACCCTTGGATAAATGCGTGGACAGGCTGTCCATCTTCTCTTCCATACGGAACATCTTCGCCAACTGCTCCGAACGCGCCTCATAATCTTCATGGGATACGCCATAGGAACGTGCCGTAAATTCCAGATGCTCGCGTACCGTCATCTCCTCATACAGCAGCGGGGATTCAGGAACAAACGCCAGGGCGCCGTGATAAGCTTCCGAATGCTCTGTGCGGCTCTTCCCTTGAACCTGAATACTCCCTTTTTGCGGATTCATCAGCCCGAGAATATGCTTCATCGTGGTACTCTTGCCCGCGCCGTTCAGGCCGATCAAACCTACCATCTCACCCGGTTCAACCTGAAAGGTTACGTCATGCAGAACCGGTCGGTTCATGCTATACCCGCCGCTTAATCCTTGAACAGACAATACCGGCTGTTCACTCATTATTGATCACCTCTTATTCTGAAAAGTCCGGTCCTTATGGATTTCGACCACATCCGCTGAATCGGACCCGAAAACAACATACCGGTTACAAGCTTCGCGTTTATAGAGTATTAGCTCCGTGGAGGCTTGTTCTTCAACCATTTCGGAGCGCCCTTGTTCTTGCGGTCCCGCTCCCTTTCACTCTGACGCTGACCCGATGCCTTTCCGCTTCCCGCCTTTCCATTGGCGCTGGTGGAAGCAGGCTTTCGGGCTGGTTTCTCTTTACGGGCAGTATCCCCGGCTGACCCACGTGGACCATGTCCTCGATCGGTTTGTGTTGAACGCGGGGCTCTTACCTTGCCGCCATAAAGGGCGCGTTCTTCGATCGATATGCCCAGCTCGCGATTGAACTTGCGCATGATAAACGTCTGACGGTCCGTTACGAGCGTTATCGCCATGCCGCTCCGCCCCATGCGTCCAGTGCGTCCTGCGCGGTGTGTGTAATGCTCGGCATCAATAGGAGGATCGTAATTGATCACCATGCCGAGTCCTTCGATGTCAAGTCCGCGGGCAGCGACATCGCTAGCGACCAAGAGCTTGGTACGCCCTTCTCTAAACGAATTCAGAACCCGGCTTCTAGTCATCTTGTCGGCATCACCATAGATGGCAGCCGCATTTAAGCCGAGGTAGTTCAACTTCGCTTCAACCTCTGCCAAATTCTCGGTGGCATTGACGAAGACAATCGCACGGTCTGGATTGTAATGCCGGACCACGCGGCGCAGCATGTCCAACTTGTCACGCTCTTCCGTCACAAAATAATAATGCTCCAGCGCAGACGGCGTCCGCTGCTCCGGATCAATCCCGATTTCGACCGGCTGATCCATCTCCTTCTTAACGAGCTCTGCCGTTTCCGGACTTACCGTGGCAGATAAGAACACCAATTGACGGTCACGTAATGCACTGCGCAGAATGCGATCCACATCGCCGGCGCCGCCCAGATTAAACACCTGATCCACCTCGTCCACTACGATCGTAGTCACTTGGTGCATTTTCAGTTTCCGGATTTCGATCAGTTCACGCACACGTCCCGGTGTCCCTACGATCAGCTGCGGATGCAGCTTAAGCTTCTCAATCTGACGCTTGGCAGCGGCACCGCCGATAAGACCAAGCACACCGATTCCGCGGGCTTCCCCGTAACGCTCGCTCTCTCTCACAATCTGAACAGCAAGCTCTTGAGTCGGAGCAAGAATCAATTTCTGGGCTCCCTTGATCTCCGGATCGATGCCCTGAAGCACAGGCAGCAAATAAGCAAGCGTCTTTCCTGTGCCTGTCTGTGAAGTCGCGAGCACGTCCTTGCCTTCGAGTATGCGCGGTATAGCCTCAGCCTGAACGGGAGAAGGCGTGACAATGCCAAACTCCGTTAATCTGGAGGACAAATCCTCGGCTATTCCTAATGTATGAAATGTAGTTGCAGTCATATGTTAGTCCATCCTTTTTTTAGATATCAGAAGTCTATCATTCCAAAGCGCGTCTGCCTGATATCGCTAGAAAAACCTTCCGATACATGTGGTTTGTTTACTTTAATAGTGGTGGTAGCAGGCGTGTTTCCTAATAAGTGTTATTCACTCTTTTTCATTATATGCCAAAACAGGAGTCCTCACCAAATCAAACATCCTAAACGGCGTGAACAGCACATCATACATCGTCATACGAATAGGCTTGATCACCCATCTGTTTAAGGCAAAAGAGAAAGAAACGACTTCGCGGCAGCAGATAGCGGAACACCTCGAAGCGTTGCAATTCCTATGCTGCGCTCGGGAATTGGCGGATGGAGCGGCACCTCGATCAGCTGACCTGCTTGCAATTCCTCGTTAGCATAGTCTCGAATGACAAAAGCCAAGCCAAAGCCGCTCCGGGCAAACTGTACCAGCAGCTCAATGCTGCCAAGCTCAAACTCGGGTTTTAGCGTGACACCCTGCAGCTCAGCATACTGATCGACATACATTCTTGTGCTCCCGCCCCTCTCCAGCATAAGCAGCGGGTAGCTCCCGATATCACGAAGGGACAACGGGTGTTGTAATTTGGCCCGCTCCGCAAATGATTTACCGGCAACTAAACAATCATGGATCGGGGAACTCGCGCGAAAATCGATTTGTTTATCGGAGGCCGGTAAATGAACGATGCCAAAATCAATCTTCCCTTCCTTGAGTAGGGACAACGTTTCCGGGGTTGTGCGGTTAGTAATGCGGATGCGAATATCCGGATAGGCGGCGTGGAAATACTCCAAATGCGGCAGCAGGTAATACTTGCACAGCGTATCGCTTGCTCCGATATTGATTTCGCCGCTATGCAAATTATGCATGTCCGCAATCGCCTTCTCGCCGATCTCGATAAAGCTGAAGGCCTGCTCGATATAGCGAAACAGCACATCACCCTCCGACGTAAGTTTAACCCCCCTGGTTGTCCGGAAGAACAGCGGCCCTCCGATCGTTCCCTCCAAATGCTTAATGGTATGGCTGACGGCCGGCTGGGTGATATGCAGATGCTCCGCTGCCTTCGATAAACTGCCGAGCCGGGCAGTCCAATAAAAGACACGATACCACTCCATATTGATTTCCATCATGATAACCTCGATTTTATCAAATGATAACGGGAACCTGTATTGAAAGATATAGCTAAAAAATTCATCCGTTACCCGTATTCTTCTCTACAGAATCGTATAACATAAATTAATCTAATGTCTACTATTACTAATATCAATTTTATTTATAATGCTACAACTCATATAATGAGCCCTGTAAAAGAAAAAGACCGTAGGAGGCGAACACGTTTTGACAGTCACAGCCATTGTAGGAGCCAATTGGGGAGATGAAGGCAAAGGAAAAATGACGGATGTTCTTGCGGCGCAATCGTCGTATGTCGTTCGATTTCAGGGAGGGAGCAATGCAGGGCACACCATTATTAACGATTATGGGAAGTTTTCACTGCATATGCTGCCGTCGGGTGTATTCTATCCCAACGTAACGAATATCATCGGTCCGGGAACGGCTTTGGATATGGAGGTATTGATCAAAGAGCTGCAGGAGCTGGAAGCAAGGAACGTTCCCGCCCCCAAGCTGTTTATATCGGAGCGCGCCCAAGTCGTGCTTCCTATTCATCGGCTGCTGGATGAACTGGAAGAAGAGCGGCTAGGTGCCCGGGGATTCGGTTCTACGAAACGCGGGATCGCGCCATTCTATGCGGATAAATATGCCAAGCTTGGCATCCAGGTGGCTGATCTGTTCCACCCCGAGCGACTTCGTGAGCGGCTCGAGCAGATGCTCGCCATCAAGAACGTGCAGCTGCAGCATCTGTACGGGAGAGACCCGCTAAGCGTTGATGAGATGGTCACGCAACTGCTGGAGCCCTTTCAGTTCCTGTCTTCGTATATCGAGGACACGACCACGCTGCTGCAGCAGGCCTATATAAAAGGCGATCCCATCTTGGTTGAGGGCCAATTAGGAGCACTGCGCGACCCGGATCACGGGATCTACCCGTTCTCGACCTCCTCCTCCACGCTGGCAGGCTATGCACCGGTCGGGGCAGGACTGCCCCCGTACGCCATCAGCCAAGTCATCGCCGTTGTTAAGGCTTATTCAAGCTGTGTCGGCGCTGGCCCCTTCGTGACCGAACTGCACGGGGATGAAGCGGATGAGCTCCGCCGCCGCGGCGGGGACGCAGGTGAATACGGTGCAACGACCGGGCGGCCAAGACGAATGGGATGGTTTGATACGGTAGCCACTCGATACGGCTGTATGGTGCAGGGAGCTACCGAAGCCGTTCTCACCAACCTTGATGTCCTGGGGTATCTGGATGACATCCCCGTATGCGTTGGTTACGAGTTAGAGGATGGAAGCATCATTGACCATTTTCCGGTTACGGCCGATTTGCAGTCTGCGAAGCCTGTTCTGAGAACGCTGAAGGGCTGGAAATGCGACCTGTCGCATATCCGATCCTATGACGAGCTCCCGGAAGCCGCGCAGCAATATGTTCAGTTCATTGAATCATCCATTGGCGCTCCCATCAAGACGATCTCCGTCGGCCCGAGACGGGATCAGATTATGATGAGATAACCGGGTGACGGCTTTCTTTCACTTGATTTACGAAGCCTTCCAGAACCCGCCGGACTCCACGGGGATCGCTCAGCATTGGCAAATGGCCGGTGCTGAGGCTTTCCACCCCATCCGCAGACAGATTGGCTATCATGCTTTCCTGCATGGATAATCCGAACTCTTTGTCTTGGGTGAATTTCACATAAAGCTTTGGCACATCGGGAATGGACGCTTGAACGCGATCCGTATAGACTCTGCGAGCTTCCGGAACAAACTCCGCTACGATTCGGGAGGCCACTTCCTCCGGCAGATCACTGCACAGCCCAGTACGGATTGCGGATCCGGGCGGTTTCGTGCCAGCCATTTTTAGAATGAGCGGCATGATGACCCTGAGGGGAAACGGAAGCGCCGAAACAAACGAACCGCCGCGCTTAGGAATGGCCGCACCGATGGCAACAAACCCGGCAACACGGCCGGTGAACCGGGATGCCAGTTCGATAGCCAAAACCCCGCCCAAGGAATGCGCAACAATGACAAACTTGTTCGTCCCCCACGTTCTCACCTGCTCCGCCATATGGTTTACGTAATCCTCCAGCGCCAAATGATGTCCGGATATCTCTGCCCCATCCCGCAATGGATAATCCACTTTCAAACACGGATGACCCAGCCCTTCCACAACGAAATCCCATACTCCTCCGTTCAATCCTGCTCCATGAATAAAAACAAATCCCAGCTCTTCTTTAAACTTGTCTTGTTTCATCCTATATTCTCCTCCCATGGTGGACCCTGTCCCAAGGATTCATCGTGAACCCTTGCTGCTTGAGAACATCATATCCCTTAAATAAGACAAATATTGTCTTATTTAGAGAATAAGATAAAATAAAAATGATATGAGACGGAGGTAGTTCTATGCAGAAATCCCAGCGCCTGATTCAATTAATGATGATGATCAATGCAAAAAAATCGTTTACCGTAAAAGAACTGGCCGATGAATTCGGTCTCTCCGTCAGGACCCTTTCAAGAGATTTGGATGAGCTGAGCGGGCTCGGCGTTCCCATCTACTCTGTGCAAGGTCGAGGCGGCGGCTACAGACTGCTGCAGGAGCGGATGCTGCCGCCGATCAGTTTCACGGAAAGCGAAGCGATCGCCATCTTTTTTGCCTGCCAATCCTTAAGCTATTTCAGCACCCTGCCATTCGGTGA
Source organism: Paenibacillus sp. FSL K6-1330 (assembly GCF_037976825.1). Classification (NCBI taxonomy): domain Bacteria; kingdom Bacillati; phylum Bacillota; class Bacilli; order Caryophanales; family Paenibacillaceae; genus Paenibacillus; species Paenibacillus sp. FSL K6-1330. The sequence goes on from NZ_CP150269.1 coordinate 6,292,387, forward strand.
CGGAGCCGCCACGGCACTCCACAAGTTCTATCATTATTTGCCGGCAGATATCAAAGAGCAGATCGACCGTCTTAAGGATCGCGTTATGATTCACAGTCCATTCCGTGCGATGTCCACCGAGATTTTACAAACGCTAATGGAAGCCGTCATGGTTCGGCAAGCGGTCACCATCTCCTATCGTTCATCCGCCGGAAGCAGCCAGCGGCATATTCAGCCTATCGGTTTGTATGCAAGCTCGGGCTACTGGTATTGTCCTGCCTACTGTTTCACTCAAGAGGATATCAGACAGTTCAGAGTCGACCGGATCATTGCGGCCAGTCCCAATGCGTCCATCGCGATCCGTGAAGATATCGCTAACCAAACGCTGCGTAACATACCGGAAACCGGGAATGGGGAAATGAAGCCGTTTGAGGTACAATTAACATCTAAAGGGGTTTGGCTGCTTGAAACGGATACTCGCCTCGGTCCCCACATCGATAAGAACAAAGATGGCAGCGGAGTCGCTCAGCTTGAAATACCAGCGACCGACGTCATCTTCTATTCGGACTATGTGTGGCGTCTCGGAGAGGAAGCAACCATCATCTCGCCTGCCGAAGCGGTTCAATGGACCCGGGAGAAAATTGAAGCCATGAGGCTAAGGTATACATAAGGGTAAAATCGATTCCGTATAAAACATATAAAGGAGGAGAAGGTACATGACTTCACAAGTTGATCGTTTAATCCAGCGGATAACAGAAGAACTTCGGGAGGTGCCCGGCGTTATAGGGGTCGTACTCGGGGGATCCAGAGCCAAAGGAACCGCCAAACCGGATTCCGATATCGATATCGGCATTTATTACGATGAATCACAAGGATTTAAGGTGGAGAACATCGCTAGGGTGGCGCAGAAATTAGATGACGAGCATCGGGATGGGATTATCACTTCATTAGGCGAATGGGGTGCCTGGGTTAACGGTGGCGGATGGTTAGTGATCGAGGGTTATCATGTGGATTTCTTATTCCGTGATGTACACCGCGTGTCCGGCATCATCGACGACTGTTCCGCAGGCTTGGTGTCAGCCCATTACCAAACCGGACATCCGCATGCCTATCTGAATGTGATGTATATGGGGGAACTTGCGATTTGTCGTATACTGTCGGATTCGGATAACCGAATACAGACCTTGAAAGCCAAAACGATTCCTTATCCAAAAACATTAAAGGATGCGATGGTCGGCTTCTTTACCTTCGAAGCCTCCTTCTCCTTGATGTTTGCGGATAAAACAGCTGCCAGCGATGATATCACTTATGTTACCGGTCACTGCTTCCGCTGCATTTCGTGCTTGAATCAAGTGCTGTTTGCCAAAAATGAGTTGTACTGCATCAATGAGAAGCGTGCGGTAGCCATGATCGAAACCTTTCCCATCAAGCCGGCCAATTACAAGCAACGCTTGGATCAGGTAATCACACTGCTCTCCTCAGATACAGAAAAAACAAAACAAGCCACTGCACTGCTTCAGGAGCTTGTTGCCGAAACCGAAGCGTTGTAGCGCCGCAGCCGTTATTTCTTATTCATCCATTTGTAAGACACGCGGTCTGCAAACCTTGGAAACAGCTGGTACAGCCTTATGCCCAGTGAGGCCAGCCTCGGAAGATTGAGTTCTTCCTTGCGTTTTTTCACCAGCTTCACGACCTGTTCCGCAACATACTCGGCCTTCATCATGAACCAGCTCACATTATTGACATAACCGCCTGTCGGATCTGCCAAGGAAAAGAACGGGGTATCAATGGGGCCAGGGTTTACAGTAGATACGGTTATGCCCGTGTTCCGCAGCTCCTGCCGGAGTGAATTGCTAAACCCAAGCACGGCATGCTTGGTGGCCGAATAGGCGGTGGATTTGGCCGTTCCGATTTTTCCGGCCATGGACGCAATGTTGACGATTTGGCCGTCAGCCCGCTTCAGCATCCCTGGCAGCACGGCTTGCGTACAGCGCACGATGCCCATATAATTGACGTCCATCATGTCCTGAAACTCTTCTTGACGCATGTCCATAACAGCTTCGAACTTGCCGTAGCCGGCATTGTTAATCAGCACGTCGATTCTGCCATGGCGGCTAAGAAGGCCTTCCATGACAGACTGCACCTGCTCGGGGCTCTGAACATCCATGGTTGCAAGCTCGTGGGGGCCTGGTATTCGCGCACCCACCTCCTGCAGACGTTCTGCCGAACGGGCGCACAGAACCACGTATGCTCCTTCCGCAGAAAGCTTCTCCGCGATCAAGGCGCCGATTCCGCTGGATGCTCCCGTAACGACGATAACTTTATTTTTCAGCATGATTTCATATCCCTTTCTTCGCCGGCACAGCTCTTGATTCCTTATCATTAAAGAGCCTTACATACACGGCCATTGGGTTCGTTACTCCTATTTTATGAAATCATGACTTGAATATCCAGCTCTCCGATTCCTTCCATTCTCAGCGGAATACAAAGCGCCTTCTTCTGAATAAGAGTGGATGTGCTATCCGACCTCATTACTTTGGGAGGCGTAATATCCACGCTGACGCCCTGGTTCGATAAAATGGTGCTGGCATTGCCGCTGATCATGTTGCCGAGCTCCGAAATCGCGCTTTGTCCCATCTCATCCATCTCGGTAATGACATAGCCGCCCATCATCACCGATACCATCTGCAGGGCTACCTGCTCCTGAATTCCAAATACAATGTCACCGTTCATTTGGCCTGTCATGCCGATTTGGATCCAGATATGATTCTCCAAATATCCGATCTCTTTGACCCCAAGATTCCCCGTGGAAGGTGAAACCTGTATGACTTGTTCGATCACGTGTCGTGCGGACTCTAAAAAAGGATTGATGACTTCCGCTTTCATTCCTCATTACGCCCCTTTCACTGGGTTGTTGGTCAGGGTCCCAAAGTCCCACCTATATATTTAAACATTATAATGGATACCTTGTAATAAATCATCACAAAATAGCGACAGTCCTCATTCCAACAACTGTCTTGCCATGTCAGCTATCGCTTGAAACGCTTTAGTACGAAGATATTCCTTTCGCTTAAACGGGCCTTTGGTCTCACCTTTGTTCTATGTCTACTTTACTATTATCGGAAGGTTTCCCCATCTTTTAATAATAATTAAATGGAAATTAAAATGTTTTTCATTTTTTCGGCCGAAAACCACCAGGTTTGCTCCCTTCATTGCTCCACCGGGAAGAATAACCTATAATTTAAATAATACAGATTGCACGCGATAGATGAGCGGAAGAATATATCAAGTAAGGAGGAAGGCTATGAACATCAGCCAATTGGAAACGCTTATTACCATCTCCAAAACGATGAGCTTTCGCAAAGCGGGAGAGCTTCTTAATCTGACACAACCGGCGGTATCCGCCCAGATCAAGAGCCTGGAAGAAGAATTTAAAACGGTGCTGGTGGACCGGAGTCAGCCCGTGACGTTAACCGACCGGGGGCAGGTCTTCGTGGACCATGCCGAACAGATCCTCGGGATCGTGGATGAGCTGAAGCAGCGGCTATCCGACCTTGATCAAACTCCCCAGGGTCATATTCAGCTGGGTACAACCACTTCCATAGCGATTCAGATCCTGCCACGGGTACTTTCCTACTTCCAGGATCAATTCCCTCATATTAAAACAACCATTCAATCCATGGCCTCATCACAAATCTATCACAGCGTAGAGAACGGGCTCATCGACATCGGGATCGGTTATCTGATCGAGCGCAATCCCAACTTGAGCACATCCATTCTGTACTACGATACCTTTGAGCTTGTCGTATCCCCTCAGCATCCGCTAGCCAAACTCTCCACGGCAAGCATGGATGTGCTGGGTGGAACCCCCCTTATTCTGCTAACACGTGACACCGTCGGCCGCCGCTTCGCAGATGACGTAATGAAGAAGCACGGCATTGAGCCGCAGGTTGTCATGGAACTGTCAAGCAGTGAAGAAATTAAACGGATGGTCGAGATCAATTTGGGCGCAGCCATTATATCGAAGCAGTCCGTCGCGACGGAGCTGCGCAACGGCACCCTGCAGATTGTTCCCCTGAGCGAGCTTGAAGTTAGCCACCCTGTCGGCGTAATCTATAAGAGCGGACGATACGTCAGCTCCGCTATGCGTCAATTCCTCAGTGATCTGAAGGGCATGCCCGAGACACAGTTCATCAGCAGCGAATAACGCCACATCAAACCTAGAATAATAACCAATCAAGCGATATGAAGGAGGTCAACATGAAATTTGATCTGCACACCCATCATTTCCGCTGCGGCCACGCAGACGGCAACATTAGAGATTATATCGAGGCTGCGATTGCGGCAGATTTACAGGTGATTGGAATCTCGGACCACACTCCATACTTCGGGAGCCCGGAAGAGCAGCCCTTTCCAGCCATCTCCATGGCAAAAAGGGACTTTGCGGAGTACGTACAAGAAGTTCTGGACTTAAAGCGGGAATATGAAGGTAAAATCAAAGTCCTGCTGGGCATTGAATCCGATTATTTTCCGAATCATGCTAAAGTTTATCAGCAGGCATTAAATGCCTACCCTTTTGACTACATCATCGGCTCCATCCATCACGTCAGGGATGTCAGCATCTTCAATAAAAACCGCTGGAAGAACCTGACGCAGCAGCAGCAGGTTGCCGATAAAGAGGAATACTTCAATCTGATCCGCCAATCCGCACGAAGCGGCATATTCCAGATCATCGCCCATATGGATGCCATGAAGGGCAATTATCCGCTGTTCTCCGAAATCAAGGCCGACGAAGCGATCGAGGAAACGTTGAAAGTCATCGCGGAATCAGGCCTGGCGATCGAGATCAACACTTCCGGCAAAACCAAGCTGTGCGGCGGCTGGTATCCATCGAGCGCCATCTTGGAGGTCGCGCACCATCACGGCGTTGACGTCACCTTCGGCTCCGACGCCCACAAACCGTCACGGGTCGGAGATGAATTTGACGAAGTGGCCAAAGTGCTCAAAGAAATCGGATACACGGAATGGGTATATTTCGAACAAAAACAGAAGGTGACCGTACCTCTTTAAAGGGGTACACCCTCCTTCTGTTTTTTTGCATTTACATAGGCAGCACAGCAAAATAGGCAAAAAAAAAAGTGGACCCGTTACCGGGTCCAAAACATAATATATATTCTCAAAAGGGGGTCATGTGATAAGTTTAACCCGCGGCTGTTAGAGTTTGATAACAGGTATATTTCATTTGTGTAACAAATTCCAAGTGAACCTTTCCTCTTGACATGTTCAGATCACAGATTTCATTCCCTTCATGCCATTGAGCGCAAAGTGAGCACGGTAAGCTCCGGTTTGCACAAGAAACGAAAAGGCAGCTGCGTCGTGCCGATTCCCCTATTTACATAGAGCAGCATTCCATGTGAACCGATGGTATATAGGCCTTGCACATAACGCTTTGCCCCGGGCGGCGTCATCACCTCTCCCATCCAGGGCAAGCGGATCTGGCCCCCATGGCTGTGTCCCGACAGCTGGAGATGGAATGAATGGGCTGCAGTTGTGTCAGCATAATCCGGCTCGTGCATCAGCAGCAGCTTGAACATTCCGTCAGGTAAATCTTGAATGACTGCTGCCGGATCCGGCTGGCCCCAGAATGCATCGTCCAAACCTGCCACTGCAATGACAGCACCATCCCGCCTTAGCTTCACGGCGGTGTTCCGCAGCACCTGAAATCCGGCCTCTTCCTCCATAGAAATCAGTGTCTCCACATCTTTGTAATCATGGTTACCCAATATAGAAAATAAGCCGAGAGGGGCCTTCAGCTCGGTGAACGGTTGAATGGCGGCCCTCATATCCTCTGTGTTACCGTCCACCATATCCCCTGTGAAACAGATCATGTCCGGTTTCTCATTTTGAATCGCTTGTACCACACGGGCCACGTCTTTTGCCCCGGTGTGAAAGCCCAGATGCAAGTCGCTAAACTGAACGACCTTCATCCCATCAAAAGCCTTAGGCAGTGAAGGAAGCGCCAATGTCCGTCTCGTAATGTCCAATTGATGAGGCTCCCATAAATACGCATAAGCCCCGCCTGCAGCGCCAACACCAACCACGGCGGAAACACCGATCTTCAGAAATTGGCGGCGCGTCATCTTCGTCTTCATGACGTCTCGCTTTGCCCCGTCCTGGACTGTGCCATGGGGAGTAGACGAGGATGGATTTCTCATAGGTGGACTTCCTCCTATATAATAATAAAAGAGTACAAGTTTTAACGGCCTTACGGTTATTCATATATATGGAATAGCAAGAGAAAGGGGTTTACGTATGACTGATAACGATTCAATCACAGCATTAGTTTCAGATCAGCGGCGTTTTTTTCATAAAGACATCACCAAGGAAGTGGATTTCCGACTGCAGCAGCTGACCAAGCTCCGCCAAGTACTGATTGCCAGGGAAAACGATATCATGGAGGCCCTTCGTAAAGACTTGAACAAAAGCGAGCAGGAGGCCTTCACGACTGAGATCGGGATTGTCTATAAGGAGCTTTCCTTTGTCATAAAGAATCTGAAGCGCTGGGCCAAGCCGCAGCGTGTCAAAACCGCACTGACGCATGTAGGCAGCAAGGGAATGGTCTACGCTGAGCCCTACGGGACGGCACTGATTATTGCTCCCTGGAATTATCCTTGGCAATTGGCCATCTCTCCACTGATCGGAGCTTTGGCCGCCGGAAACACCGCAATTGTAAAGCCCTCCGAGATGACACCTAACGTATCCCGACTCATTACGTCCATCATCACGGAGACGTTTGAGCCGCAATATGTAGCTTCGGTGGAGGGAGGACCCGAGGTAAGCACGAGCTTGCTGGAGCAGCCGCTGGATTATATCTTCTTTACCGGCAGTACCCATGTCGGCAAAATTGTCATGGAAGCCGCAGCCAAGCAGTTGATCCCGGTGACGCTAGAGCTTGGAGGCAAGAGCCCATGTATCGTCCACGAGGATGCCCCCCTGGCCCTGGCGGCTTCACGCATCGCATTCGGCAAATATACAAATGCCGGCCAAACCTGCGTCGCGCCGGATTATGTTCTCGTACACAGCAAGGTGAAGGAGAAGTTCATCGCGCACCTGAAAGACGCCATCACTTCGTTCTACGGCGAGAACCCGCTAACCAATCCCGACTATGGGCGCATTGTTTCGGAGAAGCATTTTGACCGGCTGTCCGGCTTTCTGGACAACGGAACCCTGCGCCATGGCGGGAACAGTTCAAAGGAAAAATTGCTCATCGAGCCCACCGTGCTGGACGATATCACTTGGGATATGCCAGTCATGGAAGAAGAGATTTTTGGCCCCCTGTGCCCAATCCTGACTTACGAGAATGTACACGAAGCTGTCCAGGCGATTAATCACCGCCCCAAACCGCTCGCCCTTTACTTGTTCACGGAGAATGAAGACGTTCAGGATTACGTACTCTCCTCGGTTTCTTTTGGCGGGGGATGTGTTAACGATACGCTGATGCATCTGGCCACTCCCTTCCTTCCATTCGGAGGTGTCGGTGAGAGCGGAATGGGCGCCTACCACGGGGAATACAGCTTCCACACCTTCTCCCATAAGAAGAGCGTGCTGAAGCAAACCAACCGGTTCGATTTTAAATTCCGCTACCCTTCCAAGAACGGGCTCGGCATTCTGAAAAAGCTTATGAAACCTTAGTCTTAACTAAGACTTCGCTCACTTCATTTGAACAAATATAATAAAGGCGCATCGTCAAAGATGCGCCTCTTTTAGCTGGACGAATGCTTTCTCCGATGCGGTTTATTGGCCTTCGACTTCTCTTCACTGTCATCCATCTCCAAGCCGTCATCGCCGGGCTTAAAGATCCGGCGCAGCGTCCCCAGCATGGACAGCGCATACGCAACGGTAATGAAACTGAAGGCGATCTCCATCACCACGACAAGCCGGGACGTATTATCGACTGGGGCTATATCGCCATATCCGACCGTGACAAACGTCGCCATACTGAAATACAGGAAGCTAATGAACTGGCTTAGCAAATCCTGGCCGATATTCTCGCCTTCGAAGGAAATGCCTCCGAACAGCTTATAGATCGACATATACACCATCGTGAAAAACAAAATGCACATCCCCGCCGCCATGCTAATCCGAACTAAGGTTGTTTTCATATCAACATGCTGATTGACGGAGTCTGCAATTCTATCGAATATATACAGCACATAAAAAATAACGGAGCATAATGCAAACAGCAGGATCAGAGCGCGCATGCCGCCTTCACCGGGCACCACGTTCATCAGATCGATCCACCCCAGCAAATCTTCAACCGATACCAGGACATAAATGAGCAGTGGAGCAAGCAGCAAAGGCCTGCTGGACCACTTCTTGTCCATACTGTAGAACAAATAAATCAACAGCAGGAAGCCCGTCAAATTGAGCAGCCACATCCACCATGACATCTTCAAGTCCCTCCTTTGGCTTGTGGCCCTCAAACGGCAGCCCGCACCATTACGTCTTTATTACCCTCGTAACGGTATTTATGCACCTGAAGGTCGCTGGTAGTCGGCCCCTGCTCGCTTTAAACTACATTCATCTCCACCTGATCTTTTGTTAAAAATAGCGACAAAACACGTACAGCGAGTCGAACGAAAGCCGTCCAACTGCTTTAGATCTAACGGTTCTTCTCCAACCACTGCGCAGCATGATCCACCATCGCCCGCTGTTCTGCCAACACACAGTCTGCCTTTCCTACACGACCATGCTTATATGCATCGGGACATTGCGCTTCAAACGATGCTCCAATCGCTTCAAAATCGTCGGAATGATAGTTGATATCCTGGAATGCCTCCCACTTTGTTATTCCCTGCATCCTGCGTACTGGCGCGTGGGCGGTTACCACTTTCTTGCCAGCCCAATCCGTGCGGTATTCGCTAAGGTGGAAGGAAGTATTATTGCCATAGCCACTACCCAGCATAAGCACGTAAGCACCCGCTTCATATAAGCGTGCCAGCGGCGAGGCTTCGCCCAAGCTATGATCGAGCGGATGGGATTGCATAAGTGCCTTTGCATCCCTGCCGCGTGCTGCAAACGAAACATGCGGATGACGGCTTCGGATGACCCCTTCTTGTTTACGGAACACTTCCGGAATGATCCCCATCCCTGATGTAACGGTCAGATCTGGGTCATAGGGAGGCATACTCTCGCGGATCAAATCCCACCATTTTGGGTCGGCCGGAGGATTTCCCCATGTCTTCGGATCGGTTAAGTTCGCAGACTGCGTTGGCATCACCAGTGTCCCTTCATCGCCCAGTACGTCTTCCAGGGCCAGTATAACCGCCTCCGGACCACCGACAATCCATCCGCCCACGCTTTTGAGCGAGGAATGGACGAGCAGGGTCATTCCCTTCCGTACGCCAAGAGCGAGCAGGTCATCGCTTATATCCTTTATCGTAATCGGTTTTTCGATGATCAAGTGACTCATCTCCATTTCAATATCCTAATAAACACATGTTTTATATCATACAACAAAAAAAGCGCCTGCCCGAAGCCATGCCCCGGTCAGACGCCTTGGTGTTGAAGCTAAACCGATTAAACGCCAAGCCAGCGCTTAAACAGATGTTTGGTTGTGTCCTTGTTCATTTCCGCAATCGACGTAGTCAGCGGAATGCCCTTCGGACAAGAACGCACGCAGTTCTGCGAGTTGCCGCAGCCCTCGATGCCTCCGTCCTGCATCAGCGCTTCCAGACGCTCTTCCTTGTTCATCTCACCTGTCGGGTGAGCATTGAACAAGCGAACTTGGGAAATAGCGGCTGGTCCGATAAAGTCTGTTTTTTCGTTGACGTTCGGGCAAGCCTCAAGACATACACCGCATGTCATACATTTGGACAGCTCGTAAGCCCACTGACGCTTCTTCTCCGCCATTTTAGGTCCGGGGCCAAGGTCGTAGGTACCATCGATCGGAATCCACGCCTTCACGCGCTTGAGGGCCGTGAACATACGACTGCGGTCGATAACCAAGTCTCTTACAACCGGGAACGTCTTCATCGGCTGAATCCGAATCGGCTGTTCCAGCTTATCGATCAATGCCGCACACGCTTGGCGCGGCTTGCCGTTAATGACCATGGAGCAAGCTCCGCACACTTCTTCAAGGCAGTTGGAGTCCCAGCATACTGGTGCGGTGGTTTGGCCCTGTGCATTTTTGGGATTGCGCTGAATTTCCATCAGCGCACTAATGACGTTCATGCCGGGACGGTACGGAATTTCGAATTCCTCAGTATAGGATTTCGTCTCCGGATTGTCCTGACGTGTAATGATAAACTTAACGCTCTTTGAGGCGGCTGCCGTTTGAGACATCGTAAATCCCCCTTCCTTCTTACTTGTCTTTCGAATAGTCGCGAATACGCGGTGGGATTAAGGAAACATCCACTTCTTCGTATGAAATCTGTGGTCCATCAGGCGTCCAGGTTGCTTTGGTTGTCTTGAGGAACTCTTCATCGTTACGATCAGGGAAATCCGGCTTGTAGTGAGCGCCCCGGCTTTCGTTACGGAGAAGCGCACCCAGCGTCATGGCCTCGGACAGCTCCAGCATGTTCCACAGCTGGCGTGTGAACGCCACGCCCTGGTTGTTCCAGCGGGAGGTATCCGTCATATTGATATTGCGGTAACGTTGCTTCAATTCCTTGATTTTGCCGATGGTAGCTTCAAGCTTGTCGTTGTAGCGAACCACCGTCATGTTGTTGGTCATCCATTCGCCGAGCTCTTTATGGATCACATAAGCATTCTCGGTTCCTTCCATCTTGAGCAGGCCTTCATACTTGGTCGTTTGCTCTTTCGCTACGCGGTCAAATACGGTGGAGGAAACATCCTCAGCGGACTTCTTCAAGCCTTTGACATATTCAATCGCTTTCGGTCCGGCCACCATACCGCCGTAAATGGCGGAGACCAGGGAGTTCGCTCCCAAACGGTTCGCACCGTGATATTGATACTCGCATTCTCCGGCTGCAAACAGCCCGGGAATGTTCGTCATTTGGTTGTAATCGACCCACATGCCGCCCATGGAATAATGGACTGCCGGGAAGATCTTCATCGGGATTTTACGCGGATCGTCGCCCATGAATTTCTCATAGATCTCGATGATACCGCCAAGCTTTACGTCCAGCTCTTTCGGATCTTTATGGGAGAGGTCCAGGTAGACCATGTTCTCGCCATTGATCCCAAGTCCCATATCGACGCAGACGGAGAAGATTTCACGCGTAGCAATGTCACGCGGCACCAGGTTTCCGTAAGCAGGGTATTTCTCTTCGAGGAAATACCACGGCTTGCCGTCTTTATAGGTCCAGATCCGTCCGCCTTCACCACGTGCCGATTCCGACATCAAGCGGAGCTTGTCATCGCCTGGAATGGCTGTCGGGTGAATCTGGATAAACTCGCCGTTCGCATAATGCACGCCTTGCTGATAAACGGCACTGGCCGCTGTTCCCGTGTTGATCACCGAGTTGGTCGTTTTACCGAAAATAATACCAGGACCACCGCTTGCGAGTATAACGGCTTCAGCTTTGAACGCCTTAATCTCCATCGAGCGCAGATCCTGGGCAGCGATACCGCGGCATACGCCTTCGTCGTCGATGATCGCATTCAGGAACTCCCAGTTCTCGTACTTGGTCACAAGACCCGCAGTTTCCCAGCGGCGAACCTGCTCGTCAAGCGCATAGAGCAGTTGCTGTCCGGTCGTTGCGCCGGCGAATGCCGTCCGGTGACGCTTCGTTCCGCCGAAACGGCGGAAATCGAGCAGACCTTCCGGCGTACGGTTAAACATAACGCCCATGCGGTCCATCAAGTGGATAATGCCCGGAGCCGCTTCACACATCGCTTTGACCGGAGGCTGATTCGCAAGGAAGTCGCCGCCGTATACCGTATCGTCAAAGTGCTCCCAAGGAGAGTCACCCTCACCTTTCGTATTCACGGCTCCATTGATGCCGCCTTGCGCGCACACGGAGTGAGAGCGTTTAACAGGTACAAGTGAGAATAGATGAACGTGAGCTCCTGCTTCTGCCGCTTTGATGGTTGCCATCAGCCCGGCGAGGCCGCCACCCACTACAATAATATTAGATGCCATTTTTCGTTCACTCCCCTTAACTTAAGACTGTCTTAACTACATCGATCATTGCTGTCGCCGCCTCGAATTCGGAACTGCGGAATGCTGTCATAGCCAGAACAAACAGCACGCTCATCAATACGAACAAGCCCATGCAGATGTAAGTGGATACCTTCTGCGCGCGTGGACCGACGGTGATGCCCCAGCTAACGAGGAACGCCCACAGGCCGTTTGTGAAGTGGAAGACTGCCGACACAACGCCGATGACGTACAGAGTAAACAGAATCGGATTGTTCATGATGCCATGCATGGTCGCGCCCAAATCGTCATGCGTGATTTTGCCGATCATGATTTGGAAACGCGTATCGTACATATGCCAGATAACAAAAACGAACGTAATAACGCCGGTGATCCGTTGGACGGTGAAGCGGATGTTCCGTTCATAGTTGAAATTGCCCACGTTGTTATTTGCCTGGTAAGCAATGTATAACCCGTAGACACCGTGATATAGCAGTGGCAGCCAGATCAGGAACAGCTCGAGGAAAAATATCAGCGGCATGCTGTTCAAAAAATGGACCGCGCTTGCAAAGCCTTCCTTTCCACCCTCGAAAGCCTTATAGTTGGAAATCATATGGCTGAGCAAAAATGCTCCAAGCGGTATGACACCGAGTAAAGAATGCAGCTTTCTGGAATAATACCCTTTCATCAGTCGACGTTCCCCTTTCCAATGTGCAGCGTTTTCATTTTCAATCTTTCCTATTTCCAGAACAATTACACTTACCCTGTCCTAAAACCGTTGCAACGACAAAAAGCTGCCTATTTCGGCAATCGTGTGAACAACTTGTGTCATGTTTCATGTTACTCCTTTTTTTCTTATAATGGAATTGCAATATAATTATTAATCGTTATAATCTATACGCATAAGCAATGTTTTGCACATATGTCTATTTTATATAGGAGGAATTCCATGTTTGAAGAACTGGACATGTTCGCCGTCGTTGTAGAGCAATCCAGCATAAACCAAGCCTCCAAGCTGCTTAACTTGTCACAGCCAGCCCTGTCCAGGAAAATAGCCAAGCTGGAGGACCAGCTCGGGCTGCAGCTGTTCAACCGCCGCGGCAAACGGCTGGAGCTTACCTCCATCGGACAGATTGTGTACACCTTTGCCCTGGAGCAGCGCCAGCAGCAGATCAAATTCATGCAGACGTTGGCCCATTACCGGGAGGGGGATCAGATCTCGATCAACCTGGGGGCCAGCCTAACCACACTGCAGACCACCTTGCCCCCGCTCGTTAACGCATTCATGGAGCGTCATCCCGCGGCCGAAATCAAGCTGATCACCGGCAAGACCCATGAGATCGTTTCTTATGTAAGAGATAAACGGGTCGATGTCGGCATTGTCGCCTCCTCCATCAACCAGCCCGGCTTAAACTGTATTCCGCTGTTTGATGACCATCTGGAGCTTGTCATCCCGTCTTCACACCCGCTGGCGGAGATCGAGGATGTCGGCATCGAGCAGCTTCAAGGCTTGCCGATGATCATTTTCTCAACCGGCACCTGGTACCGCAAGTTGACGGATGACCTGTTCCACCGCTGGGGCATTATGCCGGATATTCGGATGGAGATCGATTCCTTCGAAGCGATCGTCAGGCTCATCCCGACCTGCAAGGCAGCCGCTCTTCTGCCCAAATCCTATCTGAGACCGCAGCTGTTGTCCGATAACGGGCTTGTCGACATTCATATTCCGGCACTCATTGAAACCCGGCGAACAACTTCGCTGATCTACGGCCAAGCCTCGGAGCTGAGCAAGGCAGCCAGCCGCTGGATTGACGAAACGGAAATCCTGTTCCGTAAGCTGGAGGAGGATAAAACGAAGAAAACCTGACGGTATATAGGGTCGTCAGGTTTTTTTCTTCTTTATTTATTTTTCGAGCATATTCACGACCTCAGACTCAAAGAGATCCACATTATCATTGGAGCCGATAACGACCATAATGTCGCCGGAGTTCACCACATCCATGGCTGTTGGCGCTACGATGATGCCGGATTGTTTATTCAGGGCCACCACGCTGACACCGTAGCGAACCCTCGTATTGAGCTCGCTAAGCGTTTTTCCGTCCATGCAGTCCGTGACCGTCATCTCCACAATCAGATAGTCCTTGGATAATTCGATATAGTCGAGCAGGTTGGGCGTGACAAGTTGGTGAGCTACCCGGATCCCCATATCCCTTTCCGGAAAGATCACCCGGTCCACGCCCAGCTTCTCCAGCGCCCGGCCGTGCAGCACTGAAATCGCCTTAGCAACGACCATGGCGACACCAAGCTCTTTTAACAAGATGGCGGATAAGATGCTCATCTGAATATCGTTCCCGATCGCCACAATCCCGCAGTCGAAGTTACGGATACCGAGCGATTTAAGCACCTCTTCGTCCGTAGCATCCGCCACCACCGTGTGCGTCAGCAGTTCGCTCATATCCTCGACAACCTCTTCACTGCGGTCGATGCCGAGCACCTCATATCCCTGTTCCATCAGTTCAAGCGCCAGGCTGGCGCCAAATCGTCCCAAACCGATGATTGCAAATTGCTTTGGTTTCATGTCTCTCCTGTACTCCTTATCCAATAATCATTTTGCCTTCCGGATGACGATATAATTCTTTACCCTTTTTTGGCCCCAGTGCATAAGCAAGCGTCAAAGGCCCCAATCGCCCTGCAAACATCGTAATACTGATCAAAATCTTCCCGAATCCCGTCAGTTCAGGCGTTAAACCCATGGAGAGACCCACCGTACCGAAGGCGGATGTCGTTTCGAATAGGATCTCCAGGAAGCTCCCTTCCTCTGTCGTTGACAGAATCATCGATACGATTAGAACGAGCAGCAGTGCCAATAATGCAATGGTCAGTGCCTTGAGCACCCGCTCCTGGGCCAGGCGATAACGGAACATGACGATGTCTTCACGCCCGCGCATCATGGCGATAACCGCCCCCACCATAATGGTGAAGGTTGTTGTTTTGATACCGCCACCGGTTGACCCTGGGGATGCTCCGATAAACATCAGAATCACGATAAAAAATTGCGTGGCCTGTCGAAGCCCCGTAATATCTATAGTATTCGCGCCAGCTGTACGCGGCGTTACGGACTGGAATAACGCACCGAAGAATTTTCCGCCCCAATTCAGAGAGCCGAGCGTCCTCGGATTGGTGAATTCAAATATAAGAATGACGATAAATCCAACCAGCAGCAAGGTAGCCGTCATGGTGAGCACCACTTTGGAGTGCAAGGAAAGTCTCCGCTGTTTTCGGAAATCAATCAGATCGGATAATACGATAAAACCAATCCCACCTGAGACAATCAAAAACATCACGACTATGTTGACTACAGGATCGTAGACATACCCGGTCAAACTCCGAAAATCACCAAACAAATCAAAACCGGCGTTGTTAAACATCGTGACTGCATGAAAAACGCCATAATAAATCGCCTGGCCGATCGGCATATCAAACGCCCAGCGGATCGATAGAATGATGGCACCACAGGCCTCGATGATGAGGGAGTACAACAACACTCTGCGAATCAGCCTTACGATTCCTTCCATCGAGGACTGATTCATCGCTTCTTGCAGAATGAGGCGATCCTTGAGCGAGATGCGTCTTTTCAGAGCCAAGGCAAATAAAGTAGCCATCGTCATGAATCCGAGCCCGCCGATCTGAATCAGCAGCATAATCACGACTTCTCCGAAGGAACTGAATGTCGTTCCTGTATCCACCACAACCAGACCCGTTACACATGTTGCCGATGTCGAAGTGAACAAGGCATCGATAAATTCAAGCGGTTCACCTGTACTTGTGGAAATCGGCAGCATTAACAGCGCCGTCCCGATGAAGATAATAGCCGCAAAACCAAGCACGAGAATCTGCGGCGGAGACAACCTGAGCCAGTTAAATTTAGAGTTCAATCGGTCACCTTCTTAAAAAAAATCAAGAAAAAAGACACTGGAAAACGCAGTGCCCTTTACGGTCTGGTTCCTGTGCTGCAGCCTACGAGGTTAGCTGACGGATTCGGGCATTTCCACAGGTCGCCCTATTCATTATTCTAGGAATAATGAAATTCACCCCAATTACATGGTTCCCCCATTTTCAGTACGAAATTCGGCTGGAATATTCGGTTCCTTGAAGCATGATGTGATTATAACGCAATCTGGTACGTAACCCAATGCCGTTTTTCACCCAAAAAATCTTTAAAAGAGCGCGAATTGGGCATATTCAAGAATACAAGCATAGGGTTCTCTAACGTTTTCGAAACCTTTCATTCATTTTCATCGATTTGTTTCATTATTCCGGATATTGGGATAAGCTGCTTATGACTTTCATAACTATGTTATATTGACTCTATGCGTACTTAATCAGGCATATCGAATACCAGTGGGAGTATCAACTTTCCTAGAGGAGGAATTTCATGAATCGTGCAAGAGAGCCCTTGAAGCTGAAGCCCAATCTCAAACAGCTCATCGCGCCTGCCGCAGTCGGCCTGATTCTGTTCCTATTATTTCAGGTGTTTCCGTCGACGAATCCGGATTCTACCGAGATGGCATCTCCGAATATCATATCCAAGGAGCAGGCTCGGCAAGCGGCTTCAAGCTTTGCTCAGGAGCATTTGCAGTTTACGGCTGCAAAAACGGATGACACATTGGTTACATATCAATCCAAATCGGAACTTTACGGATATCTGGCGAAGGAAAAGAAACTTTCGGAATACAACAAAACCTATGAAGCCAAATATCCCTATGACGTATACCGCGTTCGCTTCAGCGAACCGGGAGGGGATGCCCTCAATGTGGACGTGCACATGCAAAATTCAGGCATCGTCGGCTTCTCGTACGATTACGCCCGCTCCAGCTATGACCGGATTGAGCTGAACAAGGGCGATGTACAAAGGCAGATGCTGCTTGTCGTCGAGGACGGCATGTCATTAGCCGAGAAGCAAGCGCTCGCGGAGCCTTGGCTCCAGCGAGCGGGCTATGACCTGTCGCGCCTTGAGCTGGTTACGCGGGAAGGGGAACCCCGGCTTCGATATGTGGACCCGGAATCCAAGATTGGCGATTCCCGATTGGAGCACCGTTTCACCTTCGAACATGGGAAATTACGCTCCTATGAGCCATCCTTCTCAGTCCCGTCCGCCCATTCCGCCTATGTCAACAAGCAGACTCAGGATGCAACGCTGCTGACACTCGCAGGGTATGGCCTGTTCACCCTCATCCTTGGCATTCTTGCCATTGTGTACAGCGTAAAGACCAGAGCCTATACGTCGTTTAAGCGCGGCCTGTTCCTAGCGGTGCTGCTGTTTATCATTCAGATGCTAAATACGTATAATCTGATTCCCGTTTTCAAATCCGAGGGGATGTCGCAAACTGGTATATTCGGGATGATGATTTTCTATGCGGTCTATTCGCTCATATTCTCCGCCCTGCTCTATTTCTCCCTTGTCGGGGGCAACGGACTATGGCAAAAAGAAGACGGGCTCAATCCATGGCCGCGCGCCAAAGAACCCGGATACGGTCATTATGTACTGGACAGCATGAAGCTGGGATATATGTGGGCTTTCATCCTGCTTGGGGTCCAATCCATTATCTTTATCGTTCTGGGCCTAACCTTAAATACATGGTCCACCACGGATGCCACACAGTCGCCTTACAACATGCTCTATCCTTGGCTGTTTCCGCTGATGGCCTGGCTGGCCGGCATATCCGAAGAGGCCGTCTATCGACTGTTCGGAATCAAAATGGTGAAAAAGATCGTCCGCAATACGTTCGTTGCCAGTTTGATTACCTCGCTCATCTGGGCGCTCGGGCATACGCTTTATCCGATATACCCTGTAATTTCCCGGCCCATTGAACTGGTTATCATCGGCTTGCTGTTCAGCTACATCTTTTTGAAATATGGGTATTTGGCGGCCATGTTCTCCCATGTCATCTTTAATAGCATCTTGATGGGTATTAGCCTGATCTTGCTCAAGGACACCACCAACTTGCTGATTGGTGCTTTCTACATGGTGCTTCCTGCGCTTGTTGCGTATGCGATTTACCGTTTCAATCCAACAAAAAAAGAGAAGCCGTATGTCACGACTCCTCCTCACGAAGTGCCTTAAGAATTTCCGTTGCTAATTTCTCACCGATTGAAAGGGGCTTGAAGTCTTCGACTGAAGCCTCTTTTATTTTTTTGACCGAGCCAAAATGCTTCAACAGCAGCTTCCGGCGCTTCTCACCAATGCCCGGGATGGAATCCAGCTTGGAGGATACCATCGATTTGCCGCGCTGTTCGCGGTGGAAGGAAATCGCAAACCGGTGAACCTCATCTTGAATACGCTGCAGCAAATAGAACTCCTGGCTGTCCCGGGGCAGCGTAACCGGCTCCGGCGGGTCTCCGACCATGAGCTGCGCTGTTTTATGCTTGGCATCCTTCACAAGCCCGCAGACCGGGATATACAACCCCAACTCATTCTCCAACACATCGCTGGCGGCGGAAATCTGTCCCTTCCCTCCATCGACCACAATCAGATCAGGAAGCGGCAAATTCTCCTTCAAGACGCGCTCGTACCGCCGCCGGATCACTTCACGCATCGTATCATAATCGTCCGGTCCCAGCACGGTACGGATCTTGTATTTCCGATATTCCTTCTTGTCCGGTTTCCCATTGGTGAATACAACCATGGCCGATACCGGGTTGGTCCCCTGGATGTTCGAGTTATCAAATGCCTCGATCCGGTTCAGCGACTGGAGGCCGATCACTTCGCCCAGATTCGCCGCTGCGACCGAGGTGCGTTCTTCATCGCGCTCAATCAAGCGGAATTTCTCGTCTAAGGACACCTTTGCATTATCCGACGCCATGCCCACCATCTGTTTCTTCAAACCACGCTGCGGCACATGCACCTTCACGCCGAGCCATTCCTGCAGGGCGGCAGCCCCTCCGGCTGCATCCACGATGCCAGCGGCTTCGGCCTGCTTCTCCTGTGCCTGGGCAAGGGCTGCCTGCTGCTCATCAGATGTTCCTGCGGAAAGCGTACTCGCCGAATCCACGGCTTCCTCTGGGCCTAACACACCTTCATCCACAGCCGTTCCAGCAACCGACTCTGGATCAGCCTCGTCTATCAACAGGGGCTCAGGCAGCAGAATTTCTTGCGGCAATGCAGGATTATCACTGTAATACTGGGCAATAAAAGACATAAAGTCACTGTGCGCATCGCCGTAGAATGGAAAAACGGACTTGTTGCGCTGTACCATTTTCCCTTGGCGCATGTACAGAATCTGTACACACATCCAGCCTTTATCCACAGCATAACCGAATACGTCGCGGTCCCGTGTATCCGTCGTCGTAATCTTCTGCTTCTCCATTAGCGTATCGATATGGATGATCTGATCCCGCAGTTCTTTGGCACGCTCGAAATACAAATCCTCCGCGGCCTCCTGCATCTTGCGCTGCAGTTCCTTCTTGATCTCTTCATGTCCACCGCTCAGGAATGAGGTAATCTCCCCTGTGATCTGTTCATATGCAGAATTTGGAATTTCCTTTACACATGGAGCCAAGCATTGTCCCATATGGTAATACAAGCACACTTCTTTCGGCATGACGCCGCATTTGCGCAAAGGATACATCCGGTCCAGCAGCTTTTTGGTCTGCTGTGCCGCATACGCATTCGGGTAGGGGCCAAAGTATTTGGCTTTATCTTTAAGCACCCTTCTGGTCACTTCCAGACGGGGATGCTCTTCATTCGTTATTTTAAGATATGGATAGGTTTTATCATCCTTCAGCAGCACGTTGAATCTCGGCTGATGGGTTTTGATCAGGTTACACTCCAGAATCAAGGCTTCCATGTTGCTGCCGGTCACAATATATTCGAAATCGCGGATTTCCGAAACAAGCATCTGGGTCTTCCCGTTATGGCTTCCGGTAAAATAAGAGCGTACCCGATTCTTCAGCACTTTCGCCTTGCCCACATAAATAATCGTGCCTTCATGATTCTTCATCAGGTAACAGCCGGGCTGGTCCGGCAGCAATGCCAGCTTATGGCGGATATTCTCCAGCGCCCTCTCCTGCTCCTGAAGCTGTTTGGCAAAATCGTCCATGCTATCCCTCCTCTCCAAGGAGATTATATAGTATTAACCATAAATATAAAACACTATGAATAACCACACAAAGCGCCTCCGGGTTTCACCGAAGGCGCTTTATGAAAGCAGATTGCAGTCTATGACCAATCCTGCTTATTGATGTTTTGCAATGATGCCCTTCAAGGCTTCTTTGGAGTTCAGACCTACCACTTTATCGACAGGCTGGCCGTCTTTAAAGAAAATCATAGTCGGAATGCTCATCACGCCGAAACGTGCTGCGGATTCCGGATTCTCATCCACGTTCACCTTAGCAATTTTCACAGCATCACCAAGATCTGTGGACAGCTCTTCCAAAATCGGGGCAAGCATTTTACAAGGACCGCACCATGGCGCCCAGAAATCAACTACAACCGTTCCTTGACCTTCCACTTCACTTACGAAGGATTGATCGGTAACGTTTACGATAGCCATTATATTCTCCTCCTCACGGATAATTTTACATATAGTACGACCATAATTGTTGAATGGGTCGACGAATTTAGTATACCACAACCGGTCGGAAAAAGTGAAATATACTCACCTAAAGAAAGAGGATTTCACGGGTTTTTTATGCAATCTTTACAAATGATTTGCGCATTGGGTATACTACTAGTAACAAGTCGGGTGACTGTCAAGTTTTTCGTGTTGGCACGGCATGTTCACCTTTTGAGGAGGCAAGCACCATGGATGTAAACGTACGCGTTAACGATCCACGGGAGCACATCAATGAAGAACCACGCAATGACTTTGGCGATTTGATGATGGGCTTCGTGGGGATGTTTGGTTTCATGACCATCATCTTTTTCGGTTTCGTCATTATCAAGTTCTTGGTTGGCTAATTATTGATGACTCCTTGTGCACAAATAAAAAGTCTGATCCTGCCGCGTTCCATACGCTAACGGGATCAGACTTTTTACAATTCAGGGAAAGCTTGTCTATAGGGAGTTCACTTGCAATGCTAGAATTTCCCTCTCTGGTTCTCGCCGAATAAATGAACGACATCGACAAAAGGCGCAATTCGGTTCATCAACCGCTGTCCTTTGTGTGCCTCCTCCCCATCCTTGCTCGTGAAGCTCAGATGCTGTTCAAGCCCGTCGAGCGGATAGTTCGACGTATAGAAGGTCGGCAGCCGGTTCATCCGGAAATTCAGAATGGAACCGAGGACATGATCCCGAACCCACGGATTCAAATTCTCCGCTCCGATATCGTCAAAGATCAGCAGATCGCAATGCTTCATCGTCTCCACCATGTCCTTCAGCTTCTGGCCGTCCTGCATCATGGTCTTCAGATCTTCCACGAAATCAGGCATATACACGATAACGCCCGAATGGCCCGCTTTCGCGAGCTCATGCATCAGGTAACCCATCAGGTAGGTCTTACCCGTACCAAACGAACCGGTGAGATACAGGCCGCGCGGAGACAAGCCATTCTCCTTCGTATCCCGGATGTATTTAAAGACCTGGTGCACCGCCGGTGCCCGCAAGCGGTCCTTCGCCATAATCTCCATGTTGTCATAACCTTCGTTCAAGGCATGCTCATCAACATAAAAGCTGCGAATCCGTTTTTTGATCTGATCCTCATTTGTCTTCGCAATCTGCAGGGAACACGGCGACTTACGCTCATAGATCTCCACGGTTCCGTTCATCCGCTGGATATCCAGCTTGCTGAAATGCCCCTGGAAATCATTGGGACACCGGTCAAGACCGGGACACGCCTTGCAGTGGGCCTGATCTCCCGCATATTGATACAGTTTGCTTAAATTCAATCGTATGACCCGATCATCGATCTCCCGGTATTCGCTCCGCAGAGCTTGAATCAGAGGATTCCTAAGCAAATCCTCCGTAATCTGTTCCGTTCTGCGCCGGAGCGCAGGACTTTTCATGCTTTCCAGCAGTTCACCAAGGGACTCCATCTCTTGTTCCCTCCTCTCTTCAGCAGGATTTCTTTATCCGCCCTTCTTGTTGCCAGCCTGCATTTCTGCCGCAAATCGCATCATTTCTTCGAATTCCTCATCCGATACGGCCTCCGCCTGATCGGACTCCAGAGCCACTGGAATTTCCGGCTTCACCTTTCCACCTTTAGCGTATGTACGCGTACGTTGTGTGGTTGCCTTCTGCTTGCCTTTCATCTTGGCTTGATCACGTATATACTGAACAGCTTTCTCATAGCTGTTAATCTGCTTCAGCAGCATATTGGAAGCAATGGCCTCCACGAAATTACGGTTGATTCGCTGCTCGCCGCCTGCGGCCATGAGTGACATTAAATAATGAATGAGCACGTTGATGACTTCTCCCGGCAGCTTATAGCTCAGGTCGATCTTTTCGAAGATGTCCAGGAACTGCGCTGGGACCGAGCCCGGAAAGAAGGTCTGCAGCAGCCGGGTATAAGGCTCGTTGCGGAGCATCATATTATATTGGTGAATATCGCATTTCGATTGGAACTGGGCAGGAACTTCTACATAGTATTCCATCTCTACGGCATGCTCCTGTGCAGGCTCTTCCGGATCGGCCGTCATCTCCTGATGCAAAGCAACGACCTTGCCCGCGGTAATCTGCCGCTTCTCCTGCATCTTCATTCCCTGCCTAAAGTGAAGACTGGCCTTGTGCTGCAGATCATCCAGCACGACCTCACCATGCTCGGTAAATATGCCGTCCTCATCCAGCAGGCGACACAAATCCTGCGTGCTGAGATCATATTTGCGCACCACGTAATTCACAATGCCCATCTGTTCATGGTCGTAGCGAAGACGCTCCACAAAGACCCGATTGCGGGATTCACGCGGGAAACGGAGAATAATGTCCGCATAGTTCAGACCCTCTCCTTGCGGATTTGGCGGCACCACTGACTTCCGTGACACCGCGACCTCTTCCAGCGCTTGCTCCAGTTCATAATCAATGACATGCGTGTTCAGCTCAAAAATATCATAAAAGGGAACCGAAATGTTCTCCTTGTTGAAGGAAATACCGGACCATTCAAGGGGTTCCTTGCTCCAGAGCTCTTCTCTTAACGACAGAACGGCGAATTTCCCCACCTTGTCGCGAAGCAGCAGCGTCAGATGCTGGGTGTTGAAGAACTCCGCTGGACTGAGCGGTGCTTGCAGCTCATATTCATAGATATGGTCGTCCGTTTCCGGGACAAACATCCGGCTTGTCTGCAGTAAACCTACCGCTTCCAGCTTGGAGGTTTGCTCAATGAGAAAGCGGCGTCCTTTTTCACTAGGCTCAAGCCCTAATGTCAGAAATAATCTTCGCTGCTGTTCAATAGCCGAGTAACCCACCTTCTCCACCGGCACATGCGATACGAGAAGACGGTACAGACTGATCGCAAACGCGCCAACCATCGGTTGATATATCGAACCAAGCATTTTGTCATCCAGGCCGCTTAAGCAGAAGTCACGGTATACGCAGTAACGGTGGTTCTCTGTAAAATGTAAAAAATTAGTCATGCGCATCGTTTATGCTCCCCCTGTCGCCCAAAAATAGACTTCCTCTATTCTATCATAAATCCGTCGTTTCGAAGTCGGTTCTTTCGCATCAAAAATTCTGGAATTCGTGCACCCGCCATTTGCATGCTTCCATAAATAATAAATGACGGCCCCCGGGTATTGCAGAGCCGCCATCAACACTACATTCAATTTGCGCCACGCGCCTTAAAACATTCTAAAGCCTTTAATACGCAATGTCTTAATGGTCCATCCGCTCAAGTAGGCACCAATCAGACCTGCAACTCCCGTTAAGTAATCCACCAATTGGAATGATCCGACGTGAGTCCAGAACGACATTTGGCCCCGATCCCACAAGCTGTATACAACGACCGGCAAAATGACAATCACAAACAGATAGCAAGGAAACCAGGTCGTCTTCATCAACATATTGAGGATAAAACCGATACCGAACATCATGACAAAAAACAAAATCATCAGCACGAGCACAGGAATAAATTGAAGCATGATCGCTGTTTTCACCTCTTCTTTATCACCTACGCGTAGCAGCTATTCTACTTTATTGCAGCAAGAAACAGCACACCAAGCTTTAGCTAATAGCTAGTTTACTAAAAATAATGTCACAGATCAACGAACAATCGTGAAATCATTGTGTCGGCGTTTGCCCTTCCGACTGCGCTTACAGTACAATATAGGAAGTTAATGCAAGCGGCCATCCGCTTCTATAATAACGAACATAACGTTTAGGAGTGATCACATGAACGAAGCTGCAATGACGCTTGAGGGCTGGTATGCGCTGCATGATTTCCGCACCATCAATTGGCCGGCCTGGAAAGCTGCAGATGAAGAAGTACGTGCTTTTGCGCTGGACGAGCTAAATGCGTTCCTAGAGGAATGGGATGCCGTCGAAGCTGCCCAGAAAGGCAGTACCGCTGTATATACCATCGTCGGTCAGAAAGCCGATTTCGTATTCATGCTTTTGCGCGAGACGCTCGAAGAGCTGAACGCGATCGAGAACGCCTTTAACAAAACAACGTTTGCCCAGTTCACCATCAAGTCATATTCGTATGTAAGCATTGTCGAGCTGAGCAACTACCTGGCTGGCTCCTCCGATGAGGATCCGATGCAGAATCCGCATGTCATTGCCCGTCTGAAGCCGGCTCTGCCTAAATCGAAGCATATTTGCTTCTATCCGATGAACAAAAAGCGGGATTTGTCGGACAACTGGTATATGCTGAGCATGGATGAACGCAAATCGATGATGAAGAGCCATGGGATGATTGGCCGCGGATATGCCGGCAAGGTCAAACAGATCATCACCGGTTCCGTTGGATTCGACGATTGGGAATGGGGCGTAACCCTGTTCAGTGACGACGCGCTTCAATTCAAGAAACTCGTGTACGAAATGAGATTTGACGAGGTAAGTGCGCGTTTCGGCGAGTTTGGTCCGTTCTATGTCGGCAACCTGCTCGATCAGGCTTCGTTTACAGATTTAATGAAGGTATAATTCCTTCTGCACATAAAAAGCATGTACAAAACCCCACAAAGTGGAGCCTATGCTACGATGTTTATTCCAAATACTTTGCGGGGACCCCAAAAAACTTATAAATTCTAATATGTCAAAAAAGGGATGCTCTCAACACTGAGAGCATCCCTTTTTCTATTACTCACTGTCGTCCTCATCTTGCTCTTGCTTGCGCAAGGTTTCAAGATATTCAGCCGTTGCCCGGTCCCGGGCACGTCCCTTATCCTTGAGCCGCTCAATTGCAGGAAGTATGAGAATGTCGACCTCCTGCTGAATGGTGTAAGCCAGATCGTACCGCTCTTGCAACTCCAAATAGGAGCCGACCTCCATCAGCGCGTTATATCGATCCAGCTCATCTCTTGTGAGCAGCCCCCGTACTTGAACGCTGCAGTGTCTCATTTATAGAAACCTACCTTTTTTCAGGACGAGCGGAATCCCTCCAATAATGAAGAGGTAGCGCAGATCAACCAATTTTTTCAGCTGAGCCGCTTTCCATCCCTGATATTTCTTATCGCCGACTACCGCAATGCCTTCGCCCCGGCCGAGGGAAGCAACCGTGCCCTTATTGTGGAACTCGAATTTGCGCATGGACTTGTCCCGAATCGCCGCAACGATATTTTGGGCACAACACACGCCCTGCTGCATCGCCATTTGAGCGGTCGGCGGATAAGGTCTGCCTTCCTCATTAAAAATCAGGGAGTTATCGCCGATAATATAAATGTTCTCATATCCGGGAGCGCGCAAGTATTCATCCACCTTAACGCGGCCTCTCATCGTTTCGAAACCAGCTGCTTCTACCAGACGGTTCCCACGGATGCCGCCGGTCCATATCACCGTTGCCGCCCGGATCTCTTCACCATTGTTCAGAACGACTCCGCCTGAGAGGCATTCCTTGATCGCAATGCCCATTTTGAAGGTAACGCCTTTCTTCTCAAGAACGTTCATGGCGTACTCCACCAGCTCAGGTGCAAACCCAGGTAACGCGGCAGGCGCGGCTTCAACATTATAGATATTCACCAGCGTCGGATCCACGTCATACTCCTTGCACAGTCTCGGAATGCGGTCCGCCAGCTCGGCTACAAACTCGATGCCGCTGAATCCGGCCCCGCCAACCACAAAGTTAATGCGCTCTTGCGGTCTGCGCTCATTTTTATATAAAGCAAATTGATACTCAATATGCTCACGAATCAATCGTACCGAGTTGATGCTTCGGATCGTCATCGCATGCTCTGCGAGTCCTGGAATGCCAAAGGTTTCCGGCTCTCCGCCGAGTCCAATGACAAGATAGTCATAGGATAACGTTCCATCTTCAAGAATAACCTTCTTATCGTGGAGGCGGATTTCCTGAACCGAGGATTTGACCAGGTCGATTTTGAATTCGTCTATCAACTTGGAAATGGATACCCGGGTGTTCTCAATGCTGTCTGTTCCTGCTGCCGGCATATGCAAATGCGTTGTAATATAATGATAATCATGGCGATTCACCAATGTAACATCGGCCTCATTATAATTCAGCTCTTTTTGCAGCCGCTGCGCTGTCAATATGCCCCCGTAACCCGCGCCAAGGATTACGATCTTCGGTATGCTGCTCATTCTATTGCTCCTTCCAGCTTACTCTTTATATATACAGTATGGTACACATGTTAACATTCTGTGAAAATGCATCCAAAAAAAGAGAAGAGCCCTTATCAGAGCCCGTTTCATCATTTGACCTGAAGGTTCATTAAGGTTCAAAAACAGCTGAAATACTAAGTTTCCTTAATGCTGCTGCAGTTGATAATATATGGGACTACCCTGTAATGAACACAAGTTATCACGTTAATCATATGCATAAACCATGCAAATATCAAGAAATTTTTTGCCATATAATGTGCAAATAATTCCGCCATTTATCCCCTTACTTACTAAGTAAGCGCATCCATTCCAATGTTAGGTATTTTAACTCAATTCTCGTCTTTTCATGCCGGTTCGGGACGATTATAATAGGTAAGGAATTCATGAATCAGCTTTATCCGGACAAGAACGTCTGTCTGATTCGAATATAAACTCATTTTATGGAGGTGCTTACCGCATGACAACGATGCCACAAGACAGCAATATGACGGATCTTTTGATTATCGGTGGCGGACCTGCAGGTATGTTTGCTGCTTTTTACGGCGGAATGCGCCAAGCTTCGGTAAAACTTATCGAGAGCATGCCTCAGCTTGGAGGCCAATTAGCTGCGCTGTATCCTGAGAAATATATTTATGACGTAGCAGGCTTTCCAAAAGTAACCGCTCAAGAGCTTGTGAACAATCTGTCTGCCCAAATGGAGCTCTTTAAAACGGACATTCGTCTTGAAGAGAAAGTACAGGCTGTGGAAAAACTCGAAGAACGTCATTTTGTCGTAAAAACAAATCTGGGTGAACACCACGCCAAAGCTGTCATCATTACAGCCGGTGTAGGAGCGTTCCAACCCCGTCGACTGGAGATTGAAGGGGCAGAAGCATACGAAAAGTCCAACCTTCATTATTTTGTCAACGATCTCAGCCGCTTTAAAGGCAAGAAGGTTCTCATCAGCGGCGGCGGCGACTCTGCGGTAGACTGGGCGCTCATGATCGAGCCGATCGCCGAGCAGGTTACACTGGTTCATCGCCGTGACAAATTCCGTGCCCATGAGCATAGTGTTGAACAGCTGATGGCATCGAAGGTGAACATCATTACGCCAACCGAGATCACCGAATTGCATGGTGATGATACCATTACGAAGGTTACGCTTTCGCATATTAAGACCAAAGAGACGCAAGAGATTGAAGTGGACGATGTCATTGTCAATTTCGGGTTTGTGTCCTCCCTCGGTCCGATCTCCGAATGGGGCATCGCCATCGAAAGCAACTCCATTGTGGTGGATTCCCGTATGGAAACAAGTATTCCCGGTATTTTTGCAGCCGGCGACATCACCACCTATCCGGGCAAGGTCAAACTGATCGCTGTTGGATTTGGCGAAGCACCTACCGCCGTAAACAATGCCAAGGTTTACTTCGATCCTGAGGCCAGATTGGCTCCGGGCCACAGCAGTAACATGAAATTGTAAGGACAGCTCGGATTTTAACTTCATATACATCTATATTCATAGAAAAAAAGGTATCTTCATTCCGAGGGGGTATGCACCGCCCCGGAATCGAAGATACCTTTTCTATTCTTCAAACCATATGTAGAACTTGGTTGAAAGCTCCCACATTATATACGTATCATGTCGTAAGTTATCTATTCTATATACGAAAAATCTGATTAATGCAGGATGCTGCCGGAATCGGTGTCCAAGTTCCGTTTATGAATCTCGGCTAGCAGTAGAGTGATGAACTCTCGCTCCAACTTCAACTCAATAGCCATATGATAGGAATCGAGAAGCATCTCATCCGTCAACATAGCCATCCCTCTCACACCCCTTCCTCAAATTTCCTGAATCTATCATATCAGACATACCAAAACGGAACAACTGTTCGCTTATCCACAACCTCTTGTGGAAATCCTGTGTATAATTTGTTGGTAAGTGTAAAAAACAGGGTCATATCAAAGTGGATTATGGGGATAAATGTTATACACAGGATCTTGGGGAAATCTACTATAAAAAAAATTAATCAATTATAATATCGGTAGATTATCGTTATTTTTTTATTACCCTATTAAAAAATCATTAAACGGCTGCATTTGGGAATATTAAACAAAAATTCAGCTTGGTCTTGTATTAACCTCCAAAATCCAAATCTTGCCCTCATTGTCTAACCCGTAATCAAATCCCAGTTCGCCGATCCCTGGAAAACGGGATTCCAGTATTCCTATGCACTGTCTGGTTACTTGGCGCATTTCATTGCGCTTTTCCCTCGCATTAATATGGGGCAGTGACAGCCGGAGTGCATGACCACAACGAAGCAGCGTCCCCCCTTTACAAATATTCGTCACAAAAAGCCCTGGGTTCGCGAGTCGCCCCAGCATGGCCCGGAATTTCCATCTTCCTCGATCCTTGACTACCTTTATACGGTAATCCAGCGGACGTCCCTGAATTTTAGCCAAATGAATCCCCTGCTGTATCATGTAGCTCCGTCTCAGTCTTATTCTGCCCAGTACGTATAACAGGGAATTCAATGTATCTACATGAACAGTACGCCTCTTATGAGTTACCAAGTATCCCGTTCCGTCTTTCTGTATTCGGATGACTCCGTTACCACCGGTTCCTACAATCGGCTTGATCACGACCATTTCGTGTTCGGCCAGCATTGAGGCCAGGGTATCCCCTCCATACGACTGGGTAGCCGGAATGTAGGGAGCAACCTGCGGATCGGTCAGCAGCGCTTCCGTCTTCAACCACTTGCTGGCCAGTTGTCTTCCCGCCATGCTGCTTTCGCCTCCTTTTATTCATGACATACGTTATCCTATTCCCCAATCCGCTCTTTGTCTTGGATGATTGTCCGTGATGGTATGCCTAATAATTGAGGTTCTTGTGGCCTCACGGGAGCCTCCCTTTGCAAATGCTGTGATCTATCGTATAGTAAGAACAGAGCTTTGTCCGTAATAAATCCATCACCTTGGATAACGATAAAGGAGGCTTTGTCACCTTGGCAGCATTGTTTGAAGTTTTATACTGGATCGCCATTGTCGGCATGTCGATTGCACTTGCAGCCGTAACCGTTCTTATCTTTGCCATGGGCTTCAAGTTCATCAAGGATAAGCGCAGAGGACTCGGAGCGGGCTGCATCATATTTTCGCTTGTGGCCGCCGGCATGATCGTGCTGATGCTGAACGATACCTTCTTCTTCCCGGTCTGAACTATGAAGAACCCGAAAAAGCAGCCTCTTCTTATCGCGGAGTTGGCTGCTTTTTCGGGTTCTTATGTCTATAGCGGATGTTCCCGATAACGCAAAAAAGACCTCCCCGACAAGATTGTCTGGAGAGGTCTTTCACTGTTGGACTCAGGCTTAACCCTCTAGAGAGTCCTTATTAGCAAGGCTCTTCGTTCGGTTTGCCCGCATCCGTTGCCGTACGGAATGACGAACCGCAGCCGCACGTTACGGTCGCGTTCGGATTGTGGATGGTGAAGCCCCCGGTCATGCCGGATTCCTCAAAATCGATTTCCAGACCATTCAGGTATTTCAGATCGTCCTTTTCGACAACGACCTTCATATCCTGCAGATCCATATATACGTCAGCTTCCGTTTCATTATCGTCAAAGCCCATTGCATATGAAAAACCACTGCAACCGCCGGCAGTGACACCCAGTCGAAGGAACATGTTGGGCGTTTCCTGTTCAGCAAGCATTTCTTTTAAACGTTCTGCAGCTGAGTCGCTGATTGTAATCATAGGTCACCCTCCTTTTCGTTCACTCTTTAAGTATACTCCTCTTCGCGAATTCGCTCAAGGTTGTTATGATGGCTTTTGATATGTAATGACAAACCTATTTTCAATTCCTCTATTTGTGTTGCTACCCCGAGGGGTCAGGTTTATAATAGGGAAGGAACATGGGCGGCAACTGTTGGATAATTGTCACATCCCTCAGCTAAAAAGCGGCAAAGGTTATGGCTGGTCCACAGTTGTATATTTTTTCACAAACTTATTTATTTATTCAGCCCATTATTGATGTTGTTGTTATACCACTATAAACGGACCGTTCCCTTAGGGGAGTGATTCACTTTATGATCGCTTTTCTGCAGAATCTTCTAAGCAGATCAAGTGTGAACAGGAGGATTGAACATGTCCACAATTGTGACACCATTTACCGATCAGAGAATGGCCGAGATCGTTGCGAAAGTCCAAAGCGGCGAACGCCTGAATCTTGAAGACGGTGTGTATTTGTACCAAACTGATGACCTGCTGACCCTCGGGCAGCTGGCTAATGAAGCAAATTTGCGCAAGAACGGGAAGAAAGTTTACTTCATAGAGAACATGAGTCTCTATTTCACGAATGTATGCGAATCCTACTGCGCTTTTTGTAATTTCCGGAAAGATCAAGGCGAGGAAGGCTCCTATACCCTCTCCGGCGCTGAGATGATTGAATATGTCGAGCAGCATATTCATCCCGGCATTCGTGAATTTCACATCGTTGGCGGACATAATAACCATGTGCCGTTCCAGTACTATGTAGATTCCCTGAAGGCATTGAACGAGCGTTTCCCGGAAGTAACGCTAAAAGCCTATACGGCGGCGGAGATTGAATTCTTCACTCGCATTAGCGGACTTAGCACAAAGGAAGTACTCCAGGAACTGCAGAAAGCAGGTCTTCAATCCTTAACAGGCGGCGGCGCCGAGATTCTGTCTGACCAATATCGTCAGAAGATGAAAGTGGACAAAGCGAACGTGGATCAATACCTCGACGTTCACCGTACCGCGCATAAGCTTGGCATGAAGACACACACCACCATGCTGTACGGATCGATCGAGAGCCACGAGGACCGGATCCGCCATATGCTGCAAATTCGGGATCTTCAAGATGAAACAAACGGATTCATGGTGTTCATTCCCCTATCCATGCAGCCGAAGAATAAGAATGCAGGCATCATGCGCCGCAATTCGGCCTACGAAGATTTGAAAACCATTGCCATCAGTCGTTTGATGCTCGATAATATCGATCACATCAAAGCGTACTTCATTAATATCGGGGCGCAATTAACTCAAGTTGCTCTCAGCTTCGGGGCTTCCGACGTCCATGGTACGATCCTCAAGGAACGTATTAGCCATGCTGCAGGAGCCTTAACACCGGAAGGGCTGACACGCAAAGAGCTGGTCTGGCTCATCCAAGGCGCTGGCCGGATTCCGGTTGAACGCGATACCTTCTACAACGAGATCAAGGTTTACGAATAAATCTTACCAGCAGGGATTTAAGCAAACGAGAGACGTTCCAAAAAAACGGAAAACAGGTTAAAGAGATAATATAGCGTGGGTAACCTAAGCCGCTTCCAGCGGCGTTTTTCTTGCGAATCGGCGCTCACCTTCTTATCTCTTGAGAAAGGAAGAAATTTATGAAAAAGCTCGTCATTCTCGGCGGAGGCTATGGTGGTCTTGCCCTAATTCAAGAATTATTCAGCGGCTATCTTCCTCCGGACGTGGAGGTCGTGCTCATCGACCGCATGCCATACCAAGGACTCAAAACCGAATATTACGCGCTGGCAGCAGGCACCGTGGCCGATACCGCCGTTCGTGTTAAATTCCCGGTGTATGACCGCCTCCAAATTGTATATGGTGAAGTCACATCCATTGATCTAGAGAAGAGGCTTGTTAACCTGACGAACAACGATCCCGTGGAATACGATCAACTCGCCATTGCTCTGGGATGTACGGACCGTTATCATGGAGTACCAGGTGCTGAAGAATTCACGTTCAGCCTGCAATCTTTCTCTGCATCCCGGGAAACCTATTTGCACCTGAACAACCTCAGACCTTATGGTCATGTTCATATCATTGGCGGAGGCTTAAGCGGCATCGAGCTCGCTGCCGATCTTCGTGAAAGCCGGCCTGACCTTAATATCGCCATCTTGGACCGAGGACAACGGGTACTTTCTTCTTTTCCTAACCGTTTGTCTGCTTATATTCATCGCTGGTTTGAGGAACACCATGTGGATATCCACAGCGGCGTTTCCGTATCCCGAGTTGAGAAGGACGCCGTGTACAATCTGGATGTGCCAATCGCAACCGACCTGGCTGTATGGACGGCGGGTATTCAGCCCGTAAAGGTCGTACAGGATCTGGATCTGCCAAAAGACCGCAGCGGACGCATTATGCTGAACGAGTGGTATCAGGTTCCTTCCCATCCGGAAGTGTACGTGATCGGCGACTGCGCCAGCCTCCCGTTCGTCCCAAGCGCCCAAGCCGCTGGGGCTCAAGCCGAGCAAGTGGGACATGTCATGAAAGCTTTATGGCGGGATGATACGCCAAAGGTATCTCCGCTGAAGCTCAAGGGAACCCTCGGTTCCCTCGGCAAACATGCAGGCTTTGGACTCATGGGCAGCACCTCGGTTCTGGGCCGGGTACCAAGGATACTGAAGAGCGGCGTTCTCTGGAAATCCAAGCGTCACTACTAGCACTGAGCAGGCTGCAGGCGCTTTGTAGATGAATATGCCAGGAATCAGGCTCAGCTTTCCTCTTCGCTGTCCTGAAAGCTTTCCAGTTTGGCTATGACAACGTCAAGCAGTTCTTCAGCCGTGGGAGCCTCGACCCATTCGCCATCCACATAAGCGAAGGGCATCAGGTAGCACTGGCCGCAGTTGGTCAGGCAGCCGTATTCGATGACCTGACAATCATACTTGGCTTCAAGCGTCTGTAGAACTTTATCCGTGCCAAAATAGGAATTGCTTGTGCAAAACTCAATGATTATGGACATTGTGATTAGACCTGCCTTAAGATTGGCATTTTATTTTGCCGGTTTATGTACTATAATATAGGGAGGAAAGGAGTTGAACAAGATGAGTGAAAACACGCAAACCACTGTATATGATGAAGTGGCTGAAGTGCTTGATAAACTTCGTCCGTTCCTGCAGCGCGACGGCGGTGACGTGGAACTGGTTGACGTTGAAGACGGCATCGTTAAGCTGAAATTGATGGGTGCATGCGGTAGCTGCCCTAGCTCCACCATTACTCTGAAGGCAGGGATTGAACGCGCCCTGGTTGAAGAAGTAGAAGGCATTCAAGAAGTAGTTCAAGTATTCTAAATCTTCTTTAACTATAAAGAGTCTTGGTTTCCCTCGTGGAACCAAGACTCTTTTTTTGAGATAAAAGAATGAATAAGTTTTCAGCGAAGCGTAAGCCATTCTTTAATCGCATGTATATGTTTTGGGGTCAGCAAAGTATTGGAAATAAGCATCGAAGCATAGACTCCACTTTGTTGTGGGGTTATTGTATGTTATTCCGGCTTAATCAACGGGCGGATCGGGTCCAGCCCACCGGATATATCCATGATATTGCCAGTAATGAAATCCGAATTATCCAGGCATAAATATTCGATCACCCTGGCGATGTCCTCCCCGCTTCCCGATCGTCCGCGCGGGGTCAGCCCATCTTGAATGCCCGAAACTTCATCGATGGTCTTCTCTTTATTTGCTCCGCGGATGTCCCCAGGACAGATCATATTCACGGTGATTCCATACGGTGCTTCTTCCACCGCAAGCGTCTTCGTAAAGGAGACCAGGCCCACTTTAGCAGCCGCGTAGGCTGAACGCTGAGGCCACGCGCGGGCTTCTCCGGCATGTCCGAATCCGAAGTGGATGATGCGTCCCCACTTCTTCTCCCGCATGGCAGGCAGAACGCGGTGGTCCAGCAGCATGACGCCGGTTAAATTGCCATTCACCATATGGACGATTTCGTCCCGGCTGTACTCTGAGAACAGACGACGCTCCCGAATGAAAGGGCCTGCGTTGTTCACCAGGATATCGACGCTTCCCAGTTGCTCCTCCGTCTGATCCACCAATGAATACAGCTCACGCTCGCTGGCGATATCGGCTTTAATCGCAATAGACTTCACGCCAAACCCCTCGATTTCACGGGAGAGCGCCTCCGCTTCATCCTTGCTGTTTACATAATTTATAGCCAAATGACATCCCTGCCGAGCTAACGACAGCGCCGTCATTTTCCCCAAACCTGTCGCACTGCCTGTAATCAGCGCCACTTTTCCCTTCAAGGCTTTCCCTCCTCAGATGGATATCCTTCCTTCAGTATAAAAGATTTGATAAAGCCTAACAACTTGCAACCCGGCCAGGAATGGCCGCCACACAAAAAAAAAGAAAGGACTTATCCATAAAGACCCATGGTCTTTTGGATAATGCCCTCTCTTCACGGATACGATGAACTAATCTACAGCATCATCGAGCCTTTGGTGCTCGAATTAGAATGCCGGAATGACAGCACCTTTGTACTCTTCTTCGATAAAGGTCTTCACGTCCTCGGAAGTCAGCGCTTTGGCCAATTTTTGAATGGCGTCGGAGTCCTTGTTGTCCGGGCGAGCTACCAGCAGGTTGGCATAAGGGTTCTCTTTGTCTTCGATAAAGAGTGCATCCTTTGTTGGGTCCAGTCCCGCTTCAAGCGCGTAGTTCGTGTTGATGACAGCCAGATCCAGCTCATCCAGCATACGCGGCAGCATGGCGGCTTCAACTTCCTTGAACTCCAGGTTCTTCGGATTTTCCACGATATCCTTAGCGGTAGCTTCCAGCTTGGTTTCATCTTGCAGCTTAATTACGCCATTCTTGGACAGCAGAGTCAACGCACGGCCTGCATTCGAAGGATCATTCGGGATCGCCACAACCGCTCCATCCTTCAGCTCATCCGCAGATTTAATGGTTTTGGAGTAAGCACCCAGCGGCTCCACATGCACCGCGATCACGGATTCAAGATTCAATTTACGCTCTTTGATTTCGTTATCCAGGTAAGGCTTGTGCTGGAAGAAATTCGCGTCGATTTCTTTGGAGTCCACTTGCGTATTTGGCAGAACATAATCCGTGAATTCCACGATTTCCAGGTTCACGCCCTCTTTTTCAAGCGCTGGTTTAACATGCTCCAAAATTTTGGCGTGAGGTGAAGGCGAAGCGCCTACTTTCAAGGTTACGGTCTCTTGAGCGCCGCCTCCTGTTGTTCCCCCTGGCTCAGCTGCTTTATCCGCAGGCTTGCCGCCGCACGCAGCCAGCACCGTAACCAATGTCAAGCTGATCAATGCCAATGTCCATTTTTTCATTCTAAAAACGCTCCCTCCGAAAATATATTATTTTTTATATTGTCTTCCTTGATGCCTCATCCATCCCGTTATTTTCTTGTAAAATGTCGGACCAGACGATCTCCTGCCATTTGCAGCAGCTGTACCAGCACTATCATTAATACGACGGCCAGAATCATGATCTCGGTCTCATAACGGTAATAGCCATACTTGATGGCCAAATCTCCTAAACCGCCGCCACCGACTTGACCGGACATCGCGGTATAAGATACCAGGGTTACAATCGTGATGGTCATCCCCGCCAGCAGGCCCGGACGTGCCTCCGGGAGGAGAACCCTCCATACGATTTGGCTTGTCGAGGAGCCCATGGCATGAGCCGCCTCAATCACGCCTTTATCCACTTCATTTAAAGCCGTTTCTACGAGCCTAGCGAAGAATGGCGCAGCGCCGATCACGAGCGGCGGAATGGTTCCCAGCACGCCGTACGAAACACCTACGAGCGACTTCGTAATCGGGATCATTGCAACGATCAGAATAATGAACGGAACCGAACGCAGGATGTTCACAATGAACGACAGGATCGTGTAACCGAAGCGCACCAAACCGGATGTAGATCTTGCAGCCATGTAGAGCAGCACGCCAACCGGCAGTCCGATGATGAAACTGAACAATGCCGAAGCCCCCAGCATCCGAAGGGTATCCAATGTTGCCGTCCATATCTCTTTCCAGTCGATCTGGGTAAAATCAAGCCCGAACATTAATGAATCACCTCCACGTCTAATCCTTGTTCCAGCAGCTTCCGGATCGTATCTTCTATGGCACGCTCTTCCCCTTCGAAACGGACGATGAGCTGGCCATACGGCGTTTCTTTGATCGTGGAGATCGTGCCCTGCAGAATTGCAAAATTCACGCCCGTCTCATGAACGGTATGGGACAGAATCGATTCGTACGTTTTCGATCCAAGGAACGTAATCTGCACCGCCCTCGAAGGTCCGTTCGCCTGGCCCTGAATGGCCAGCCGCAGCGCTTCGCCGCTGTCCATCTCCTGGCGGATAAATTCCTGGGTCACTTCATGCTTCGGCTTCAGGAACACTTCCGTTACCGGCCCTTGCTCCACAATGCCGCCCTGATGAATGACGGCGACCCGGTCGCATATGCTCTGAATCACATGCATCTCATGGGTAATCAGCACGATCGTCAGATGAAACTTTTTATTAATGTCCAGCAGCAGGCGCAGGATCGAATCGGTCGTCTGCGGGTCAAGCGCCGAAGTGGCCTCGTCGCACAGCAGCACTTCGGGATCGCTTGCGAGCGCTCTGGCTATGCCGACCCGCTGCTTCTGCCCGCCTGATAGCTGGGACGGGTATTTGTCCCGATGTGCCTCCAAGCCGACCAAAGCCAACAGTTCGGATACCTTGCGTTCCATTTCAGCCTTTGGTGTCTTGATCAGACGCAGCGGAAACGCAATGTTATCGTACACCGTCGCGGAAGATAACAAGTTAAAGTGCTGAAAAATCATGCCGATTTTGCGGCGTTCCGTCTGAAGCTGCTTCTTGCCAAGCGACGTTAAGTTCTTACCGTTCACCCACACCTCGCCCGAGGTGGGACGCTCCAACAAATTGATACAACGGATCAATGTACTTTTACCTGCACCGGAGTGTCCGATGACTCCGAAGATTTCTCCTTTTTCAATCGACAAATCCAATTCGGACAACGCAGTGGTTAAGGTTCCGGCTTTTCCGTACTGCTTCGTCAATTGCTTGAGCTCAATCAATCCGATAATCCTCCTTTTTCCGTAGCTTCATATCTATTTACCCAAAAGAAAAGAGCCTCTTTTTGTAGAATCAAAAAGGGCCCTCTTTACGTAAAAGTCAACGCCTTTTCTCATCTGTCAAAGCCAAGGGATATCCTGTAGCTTTGAAGGAATTAGCACCATGTCACTCCAAGCGTCACTGCGTTAAGCAATTACACGCTGGAGTCGGTTGCCGGGCTTCATCGGGCCTGTCCCTCCGCCTCTCTCGATAAGAAAACATCGATATGAAATTTTTCCGATTAATTTGATCTGATTTAATAACATTTAATGAATGCAATAGTTAGTATAGATTCTTTTCAGGTTTTTGTCAAAAGGAATTTCATGGCGATTTTGTGCCTAAGCCCTGACTCCATTTTTCCCCCAAAGCTCGTTCGTATATTTATAAGAGGCCGCCAGACTCCGGCATACCATATCGACACCTTGTTTGAGATCGTCCAGGTGCTGATCGATATCCTCCAGCTCGATCTTGTCCGACAGCCCTTGATGACGCTGCCATAAATCATCCTGCATCTCGGAATTCATGTAATGGATTTCGGCGTTGCGCCGTTTCCGAAGTGTGTTCAGCGGCGTTTTGTAACGCTCCTTGATCGCTTCCAGCTCTTTGGCCAGCTCTCCGTGGGCCTTCAGGAATTTAAACTGCCGCAGGACCGTAAAATATGAGAAATGCGCCTTCACCTTAGAGGTATGAAGATCGTACAAATCGTTCAGCACCGTCCCCAGCTTATCAAGGATCGAGAATACGCGTATGAAGCCGTTTTTGTAAAAATACACATATCGTTGATATTCCCCTTGCTCCTGAATCGACATGTCATCGATGTAACCCGATTTGACCGATTGACTGAAATGCCTTGCCGCATTCCAGCTCTGTTCCAGCTCATCCAGGGAAACGATCAACCCCCGGGTCCAAATCTCAAGCTTGCGAAAGTCATGCGTCGGATCCTGATTTTTCTCCATTTCCTTCTGCAGCAGCCGGGTTGTTTGGACCATCGATTCGATGGCTTCCTCAAGCAGTCCGTTATTGTGCCGGGGCTGTTCCCCAAGTAACATTCGAAGCATGGCGGTACCCCCTCGCGTCATCAAATTAATCTTGGTTCTTCTTGGACCGCTATTTGTCAAAATAGTGATTCCACCGCGTTTAACCGTCTTCACGATATCCTCACGCGGGAATAACTCATTCAGGTATCCCGATTTCATTCGTGCATTCATGACCAGAGGATTGTTCTTATAGGATGCCCCCGAAACGGCCAGACAACCCACAGAATGGGGCGACTTTCAGATATCCCCCAGGATATCGCCTTCGTCAATCTTAATAAATATAAACTAATCCGTTGCGGGATCAAACCTTTTCAATACTGCTTCCAGCGTCTCCTTGATATCGGACAGGTCGAGCGGAAGTTTTGGCTATCATCCACTTCCCTCCTCACTATACAACAAAGCCCTCGAACGCTGGTTCGGGGACTTTGCATAAACGATGTTGCCTTAAATTCGATCCTTTTCGTTTAATGATTTTCGCTTCTTTTTTATACAATCTTTTCACGAGACATGCTATGATCCGGCCGCATTTCGGCTTTAACCGGCTTGCTGAGCTGCCATACCCTGACACTTAAATAACAGAGTACGCCGAATAAGGCCGAGATCAGCAGTGTATGTCCCAGCGCGGAGAATACGTAAACTTCCTCGTTATGCATCGTTGCCATAATGAGGGCACCGCTAAACACTTGCAGCAAGCAGAGCACGGTTGCCGAGATGCCCAGCATCTGTATCTCCCGGTTGTCGCGGTTACGCCAATATGCAAAATGCCCCATCACCGCAACCACGACCAGCAGCAGAAGCGCTGCCACCCGGTGCATAAAGGCGATGCCGACCCCACCGCCCAGCTCCGGGATCACTTCCCCGTTACACAGCGGCCAGCCCGAGCAACCTTCTCTAGAATCGGTGTGGCTGACGAATGCACCAATATAAACGACGATATAGCTATACAGGGTTGTGCCCCAGACTAAATTACGGAAACCCTTGCTTACCCGAGGCAGACGTTCCAAGTCTACGGGCCCCTTCGCCTGTTCTACCCGCCGCATACCCAGAGCCAGCATGACGGAGCTAGCAAAAGCAATCAGCGAGAAGCCAAAATGCAGCGCCATAATCGCAGCCGATTGAGGTTTAACCACCGCAAGCGCACCCATGATCGCCTGCACTACAACGAATACCGAGGTCCCGATAACATAAGCCATCAAATCCCGGCGATCCCGCTTGTACTTCCAGAACGCAATCAGCGAAGCCAGCGCGGCCAACCCCGCCATTCCGCTGACAGCCCGGTGGGAATACTCAATCATGGAGGATACCGTGTAAGCGGGAACAAATTTACCGTTGCACAGCGGCCACTCCTGGCCGCAACCGAGTCCCGAGCCCGTCTTTGTCACAACCATGCCTCCGAACGTCGCGAAGAACATAATTAAGCATGTTATGTAACTCAGCCATTTTAATTGTTTATCATTCACTTATCTCACCTGCTGCTCATAATCATTCACTATTTAAACCTTTACGGGATCGCATCGTACACAGTCCACATTTCATTATACCTGATTCTACCGCTACGGTCACTTGAGCGATTGTGACAAAATGTTCAAAAATGAGAAAAACCTTCATGATACAGGTACTTGACTTCTTCACCCTACCTCTAACTGATATGTAAAACAACACCGCCGCCAGTTATAGATCAAGGCGGCGGTGCTATAGTCACTCTTACTTATGAATCGTACTGTATACGTCCACGGCACGCTGCAGGAAATCTTCAATCTCCTGGCGCGATTTGCGGAGTTTGTTAACGTAGCGAACCAACTCGCGTCCGTCGGAGTATGCAACAAAGCTAGGGATACCCATAATATTTTGCTGCTGACTCACGTCACCGACAGCATCGACGTCAACCTCAACCAGAGTCAATTGGTTTGAGAACTTTGTCTCAACCTCCGGCATGAATGGATCGATAAACTTGCAATCGCCGCACCAGTCTGCTTTAAATACGGCAACAGTCAGTCGCGGAGACTGGATTGCAACCTGAAATTCTGCTTCTGAAGTGATTTTTTCCATTGATTATCTCCCCTTTACGTCGAGTTCCTTCACCCTTAGTGAATCAAAATGTTGAGTGGAAGTCAAATTTTAGAGCATACTGACATTATGATGCTCACAGGCTGGGATTAACCATCAGAAAGTGCAGGTGACCCCCGAATGCACTCGAATGGAGTCAATGATAATAAAAACCGGGGCAAGTATGTATGGTCATGGACGGCAGCTATTCCGCAAGCCCTGACCGAATCATGGTCGGGGATGATCGCATCGTGGCGATTCTCCTTAAAGCTCCGGACAAGCAGAAACGAATTGCATTGGGACTACACAGCCGTTAGAACGATTCGCAGGCAGCTCAAGGATATCCTCTCCTCCCATCCCTATCTGCAGCAGAGCGTTTCCCCGTTTCCGCTCCCTTCCATGCAAGGGTATAGCGATATTCGGATTCATGAGACCGGTCCAGAGGTTCAGCTATCTCCAGAAGAGCAGGAGTTGAGTCATCATATTCAAGAGGCCACAGCTGCAGCCAACCGAAGTAACGTGACCCGTACGCAAGCCTATTGGGACTGCTATGTATCACAACCTGAGCTGCATTGGGCCTTTCTGGCCCACATGGTATCGCGTAATGCCGGGTGGAATATGAGTGATCTGAAGGGTGGATTGATGTCGGATCTTATGAATCCGACATTTAAGAACAACCTGTATCGCTTCCTGGAGCGCTGCAATGCACTGATCTTCCAGGACGCCTATCCCCAGCTGCTGCTCTATATACACAGTCGAAAAAAGGGTAAGCCCCTATTTCATTTGCTCCCCCACTTTCATGTTTCAGCGTTCATGACACCGTTCTGGGAGCAGTTCTGGCAGGATCAGAGCAGTTCGCTGCTTACGGTAGCCCTGATCATTAATGAGCAGAACTATATTGAGGGGCGTGTGGCGAGACACCCTTTTTACCTACAGCATATTCTACAGGATCCCTTCTTTCGGATGCATGAGCTGACCCGGTTGAATCAAATCGTGTTTCCACTGGGTCAAGTCCATCGAACAGAGTCGGGCGAAAGCCCTG
Source organism: Paenibacillus sp. FSL K6-1330 (assembly GCF_037976825.1). NCBI lineage: Bacteria > Bacillati > Bacillota > Bacilli > Caryophanales > Paenibacillaceae > Paenibacillus > Paenibacillus sp. FSL K6-1330. The sequence goes on from NZ_CP150269.1 coordinate 6,334,161, forward strand.
CCCAGAAGCCCTTATCCCCAGCCAGGCCGCTGGCCGGACTTACCTTACCCAAGTTTGACGACCTGTCCATTCGGATCAAGGCAGGCCGTTCGCTGTATGCTTTATTGTTTGGGTATGAGGAGATATACCGCGCGGTGCTGGCATTCGCACGATCCACCAAGCATCAGGGATCGCGCGCCGAATATTGGCCGGCCTTATTTACACCGACACTTGAGCAAGCCATGAATCATGGCCACGCGGGATCTGACCTCATCACATCAGAATGGCTGCCCGATGGCCAGCGTCTGTACAGCCCTTATCTTGATGAGATCTGGGAGGATGAGACCCCCGAGCCGATTCCCCGGTACGACTGGTATCAGGGCCCGGCGATGTTTAGGCATATTCGTAAACCGTTACGGCCGCTGCTGCCGGATATCACCCATGCCCATCGGGCCGCTCTGGAGAAAACCTCCATCGTGCATGATGTGTCTGATCAGTTCCATCGGCATTAAAATGGAAAGAGACCGTCCCGATACTACAAGGATGGTCTCCATTCGGTTCTATTCACACGATAAGTGAAACTAAGTATATGTTTTTATCCCCGCTTCCGCATTCGTGCAGGCTGCAGTCTCATAAGCGGACGGAACACTTTCTGCAAAAGGCGCGGGTAACTGCTCAGCTCCGATTGCCGCAATACGCCAAACACCACCAGCAGGACAAGATATATAATGACCACGGCCACGCCTACAACCAGGCAAGTCAGCAGGAAGGCCAACCGTGCCGGCATGATATCAACCATTTGAATACCGGCCAGATTCAGGCCATATCCAATTCCCCCGGCGGCAATCACCGTCAACAAGAAGCCCGTCCAGCGTTTGCCCAGGATGGAGAAGGATACAATCGCTTTAATCGATCTTATATTCAGTATCGTAATAACAAGGAAACAGAGCGCCGTGCTCCCTATGATCCCGTAGATCCCAAAGAACGGGGCAAGCAGGAAGCTGGCTGCAAGCTTGATTGCAACCCCGATCATCACGTGAATCATCGAGAGTTTGGCCTTGCCGATTCCAAGAAGAATGGAATTTGTAGTCATCATCGTGATCTGGAAAATCGTACCGAACGTCAGAAATCCAATAATCCCGCTGCCGCCCAAGGAACTAAACAGCAATCCATTAATGGAATAGGATGCCACGCATAGCGCAATCACCATCGGCATCCCCGTCAATATGGCTATACGCATAGCCAGCGATACTTGCTGTTCCAAATGCTCCTGGTCCTTCTTCGCAAAAGCCGCAGAGATGATCGGAATAAGCGAGGTACTGAGGGCAATGGCTAGAATCGGCGGAATCCCCGCCACGCTTTGAGCCCGGTTCCCAAGCACCGCGAGGGCTGCTGTCGCCTGATCCAAACCAATCTGCCCGATCAACAGCGGCTTCACTATAGAGCTGTCAATGAAGTTAACAGCCGGAACTGCCAGGGAAGACAGCACAATCGGTATGGACAGCGTGAATATATCCCGGTATATCCCGCCAAGCGGAATGGAACGGTCCGCCGCCGGCATCTTGAGCTCACGATCGCTTCGGCGAAGTTTAACCGTGAAGTACAGCATGACTGCAAACGCGCCGATACTGCCGAGTACGCCACCAAAGGAAGCTCCGGCCGCAATCCAGGTATCGTCGTATCCCATCCGCAGCAGCACATAGGCCAAGCCGATGGCTGTCAGAACCCGTGCAATCTGCTCGATGATCTGAGATATGCCGCCAGCTGTCATGTTATTACGTCCCTGGAAGTATCCTCGCATCATCGCGATGGCTGGAAACAGCAGCAGCGCTGGGGCGAGTGCCTGAATGGCCGCGGCTGCCTCCGGCTGCTTAGAAATATGGGTAGCATAATAAGGAGCTCCAAAATATAGCAGCAGCGTCATGACAATACCCGCTACCCCGGCAAAAATAAGTGCAGCATGATAGACACGCCGAGCCTCCGCAGGCTTATTCAAAGCATGACGCTCGGATACCATTTTGCTGAGTGTGCTGGGAATGCCTGCCGTTGCTACCGTTAACAGCATTAAATATACGTTATTGGCGATCGTAAATGAAGCGTCCCCTATATCGTTCAGCATATGTTCCAGCGGCACCCGCTGGACAAGACCCAGCACGCGGGCTACCAGCGCAGCAGCGGCCAAGATGATCGTGCCTTTAATAAATGACTCTTTCTTTGACAAAACCGTACCCTTCTTTCTCCTCCAAAGCGCCTCTTACAGCGATTCCTAAGCGTCTATTAGAAAACCCAAATGAAGAAAATAATAATCATCGCGAGCTGTAAAATAATCTTCACCACAATGCTGCTGAACAAGCCAATGACCGATCCGAAACCAACCTTCATGGATTTGCTTGGTCCCGAGCCTGCCAGCATTTCACCCAGAAATGCCCCAAGGAATGGTCCAATTATCAATCCAAAAGCGGGAATAACGAACGGTCCGATAATCAGTCCGATCGTGCTGCCCCATATCGAGGCTTTGGAACCGCCGAGCTTCTTAACACCCCAGGCGTTAACCGCATAATCGGCAATGAAGAGCACCACCAGAATGATCGTCTGAATAATCCAGAACCATGCATTGTAATGCTCAAATGTAAAGAACCAGCCGTAAACAAACAGCGCCAGGTAAATGGCGATAACCCCCGGCAGAATAGGGTAAATCGCCCCGGCCATCCCAATGATAAACAGAGCGATGACAATAATCCAGCCCAATATGTCCATCAACATCTCACCCTTCGATCAAAATATGATCCCTGATGACCTCAACGATGCCGTCCTCATTGTTGCTGGAAACCACAAGGTCCGCTTCATCCTTAACCGTCTGCTGGGCATTGCCCATAGCCACGCCGAGTCCGGCCTGCTGAATCACAGCCAGGTCGTTCAGGCTGTCACCTACGGCTACGACTTCGGACATGCTAATTCCGAGCAGCTCGCACACCTGTCCGATTCCGGTCGCTTTGTTAACGCCCTGCGGATTGATTTCCAGGTTATCCGGCGAGGAGTTCGTGATCTCCAGTCCTCCCATATCCTGCAGGCGCATCAGAATGTTGTGGCGTACCTCATGATCATTCGTGTTGTAACCAAACTTCAGCCACTCCTGATTCGCGACATCGCCGATCCAATTCTCAGAGTTATATAATCTTTCTACTGAATACGCCCAGAACCATGACCCGGTTTCAATGGCTAGTGCGTGCATTTCCTCCACGAGCTTGCTGTCGAGCAGCGCCCGGCGGTGCAATTCATATGGCGCACGCCATACCTCGCCGCCGTTCACCGTTACCATCGGTGTCGTCAGTTCAAGCTGTTTGGCATACGGATAGGCATCCTGAAACGGACGACCTGTCGAGAGGCAGACGTGAATGCCGTGCCGTACAGCTTCCTTGATCCACTTCACCGTTTCCTCCGACACCTCATGATCGTCCCGCAGCAGCGTACCGTCCATATCCAGTGCCAACAACCGATATTTATATTTCATGGTATTAACCCCCTTACGAATCATCAGCAAACATAACGACATTTTACCACAAAAGGCAGGGTGTCAAAACATCCCCCCATGAATAGCAGCCACCTAACAGGCCAAAACTGAGATAAAGCCTAGCCACAATGAGAATTTCCCCACGCGCTCGAACCAATCACACGACCCTTGAAATAAATAAGCGATGTGAAAGAAAGAATATGACTTCCTTTGTGCTACGATATTTACTGAAAACAACCCTGAAAGGAGTCATAAAATCATATGTCCAAACCTAATGAGAACCCCGTCGTGACGGCAGAGATGCTCATTCGAAGACCGGTAGCCCAGGTATTCGAGGCTTTCATCGACCCTGAGATTACAACCAAGTTCTGGTTTACCAAAAGCAGCGGCAGGCTTGAGGAAGGCCGTCATATCCGCTGGGATTGGGAGATGTATGGGGTACATGATGACGTGTACGTTCAACATATCGAAGTGAATCGCCGCATCACGATCGAGTCTTCAGACCGGACCCAAACCGAATGGACATTCACGCCACGGGGCGATCATGAGACCTTCGTTGCCATTACCCACTCCGGATTTACAGGCAGTGCGGATGAAATGGTGCAGGGAGCTATCGATTCCATGGGAGGATACACCATGGTGCTCTGCGGCCTCAAAGCGCTGCTGGAGTTTAACGTCGTCCTGAATCTGGTAGCGGACAAAGCCCATGACGCCCATGTGTAACGGATAAAGAAACGGCAGCCAACCCATTGAGGGCTCTTGGCTGCCGTTTTGTCGCTTCCTATTATTGGTTCGGATTGCTTTCCTCATTCTCACCCCCGGTTTGTTTAGGGTGCGGCGTACCGTCGAGTCCGTAAATTTCGTCATAAGCATCGAAAATTTTGCGGGCAACCGGCGCGGCACTCTGGGAACCGAAGCCTGCTTCCGGTATGACGACGGCGACGGCCAGCTTCGGATTTTGCCGTGGTGCAAAAGCGATGAACACTCCGTTTTCCACCCTGATCCGAGAACCGTTTTTATAAATATCCTGCTCGGATGTTCCTGTTTTCCGTGCAAAATCATATTTAAAATCTTCAAAAGCTCGAAGTCCCTGCGTATTCATCCCTGCAATGACTTCGTTCCAGTACTGCTGTGGGAATTCCTCTTTATTTAATACTTCACGCTTGAATTCCTTGATCACATTGCCGTCCTGATCTACAATCTTGCTCGCAAGCTGCGGCCGAATGCGTTCTCCCCGATTGGCAAGCGTGCTGGCATACTGTGCCAATTGGAGCGTCGTATATTTACCGGACTGTCCGAATGAAGCGTATGCCATGGCAGCCAGATAACTTCCCGCCTGCTCGATATTGGTATACTCGATGATTCCTTTATGCTCCTTCGGCAGACCGGATTCGGTAGATACCCCGAGCCCGAATTTCTTCATGTATCTATCCCATACTTCAACGGATTTGGAGCCGTACTTGTTATACAGTCGTTCCCCGATCCAGTCAACCATAAAGGCGTTGGAGGAGTGCTCAATCGCTTGTCTCGCATTCAGAGATCCGTAGGCTCTACCGCCCGAGTTCCGGACTCTCGTATTATCCTTACCGAAGAATGCTGCACCGCCATCATAATAATAATCGTTCGGCCCGAACAATTTTTCATTAAGTCCAATCAATACTGTCAAAGGCTTCATGGTGGAACCGAGCAGCACGACCGATTCCAGATTGTTGCCGGATCGACCGGAACTATATGGAGAAATCGTTCCGTTGCCATAATACTTCATGACCGTTTCCCAATCATCGCTCCCATTCTCCCATACATTCGGATCATAATCCGGCATGCTGGCCATGGCGACAATATTCCCGGTATCCACCTCCATCGCTACGGCATAACCCGTTTGCGCATTCGGATGCGTTTTACCGGAAACCGTATTGGCGTGAAGCCATTTCAGCTGATCAATGATCGCCTGCTGGGTAACCTTCTGAATATCCTTATGAATCGTCGTATGAATATTGTAGCCCTTCTCCGGGGCAATCATGGTCGGCACCCCGTCCGCCATGTTCTGCGGATTAATCGGAATCCCGATATATCCGTTCTTGCCGCGCAGCTCATCCTGGAACATCATTTCGAGTCCGTCTACACCGACCTTCTCCTGCTCCGTGTAGATAAGTCCCGGATCTTTTTGCTTCTTGTTCTGCTCATCAATCTCTTTATATTTTTCCAGTGTCTTAATTCCGCGGAACTCTTTCAAATAACCAATCGTTTGAACGGCAATTTTATCCTGGTTATATTGACGCTGGCTTTCTTCAACAACCTCTATTCCAGGGTACTCGTTCTTATGCTCCATGAAGTAAGCCACTTCTTTAGTCGAAAGATCTGCCTTAATGCGTCTCGGCTCATAACCCGGCTGCTTGTTAAATTCCAGGTCCATCGCTTTGATCACATCATCCACTGTCAACTTTTCGGCTTTTGGATCACCATATTGTTCGAAGACCTTGACCATTTCCTCGGCCAGCTTTTCGATCTCCGGACGGTTCTTCTTCCCTCGTTCGGATGAACTGTAATCCTTTAACAGCGTTAAATACAGTGCTTGGGAGGGTGTTGAGTATGCAAGCGGCGTACCGGAAGCATCAACGATGCTGCCCCGGATCGGCTGAAGCGGGAAATTTTTAACCTGCCCACCGGTTTCGAGCTCTTTTAGCTCAGGCCCTTCAACGAACTGCAGTATAGCAAGACGTATAATAACGACACAGAATATGATAAAAGTGCTGAAAAAAAATAGATTAACCCGCAAGTTAAACTGACTGCCGGCATCTCGTTCTTCTTGTTTGCGCTTATCCGGCCTAAACCCTTTCACGTATGCTTCTCCCCTTTATCCACAATCACATAAACCCATATTAACATAAACGCCCCCCCACTTCATCTGGAAGGCCCCTCCTACGGGCAAGGGCGAACTTCCCTTGCTCAAAGTCCGCCCTTCTCCGTATCCCAACACATCTATCAAAACACTTGTTCTTTTATATGTGTCTCATTGAAGCGCGGCGGATTAAACCAGTTGCCGCTCTGTGCCCAGGTCGGGTCCAGCGGTATCCATCGCTTCTCTTCGCTCAAGTAAACCTCATTCCAGGCGTGGGGACCATAACCGCCTTGACCATTATATCCCCTGCCAGTTACGACCCGAACTTTCAGATCCTGAGACCGGGCCATCATGGCATACAGCCGAGCATAATCAATGCACACGCCTAACCTTGTTTCGTACGTATCCTGTGGTGTCTGCTCTTTCCATATCCGCTGCTCTTCATACAATGTCACTTTGTCGTGATCATACGCTATTCTGCTGCCAACCCAATCATAGAGCTTTCGGGCTTTCTCTTCATCGGTTGACGCACCTTTCACGATATGGGCTGCCGTCTGCTCAATGCCCTCGGGAATCTTGTGGTCGATGACCTCATACTTCCGCTGAATGATCCCATTCAATTCTTCTTGAACCGATTGGGTAAAGACCGGCAGCTTCTCGCGGACGAGAGAACCCGACAAAGGTTCTATCACAGCCCTTGCTCCCTGCTGATAAACCGGTGAAGCCTCAACGTACCGGCTGAAGCCGTGGTCGGGATTTAGACTGACGTAGATGAATAAGATCGCAATAACAATAATGCTCCGGGCAGCACCCATGATGACGCCAATTCCCGCGCCTGTTAGCCGGCTCAGCAGCGATGCTGACGTATCTTTTCTCGTTCCGAAGAGTCCCAGCCTGCCTCCCATGATCAGGGAAACGAGCAGACGCAGCATAAATACGATAAGGGCGTAGCTTAACATAAACAGCACCGCAAACCGCAGCAGCGGGAAATCCGCCAGCGATTTTACGGCTGTATAATAAATCTGTTCCCAGAAGCGCAGCTCTCGATTCGGTAAACTGGAGGCCGTCCCTAGCCAATCGCCTGCCTTGGGTGATAACCATAATGTAAAAGGTACGGAGATCGCAAGCCCAACCAAGCGCAGCACCGCATCCCCCAGAAAAAAAACAAGCTTCCCGGCTGACCGGGAGGCTCCGCGACTCCATCCCTGCAATAGTGAAAAAGCCACAATCAGCAGCAGCAAGATGGTGATTCCGTTCCCATCGAGCACACTATCCTTCCATGCCGACATCAACGGTATCCCCTCCTCTCCCCATGATGTCTTGTCAACCGATGTAAGCGAGCTGCAGCACTAAAAACGCTGCCGCCCTCGTACATTCGCTTCCGATTGCGTTTCATTTTTTTTATTTAGAGGCCGTATTGCTCTTGGCATCATCGATAAAGCTCTGAATCGTATCGTTGATATCCCACTTTCCAACCGAAACACCGCGGAAAGTGACTTCAACCTCTTCGGAACCGTCACTTCCTTTCAGCTCCAGATTAGGAGCTTTAATGGAGTAGGTACCGTCCCCATTCGAAGTATATTTTGCTTCCTTCGCTTCTTTCATCATCATGTTCAGCGCTTCTTTTTTTATCGTGTCCACCGTTTCTTCCTTCACCGTGGTTACAACCTCGCCGATTTTATCCAGGGAAATTCCGCTATACACCAACAATCCCACGATGATGAGTACGGCTAGCGCCCACTTAATGACGGTTCTCACCACATTCAGCACAATAAACAAGATAATTAAGGCGATAGCAATGACCAGCCAGTTTTGTTTAAGAAATTCAATCCAGACCTGAGTATCCAATTCAATTCACTCCCGTTCATCGTTTCAAAAGCGGCGGTTCATGCCGTCTTATTAATTATACATGATACCCCGCAAAGCTGTCAGCCAACCGGGTCTTTTCACAAAAAGGTATAAGCTTGCCCTTTCGAACGTACAAGTAGTAGTACCATATCAACTTTTGCCGGATAGGAGGGTGCCATATTGAAAACCGCATTATGGCTCTATATGTTTTTGTTTCTGGCGTTTTTTGATTTGCATGCTCAGTATCCAGTACTGACGCCCTTTGCCATCTCCCTTGGCGCAGCCCCTACGTTTATCGGCTGGATGATGGGCATTTATGCTTTAACTCATCTGCCTGGCAATCTGCTTGCAGGCAATCTGATCGATCGGCACGGCAGCAGACGCTACATTATTTTCAGCTTAACCGCTGCTGGTGTTATCCTGCTGCTCCAGGCTCATGTCCAACTGCCCTGGCAGCTGCTCGTGCTCCGCTCGATCAGCGGCTTCGTCTTGGCCTTTTTGTCACCGGCCTGTTTGGCGCTGCTTGCGTCTCTCTCCCGGGATCCTGTTACGCAAGGCAAATATATGTCCGGTCATGGCGTGATCCACACTCTTGCCTCTGTCTTGTCACCGGCCGCCGGCGCTTTCATTGTAGCCAAGGCAGGATTTTCCGGTACATTCCAGAGTCTGGGCTGGCTTTTGATTTTCACCGGCTTGATGGCGTTTCTCAGTCTCCCGAAGCCTCTGTCAGCCGCTGATAGAGATAAAGGGCAGGCTGTTCCGATCAACAGCGGGACACCGGCGCGGCTTCCTTTTAGCTTGCGCTTATATCTGATTCCATTTGCTATCGCATGCTCTCAAGGAATCCTGTTCTTTGAAATACCGCTGCGGGAAAGCGGGCTGGCAAGCATTATGTCCACCGGGCTTCTATTCTCCGTCATTAGCCTTGGAGCTTTGGTCACATTAAGCATGCTGTTTCTCAATCGTTATGCGCCCTATATCAGGGTGACCATCGGCGTATTGGGGCTCGCTATTTGCTTCTACGCCCTGGCTGCAGCAGACCATGTACCGATCACGGTCATCCTGTTTGCGCTCGGACTTGCTAAAGGATTGCTGTTTCCGGCATTATCCTCACTGTTCATAGAGCTAAGCGGCGGAGGCAGACTCGGGAAAGTCTTCTCATTGCAATCCATCGCCATGTCGCTGGGTTCCTTTGTAGGTCCTATTGCGGCAGGACAGCTCCGAACGGTGGTGTCCCCTTATTTTATCGCGTTTCTGATGCTGATGACCGTGCTGCTGCTGCTCCCCAAACGCAATCGTGAAGCACCTTTAACAGCTGTCTCACCAGAAACCCCAATCTCAACCGTCTAAGGAAGCTGCACCAGTCTTAAGCCAGCGCCCAAAAAGATAAGGATGGGCCAATACACAATCCATATGGGTAAAACCACATAAGATACAGTGTGGCAAATGACCACGTACATCTAACCAAGGGGTGAAGTAATCATGAGTCATGTTCATCATAAACATTGCCATGGGGGTTATGGAAATTCAGTCGGAATGGTTCTTGTATTGTACATTCTGCTCGTCATTATCTTGAGCTGTTTCTAGAAAACATGGGTTAACCTTGTTACGGCCATCCATTTGGATGGCCGTTTATTTTGCCCGCTTTGCATGATCGATAAAAAACAAGTTAAACTATACATACACCATTCGACACAACCATCATTCGACGGCGGATCATCATTTCCCGGGGAATGCTGCCAAGGATCTCCGTATCATGACAGAGGTGAAAAAAGATGCCGATATTCCTCATTGTAGAGGGCAAGAACGACCGGAGCCGACTACGCCGATTGCTGACATCGGATATAACCATCCTGTGCACATTTGGAACGCTAAACACCGCCAAGCTGGAAAGCCTTCATAAACAGGTGAAGGATCAAGAGGTGTATCTTTTTATGGATAACGACAGCTCCGGCAAGAAAATTCGCGGTGCCCTGCGCGACATCTTCCCTGATGCCGAACAGATCTATACGCGCCGGGGATACGCAGGAGTTGAAGGAACGCCTGACGAATACCTGATTGCCCAGTTAGAGAAGGCCGGACTGGAAGAGTTCATCATTTACCCGCCTCCTGCTATTAACAACGCAGATCAGAAATCACTATTTTAAATAAAAAAGGCGTCCTCCATCTTTAACGATAGAGCGCGCCTTTTGGTTTTACCTATAGGTTATTCCTTAATTAAGGTCTTAATGTCCTTCACAATATCCTCGGTCTTCACTTGGGCCGGATCCGCTGCATTATAGGTCTTCCGAATATTGTTATTCCGGTCAACCAATGCAATGGAATTGCCATGCGTGAAATTCGTCGAGTTATTGCCGAGCAGCGGGATTTTGAAAGAGTCCTGCATCAGCTTCCGTGTTTCCTCCTGATCTCCACGAAGGAAGTACCAGCCGTTATAATCCGCATAGAAACGGTCCCCGAACTCCTTAATCTTCTCTTTTGTATCGGTTTCCGGGTCAAAGGAGATGGACACGAAGTTAACTTCTTTACCGAAGATGCCCTCTTTCTTCAAGTCTTCCTGTATTTGCGAAAGAACCAGTGTTGTAATCGGGCATACATCCGGGCAGCTGGTGAAATAGAAGTACATGAGCTTAACCTTGCCCTTGGTATCGTCCGATGTGATCGTCTTTCCATCCACATTCTCCATGGAGTAAGCGGCTACCTCACGAACGATTGGAAACTTTTCTTTTCCGAATCCTAACGAGTTGTATACCAGGTAAATAGCTGCTATTACGCAGACAGCGAGTAGTACCCAAGTCCATTTGTAACGTTTGAATGCATTCATGACCTTCCCCGTTCTCCCTTCGTCTCAGGCAATCCCTGTTCTTGCCAGGTTTAGTTCAGCGTTAAAGCCCTTCCACCTATTAAAAAGTGGTATTGAGTATGAGAACGATCAGGCTCAAGGTCAAGTAGTTGATGGAGATAATAAATACTTTTTTGGACCAAGCTTCATCGTCCTTAGCACGGAAACCTTGGAGCGCGGCGTAAAGCCACCAAATAGCCAGAAGGAGTCCGATAACCAGAAAGAATATACCGGCGTATCCATACGTGTACATCAGGATGGGGATCGGTATAAGCAGTACCAGGTAAGGGATCATCTGATACTTCGTGCGTTTAATTCCTTTAACTACCGGCAATAACGGAAAGCCCGCTGCACGATATTCTTCAACCCGGCGAATGCCCAGTGCCCAGAAATGAGGCGGCTGCCAGAGAAACAGAAGAGCGAACAGCAAAACCGCAGCCATATCTACGGTTCCTGTCACGGCCACATAGCCGATCACCGGCGGCATCGCTCCTGAAATAGCGCCTACCGACGTGCTCCATGTTGATGACCGCTTTAACCATAATGTGTATACCACAACGTATACGAACATTCCGATTGCTCCGAATATCCCTGCCAATACCCCTGAGAACAGGAATAACATGGCTAGTCCAACGACCCCAAGAATGATGGCATACCAAAGAACAACCTTTGGTGTCAGCCGTCCGGTTGGAAGTGAGCGATTCCGTGTACGCTCCATCTTCATGTCAAGCTCTCTGTCGAAATAGTTATTGAAAACACAGGACGAAGCCATAACAAGCACGGTTCCGAGAAGTGTCATAATCATCAATCCAAATTGGATATCCCAACGCGATGCTAGCCAAAATCCGGCAAAAGCCGCTATCAAATTTGACCGGATGATTCCGGGCTTCGTTACCGTGATAAAATCTTTCCAAGTCCCCGCCTTATCGGGAGGTGCAGGCGCTGCCGAGGCAAGTGCTGCGGATTCTGAAGGAGCTTGGTATCTCAAGTGGTTATCCACGTGTAAACGTTCCTCCTTGTATCTGTCGTTATGGAGGAAGTACTGCCTCCGCTATAAAGTTTATCATATCATTAGTAAAAAGTGTTTAGCAATCCTTCGGAATTCGTTCCATCTATATGACAATTCAGTGACATTTGGAAGCGATATATTCTTGACGTTATGCCGTTGTTTAAGGCACAATTTGTCTATGTAGCAACGATGGGTGTCGATCCCTTAATATGAATACAAAGCCCGGAGCGCAATGATAGCGCTCCGGGCTTCCATACTCACGTTATGAGAAAGAGATTACAGCGTGCGGCCAGACCCCGAAAGAGCCTGTTCTGCTTGCTGTACCAAACGTTTTGTAATGTATCCACCCAGGGATCCTGTTTCACGGGAAGTATAGTTACCATAGTAACCGTCCTGAGGAATCGTTACGCCTAGTTCTTGAGCAGCCTCGAGTTTCAAACGTTGTAATGCTGCAGTTGCTTGAGGTACAACCAAATTGTTGCTGCGGCGTGCCATATTAAATATCTCCCTTCACTGAATGTCTGTTATTCCAGTGCAAGCTTGCAAACTTATTATGGCTCCTTCTTGCAACGTTATACGTATTTTTTTAATTTTTATCTTTGGAGGTTTTTTTCATATGAGTAAAGGCTTATCCCTATGGTTTGCGGTCTCTTCGATCATCCTGCTGACCGCCTCGGCCATATCCATCAGCTACAACGGATTTCTGGCCGTCGGTCTGGCTCTGATCTCCATTCTCAACATAGGCTGGGGATTCATTATCAAATCCAAACGCAAGCCTTCTTAAGAAGAACCCTGCTTATTTACGAGCCAGAAAGCCCATCTTGTCTTTGACGCCATCCAGTATTTGAGCTGCAGTCTTCTGTGCCTGCTCTGCTCCCTTGGCCAGAATGTCATGGATTTCACCGGTTTGGCGAATTTCGTAGTATCTGTTTTGGAGTGGCTCCAGAGCGGCTACTACAACTTCGCCAAGCTCCTTCTTGAATGCCCCGTACATCTTCCCTTCAAATCGCGCCTGTACTTCCTGCAAGGACACCCCAGCACATTCCGAATAGATACTCATCAGATTGCTAACCTCTGGTTTAGCGGATGGGTCATAGACCACTTCGGCCCCGGAATCGGTTGTAGCTCTACTGATTTTCTTGCGGATTTGGTCCGGCTTATCCAGCATCGCAATATAACTGCCCTCAACCGGATTACTTTTGCTCATCTTTTTAGAAGCATCATCCAGCGACATAATTCGTGCGCCTACTTCTGGAATGAACGGTTCCGGCATATTGAAATAGGAACCGAATCGATGATTGAACCTTGAAGCTAAATCGCGCGTGATTTCCAAATGCTGCTTTTGGTCATCTCCGACCGGTACCAGATTGGCATTATAAAGCAATATATCTGCAGCCATAAGCGCTGGATAGACAAACAAACCGGCTCCTACGGAATCTTTACCTTCCGATTTGTCCTTAAATTGTGTCATCCGTTCCAATTCGCCCATATTCACCATCGTTGTCATGATCCATCCCAGCTCGGCATGCTGAGGAACATGGGATTGCAGGAAAATATTGGCGCGACTTGGGTCGATCCCGGCTGCAACGTACAGTGCCGCAACCGACTCTGAGCGATCTCGGAGCGAGCTTGGCTCCTGCGGTACCGTAATGGCGTGCAGATCGACAACCATAAAGTAACAATCATGCTCGTCTTGAAGCTTAACAAAATTTTTAATGGCTCCAATGTAGTTGCCCAGTGTCAAATTGCCACTTGGCTGAATTCCCGATAATACTGTTTTCATGACTAGCCCTCCATTTAAACTTTCTTAATCCAAAATCTGCCCCGCTCGAGGGAACATATATGAACGCAAAAAGGCCTCACATCCGCAAGGGACGTGAGACCGTGGTGCCACCCTTATTCGCTGCACAAACTCTAATACTTAAGCTGCAGCCTTCTATTCTTGTAACGGAGAATACCCGGCCGGCATATTAAGGAATAACAGTATAATCCCTGTTCAGCCTGGCACTCAAAGGTCCATTCAGCAAAGCGGATCCACCGGTTCACATCAACCACCGGCTTTCTGAAGGATGGGCCGCACCTGCTTACTTGTCCTTGTCATCGTGTTTCAATCATTTTGGATCACTATTACATGCAATGATAAAACTCTTGCTCTGCCTTGTCAATTCTATTTTGGAATCAAGTCGTCCGATGTTTTGAAGCATTTCTTTTACCCTTTCCGCAAAAATCTGTTATGATGTGGTTAATCGTCAAGACCATGATTTCTGTTAGTAAAGGAGCATCGATATGAATCAAGTGACCAAAGGCCAGTGGAATGGTTACGACACCTATATTTTAAACAGCGGCCGTCTTGAAGTGACTCTCCTTCCTCGTCTAGGTAACAATGTCATTGGAATCAAAGACCTTGAAAACTCACGCGAAATCCTTCGAAAACCAGATGAAAGTGAGCTTGCATTCTATCTTCAGAAGCCCTACCACTTCGGCATCCCGATGCTCATTCCGCCAGGCCGGATTTCCAAAGGCCAGTTTGAGTATGGCGGAACAACGTATCAATTTGATCAAAATACCGCGAACGACAATCATATCCACGGTCTCCACCGATCACAGGCTTGGTGTGTCAGCGACATAGAGGAAGAGGATGATGGGTGCGCCGTTTCGACAGAGTTCATATCATCGGATGATCCGAAATGGATTGCCCAATTCCCAGTACCGCTGAAGCTGGAAATGACCTTTCGTCTTCAGGGTGCCCGCTTATCACAGAGTCTTCGTGCAACGAATCTGGGTTCTAGCCCTGTGCCGTTCGGTATGGGTTACCATACGTGGTTCCTGCTCGATGGTGAGCCCCATCGCTGGACGCTGGATCTGCCTGTAGAGGGCATTTATACCTTGAATAATGAACTGATTCCAAACGGCGATCTTTCACCGCTTGGCCATCTGGAACAACTGAATTCCGGACTCAACCTGAAGGAAGCCGACCTTGATACGATATTGAAAATCCCGGAAGGCAAACCAGCCGAAGCCATGCTTCAACGGGATGATGGTTACCAAATTCATTATTCGGCAGACCGCGCCTTTTTCAAGCACTGGGTGCTCTATACGAAAGGCGTCGCAGAGGAATTCCTCTGCATCGAGCCGTATACCTGGCTTCCGAACGCGCCCAATTTGAATCTGCCAAGCGAAGAAACCGGCCTGATTCATCTGGAACCGGGACAGACCGTGAACCTGAATACCCAGATCAGCGTCCAAAAAACGTCGCCGGAGGCAGAGCAGGGTAGTTAAGCCATTTCAGGTGAGCCATAAGATCTTCATATACTTAATGTTTTAAACAAGAGCAGCCCTTTGATTTCAAAGGGCTGCTCTTGTTTGTCTAAGATAACGACTATTCCAGCGATTCGGATAATTTTACCACCAAATGATCTGCCTCAAGCACGAATGAGATTCCTAGGATTCAGTCATAATATCCATATACAACATCAAAGGAGGTGACATGACATGGCTCAAGGTCGTTCTTCTAACAATCTTGTCGTACCTCAAGCAACTGCAGCTCTTCAACAATTGAAGATGGAAGCTGCTCAAGAACTGGGCGTAACGATTCCACAAGACGGTTACTATGGAAACTATACTTCCCGTGAAACCGGTTCTTTGGGAGGTTACATCACCAAACGTCTGGTACAATTGGCTGAGCAGCAATTATCGGGTCGTTCGAACCAGTAATTCGCATCTCTTCCCTCCAGCCGTAATTAGAAAGAGGCGATCTTCTCCCCAAAGATCGCCTCTTTCGTTATATATTCTATATGATAAATGATTTCAGGATTCCGAAGCAGCTTCGGCATATGTATTACGAGGGTACCGAATCATCAAGTTGGCCATGTTATAGTTGGATTCAAGTATAGCATCTACAACGACAATGCCTTGTCGTACCATAAATTCATAACTGATTTCGCCGTGTGTCCAGTGGCGTTTATGTTTCAGACTTTCAAGCGCCATCGTACGAAAAGAGAGTTGTTGAGCTTCACTTAGCCCCTCCTCAAGTGGAGCTATGACCCCGTTACGCCCAGCCAATGGATTATGCCGTATGCCAAATTTACCAATTACATTGTTTCGTATTTGTACAAATACTGTCCCTGAACTTAGACCTCCCAACTCTTCTTCCAGCTCTTTAAAAACGATGTCCAATTGTCTAGCCAGTGATAATTGATCTAGTTTTACCATCTCTTCTCCCCTCCTTTATTAGTAAATTCTCCCTATTACTAGGGCTTATGACTCATTATAGGGTAAAGGAATCAATGTATCAACAATATTCAACACATTTGGGTATTTATTACTAAAATTGCACAAATAATTTAGTTTTCAGCTCCTTTATTGCGTCAACTTTCATTCTTTTACGACAAAAAAAGAAGCCCCAGCGGGCTTCTTCATAGGTTGGAATTTGCATATACTGGGGAGGCAAAATCCTCTAGCAAATTCTTTTATCTGTTATTCCGATGAAAATCAACAAATCACGCCATATGTTCCGTCATTTGCAAGAATTGTCTAATATCAGATACGCAAGAGTCGGCTGCACTTTGCCAGAATTCGCGCTGGGTCAGATCCACGTTCAGATGTTTCCTTGCCAGATTCTCCACGGACATCACGCCGGTGTCACGAAGTAGGGCATCATATTTATCTGCAAAGGTCGGACCTTCTTCCAATGCCCGAACATAAAGGCCGGTACTGAACATATAACCGAAGGTATATGGGAAATTGTAGAACGGCGTCCCTGTGATATAGAAATGAAGCTTGGATGCCCAGAAATGCGGATGGTATGATGTCAGAGCATCACAGTAGGCTTCCTTCTGCGCCTCCACCATCAATTCCGAAATTTCCTCGCTGCTGAGCAGGCCGCTCTTCCGTTTGTCATAGAAGCGCGTTTCGAACAAGAAACGGGCATGAATATTCATAAAGAAAGCTACGCTGTTCTGAATTTTCTCTTCCAACAGTGCCAGCTTTTCTTCTTCGCTGCCGGCACCCTTCACCATGGCATCAAAAACAATCATTTCAGCAAAAGTAGATGCCGTCTCAGCAACATTCATCGCATACTTTTGGTTAAGCACCGGAATTCCGCCCATCAGATGCTGATGGTAGGCATGGCCCAGTTCATGCGCCAGGGTCGAAACGTTCGAGGCTGTTCCGCCAAACGTCATGAAGATTCGGGTCTGGCCGCTAGCCGGGAAGGAAGTGCAGAAACCACCCGGTCGCTTGCCGGCGCGATCTTCGACCTCAATCCAGCTCTTATCAAACGCCATTTGTGAGAAATCCGCCAATCTCGGGCTAAACTTACGGAACTGCTCCACAATGTTAACAGCGGCATCGTCATATGAGATTTTGGTTGCGGAAGTACGCAGCGGGGCATCTACATCAGTCCAAGACAAGCCTTCCAGACCAAGCAGCTTCGCTTTACGGTTTAGGTACTCCACAAGCACCGACTTGGTGTCCTGGATAACAGCCCACATGGTATCAAGCGTCTCACGGCTCATACGGCCAATCGCTAGCGGCTCCTTCAAGATATCATCCCAGCCGCGATTCTCGTACAGCTTCAGGCGGTAGCCGGATAAATGGTTAAGGGTATCCGCACAGTAATCAGCGGAGTCTCCCCATGCCTGCTCCCACTTTTCGAACATGGATTGGCGTACTTCCCGGCGAGGATCATGCATTTTATTGAATGCCTGTCCTGCGGACAACATGACCGTCTTACCGTCTTCCTCATACGGAATCTGGATTTTCTTAACGATGGTATCGTAGAACTCTCCCCATCCATGATAACCGTCTACGCCAAGCGATAGAGCTAAGCTCTCTAACTCAGGGCTCATCTTATCCTTTGCGAGATTACGGCTTTCGTTCAATACGAAATCAAGCTCGGACACCTTATCTGTACCGGTCCAAGCGGTCCAGAGTTCGTCATCCATTCCACGAAGAATGTTATCGAATTGGTTCTTAACCGATTGCAGGGTCGCGGACAACGACGTTACCCGTCCGGATAATTGAACGGCCTTCTTGTCATTCACATTTTGCGCGGTCAGGCAACCCACGAATGCAGAGACTTCACGGATACGGGCATAGGCGCTCTGGAACTGCTCAAGGAAGCGTTCAAGGCTGGAGGCGCCCTCCATGGTTTCCGGAACGGTCAATGCTTTAACGGCTTGCTGAAGATTATGTACATCCTGCTCAAGAGACTCAAGAAAGCTGACGAGCTGCGGTGAGGAAGAGCCTCCGGGAAATATCGATTCCAAATCCCAAGTTTGTTGAAGTGCCATCGAACATTCATCACCTTTCAAAATAAAATATGAATTCAAGCGGAATACCATTTGTGTGGACTTAGGGAAAAGTGTATAACTATATATAACTCAATTTATGTTATCCCTGCTACAACCAATTTACTGCTGAAGGAGCCAAAAGCCATGAGACCTTTGCAAATATCACCGGAGACGGCCGTTACATTATCCAAGCAGCTGGGCGTTCCGCTGGAACAGCTGATGCATATGCCTCAGCATATATTAATGCAGAAAATTGCCGAGCTTGCCAAGAATGAGGAAGCGAAAGCAGCGAAACAAGATGATGAGTCCCCATCATCGGAGAACTCATGATTCCTTTTTCCAATACTTGGCCTTATGATGTCGTTGGAAACGACGTGTATGTACACAGCTGCCCATTCTGCGGAACCGACAATGTATTGCTGCCGATGAAACCCAAGGAACTGATAAGCGTAAGGGAAGGGAAAAAGAAGCTGCTGATCTTCCCCTGCTGCCACAACAAAGTAACCGTGCTGGACAGCGACATCGACTACTTGCTCACGGATCAGCGATTACGCTGACTTCACCGTAGAGCATGAGTTCAGCCTATTCGTGTTTATCCAAATAGCCTGCTGACCCACCCTTCAGCGGGCTATTTGCATTAGGACATTAGGACTCTGCCTGAAGTGCCGTGTTCTTCTGCTCCCGAATCTGCTCGGATATCAGCTTCCACTGCTCTCTGGATGCGCGTATCATCGCGGCATCCATAATCTTGTCATCCTGGACCACTCTGGAGAACCATTGAACCGCCTCCTGAAACTGTCCCAGCCTTCTGTGGATCTCCCCGATCAGATACAGCAGCCTAGCATCATTCGCCCCTACCCCTTCCAGCTCAAACACTCGGACATAGGATTCCAGGCTATAACTCAAGAACCGCTTCTCTTGATCCTCGTTGCCCTGATAACGATACAGCCAAGCGATATGATGCAGCAGGCTGGCCACAATACGATCCCGCTCCCCGATCACTTGCGCACAGAGGAGAGCCAGCTTGTACGACTCCAGAGCATCCTCCAGATTGCGCGAGCCGCTCATATCCCTCTTCTCCCAGCGGCATCCGACTTGCTCATAAAAGAGCGCCTTCTGCCGTTCGTTCAATTTCAGGGTCGAGTTTTCCGTGGAGGCAAAACCGCATTCAGGACAGATCCGCACCACGTAAAAATCGGGATTCTCCGATTTATAGTAAGCGCAAAAATCCGTATCTGTACGGTATGCCTTTTTAAAGCTGGGTCTCACCCTGGACGTTACATATTCATGCTCACAGTGCGCACAAATCACCTTGATGGAATACAAGGGTTCCAATTTCACGCCATTCGCCATCCCTTCATTCGTGTCTAATTCCTGTTTAGATGTAGGTATATGGCACTAAGGAGTATTCACGAAATGGTGGGCGGGACCGGACAGACGCTGCAGCACAAAATCACGTAATTCATCCTCCACGCCAATTTCGATTAGGGCTCCTGCCATGCAGCCAAGCCATTCTTCGGCATGGCGATCCGTAATCGGGAATTTCATGTGCCTGGCCCGCATCATCGGATGTCCGAATGCTTCCGAGAACAAGGCTGGCCCTCCAAAAAACTGGCTCAAGAACATATATTGTTTCTCCATCACCGGCATAATGTCTTCCGGAAACAATGGCGAAAGCAGCTCATTTTGCTGCACTCTCGGATAAAAAGCTTCGACGAGCGAACGTACACCCTCGGCACCCCCGAGGTTATCATAGATGCTTAAGTTCGGATCCATATCCGCTAATTCTCCCATCTGTTATATGATTCGCTTTCGATTGGATGTACCTATCCATTATACCAAAAAACAACAAAAAAAGGCGCTAAGCCATGGTTAGCACCTTTTAGAACTTATTAATAACTGCGCCAGTCCTCTTCACTCTGGACGAGAGAAGCACGTATAACATAAACGAAGGCGCATACTAGGATACCTGCGACTATGCTCATGATCATCACTCCATCCAAACATAATACGAAAGATGTGCTTTGATGTTTTTTATTATAGCACAATATCCCCGAAAATAAAGCATAAATGTAACCGCTTTCTCATGTTTTTTTATACTGTTTGTCCTATATCCTGCATAGATTTTTAACAACGGACCTATATTTCTATCATTCACATCGATGCCAGGGGGCGTATTCCTTATTATGACCATGAAAAAAATGGGCTGGCTCTTGCTTGTGACGGCACTGCTCAGCGTAATTGTCCTAATGGCTTTATTTCCCGAAGCTGCGCTTCAATCCGCACTCCGCGGCCTGTCGATATGGTGGGACGTGCTATTCCCTTCCCTATTCCCGTTCTTTGTTATTTCAGAGGTGCTGCTGGGGTTTGGCGTAGTGCACCTGATAGGCACGCTCCTGGACCCTATGATGAGGCCGTTGTTTCGTATTCCGGGCGCAGGAGGATTCGTGGCAGCGATGGGATATGTTTCAGGATACCCGGTCGGTGCCAAATTAACCGCCAAGCTATGGGAACAAAAAATGGTAAACCGGGAGGAAGGTGAGCGGCTTGTTGCTTTCACTACCTCTTCTGACCCTATATTTCTAATTGGAGCGGTCTCTATCGGGTTCTTTCACGACCCCAAGATTGGTTTGATCCTTGCCTTGTCCCATTATGGTGGAGGTTTCCTCGTAGGCTTGATTATGAGATTTCATGGCAGGCATGAATCCAATAGAGCAACCGATTCACTCCACCTATCCCAGGCTAAGACAAGCAGACTAAAGGCCGCCCTGCATGCCATGCACGCGGCACGTGAGCAGGATGGCCGAGACCTCGGCACCTTGTTAAGACAAGCGATACATTCATCGCTTCAGCTCATTATCGTTGTCGGCGGGCTCGTCGTTTTCTTCTCCGTATTTCTTGAGCTCTGGACCCAGGCCGGCGCGATGCCAGCGCTAACTGAAGTCATCAGTTTGCTGTTATCTCTAGTTGAGATGCCTGAATCCTTATCCACAGCCATCGTAGGAGGATTGTTTGAGGTCACACTCGGTGCTCGATATGCCGGCGAAGCGGGGGCGGCAATTCCATTGCCATACAAAGTGGCCGCGGCTGCCTTTATATTGTCATGGGGCGGCTTGTCCGTTCATGCCCAGATCATCAGCATCCTGAACTCTACCAACCTTAGATACTTCCCTTTTGTCATTGCCAGATTGATACATGGTGTGATTGCCGCGACCGCTGTATTACTGCTGTGGAGAAGTGTTATGGGATCTTCGATACCGACCATGGCGCTGCCGGCTGTTTCGGATTCCGCCCTAAACGGGTATACCCATATTATGGCGGCTTTCTGCATCCTGCTTGGTTTCCTGATTGCGGTTGCGTTGTTTATTCAGATCATTCGAGGACTGCAGCAGAAAATCCGCAAATTCCCAAGGTGAACATTGTGTTCTTCTCCAAGATTGATTATCATCTTTATATAACCTTACAAAGGAGCTTATCAACTTGAGATATTATGTTCTGGACCGCGGTGACCCATTGTCTGTCGAGCTGACCCAGCAATTTCACAAGCTGGCGGAACAGCGGGGGTTTGTGCTGGATGCAGAATCTCCGGAAATTGTGGTCTCAATCGGCGGAGATGGTACAATGCTGCATGCTTTCCATACTTTTATTGACCGTATTCCTGACCTCGCTTTTGTCGGTGTCCACACGGGCCACTTGGGATTCTATGCTGATTGGAAGGCCGATGAACTGACAGAGCTGATTGATCATATGAGCGGAGAAGGCGAAAACGGCAACGTGAAGCCGCGCCTCGTCAAGTACCCCCTGGTTCAACTGGAAATTCATAAAAAATCAGGAACGTCCTCTTACATTGCCTTAAACGAATTTACGCTTAAAGGCGTTGATGGTACCGTTGTCGCGCAGATTGACATCAACGATGTAACCTTTGAAATGTTCCGAGGAGACGGGATCTGCGTGTCTACGCCGTCCGGAAGCACGGCCTATAACAAAAGTGTCGGCGGAGCGATGGTTCATCCTTCCATCGATGCTCTGCAGATCGCGGAAATCGCCTCGATTAACAATCGGATTTTCCGTACGCTGGGCTCACCGCTGCTTCTGCCTAAGCATCATCATTGTGATATATTCTCGCGTAAAGAACAGCGTTTGCTTCTTACTATCGATCATGTGAATATCTCGATTGACGACCTCGTATCCGTACGCTGTCAAGTGGCGGAACAGCAGGTCAGTTTTGCACGCTATCGGCCGTTCCCGTTCTGGAATCGTGTCCGTGATGCATTTCTTGGCTAAAAAAGAAGAACGGCCACCTGGCTTACTGGTGACCGTTCTTTTTTATTGTGGCTGTTCAGCCGGAGGATTAGGCTCCTTGGAAGGCTTTGCTTCCTTCTCTTTGGACTCCTTAGCATCCTTAAGATCACGTGGCTCGCGTCTGGATTCCTTTGCTTCGCGCCGCTCGCGTTGGTCCTTGTGCTCCTTGTCTGGTTTAGGACCCTCCTGCAGGGTTTCCTTACTTCCCTTCGCTTCCCCCTCACCCTTGGTTTCCTTGGGGGGTAATTCACGAATCTCCATAGGCTCTTTGGAATTGGATTGCTCTTTGCCATCCTTCTGCTCCTTGGTTTTCTGAAGCACGAAGTGAGCACAGCCAAAATTGCAGTATTCGTTAATGTAATCAGACATGCTGGAGAAGGTAGAATCCTTGGCAGCCTTAGGATGATTATCCCGATAGAAACCTTTAAGCCGAAGCTGATTGTAACCCCAATCTCCCACGATGTAGTCATAACGGTCCAGCACCTCGCTGTACCGCTCCCGGAAAGCTTCCAGATTCCAGCCGTTTCGATGGTCCTTTAACACTTCATAACTCTTGTTTCCGATAACGATCATTGAAAGCTTCCCCTGCCTTTCCAAAGGTTAAGACTGCACGGTCTCTTCCTTGTTGCGTTCTGCAGATTTCACTTGCTCGTGTGCATGATAGGAGCTGCGCACCAGAGGGCCGGACTCCACGTGGCTGAATCCGCGCTTCATTCCCTCTTCCTTCAAGATCGCAAACTCTTCCGGCGTATAGTATTTTTCCACATTCAGATGCTTCGGCGAAGGCTGCAAATATTGGCCGATTGTCATGATATCGCAACCCACCGAACGCAGGTCGTCCATCGCTTCCAGAATTTCATGCCATTGTTCGCCGACACCCAGCATAATGCTGGACTTGGTCGGAATATCAGGCTGCATGGCCTTGGCATTCTGCAGCAATTGCAATGAACGGGTGTACTTCGCTTTGGCGCGAACCCGATCGGACATTCGCTCCACCGTCTCAATGTTATGGTTTAGGATGTCCGGTTTCACATCCATCACGATCTTAAGTGCTTCTTCGCTTCCCATAAAATCTGGAATCAGCACTTCCACCGAGCATAGCGGCAGACGTCTGCGAATGGCTTTAACCGTTTCAGCGAATATGTAGGCTCCGCCATCTTTCAGATCATCCCGTGCCACACTTGTTACTACGCAGTGACGCAGGTTCATCTGTTCCGCCGCTTCCGCTACGCGTTCCGGCTCCTGAAGATCCAGTTCCGTTGGAAGTCCCGTATTGACAGCGCAGAATCGGCAGGCGCGAGTACAAATATCACCCAGAATCATAAAGGTTGCCGTACGATTAGCCCAACATTCATAAATATTCGGACAGCGAGCCTCTTCACACACCGTGTGCAGTGTCTTGGATCGCATCATGCTTTTGATTTCTTTATAATTATCGCCAGTAGTCAGCTTGATTCGAATCCAGTCAGGTTTTGGCTGTTTGGTTTTAGACAAAGAAAAAACCTTCTTTCGAATTTATTGATGTAACTCAAGACATACCCCATCGTTTGCTGTCCCATATTATATCATGAAAACCATCACATTACTTGTTTCGCATCGATATGAGATTAATCTAGTTGCGGCATGGATAAAAATCCTTGTTTCGTTTCACCCTACAGTATAGGCATGACTGTCCGTCCTTAATTATGACAATCCAAAAGGAGGAGAAGGACACATTGAGGATTTTTAAACCATTGAGCGCAAGCGGCATCATGATTCGCTGCACTGCTGCAGCTGTGGCTGCCTTGACAGCTGCCTGCTGCATGTGCGGGCCTGTGTCCGCATCCACCTCTATTGCGGTCAGCATCGCTGACGATACGGTAAAAACAACGAATGCTAGCGCCATTTTCGCAGACCGGAAGTCGTTATACGATGAGATTTCCACCGTTACCCAAATTCCTTGGTATCGCCTGGCTGCCATTGACCAGTATGAGCGGACACTAACTAGAGTCCACCCCAAGGATCGCAAGCATTCGGACCGGACGCTCGGCATCTTCATCCCCTCCACAAGATGGGCCGGGGCGTTAAATCCCAATCAGGAAGATGTAAATCCGACGTCGATCAGCGTATTTTCCGGCATCGGGCTGGATGGAGATGGGGATGGCAAGGCAGACCGGAATAATGATATCGACCTGCTATATACCGTTGCGGCAAGACTCTCACCCTACGGGCATGCTGCTGATGATTTCAGCATCGGCCTCTGGTCATACTACCAGAACACGCGGGCCGTACAGCGCGTCATGCAATACGCCAAATTGTATGAAACCTTTGGAAAGCTGGACTTGTTTGACCATGCATTTCCTCTCCCGGTCAAAAGCAACTACTCATACCGAAGCACATTTGGAATGGGCCGCAACTGGGGAGGAAGAAGAGTTCATGAAGGCACGGACTTGTTTGCCAACTATGGAGTCCCTGTCCGGAGTACGTGTTACGGCGTTGTCGAAATTAAAGGCTGGAATAAATATGGCGGGTGGCGCATCGGCATCCGTGATTTGAACAATCATTATCACTATTACGCCCATCTTCAAGGCTTTGACAAAGGGATCTCGCTCGGGGATGTCGTTACGCCGGGTCAAACCCTCGGCTGGGTTGGCAGCTCCGGCTATGGCAAGCCGGGAACCCAGGGCAAATTCCCTCCACACCTCCATTACGGCATCTACCGGGATACCGGATTGACCGAATGGGCATTCGATCCTTACCCGCTGCTGAAACACTGGGAAATGGAAGAAAAACGCTCGAAAAAAACGCGCTCCTGAGTTCAACCCAGGGGCGCGTTTTCTACGTAAGGACATACATAACTGGCCAACTGAATCATGGTGCAGGCTTCCATACGCTGGCGCCAAAATGGAATTAGACAGCGCTCTTAGCCTCCGGTGTTGTTTCCCCCCGTTTGTCCGGATAAATCCGCTGCGCCAGGTGAAGGTTCCAGAGGCGGCGTTGTTCCATCTGGAAGATGATCCGGCGTTGTTGCAGGCGGGATTTCCTGCTCCGTATTATGGCTGTTCTCATTCGTAACGGGCGGCGGTATCGCTATGCTAGGCGCACTTGCCTTGTTCTCACCGACGGCCTTTCCTTGCCCGTCATAATAATACATCGGCACATCGCCGACCACGAGCAGATAAGAGATGGGAATATCGGTTTCCACAATCTGCGGCTCCATGTCAAAAGGAACAACAACCGCTACTTCCGTTACAATGTGGACGAATACCTCCACCAGAATCATGTTGATGCCTGCACCCTGCTGCCTGGTGTCCAGTTGAACCTTCACCGCTCCCTGCGGCTCGATCTTTAATGGAATTTGCGGACCGAATGACGCGATGATCGGGCTTTTTAACACCTGACCAAGCGGAATATGCTCCTTGCGCTTATGGATATCGTCCAATGTGCTCTGAACAACCTCCGTTGTATGGGACGTGATTTTTAAATGCTCGGCATAATTCAGCATGAATCCCGTCACTTTGCCGGAGCTATCCGTTTTCCAATTGACCAGATTATCAAAATCCTTGCCCTGCGTCACCTGAGAGGTGATCGCTTTATTAATCGCTTCAGTGGCAATCTGTTTGACCCTTATTTGGGCTAAATGCATGATCGGCGGCCGCAGATTCTGTTCAATATACATAAAAAACTCAACGATCCCAAACACAAGGAGCAGAGCACCGATCAGCCACCATTTTTTCATGCTGCGTCGTTTGGCAACCTGAGGACGTCCTCGGCTCTGCGGTACGGGCCGGAAACCTCTGCGCGGTGGTTTATAAGCTCTCCTTGGTTTGGGCCATGATAGGGACGGAAAAGATAAACGTCTGCTTCCCCATCTCTTTCGTCTCATGCTTGGTCCCTCCTATTTACTCCCAGAGGAGCATGTTTACCATGGCAAGCTATCCTGTATAGAGGGTATGCGGACAAACGGCAAAAAAGAAGAGCAAGGTTGGCTTATCCTCACTCTTCTTCCTTACAGATACTCATTTTCAAGAAAGACTGAATCAAGAATCTACTGGTCGTTCATTGGATGGTCTTCTTGATCTTCCACATAATATTTCAGCATCGACAGTTTATTCTCCCAGAAGCGGTCGAAATAAGCCAGCCAATCTTTCAATTCCTGAAGCGGTTCAACATCCAGCCGATAGCGGGTTTCACGTCCAACCTTGCGGTCCTGCACAAGTCCCGCTTCCTCCAGAATTCGGAGATGCTTGGAGACAGCGGTCCGCGTCATGGAGAAGTGCCCTGTAATTTCTTTAACCGGCATCTCCTTATCACTTAACAAGCCAAGCAGCTTACGGCGTGTCGGATCTGCGATCGCTTGATAAACATCATGCTTCGGAGCAGCTTGCGACATAGATTAGGCCTCGACGTATCCCGCAAGCTTCTGAACAATGCCTGCCCAGCCTTTGTCCATACGGCCCCGTACGATATCGTGAGTTTCCTCGAACTCGGTCACTTGATCCGCTGTCCAACCGCCGTGTATGAGCGTGAATTCCGTATGATCTCCCTGCTGTACCAGTTCGAACGTAACGCTCCAATCCTTGCCCCAGTTAAAAGACAAACGGTTAGGCTTGTCAATAAGCGTGACCTTGCAAGGAGAATTTCCCCATGGGCCTGCATTCAATTGAAACTCAAATCCTTCCACCGGTTCAAAATTGTTGGGCATGAACCAAGCCGAAATCCCTTCAGCCGTTGCCACGGCTTTCCACACCTTCTCGATGGGTGCTTTCAGCACAAGCGTATGACGAATATCCGGCAGCTTGCCGTTTGATGTGTTATCCATATCACATTAACCTCGCTTATGTTTAAAATTATGAAACCATTTGGTTTCCGTTATTGCATTATAGGACACCAAATGGTTTTACGTCAAATACCAATATTCACCTTAATCCCATTCAGCACACCTAGGTCCAGTTCCCCTTAAAGCCAGGCAAACCAGGCATCTTGCCAACATCTCCTGACTTTGAACTCGCTAGGTCTGAGCCGGGTAGGTCTTGTTCAAGAAGGCGATCGATTCCCGAATCAACTGCTTTAGGACCTCCATATCAATGTCCGCCACTTTATTAATATACACGCAGCCTTTTCCCGCCATATGTTTACCGAAACTCGTCAACAGCTCCCCCCGCCGCTCATCGCCCGGCGCAAAATACAGGCTGATTTTTGCTTTGCGCGGCGAAAAACCTACAAACGGCGCATCTCCTTCATGCCCGGTAGCGTAGCGGTAATGGTAGGAGCCAAAGCCGATGATGCTGGGTCCCCACATCTTAGCCGGAAAACCGCTCGTCTCCTCAAAGACCTCCAGCAAACGATAAGCATCCTCTCGTTTTTTTGGCGAATCCACTTGCTCTATAAACTCCACCACGCTGTGATCCGTTTCTTTTGTTTTTTGCTCGTACATGGGTTTTACTCCTTTCGAACACTCTGTTATTATTACCATCCTTATCAAAAATAAGAAAAACGTCATCGACGTACTTGCATAGAAGACAGACCGCATTTAGCGGAAGTTTTTCTTACGAGATAAGAAGGGTAAGCCTCTGAAGCTTACGCTTTCTTATCTCTTAAATAAAAAAAGCCGGATATGATTAGCAGTTGCTTTCTAATCACTTCCAGCCTTGTCGAGCCGCTCCGGTCATTATTGACCGGCGTACTCTCTTTGCCGTAAAGCCTCATACATCAATACCGAAGCAGCCATAGCCGCATTCAACGATTCGGCTTTCCCCGGCATGGGAATCCGGATCGCATCGTCCACAAGTTCGGCAACCTCAGGTGAGACACCGCGCCCTTCGCTTCCGATCACGATCCAGCTTGTCCCTTGAAAATCATACTCGAAGCAGGAGCGATTCCCTTCCAGCATGGTTGTGACCAATCGAGCTCCCCGTTCCCTGGCTTCCGGCAAAATGCTCAGCAGATCACCCTCCAGCACAGATAGATGAAACAAGGATCCCATGGTAGAGCGCAAGGTCTTGGGGTTATACAAATCCGCACAGCCGCGTCCCAGAACCACGCCTGCAGCCCCTACGGCATCTGCGCTTCGTATGATGGTTCCCACGTTCCCCGGGTCCTGAAGACCGTCCAGAACGACAACCAAACCGTTCTCGCGCAGGATCAGATCCTGCCATTGACGTGCTTCTTTGCGAACCACGGCAAACACCTGCTGCGGTGACGGCGTATCACTGACCTTCGAGATGACGGCATGGGATACGCCAATCCATTCGGCGCCTTGTCCAGTATCCGATATATGACGGAGTTCTTGGGGAATCCCCTTCTCCACATCATAAGCAACGCACTCGACGTCCGCTCCGGATGACAGTGCTTCCTGTACGAGATGAATGCCTTCCACCACATACTTGTTCTGCTTGTCTCGATGTTTTTTCTCCTGCAGCTGTGCCCAACCCTTCACTCTGGCATTCTGCGGCGATAGTATCTCCATGGTAATCCATCCGTTCTTTACTTATATACAAAACCGAGTCCAGCTCAACCCAGCATACCGCAAATGGACAGTATTACTTCGGATAAGCAAGCTCCAGCTTCGTTAAGTCATTCTTATGCCCTACAATAACGAGAATATCGCCTTCCTCAATCCGGTCATCCGGACTTGGCGAAATGTTCATGTCCGCATCACTTCGAATCGCCATGACATTGCAGCCGAACCGTGCCCGAATATCCAGCTCTATCAGATTGTGACCGACCAGATCTCCTGTAGCAAGCATCTCCATAATGCTGTAGTCGTCTGACAAATCGATGTAATCCAAAATATTCGGTGACACCAGATGATGGGCAACCCGAAGCCCCATATCCCGCTCAGGGAAAATCACCTTATCTGCACCGATTTTGTTCAGCACTTTTCCGTGCAGCTCATTCTTCGCTTTCACGATAATGGCCGGAACGCCAAGATCCTTCAAGATCAGCGTAGTCAAAATGCTGGATTGAATATCCTCCCCGATCGCCACGACAACCACATCAAAATTCCGTATGCCCAGCGCCCGAAGCGCTTCTTCATCGGTCGAATCCGCCGATACGGCATGCGTGACCATACTCGCGATTTCCTGAATGCGCTGTTCGCTCGCGTCTACGGCTAATACATCAAATCCCATGCTGCTCAATTCCTTGGCAACACTCGTGCCAAAACGCCCCATACCGATTACTGCGTACTGCTTCTTAGCCATTTATATATCCCCCCACGAGCCTAGGTCATCCATAATCATAATGATAATAGTATATCATACTGTCCCGAATACTTGAATGTAACTGCCCTGGAACGGGTACATTACACAATGACCCTTTCATAACAAGGAGGAACATATCATGTCCATATTGTTAGATCTAAGGCAGGCTGTCATTCATAAAGTCCACAATCAGGACGAAGAAGAGCTGCGCTCCATGATCGAGGGTTCCGTTGACGGGCCTGAAGCTGCCCTGCCGGGACTCGGTGTAATGTTTGAAATGATGTGGAAAGACATGAATGCTTCCCAGCAGAACAGCCTTGTCTCTTCCCTGCATGATCATTTGAAAACCGTTACGCCTGGCAAACTTCAAGGATAATCCCATAGTCAACAAAAAGAACAATCCCCTAAGCTGTGAAAGCTGGGGGATTGTTCTTTACATTGCATATTTATAACATCTCTTACGGAGCAGTCTCAAGAAACTGAGCGGTTGGATTCTTGTCGATGGCCGTTCTCATCGCGTACTCATTTTCGAACAAGACAACATAGTTATCCTTCTTGTCCTTGACCAGTGTTGAGTTAATCCGGAACTTGGACGGATCAAGATTGTCATCCACGATCCAGCGAGCGAACTGATACGGCATCCGTTGAAGCATGACATCGACGCCGTATTCTCCCTTCATCCGGTACTCGAAGACTTCGAACTGGAGCTGTCCGACAACCCCGAGAATGGTCTCATCGAAACTCACGGTACGGAATACCTGAATGGTACCCTCTTCCGTCAGCTGATCAATCCCCTTCTGATACTGCTTATGCTTCAGCGCATTCTTCACCGTTACTTTGGCAAAGATTTCTGGTGAGAACGTTGGAAGCTCATCGAATACAACTTCACGTCCTTGACTGAGCGAGTCCCCAATCCGGAAAATGCCCGGGTCAAACAGACCGATAATATCGCCAGGGTATGCCTCCTGCACAATATCTCGATCCTGGGCCAAAAACTGCTGCGGCTGCGCCAGCTTGATTTCCTTGCCTACCCGAACATGCTTCACGCTCATACCGCGTTCGAACTTGCCCGATACGATTCGCAGGAAAGCGATACGATCCCGGTGAGCCGGATTCATATTGGCTTGAATCTTAAATACGTATCCGGAGAACTTCTCTTCAGTGGGTTCCACCAAACCGTCCTTACTATGGCGCGGCTCCGGTTTCGGCGCAAGCTGAAGAAAGTTCTCCAGGAAGGTCTGGACGCCGAAATTATTGATCGCACTTCCGAAGAATACAGGTGTTAACTGACCCTGCATAACTTTCTCCAGATCAAATTGGTCTCCGGCAACATCCAGCAGCTCGAGGTCTTGACATAACTGATCATGCAGGTAATCGCCTGCCATCTCGCGAATGATCGGATCCTCATAGCCCTCAACCTTCTGTACTTTAATCGTGGAATGGTCGTCGCCCTGGAACAATTCAACTTGATTCTTAACCCGGTCGTACACGCCGCACAGGTCACGCCCGGAGCCGATCGGCCAATTCATCGGTACGGAGCGGATGCCGAGAACCTGTTCAAGCTCTTCCATCAGATCAAACGGGCTGCGCCCTTCGCGGTCGAGTTTGTTGATAAAGGTAAAGATCGGAATGCCCCGCTTCGCACACACCTGGAATAATTTAATCGTTTGAGCCTCGACCCCTTTGGCTACGTCAATCAACATGACGGCGCTGTCAGCAGCTGTCAGCGTACGATAGGTATCCTCACTGAAATCTTGGTGACCCGGCGTATCCAATATATTAATTCGATGCCCTAAATAATCAAATTGCATAACAGACG
This sequence comes from Paenibacillus sp. FSL K6-1330, assembly GCF_037976825.1. NCBI lineage: Bacteria > Bacillati > Bacillota > Bacilli > Caryophanales > Paenibacillaceae > Paenibacillus > Paenibacillus sp. FSL K6-1330. The sequence goes on from NZ_CP150269.1 coordinate 6,365,787, forward strand.
AGGTAACCGAGATTCCCCGCTGCTTCTCGATCTCCATCCAGTCACTCGTTGCATGCTTGCTCGCTTTACGAGCTTTAACCGATCCAGCCAGACGAATGGCGCCCCCGAACAAGAGCAGCTTCTCGGTCAGTGTTGTTTTACCGGCGTCAGGGTGGGAAATAATCGCGAACGTACGGCGCTTATCCACTTCCTGCTGCAGTTCATCTATTAGCTTTGCCATTTCACTTATCCCTTCGTAACTAAAGTCATGTATATCATTGTACCACAATTCATACGCAAATCATCCCCATGCGCCGTGCGCATGAGGATGATTTTTAATACGTAAATTTTAGAAAATGATCTTAGTTTTTCAACCACACCACATTATCCTCGAGCTGACCGTTAACCGGCCACCAGTGGAATCCGTCTTCCTTCAACAGCTCATCTGCCTTGTCAGGTCCCCACGAGCCCGCAGGATACGATTCCAGCTCGCCTTGGTTCTCTCTCCATGCGCTGGCGATACGATCCACGAAGGACCATGCGGAGGCCACTTCGTCCCAGCGTGTAAAGTATGTGGAATCTCCACGAGCAGCGTCATGCAGTAGACGCTCATACGCTTCAGGAGAGTTAATGCCCACGATGCAGCTTTGGCAGAAGTCCATCGCTACAGGAGCGATCTCGGACTCAGATCCCGGCTTTTTGGCATTTATCTTCACGTAAATGCCTTCCATCGGATTCACGCGGATGACAAGCAGGTTAGGCTCCAGGGAATGCTTTTGGCCCAAATATACGTTGGTTGGCATCCGTTTGAACTCAACAACCACCTCGGTTGTCTTAACCGGCAGACGTTTGCCCGTGCGGATATAGAACGGTACACCCGCCCAGCGGAAGTTGTCCACGAATACTCTGGCCGCAAAATAGGTTTCCGTATTGGATTCCGGATTAACCTTGTCCTCTTCACGGTAAGCCGGCAGATCTTTACCGCCCGCTGAACCGCTTGTATACTGACCACGAACTACGTTGTTCTTCACTTCTTCATGTGTGGCATACGGACGCAAGGAACGAAGCACTTTTACCTTCTCGTCGCGGATATCCTCTGCGAGCAGACGGCTAGGCGGTTCCATCGCAATCATGGTTAGCAGCTGCAGCATATGGTTTTGGCCCATGTCCCTTAGTGCACCGGCATGATCATAGTATCCGCCGCGCTCCTCGACACCAACCGTCTCACCAAGCGTGATTTGGATATTGGCGATATGCTTGTTGTTCCACAGCGGCTCAAAGAAAGCATTCGCAAAACGCATAACTTCGATGTTCTGTACCATTTCTTTACCAAGATAATGGTCAATCCGGTAGACCTCTTCTTCCTTGAATACTTTACGGATTTCTTCGTTCAGCTTGGCAGCCGATTCCAGATCGTAGCCGAATGGCTTCTCGATCACAAGACGGTTCCAGCCTTCTCCGTCGAGCATACCGCCCTTCATCAGGTTAAACGATACGCTGCCGAACAATTCCGGTGCAAGTGCAAGATAAAATAAGCGGTTGCCCGGTATATTAAATTTCGTTTCCAGTTGCTCCGTTTGTTCACGAAGCTCACGGAAACCGTCAATATTGTTAATATCTAAAGATTTATATTCAAAATGCTGTGCAAATGCATTCCATTCACTATCCTGTTCCGAACTGTATCGGCAGAATTCCTGAATCGAACGATACACGTCCTCCCGAAACTCTTCCTGGGTGCGCGGACGCCGCGCCACGCCGATTACCGCAAAATCCTCATCCAGTTTTCCTTCACGATAAAGACTGTAGATCGCCGGAAACAACTTACGTCTTGCCAAATCACCAGTCGCTCCAAAGATGAAAAATACAGCTCCCGGTGTCTTCATTGTATCTAGATTTTGATTTTCAGCCATGGCTCCTCATTCTTTCTATGAATTATAGTGTATTTTTATGCATCGGCACTTAACTCGATGTGATGACATTTTAGCATATTCATTTCAAGTATGCTATCTCATTCCGTATTTTTTCATCGGAGTTTCAGAAATCATTTTCAATATTCTATTGTAATGACGGGAAATCCGATCGTTATTCTACTACTTTTCTTCATCGAATCTTCATGCACTGCGATCTGCATATGAATCGGCGTGTCGCCACTCATCACAAAAGCACCAAGTGAAGGAACCTCATAAGAACGGCTTTGTGTTTTGTCATCTGCATAATCTTCAACGGAGCGAAGTAAGATTTTTTGGGCTACGGCCTCTTCTACTTGAGCCATTGTCCCATCAACGCTTGCGGTCTCCGTTGCATACCCTTGAATGGACGCATTCCATGTGTTCGGTATGCCGGCTTGCTTCATCATTTCTTGAATCTGCTGCTGTAGGGCCATCATTTCCCGTGTCTGCCCAGCCGCTTCTCCAACAAGCATGGCTCTGATATAACTATGGCCCTCCTTTGTGAGGGCCCAATCCAGATGCACCGATACACCTGAGAGCAAGCCTTCTGCTTGAAACACTTCATTTCCTTGAAGCCGGGACGTCGTAATTCCGGAGAGCCCCATTGTACGAGCCAGGTGCTCAGCTGCTTTCTTAGCTTGATCCTTAGGAACAGAATTTATCATTTCTCCTTGAATTTTTACCGTGAGCATTGCCGAAGGCTCCATATGTTCTTGCCCGAGCGCTGTCAGAAGCGTTAGATCGCTTTCTGCAGCTACCCCGGCTCCAGTTGTTCCATCGATATCATTTTCTCCCGTTCCACCTGAAGCTGAAGTTGACGCTTCTCTCGTATGCGGAGCTGATTCATTTCGATTGCTTTCCGTTGTTCCTGCAAAACCCGCCATCATACCTGCTGCCCCGCACAGCAACAACATCATCACAATGATCTGTAAACGCATTTTCCGCATGGTCAGTCACGCCTCCCCGTTCGAATCTATCAATCTAGTAAAAAGGATGGCCTCATCTCCGCGGATTTATACCTCGCTTTTTTTAAAACATCCTTCAAACGGGCTGTATGTAAATCTTCCGGCTTCCCTGTTCATAAATAAAAGACTCCCGATCCGGGAGTCTTTAAGCCTGATCTCTCAGTGTTTACATGGATATGTCATACCACAAGCAGCATCATGGACTGTTTTGTACCACGCCTAGCATGTTGGATCTGATTATGTCACGCTCGTCGCATAAAAAAAGAGCTGGCCTTCCTTACTCAGCCAGCCCATTTTTATAAGCGTAGATGGCAGCTTGGGTCCGATCCTCTACCCCCAGCTTGCCTAAAATATTCGTTACATGAAATTTCACGGTTTTGATGCCTATAATCAAATCATCAGCAATATCCTGATTCGACTTGCCCTGCGCCACCAGTCGCAGCACTTCCATTTCCCGGTCCGTAAGGTCGTTATGCGCCGGAGCTTCATTTTGCGGATGCCGGAATCGATTCATCATCTTGGAGGCAACCTGCGACTCCAGCACCGACTGCCCGCGTGCGGCTGCACGTATAGCATCAGCTACTTCAGAAGCACGGGATGTCTTCAATAAATAACTGAACGCACCTGCTTCAATAACCGGATACATCTTCTCATCGTCCAGATAGCTGGTCAGTACAATGACCTTAAGATTCGGAAACTGATTCATCAATTGGCGCGTCGTCTCGATTCCATCCATTCCGTCCATCACCAAGTCCATCAGCACCACATCAGGATGATATTCCTGCGCTAAGCGTATCCCTTCCTCGCCGCTGCCCGCTTCACCAACCACCTCGATGCCGTCCTCTGTACCAAGCACAGCCGCTAAACCGATCCGGACCATCTCATGATCATCCACCAGCAGCACCTTAATCGGCGTTTCCATCTACATCCCCCCGTTTACGTTCATCATTTATGAGTGGCACAACGATCTCAATTCGAGTCCCTTTACCCGGTGCTGTTATGAATTGTACCGAGCCCCCGATCTCCGTCACCCGTTCCTGCATCGTCGATAGACCGTAGGAAGTCTGTTTCTTGTCATCCAATTCAAATCCGATCCCATCGTCCCGCAGCATTACCCGAACAGTATTCTGCCTGCGGTGAATTCGGATGTCCATTTTCTCCGCTTTCGAGTGTCTGAGGGTGTTCGACATGGCCTCCTGGATAATACGGAACAGATGATTTTCGATCCCTTTAAGCAAATGTATGTCATCGTCCATCTCAAACGTAATTTCCATAGGTACTTTAATCCGCAATTCCTTGATCAGATCCTTCAGCCCTTGCTCCAGTGCTTTCCCTTCGAGATAAACAGGCCGCAGATGAAGAAGAAGCGCCCTCATCTCGGACTGGGCCACAGCCGACATTTCCTCAATCAGAGCCACCTGGCGCTGCGCTTTGTCAAAATCCTTATCCAATGTCCTACCCACAGCGGTTGCCGTCATCGAGATGGCAAACAGCTGCTGAGAAACCGCATCATGAAGCTCGCGCGCCAGACGCTGCCTCTCTTCCACAATTGCTGTTACCCTGGCCTGCTCGGCAAGCTGGGCATTGTTCGTTGATAACCGCTGCAGAGAAGATACTTGATCCTCCCAGCGTTTGCTGATCTTCACCAGCTGTTCTCCAAGCCGTCCCACTTCGTCTTCGCCGATGTCCGGCATCACGTCCGTAAGGCTGCCTTTTTCCCAGTTCACCAGTGTTTCCCTTACAAGATCAACTCGTCGTTTTACCCGGTATCCCTGGAAGAAGCCATAGATCGCACCCAGCCCGATCGGCAGCAATACCAGAGTGATGCCGGCTTCGATCCGGTTCTTCCACGTCTCAAATGGTTGAAGATAACCATATGTATATAATAAATATAGGACAACGAGCATGACAACCAATCCCAGAAGGGTCCCCTCACGCATACTTCGGGTAATTATATTTGCTTTCTTTTCCGTTTCCACGGGGCAACCCTCCTGAATGGTTTACACAAGACATACGTTTATTATGTCATTTTTATATTCAAATCTCCGCCTAAATAAGAAACAATAAATTTCACTTTATATTCACTGGCCTCGTAATTGGGTGATATATACCGCACGCGGTTTAATATGCCGGTTTCCTTCCGGTCGTCCATATGAATCGAGCCAAACAGGATCGAGGCTTCGATCTCCACCCCATAATAGTCCGGGATCATCAGATCAATATCCCCCAGCATTCCATGGAACATAAGGACCGTTTGGCGTTCCTCTGGAAGCGCCAGGGACAGATCCACATCCGCTTCTCCAAGTACATGCCACACACTCAGACTGCGCATCACCCATGGAGTCAGATCCCAATCAAAGTTAGACATAAAGTTCTGCTTCTGAACGTACTTTGTCGTGGTATGGGCTCGCTTGGACTTGCCATAAAAAATACCTAGCGATATCAAGCTGATGCCGATAATCAACATGAGATGCTCCAGCAGCAGCAGTACGGCACCTACTCCGAGCAGAATGTATCCCTTCTTCAAATAGCCCTGTCTGATCTGAAGGACACCTGCGAACATGAGTAACAGGGCGACAATGGTGAAGAAACCAAACCATCGGCCGAAAAGCATAATAAAACCCAAGCTGATTAAACCAACTGCTATCCAGCGGTTTCTGTCCATGTCGCACCTCCTTGATGACCAAGATATAAGCTCGGAAAAGCCATAGCAGTGAGACGTTCTCCACTGTATGGCTTTGCCTGTACTATACGACAATCTCATTCGTATAGCATATCATATGAACATGGTGTTCGAATACGGTTTAATCTTATTTTGCTGACTTGTTAAGGAATTACTCGGACTTCGAAGAATTCCCCATTTTGTTTTTCAAAGCTTGCAGCTGCTCATCGACTTTCAATTGCTTCTCAGCATCCACTGGGCTTGTGTATACTGCATTGTTAGGACGGTATGGGGCGCGAAGCACATCAGCTTCTGCTTCCAGTTGCATGATTTTTTCCTCCATGCGGTGGAAGCCCATCGAAGCACTGCCGCTTTCGATCGTATGCAGGCTGCTCACTTGAGACATTTGCTTCTTCGCTTTAGCCATTTGAGCGCGAGCTACAAGCTCATTGCGCTTGTTGCGCATTTTGTAGAACTCGTCTTTCATTTCATGCAGCTGAGCTACAAGTTCTTTCGCTTGAGCCTCGGATTGCAGGTGCAATTCCACGTACTCGGTTTCTTTTTGATCGAAATAGATCTTCTCTTCAAGCAGCTTGCGAGCCACTTCTTCTTGACCATTTTTAAGAGCCAATTCAGCTTGAGCTTCACGTTGTGCCGCCATCTTCACAGCCTCATCGACGCGCTGCTTCATACGACGCTCGTTAGCCATTTGCTTCGCTACTGTTACCTCTGCTTCATGAATTTCTGCCTCCATGTCGCGCAGGTACTGGTTCAACATTACGATTGGATCCTCTACTTTATCCAGCAGTTCATTCACCGATGCTTTCGTCATATCCTTAATTCTTTTAAATACTCCCATGTTATTTATCTCCCTTCTCATAGTTCGAAAGTTTTTTCTTCAATTCTTCGATTTCTTTTTGCATTGCTTTTCTCTCAATATCCTTCATCATCGCATCCAGATCGGAATCCGCAGACGCATTGTTTCTTGTGCCATTGGGACGGTCATATTTGGGGCCAAAACTTCCATGCTCATTAGGATAGCCTTGACGTCCATAAGCATCGTTATAGCTGTTGTAGCCTAGTCCCGGGCCCGGATGATCGTTGTAACGGTATCCGCCACCATGTCTTCCCTGTGGACCATACGGATCGTGATAGTACGGCTCCTTAGGTACTACAAGGGATGCAATCAGATAGATCAACAGCGTTGTACCGCCTGTGAAAAAGATACTGACTACAAATATGATTCTAAGTAGGGTAGATTCGACTCCGAAATGATCGGATATACCGCCGATCAACCCTGTGAACATCTTGTCTCGGGTGGAACGGTACAATCTAGTCATGGTTACTCCTTTCCGCTGTTATTCAGCTTTTGCTTCAGGCGGGCAAGTTCTTTTTCCAATACAGTGGAGACTGTTTCACCAGCCTGATCCATGTATTCCTGCCCCATGCGGCGTAAATCGCGAAGACTTCTGGCTTCCAGTTCCCAGTCGCTGATACGGTCTTCGAGACGATTGAACATCTTCGGTACATCAGGACCGCCGCCATAGGAGCCTGTACGTTCATTCATTTTTTGCTGAAGACGAAGGGTTTCCACTCGGGCAACATAATACTGACGTTTGCTGTATACCGTCTGATATTCCATCCGCAGCTCGCCGAGCTGCTCCTCGATTTCTTTTAACGACTCCAGGCTTGAGGACAACAGGCCTTGATACTGTTCAATCTTTTCCTCATAGATCAGCTTCTCCTGCAATGCCAGCTTGGCAAGATGTTCTTCACCGGCCTTCAGTGCAAGCAGTGCCTGCTCTTCGCGTTTATATCGCATGGTTTCTGCTTGATCCACCTGCTGCTTCAGCTGTCTGGAATGTACTTGACATTGCTGCTGCAGCTTCTCAGCCTCAGCAATGTCCTGTCTGGTTGAATGTAGGAACTGGTCGATCAATCGAACCGGATCCTGGCTCTGCTCGAGCTTTTCATTCAATGTTGCTACGGTTATGTCTCTTATCCGCCGGAAAACACTCATATTCGCTTAGCCCTCCTCATCTATCATGATCTGTTGTTTTTGCATGTTATTTAATGTAGTGGTTTTTATCAATAACGGGGTCTACCATTCTTCAATCGGGACACCCCGTAGATGATCAAGATGATTCCAAGGATCGGACCGATCAGCCAAGACAGTTTACCCATCAACCAGATCACACCGATACCGAGAATAACCCATCCCATCAAGGTGTTACCTCTCCGGATCCCGTAGTATCCCAAAGCGACCATCAGGATTGGAATTACAAGACTGAACAACCATCCAAGCAGAGGACCGAATACTCCCAGGAGAACCAAGATCCCTACACCAATCAACAGGATACTCATTCCATTTCCTTTTGAATTTCTCATTTATACACCGCCTTTCTGTTGTTTGATCGTTGTTTCATTTGTTCAACCTTATGACTCTATTCTAGGTAATTTCGAGTTTCACTAAAACGGCCTGGGGACGGTTTTTGCACCTAGACCTAAGGCGGGGCCTCCTATAGACCTGCGTCCAACCCTGCACTGGATCAATGATTCGATAAGCTGACCTGTGTAGATGAATCCTCCGGTATCCTTGCTTTTGTTTTACCTAATAAAGAGACGTGCTTTCTAATGTTAGTTTAGTTTGATGAGTATAGCTTCAGCTCTAAGGTGATAGTAGTAAAGCCCGTGGAACGGTAGGTTAAGGTAGCGGTAGGATGAAGCATGGGGCCGAATATGAAAATCATGAAGAAGGATACCATAGTAAAGGAAGTGGGATTGATCTAAGGAGGTTGCATCTCAGAAGTTTGCATAGGATTAAGGTGTATTGCTTGCGAGTTATAAAATGAAGTGACATAACACTTAAGCTCATCAAGATTAGCCTTTTATCATGAAGAGTAACGGATCTTCAGCTTAGCTGCTACCGAGAAACGAATATCGATGTAAATGCAACGAAAAAAGGAATGCAGACGTTTATAGTCTACATTCCTTTTGGATGATGCCGGTGAAGGGACTCGAACCCCCACGGTTTCCCTCACGATTTTGAGTCGCGCGCGTCTGCCAATTCCGCCACACCGGCTTACTTTATGGCGTGCCCTAAGAGATTCGAACTCCTGACCTTTTGATTCGTAGTCAAACGCTCTATCCAGCTGAGCTAAGGGCACATAGTTTTGTTATGGAGGCGCCACCCAGATTCGAACTGGGGATAAAGCTTTTGCAGAGCTGTGCCTTACCACTTGGCTATGGCGCCAGAAATAAAAATGGAGCGGACGACGGGAATCGAACCCGCGACCCTCGCCTTGGCAAGGCGATGCTCTACCGCTGAGCCACGTCCGCAAACATAAAAATCAATGGCTGGGGATATAGGATTCGAACCTATGCATGACGGAGTCAAAGTCCGTTGCCTTACCGCTTGGCTAATCCCCAACATTTTTAAAAAAACTATGGGGCGACCGATGGGTCTCGAACCCACGAATGCCGGAACCACAATCCGGTGCGTTAACCCCTTCGCCACGATCGCCATAATGTAATAGTTTTTTTAGAGAATAATCATAATGAAATAATGGGCGACCGATGGGTCTCGAACCCACGAATGCCGGAACCACAATCCGGTGCGTTAACCCCTTCGCCACGATCGCCAAGTTCATTATAAATATTCAATGGCAGGGGCAGCAGGAATTGAACCCACACCAACGGTTTTGGAGACCGTTGTTCTACCTTTAAACTATGCCCCTAAAAACTGGTGGAGGATGATGGATTCGAACCACCGAACTCGAAGAGAGCAGATTTACAGTCTGCCGTGTTTAGCCACTTCACTAATCCTCCAGAATGGTGCCGGCGAGAGGACTTGAACCCCCAACCTACTGATTACAAGTCAGTTGCTCTACCAATTGAGCTACACCGGCATATAAAGTTATAAAACGTACATGGTGGCTCGGGACGGAATCGAACCGCCGACACGAGGATTTTCAGTCCTCTGCTCTACCGACTGAGCTACCGAGCCTTAAAGCTCTTCGCGAACTTTGACGGAACCCAATATCGGATACTCATCTCATCCCAAAGTTATAAATAATGGCGGAACTGACGGGATTCGAACCCGCGATCTCCTGCGTGACAGGCAGGCATGTTAGGCCTCTACACCACAGTTCCATGAGGCATTATCGCTATCGCGATATAAATTGGTTGCGGGGGCAGGATTTGAACCTACGACCTTCGGGTTATGAGCCCGACGAGCTACCGAACTGCTCCACCCCGCGTCATTAAAAGGGTTGCTTGTATGGGGTCCCCGAATAGTAATCGGAATTACTTGCGAAGCATGAGCTTCACTTTTTGGGGATAAATCATGGTGGAGGCTGAGGGGATCGAACCCCCGACCCTCTGCTTGTAAGGCAGATGCTCTCCCAGCTGAGCTAAGCCTCCGTAACAAAGCGACTTTAATCATACCAAAATCTGATATAAGAAGCAAGTGTTTTTCAAAAGAAAGTGGTGACCCGTAGGGGATACTCTCACTTCGTTCTAGACTGCGAAGCCTATACTACCGAAGTTAAGCTCCGACGAACCGACGGGATTCTCATCCCCTGATGCAATAAAGAAAGTGGTGACCCGTAGGGGATTCGAACCCCTGTTACCTCCGTGAAAGGGAGGTGTCTTAACCCCTTGACCAACGGGCCTTGCTTGAAATAATAGTGGCGGAGAGAGAGGGATTCGAACCCTCGAGACGCTTTTGGCGCCTACACGATTTCCAATCGTGCTCCTTCGGCCAACTCGGACACCTCTCCATAAATGGCTCCCCGAACAGGACTCGAACCTGTGACAACTCGATTAACAGTCGAGTGCTCTACCAACTGAGCTATCAGGGAACAATATTTAATTCAAGTGATTGATCACCTGAAAACTAGATACGAAACGAATTTGCAGCACATTGAAATAGTTTTTGGATAAGCCCTCGACCGATTAGTATTGGTCAGCTCCATGCATTGCTGCACTTCCACCTCCAACCTATCTACCTCGTGGTCTTCAAGGGGTCTTACGAATTGGGAAATCTCATCTTGAGGGGGGCTTCACGCTTAGATGCTTTCAGCGCTTATCCCTTCCGTACGTAGCTACCCAGCCATGCTCCTGGCGGAACAACTGGTGCACCAGCGGTACGTCCATCCCGGTCCTCTCGTACTAAGGACAGCTCCTCTCAAATTTCCTACGCCCACGACAGATAGGGACCGAACTGTCTCACGACGTTCTGAACCCAGCTCGCGTACCGCTTTAATGGGCGAACAGCCCAACCCTTGGGACCTACTTCAGCCCCAGGATGCGATGAGCCGACATCGAGGTGCCAAACCTCCCCGTCGATGTGGACTCTTGGGGGAGATAAGCCTGTTATCCCCAGGGTAGCTTTTATCCGTTGAGCGATGGCCCTTCCATGCGGTACCACCGGATCACTAAGCCCGACTTTCGTCCCTGCTCGACTTGTAGGTCTCGCAGTCAAGCTCCCTTATGCCTTTGCACTCTTCGAATGATTTCCAACCATTCTGAGGGAACCTTGGGGCGCCTCCGTTACTCTTTAGGAGGCGACCGCCCCAGTCAAACTGCCCGCCTGACACTGTCCCCGTACCGGATTACGGTACCAGGTTAGAACCTAGATACGATCAGGGTGGTATCCCAACGTCGCCTCCACACAAGCTGGCGCTCATGCTTCAAAGGCTCCCACCTATCCTGTACAGATCGTACCCAAATCCAATATCAAGCTGCAGTAAAGCTCCATGGGGTCTTTCCGTCTTGTCGCGGGTAACCTGCATCTTCACAGGTATTAAAATTTCACCGGATCTCTCGTTGAGACAGCGCCCAAGTCGTTACGCCATTCGTGCGGGTCAGAATTTACCTGACAAGGAATTTCGCTACCTTAGGACCGTTATAGTTACGGCCGCCGTTTACTGGGGCTTCGGTTCACAGCTTCGGGATTACTCCCTAACCGCTCCCCTTAACCTTCCAGCACCGGGCAGGCGTCAGCCCGTATACTTCGCCTTACGGCTTCGCACAGACCTGTGTTTTTGCTAAACAGTCGCTTGGGCCTTTTCACTGCGGCCCCCTCGGGCTATTCACCCTACCGAGGCACCCCTTCTCCCGAAGTTACGGGGTCATTTTGCCGAGTTCCTTAACGAG